>JANXSM010000045.1 GCA_025352665.1 Rhodospirillales bacterium | reverse complement strand
GGCGACAGCGGCGCCGATGCCCCGGCTGGCACCGGTGACCAACGCGACGCGGTCGGTCGAGGCAGGCGCCATATCCAGCGGCCTCAGCGCATTTCGGTCAGCAGGCTGAGCTGGCGGTCCGAGTTGTCCATCATATCCGGCAGCGCAATCGGGTATTCCCCGGTGAAGCACGCGTCGCAGTAGTGCGGCTTGGCGGCGTCCCGGTTCGACTTGCCCAATGCACGATACAGCCCATCGAGCGACACGAAGGCCAGACTGTCGGCGCCGATGAGCCGCGCCATCTCGTCCACGCTATGCCGGGCCGCCAGCAGCTTGCCGCGCTCCGGCGTGTCGATGCCGTAGAAGCACGAATGCGTCGTCGGCGGTGAGGAGATCCGCATGTGCACCTCCGCAGCGCCGGCCGCCCGCACCATCTCGACAATCTTCCGGCTGGTGGTGCCGCGCACGATACTGTCGTCGACCAGAATGACACGCTTGCCCGCCAGCATAGGCTTGTTGGCCGAATGCTTCAGCTTCACGCCCAGATGGCGGATGCTGTCGGTTGGCTCGATGAACGTGCGGCCCACATAGTGGTTCCGGATGATCCCAAGCTCGAACGGAATGCCCGATTCAGTGGCATACCCCATCGCCGCCGGCACGCCGCTGTCCGGCACCGGTACAATGACATCGGCGTCGATATGCGACTCCCGCGCCAGCTCCGCGCCGATCCGCTTACGCGCCTCATAAACTGGCATGCCCTCGACGACCGAATCGGGCCGGGCAAAATAGATGTATTCGAACACGCAGAACCGGCTCGGCTCCTTGGTGAACGGCTTGATCGAGTGCACGCCGCGGTTGTCGATGACCACAATCTCACCGGGATCGACATCGCGCACGAATTCGGCACCGACGATGTCGAGCGCGCAGGTCTCGGACGCGAGCACCCAGCCGGGTGAGCCATCGGCATGGGTCAGTCGCCCCAGGATCAGCGGCCGCACGCCCAGCGGGTCGCGCACGCCGAGCAGTGCCTCGTCGGACAGGGCGATCAGCGAATAGGCGCCGATCACCTGTTTCAGCGCGTCGATCAGGCGGTCGACCACGGTGGAATATAGGCTGATGGCGATGAGGTGGATGAACACCTCGCTGTCCATCGTCGATTGGAACAGGCAGCCGCGCCGCACCAGCGCCCGGTGCAGCGAGGTTGCGTTGGTGAGATTGCCGTTATGGGCGACCGCAAAGCCGCCGAACTCGAAATCCGCGTATAGCGGCTGCACGTTGCGCAGGACGGTGTCGCCGGTGGTGGCATAGCGGTTATGGCCGATCGCCCGGCTGCCCTTGAGCTGGCCGATGATGCGGGCATCCGAAAACGTCTCGCCGACCAGGCCGAGGGCCTTGTGGGAGTGAAACCGCGCTCCGTCATAGGAGACGATGCCGGTCGCCTCCTGGCCGCGATGCTGCAGCGCGTGCAGCCCGAGAGCCGTCACCGCCGCGGCATCGGCGCAGTTCCAAACGCCGAACACACCGCATTCCTCATGCGGCTTGTCATCGTCAAATGCGCGTTCCTGCATGTCGATGGCTCCTGGCCCGCTCGTGGATGGTCTCAATTCATGACCAGCCACCTAAGGCTGGCCTGTCAGCTTGCCCTGCGCGCGCCCTTGCGGCGTGGCATGCAACAGATCGATTGCCCGCGCTTCGCGCCCCACTGGGGGCGCCGTCACCCGTGGGCGGTATTCCTCGGGCAGCAAACTCACCGCCCAGGTCGCCCCTTGGTAGGCGTAAGGCAAGCTGCGTGCCTGCAGCACCGGCTCCGGCCAGCGATCCGCCGTCACGATCATGCCGGCGGCGATATAGGCGAACGCGACGAGGGCGGCCCCGCGCACCACGCCGAAGGCAACCCCCAGGGTACGATCGATGCCGCCCAACACGGAACCACGGATCACCGAGCCGATCATCCCGGCCACGACCGATAGAAACAACAGCGCCACCAGGAACATCGCGCCGAACGCTACGGGATCGGCGATATCCGGATTGGCGATCCAGCCGTGAAAACGCTCCTTCACAAACGGGAACGCCCAGATGGCGAACAACCCAGCACCCACCCAGGCACCGATTCCCAGCACTTCACGCACGAAACCGCGCATGAAGGCCAGCAGCCCCGAGAACACAAGGACGGCAAGGATGACGAGATCAACCCAGTTCAATACGAGTCCACCGTGCTGTGCTGCCGCATATATCGCGCGACCAGGCCGCGACGCCAGCCTGTCATCACGATGACATGGAAGGGTTGCGCGCGGGCGACTGGGACTTGGGCGCGGCAAACCGCGCCACCAGGTCGGACAGATGGCCGATTTCACGCAGCGTGATCCCGGCCGGGGCGGCTAATGGACGATTGCCGCGCGCCACCCGCCGCGGCAGGCACGCTGCGTCGAATCCCAGCTTTTCCGCCTCTTTCAGCCGTGCCTCCGCCTGCGCCACCTGGCGGATCTCGCCGGACAGTCCGACCTCGCCGAAGAACACCATGCCGGGGTCGGTCGGCAACTCATAGGCCGCCGAGACCAGGGCGGCCGCAACTGCCAGATCGGCCGCAGGCTCGCCGATCCTTAAGCCGCCGGCCACGTTCAGATACACATCCGTCGCGTTGAACCGCACCCCGCAGCGAGTCTCCAACACCGCCAGCAGCATCGACAGGCGCCCCGAGTCCCACCCGATCACCGAACGTCTCGGCGCGCCGCCCGGATTGGGCGCCAGCAGGCACTGGATCTCGACCAGCACCGGGCGAGACCCTTCCACCCCAGCAAAAACCGCCGAGCCCGCGATATTGCCGCGCCGCTCTGCCAAGAAAAGCGCCGAGGGATTGGGCACCTCCGCCAGTCCCGTCTCGCCCATTTCGAACACGCCGATCTCGTCGGTGGCGCCGAACCGGTTCTTTACACCGCGCAGAATTCGAAACTGGTGGCCACGGTCGCCTTCGAAATACAGCACGGCATCCACCATGTGCTCCAGCACCCGGGGCCCCGCGATCGCCCCGTCCTTGGTCACATGCCCCACCAGCACCACGGCGAACCCGCGTGTCTTGGCCGCCCGGATCAACTCGAACGAGCACGCCCGCACCTGGCTTACGGTACCTGGCGCCGAATCGATCTCATCCAGCCACATGGTTTGGATCGAATCGATCACCACCAGCGTGGCATCCGACGCCGCTTCGAGGCTGCCCATGATGTCGCGCAGGTTGATGGCTGCCGCGAGTTCCAGCCGCGCATCGGTGAGCCCGAGCCGGCGCGCGCGCATCCGCACCTGCTCCACCGCCTCCTCGCCGGAAATATAGAGTACCCGCTTGCCGGACCGCGCGAGACTGGCCGCCGCCTGCAGCAGCAAGGTCGACTTGCCGATCCCAGGATCTCCACCGACCAGCACCGCTGACCCCGCCACAAGCCCACCGCCGAGCACGCGGTCCAATTCGGCGATGCCCGTGGCCGCGCGCGGCGGCGGGTCGGCCGAGCCGGCGAGATCGACAAAGGCGATCTTGCGTGCGGTCGCCTTCACGCCCTTAGCGGAAATTCCCGGCGCCTGTTCCAGCGGCTCCTCAGACACCGAATTCCACGCGCCACAGGTCTCGCACCGCCCCGCCCATTTTGCGGTGACGGCGCCACACTGGGCGCAGACGAATCGGGCAGCGGCTTTGGCCATGGGCATAACCTACAAGATGCACATCCCTGCGGGAAATCGACGCCGAGCGAGGACGGCATCCGCCTGATCATCGAGCCGCCGCGAAACACCAGCCTGCTCGGGCTCTTCACCAGAAAACAACTTCATTTTTTAAATGGACCGAAAAGCTGACTTTCAAAAGAAGTTTTTTGGTCCGTTTTGTTCAAAAAAGGACGACTTTGTTTATGGCTGTTATTAGGCGTTACTTTCGCAACTCCATCTGGATCGGCCCCTCGCGGCGGCCGTGGGTGAACTGGTCGACCATCGGGTTGTCGCTGGTCATCAGCTCGGATGCGGCACCCTCCCAGATGATCCGCCCCTTGTGCAACATGGCCGCGCGGTCGCCGATGCGTTGGGCGCTCAGCATGTCGTGGGTGATGGCGATCGCGGTCGAGCCCATGCGCTTCACGCAGTCGACGATCAGGCCGTCGATGACAGCGCCCATGATCGGGTCGAGACCCGTGGTCGGCTCGTCAAAAAACAGAATGTCCGGCTGGGCTGCGATCGCGCGGGCCAGGCCCACGCGCTTTTGCATGCCGCCGGAAAGCTCGGAGGGCTGTAGGTCGCCGACGCTTGCCGCCAGTCCTACCTGGGACAGCACCTCGGCCGCCTTCTCGCGCCCCTGCGCGCGGGTGCAGCGGTTTTGCGCCAGCAATCCGAACGCGACGTTCTCCCAGACCGGCAGGCTGTCGAACAGGGCACCGTTCTGGAACAGCATGCCGATATTGCCACGGATCGCCTCGCGCTTGCCGCGGTCCTGGCGCAGCACGTCGACGCCGTCGATCTCGATGGTGCCGCTGTCCGGCTCGATCAGACCCAGGATGCATTTGATCAGCACCGACTTGCCGGAGCCCGAGCCACCGATGATGACCATTGAGCTGCTGGCCGCGACATCAAGATCGATCCCGTCCAGCACCAGCTTGTCGCCGAAGGACTTCGACAAGCCGCGCAGTCGTATCTTGGGAAGGGCAGCGCTCATCGGGCGAAGAACAGCTCGGTGAGCACATAGTCGAACGCGAGGATGAGCACGCTGGCGGCCACCACGGCGGAGGTGGTCGCAGCGCCTACGCCCTGCGCACCGCCGCGCGAGTTGTAGCCTTGGTAGCAGCCCATCAGCGTGATCAACACCCCGAACACCGCGGCCTTGGCGAGGCCTGAGATCACGTCGTCCGCCTGCACGAAGTTCAGCGTGTTGACAATATAGGTTTCGGTGTTGAAGCCCAGCTTCACCACCGCGATGATGAAGCCGCCGAGCACGCCCAGGATATCCGCCACCACCACCAGAAGCGGCAAGGCGATCAGGCCCGCGAGCAGGCGAGGCGCCACCAGATATTTCATTGGGTTGGTCGACAGGGTTGAGAGCGCGTCGATCTGGTCGGTCACGCGCATCGTGCCGATTTCAGCAGCAATCGCAGCCCCCACGCGCCCCGCCACCATAAGCCCGGCCAGAACCGGCCCGAGCTCTCGCGTGACGGATAACACGACCAGACTGGCCACCGCCGAGTCAGCGGAAAACCGCGCCAGCCCCGTTGAGCTTTGCAACGCCAGCACCATGCCGGTGAAAACCGCAGTCAGCGCCACAACCGGCAGGGAGAAGTAGCCGATCTCCACCAAAGCTCGCAGGAACATCCGCCCGTAGAACGGCGGGCGGACGATATGCGACAACCCGCTCAACGCGAACAATGCCAACCGGCCGGAGGCGGTGCAGGCGCCAAGCAACAGGCGGCCGATCGCCGCCACGAAGTCCAGCGCCAGCATCAGCGATAGATCCGCGCATAGCGACGGCCGAGCGAGGTCAGGATCTCATAGCCGTTGGTGCCCGCCTCCAGCGCCACCGCGTCCGGCGGATGCGAAGGGCCGATCAGCTCCAGCCAGCTGCCGGCGACCAAGCCTGGAAGATCCGTCGCGTCGAAGGTGGAAATATCCATGGAGACACGCCCTACCAGGGGCACGCGGGTGCCGTCAAAGATTGCATGCCCGCGCGACGACAGGGCCCGCGCCCAGCCGTCGGCATACCCCACGCCGATCGCTGCAATCCGGCTCGGTCGCGCGGCGCACCAGGTGGCGTTGTAGCCGACGCTCTCGCCGACCGAGAGATCCCGCACCTGGAGCACCCGCGCCGTCAGCCGTACGGCGGTCTGCATCGGGTTTGGCTGTCCGGGCGTCGGGTTGAGCCCATACAGCGCAGCACCTGGCCGGGCGAGGTCGGAGGCGAAATCTGGCCCGAGGAAGATACCTGAGGAATTCGCAAAACTGGTCGGCCACAAAGGCAGCATCGACCTTACTGCGGCAAACCGACCGCGTTGTTCGGCATTCGCGCGATCCGCCGGATCCTCCGCCGCCACCAGATGCGTCATCACATAACGCGGCGTAAGCCCAAACAGCAGACCGGGATCCGCCGCCAAACGCTGCAATTCCTCCCGGTCGAGCCCCAGGCGCGCCATGCCGGTATCGACATGCAGGATCGCCGGTCCGCGCCCGCCCCAGCGCTGAAGCTCGGCGAGCGACCCCAAAACTGGATCGATCGCCTCGTTGAAATAAATGTCCTCGGTCCCGGGCACCATGCCGTTCAGCACCGCCAGCATTGCGCCCGGCACCAACGGCCGCAGTGTCAGCGCTTCGTCGAGCAGTGCCACGAAAAAATGTCGGCAGCCCACAGCGAACAGCGCAGGCGCCACCTGTGCCGCGCCAAGCCCATACGCATCTGCCTTCAGCACAGCTGCCACCGGCCCGACATGGCGCGCGCAGAGCGCACGGTAGTTGGCGCAGATGGCGCCGAGATTGACCTCTAGAACCGCAAGTGCACCCGCCGGCTCAGTCCGCGTCATGGGCGCCGTGGTGCTTGTCCAAATCCGCAAAACGGGTGAACTCGCCCTCGAAGAACAGCTCCACCACCCCCGTGGGGCCATGCCGCTGCTTCTCGATAATCAACTCGGCCAAGTTGTGCACATGCTCCATGTCATTCTGCCATTTGGTGACGGCGGCATGGAATTTCTCATCGTTGTCGAAGGCGATCTGCTTGGGCGCGCGCTGCTGGATGTAATATTCTTCACGGTAGATAAACATCACGATATCCGCGTCTTGCTCGATCGAACCAGACTCGCGCAAGTCTGACAGCATCGGACGCTTGTCCTCACGACTTTCCACAGCACGCGACAGCTGCGACAGGGCGATCACGGGCACCGCCAGTTCTTTCGCCAGCGCCTTCAATCCCTGCGTGATCATGCTGATTTCCAGCACCCGGTTTTCAGGCCTCGTGCCCGCGGCTGGACGCATCAGCTGCAGATAATCGACCATCACCATCGACAACCCTTTCGTCCGCTTCAGCCGTCGGCACCGCGTGCGCAAGGCCGACATCGTGATCGCCGGGGTATCGTCGATATGCAACGGCAGCGAGGCGAGCTCGCGGCTCACTTGTACGAACCGGTCGAAATCCTTCTGGCCGATATCGCCACGCCGAATGCGGTCGCCGGAAATGCGCGCTTGCTCGGACAGGATACGCCCGGCCAGCTGCTCGGAGCTCATCTCCAGCGAAAAAATAGCGACCGTGGATTTTGGCATCACATCTGGCCCGAGTGCTCGGGCCTCCGCAACGATTGCCTGCGCACAGCCGAAGGCGATCTTGGTGGCGATCGCAGTTTTGCCCATGCCAGGACGGCCGGCCAAAATGATCAAATCTGATGGATGCAACCCGCCGGTTTTGGCATCGAGGTCGCGCAGTCCCGTCGACAGGCCAGAGACGCCACCGGCCATGTGATAGGCTTTTTCGGCGGTCTTAATCGCCTCGGTCAGAGCGTGCTCGAAGGTCACGAACCCGCCATTGTTGCCGCCGCGGGCGGCCAGGTCGAACAGCGACTGCTCGGCCGCCTCCAGCTGCTTCGGCCCGTCTAGCTCAGGGTCAGCGCCGAACGCGTTGTTCACAACGTTTTCGCCGATGTCGATCATTTGCCGGCGCAGCCAGGCGTCATGGATCGCACGGCCATATTCGCCAGCGTTGATGATACCAACCATGGCGGTGAGCAGTTGCGCCAGATAGGCAGTGCCGCCGACCTCCTCCAGAACCCCGGAGTGCTCGAATTCCGCCTTCAGCGTAATGGCATCGGCCAGTTCCTGCCGCTCGATCCGACGCTGGATTGCGGCAAAGATCCGACCGTGGATGGGGTCGGCGAAATGCTCCGGAACCAGGAAATCACTGACGCGCTCATAGGCACGGTTGTTGGCAAGCAGGGCTCCGAGCAGGGCCTGCTCGGCAGCCACATTGGTGGGAGGCAGGCGCTGGGACAGACCCAGCAACCCGCCGGCGGACGATTGCGGTGACAGCGTGTTCATGTGGTGAAAACCATAGACCGTTTTTTGCCCGAGGGCCCTGTGGATATCTGTGGATAAGGGGGACGGAATCCGATTGAGGCGCGAAACGTCCGAAACAGGGTGGCGACCTCGCGCATTCGTGTCGCTCTGCCACAGCTTTGCCACAAGCCTGGTGCAATTGCGTGTCGCCCGACCGGAGCCCACGTCATGCGTATCGCCCAGATCGCCCCGTTGTTCGAGACCGTTCCGCCCCTGCGCTATGGCGGAACCGAGCGTGTCGTCTCGTGGCTGACCGAGGCGTTGGTCGACCAGGGCCATCACGTCACGCTTTTTGCCAGCGGCGACAGCACCACCCGCGCCACCCTCGTTCCGGTGGTGCCGCGCGCACGCCGATTCGAACCAAACTTTGAATCGAACACCGCCCCCTACGCCCGCATGATAGAACTCGTGGCGCGTCAGGCACATGAATTCGACGTGCTGCATTTTCACATCGATTTTCATTCCTTCCCGGTGTTCAGCAGACTCGGCGTGCCCTTCCTGACCACGCTGCATGGCCGCATGGACCGCGATTTCGTGCGCGACACCTATGGGTTATTCCCGCAGGCGCCCTTGGTGTCGATCTCGCACAACCAGCGCTGCCCTGTGCCCGAGTTCAACTGGGCTGGCACCGTCCACCACGGTATGCCGTCCGACCTATTGCGCCCCGAAGGCCCGTGCTCGGATTATCTCGCCTTCCTCGGCCGCATCTCACCCGAAAAAGGCATCGAGGAAGCCATCCGCATCGCCGTCCGCGCCGGCATGCGCCTCAAGGTCGCCGCCAAGATCGGCGCCGAGGACCGCGCCTATTATGATCGTGAGATCGCACCGTTGCTGGTCACCGCCAATGTCGAGTTCATCGGTGAAATCGACGATTCGCAGAAACCAGCCTTCCTCTCTGGCGCCCGCGCGCTGCTGTTCCCTATCCAATGGCCGGAACCGTTCGGTCTCGTGATGATCGAGGCGATGGCCTGCGGCTGTCCGGTGATCGCCACCGCCCGCGGCTCGGTGCCCGAGGTGATCGAGGATGGCCTGACCGGCTTCATCGTGGCTGACGAGACCGCAGCCGTCGCAGCCGTCGCGCGCCTCGCTCTGCTGGATCGTCCCAGCATCCGTGCCCGCTTCGAACAGCGCTGGAGTGCAGATCGCATGGCGTCCGACTACGTCTCGATCTACCGCCGGCTCGTGATGCCCGCCCCGCTGGACGTCGAGGTTGAACTCGCCGTCTGATCTGATCGGCTGAGACGGCTTTTCTTTCGCGGCCAACCCGCTACCATCCTCAAAAATCGCTTCAAACGAGCGGAATCGAGGAGGCAACGCGCATGGCCCGGCTCACCCTGCCAACAAATTGTCACTGCTGCAGTCTGCCCCGGCGCGGATTCCTGGCAGCCTTTGGAGCGGGCGTGGCACTCGGTGCCACAGCGTTTGCAACACCTGTGCTGGCCCAGGCACCGGCCGCGTCTGCATCCGCCCCGGCCGCCAAGCCGTTCCGCATCGACGTGCATCACCACCTCGCCTCGCCAGCCTGGGTCGCAGCTCTCAAGCGGGCGCGGATCGACAGTCCACCGGTCAATAACTGGACGCCCGAGCGCTCGCTCGCCGACATGGACCGCGGCGGCATCGCGACCGCAATCCTGTCGGTCACCCAGCCAGCGATGAGTTTCCTGCCAGCCGCCGAGGCCGCGGCGATCTGCCGTGACTCCAACGAATTCGGCCGCGGCCTGATGGACGCCCATCCCGGCCGCTTCGGCCTGTTCGCCGTGCTGCCGATGCCCCATGTCGAGCAGAGCCTCGCCGAGATCGCCTATGCAATGGACATACTGGGCGCCGATGGCATCGGGCTGCTGACGAGCTATGGCGACAAATACCTGGGAGACCCAGCCTTTGCGCCGGTCATGGCAGAGCTCAACCGCCGCAAGCTGACGGTCTATACCCACCCGGCCGACCCCTCCTGCTGTGTCAATCTCGGCCATGTGCCGCCGAGTTCCGCTGACTACGACAGCGCGCGCAGCCTGGGTGGTGCGGGGCTGACCAACAGCGCCGTCGAATATCAGACCGACACCACCCGCACGATTGGCAGCCTGATCTTCACCGGCACGGCTGCGAGCACCCCTGACATCAACTGGATCTTCTCGCATGGCGGCGGAACGGTGACGTCCGTCACCGAGCGCTTCACCATTCAGATGTTGTCGACGCCGCAGTACAAGTCGTTCACCGCCGATGGTGTGTACGCGCAACTGAAGCGCTTCTTCTACGACACCGCCCAGGTCGCCAATCCAATCGCCATGGGGGGGTTGACGAAGCTGGTCGCCTCGTCGCAGATCCTGTTCGGCTCCGACTACCCCTACCGTACCTCGTTGGAACAGACGCTGGGGCTGGGGGCCGTGTTCGGTGCGGACGACCTTAAGCTGATCGAACGCGGCAATGCGCAACGGCTGTTGAAACGTTTGGCCACGCTCTGATTGTCGCCTGGCGCTGAGACATCGACGACAGGCTTCGGCGGGCCCACCTCAACGCCCCGCTGTGGTCATCGCCAACAGACAACCGAGCACAACAGCAGCCACGGCGCAGGCCACGACGGCCACAGGCATGCCGTATATTTCCCGACTCATGAAACGAACTAACATTTCCCCTGTCCGATTGGCGGGCGTTGCTGGAAGAGCGATATTTTTCTCGATCATTTTACGCTCACATAACGTCGTTAGCAGGTAGATGATCTCGCCTGCATGCCATCACTAAAGCGTGCCCTGGTTTAGGTTGCAATTGGTTAATGTGAAGCTAACGGAATGTTTATTAAACCGAAATCGTAACATCTTCTTTAATTCGCACCCAAACTACCCGCGGTGCTTGAGCATCGATCCATCCAGGAGCAACGTCCGGCCCAGCCAAAGTGCGTGGTCCATGTGATCGGCATATTCATCGTCGGTATTGGGATGCACGAGCACGTCAAGACCCATGCGATTGAGCGCCAGAAACGGCACCAGACGGGGGAAGTCTGCATTCTTAAACAGAATCTGATACATCGCCTGCGGATGCGGACCGACCTTGACGTCGTGCCACCGACCCAACATCACATTGAACCCCTCCTCCACCCAACCTCGCAACACCGCCGCCCGCGCGCGCGTCGTCGCCGGGTCATAATAGACATGCGCATGCCAGCCATCGATGCCTTCGATCGGCGCGGGCGCCGCAGTCGGCGTGTCGGTCACTGTGTGTCCTCCGGCGGCGCTGTGCTGATGCGGGTGTGGTTCATGGTTCGTTAACACCGCCGCCCTAGAAATACACGCTTCGGGAGGACCAAAGTCACTCATGTACGGCTTAGCTCTTCTGGCCGACGTTTCCGACATCATCGCGCGCGCGCTCGAACAGGCCGACGGCATCATCCTCGTCCTCGAGCGAGACAGGGCCGAAGACCCGATGGTCGTGCACGCCAACGACGTCTTCTGTCGTCTCACCGGCAGAACGAGACAGGCCTGGATTGGCGACCGGCTGTCCGCTCTGTTCGGAGAAACCATCGACGCCGACTTGCGGGCCAATCTCACCGCAGCGCTGCGCGCCGCCCAGCCGCTGCATGCGGCGCTGCCCTGCCGCTGGCCCGAAGCGGCGACCGGTCCGATCTGGCTGAGCGTGCATCTCATGCCCACCACCGCGCATAACGGTGCCTGCACCCATATGGTGCTGCTCGGCCGCGACATCTCCGCCCAACATGTCGAACAGGAACGCCAGGAAGCGGCCCAGCAACTGCTTGCCCGCGCCTTCACAGCCGTGGAGGCCGCGGTCGCCATCACGGCACTCAATGGCCGTTTCCTCATGACCAACCCGGCCTTCGACCGCCTGCTCAACAGCAACGCCGCCAGCTTGGTCGGCCGAAGCCTGTTCGATTTCACAGCCCCCCCAAGCGCGACCAAGGCCAGCCAAGCAAACACGCTGCAGCAAACCGATTTGCAACCCTACCACATCACCCTCCAGCTGCGCCGCCCTGACGCCAGCACGATCGACGTGCGAGCCAGCGCTGTGCCCGTTGTTCAGCAAAGCCGGCAGCGTTTCTGCGTCCTTACCCTCACTCCCACCGCCCCCCATCACGCAGCCGACGCGGTCCCCCAGCCGCAAGGACGCTTCCAGATCGCCGGCAAGATCCGCTTCGTCGGCCTCGACGACGTGAAGGCCACGATCGGTCCGCGCTGGACGGCCCTGGCCGACCGCGCGATGGATACCGCCGAGCACATCATCCGCAAGAATGTGGGCCCCCGGGACACCTGGTCGCGCAGCGAGGACAACGGCTTCCTAGTCTGCTTCGCCGACGCTTCGGAGGACGAAGCCAGTTTTCGCGCCGCCGCCATGGCGCGAGATATCCGCCACCGCCTGATCGGCCAGGGGATCGATCCTGCCGTAGCCCAAGTCAGCGCCACCGTCGCCCGCGTCGCCGAAACCAACGACCCCGCCGTCCTCGCAACCCAGCTCGCCGCCGCCGAACGCGAAGCACAGGCGTGCCTCGCCGCCCGCCTTGCCGCCGACCACTGGGCGCTGGAGCCGATCTTCGCGCGCGACGATGCCAGGCCGGTCGCCCAATACCTGCTCCACCCAGGCCACACCGCCCCCACTGGCCCGCAGCCAATCCCGCCGGAGCTTGCGGAGCGTGCTCTGGATTTCGCCGCGGCACAGGCGGACGCGCCCACCGATGCACAGAAACTGCTGGTCGAAGTTCCCTTTGCCCTGTTCCTCACCCGCCGCCGGATGGATGCATATATCGACCATCTGGCTAGGCGCGATCCACGCCTGCACCAGCGCCTGCTGCTGCTCATTACCGGCCTGCCACCGGGCGTGCCGCATAGCCGGGTGCTTGAGATCAGCCAGCATCTGCGGCCCCACTGCCGCGGCATCGGCTTCGTGATCGACGACCTCGAGCTGCCGCGCATCGACATGGACATGGCAGGCGGCGCCATCCTGGCCCTGCACAGCTGCCGTTGGGAAGCCGGACACAGGCTGCCCGAACCGCGGCTGACCCGGCTCGCAGCCGCCCTGCACGCCTATCGTGGCCGCCTGCTGCTGCGCGGCCTCGCCAGCGCCGCCGTCGCCCAGCGTCTGACACCCCTCGGAGTCGACCTATTCAGCCTGCACGGCTGAGCGTTTAACCCTTCGTTCAATGCTGACAGCCATCCGGACGCGCCGACGAGACCGGTCGCGGCTTCGCGGTGATGGCCGACGAACTACGCAGCTCTCCAGCTGCACGGCCGAACTTTCGCTCTCCATGAACGGCGAGCTCAACAAGGCCGTCATCGAGAAGCTGGCCGACCCGCTGGTGCATCTGCTGCGCAATGCCATCGACCATGGGCTCGAGATGCCAGAGGTCCGCCGGGCTGCGGGCAAACCCAGCGGCGGCCGCATTACCTTGTCGGCGCGACACACCGGCGCCGAAGTCCTGGTCAGCATCGCCGACGATGGCCGAGGCCCCGACCATGCCCGGCGGCGGATCCCGGTGGCGATGTGCTCCACCCTGACCGAAGCCGGCTCCGAGACCTTGATGCAGGCGCTGGAGGCCAGTACCGTCGAAATTATCCTCAAGTCAAAGCTCGACGCGGCCCAGCACCTGCTGGAGAGCCGCATGACCATCTGTGACGTGGTAAAGACCGCCGGCGGCGCGCGGCTGCGTCCGCACCGCCATCCACGTGGGGATTGCAATCCGCGCGATGACCGGAACCGGGCCGGACCGCAGCAGAATCTCACCGCCGACGTCATGCTCGCTCCTCCCATCGAGGGCCGCGCTATGGCGCACACCACCGAGCTCGTGGCGTGCATCGGCGCCTCCACCGGAGTCACCGAGTCGTTGCATGAAATCCTCGAGGCCCTACCCGCCGACAGCCCGGAGGTCGTCATCGTCCAGCACATGCCGGAAAAATTCACCGCAGCCCTGGCCCGGCGCCTCGACTCGCTATCGGCCATGGAGCTTCGCGAAGCCGTGGACGGTGACACGGTGCTGCACAGTTGCGCCCCGATTGCGCCTGGCAACTTTCACATGCTGGTCGCCCGCCACCGCCCATTGGTCGACGTACTGTTCCGCTCAGCCATCTATACGGCCGGCCGCAACGCGCTCGGCATCATCATGACCGGCATTGGCGACGACGGTGCCCGCAGCCTGTTGGAAATGCGCAAATCCGGGGCCGCCACCATCGCGCAGGACGAGGCAAATTGCGTGGCGTTCGGCATGCCGAAGGAGGCGATCACCCTGGGGCGGCCGAGCGGGTGATCCCGCTCGACAACCTGGCCCGCGAAATCTACCAGAATGCCTGGAACTCCCCGCCCTTGCCCGTCTTGCTGCCGGGCCGCATGGCATCGTGATCCAGTTCGAATCATGGAGCGGCGATGTGATTTTGTGCGAAATTCCACCGAGCGCCGTCCCGCCACCAGACCCGGCTAACCCCTGCGGTGCAGGTCCGGCAGGAATACCCCCAGCAAGCCCAGGATCGGCAGGAACGCGCAGATCTGAAACACAGTCTCCACGCTGGTGGCATCTGCCACGAAGCCGAGCGTCGCCGCGCCCAATCCGCCGAGACCGAATGCAAAACCGAAAAACAGGCCCGAGATCATTCCAACCTTCCCCGGCAGCAATTCCTGCGCATACACCAGGATCGCCGGGAAAGCCGAGGCCAGGATCACGCCGATCGGCACCGTCAACGCCACCGTCCAAAACAGATTGGCATAAGGCAGTACCAGCGTGAACGGCAGGACGCCCAGAATCGACAGCCAGATCACACGCCGGCGGCCGATGTGGTCGCCCAGCGGACCGCCGATGATCGTGCCCGCCGCAACCGCTGCGAGAAACACGAACAGCAACGTCTGCGCATGCTGCACATCGGCGTGAAAGCGGTCAATCAGGTAGAACGTGTAGTAATTGTTCAGGCTGGCCATGTAGAAGAACTTCGAAACCATCAGCAACATCAGCAGGCCGACGCTGATCCCCACCCGCAGTGGGCCGAGATCGGGGGCCGGCAACGCGATCCGTATGCCGCCCGGCCGTCGGCGCTGACCGGCATACCAATTGCCCACGAAACCCAGGATGGTCATCGTCAGCAGCGCCACCAGCGACAGCCAGGCGATCGCACCCTGCCCGCGCGGCAGCACCACATAGGCTGCGAGCAGCGGCCCGATCGCCGAGCCTGCGTTGCCGCCCAATTGGAACAGCGACTGCGCCAGCCCGGGCCTGCCGCCGGATGCCAACCGCGCCATGCGGCTGCTCTCTGGGTGAAACACCGACGAACCCATGCCGACCAGGCAGGCCGCCGCCACCACCGACCAGAAGCTATCGGCCCGCGACAGCATCAGCAGACCTACGAAGGTGAAGCCCATGCCCACAGACAGCGAATAGGGCATCGGCCGCCGGTCGGTGAACAGGCCCACCATCGGCTGCAACAGCGAGGCAGTGACCTGGAAAGCCAGGGTGATCATGCCGACCTGGCTGAAATCCAGGTGCAGGCTGCCCTTCAGCATCGGATACATCGCCGGGATCAGCGATTGCATCGTGTCGTTGAGCATATGGCTGATGCTGAGTGCCACGAGGATCGGGAACACCGTGGCCCGCACCGGCGCTGCCACTACCCCCATAGGCTCGCTCACCAACTTCTGCATCGCCCGTTCCCCACCATCAGCGGAGCAGACTGACGAAGCCCCTCCGGCCGCACCAGTGCAGCGAGCACAGAGCAGCGACCTGCTTCGTTTTTTGTCAAATAAACCCGCTCGCTGCCCGCCACGTGGGCAGCCAGTCGCCGAGCAGCGACTCGGGCCAGATCACCTGCAGCAGCACGTGGAACACCAGCCAGCAGAACAGTCCCACGCCGGCGCCGCTGAGCACCGCGGTGGACCAGCGTTTGCCGTAGCCCAGCGTCATGTTCGCGATCACGAACACCACGATGGCAGGCAGGAACCCGATGACGGCGACCAGCGCCACGAAACCCACCATCCAGGCAAAGAACCCGGCTGCGCGTGTCTGCACCACGCGATTGGGCAGATCGCAGCCCATGGCCACCGCGCCACCATGCGCCGCACCCGCCGCCTCGGGTGCGCCGAACACCTCGTTCACCAGGTTGAGGCAGGCCATCAACAGCGCCACGCCGCAGGCCGTCAGCGGCACCAGTTGCGCCGGGCGCGGCCACTGCCAGGCCATGCCGATCGCCCCCAGAATCGCTAGAATGATCGCGGGCGTGAACAATGCGCCGGCCGAGAATTCGCGGCGCGTGCGGCTCACACGACGGATCTGGCCGAACACGTTGCGCGCCATCCGCTTCATTGGCGCATACAGCGCCCAGCCCACGCCAACGAAGATCACGATGACAACCGGCCGCAGGATCCACTGCCAGCCATATAGTTGCGTCGAAATGAACAGATAGCGCTCGAACGTCTCGCCCACCACGAACCCCAGCACCAGCGGCGGCCGCGGCCAGTCCAGCTGCTTCATGATCCAGCCGACGATGCCGAAGCCGATCAGCGCATACAGGTCGCCCCAATCATGCGTGCCCTGATAGGCCGCCACCAGCACCAGACAGAGCACCACTGGCAGCAGGATGTCGGGGGGAATTCGGGCAATGCGCGCCAGCCATTTGCTGCCAAGCAAGCAGATGACGGCGCCGATCACATGCGCGAGCGTCAGGCTCCACACGATTGTGTAGGTGATATCGAGATGTTTGGTGAGCATCTCCGGGCCTGGCGTCAGGCCGTGGATCAGCAATGCGCCGAGCAGCAGCGCCATCGAGGCGCCGGCGGGCACGCCGAAGGCCAGGGTGGGCACCAGATGGCCGCCTTCCTTGGCGTTGTTCGAAGCCTCCGGCGCGATCACGCCGCGCACGTCGCCGGTGCCGAACGTCTCCGGGTTCTTTTCGCTGCGCTGGGCATAACCATAGGCGATCCAGTCGATTACGGCCGAGCCGATGCCGGGAATGGCGCCGAGCCCCGTGCCAAGCAGCGAGCAGCGCACCACCAGCCACCAATGCCGCCCAACGTCGCGCACGCCCTGCCATTGGCTCGACAGCCCGATCTCCGCCGCCTCGCCCCGCGCGATAGTCAGCCGATTGACCGACATTTCAGCCAATTCCGGCAGCGCGAAGATGCCGAGGGTGAACGGGATCAGCGACAGCCCGTCGTAGAGGTACTCGGTGTCGAACGTCCACCGCAGCGTGCCGCCGGGCGCCTTGTCGCCCACCATCGACAGCATCACGCCCACCGCCGCCGCGGTCAGGCCCTTTAAGGGGGCCTTGCCGCTCAAAGTCGCCACCATCGACATGCCGAAGATGGTGAAGCCCAGCAACTCCGGCGATCCCACCGATAGCAGCACCGGCCGCAGCACCGGAATGGACAGGAACAGCACCACCGCGCCCACCAGCCCGCCCATCAAGGATGCTGCGAACCCCGCCCCGAATGCTCGCCCAGCCTCACCCTTCTGGGCCATGGCGTGGCCGTCGATCACCGTCGCGGCAGCACCGACATGGCCTGGCACACCAAACAGAATGGCCGTGATGAAATCAGAGGACGTGATCACTGCTGCCATGCCCAACAGCAGGGCGAAGGAGGTCGGCGCGTCCATGTTGTACGTAAACGGAATGAGCAGCGCCATGCCGACGATCCCACTCAATCCGGGCAACACGCCGATCGCCAGCCCGATCAGCACACCCAGGCACAACACCGCCAGCCGCATGGGCTCCATCATCAGGCCCAGCGCGTGCCAGGCCATTGAGAACATATCGCCACCCATCGTTGACCCGGACTTTCCTCTACGGCGACGTTCGCCTGTCGCACAATTGATGTGGATTTTGTGCTGGCGACCGTCTTCGATCAGATCATGCCCGTCAAGCCACACTTGCCCGCGTTTGTGCGCTCAGCTACCACTTGGTGCGCACGGCGGACACATGCCGGCAGACAGTTCAGGGAGGACGCAATGCGTTCAGAACGAATTCTGCGATGGAGCGCAGCCGCGGTCGCCCTTGTCGCCACTATGGGAACCGCCAGCGCCGACCCGGTTGCAGACTTCTACAAGGGCCGCACAATCAACCTCTACATCGGGTATTCCGTCGGCGGCGCCTACGATGTCTACGCGCGCCAGATCGCCCGGTTCCTCGGCCGCCATATCCCCGGCGACCCGACCGTGGTGCCGCAGAACATGGAAGGTGCCGGCAGCCTGCGCGCCGCAAATTACATCTACACGCGCGCGCCCAAAGACGGCAGCGCCATCGCCACCTTCGCCCGGGGGGCTGCGTTCTATCCGCTGATGGGCCTGCAAGGCGGCACGTTCGACGCCACCAAGATGAACTGGCTCGCCAGCGCCAACAACGAAACCAGCCTTTGCGTCGCATGGGCCAGCACCGGCATCACCAGCATCGATGATCTGAAAACCCGCGAAATGACCGCGGGTGGCACAGGCCCGACCGACGACACCGTGCAGTTCGTCCGCGTCATCAACGGCGTCTTCGGCACCAAGATCCGCGGTGTCACCGGCTATCCCGGCGGCGGCGACGTGCTGCTGGCCATGGAACGTGACGAAGTGCAGGGGCGCTGCGGCTGGTCGTATTCCAGCCTGCTGAGCACGCGCAAATCCTGGATCGAAGAGCACAAGATCAACATCCTGCTGCAGCTCGGCCTCAAGAAACACCCCGATCTGCCCAACGTCCCGCTGGTCATGGACTTGCCGCTGTCGCCGGAGAAAAAGGCGATCCTTCGCCTTGTCTTCGCCCGCCAGGTGATGGGCCGTCCGTACGCCACGGGCCCCGGTGTGCCCCCCGAGCGCGTTGAAGCCCTGCGCAAAGCCTTTGACGAAACCTTCCAAGACCCCGAGTTCAAGGCCGAGGCCGAAAAGGCTCAACTCGAAGTCGACCCTGTCACCGGCGCCGAGGTCCAGGATCTCGTCACCGATCTCTACAAGAACACATCCCCTGCCATCGCTCGCGAGGCGGGCGATCTCGTGAAGTAAGGGCGCGCGGTATGACATTGTGCTGCGTCATGCTTACCTAACCCCAAGTCGAGCAGCCGGCGGAACACCGCTCGCCTTGCCGGCCATCCTTCACGGAGCATGCGGTGCAACGGGTAACGGTGACCTTGGACGATGACCTGATTGGGGAATTGGACCGCCTAGTGGCCGAGCAATCCTATCCCAATCGGTCCGAGGCGCTGCGGGATCTGACGCGGGCCGGGCTGCAACAGGCGGCGGTCCGGCCAGCTGAGGGGGCCGCGTGCGTCGCAGCCCTTCTGTACGTGTATGACCACACCCGACGCGAGCTGGCCAAGCGGCTGACTGAGGCGTTTCACGATCACCACGACATCTCGGTTGCCACCCTGCACCTGCATCTCGACCATGATGCCTGCCTTGAGGTGGCGGTGCTGCGGGGGGCAACCGAGGATGTGCGGCACATGGCCGAGCACGTAATCGCCGAGCGTGGCGTGCGGTTTGGCCAACTTGTGGTGGTGCCCGCAAACCTGACGACCGAGGGTCACACGCATGGCGGCGGACGCGCGCAGCCGCACGTGCACATCAGGCCCAGTGTAGCCAAGCCGGGCACTGTATGACCCGCCCCCGGGGTTTGGCCGGACCGGCCCACACCCCATGTATACCTGTGAGGCCACGGCGGCGGCCTTGGATCGGCAGGAGAACAACTTATGGAATATCGTCGCCTCGGCGCGTCTGGCTTCAAGGTTCCCGCGCTTTCCTTTGGAACCGGTACATTTGGCGGTAAGGGCACGTTCTTCAGCGAATGGGGGTCGACCGATGTGGAGGGCGCCCGCCGCCTCGTCGATATCTGCATGGAGGCAGGTGTCTCCATGTTCGATAGCGCCGACATCTATTCGGCCGGCGCGGCCGAGGAGATCCTCGGTCAGGCCATCAAGGGCCGCGACCGTTCTTCGCTGATCATCTCCACCAAGGCCACGTTCCGCTCGGGCGAAGCCGCCAACGCGGTCGGCTCGTCGCGCTACCATCTGATCGACGCGGTGGAGAAGGCGCTGAAGCGCCTGGATACCGACTATATCGACCTTTTCCAGCTGCATGGGTTCGACGCGGTGACGCCCGCCGAGGAGGTGCTATCGACGCTCGACCAGCTCGTCCGCCAAGGCAAGATCCGCTACACCGGCGTCTCGAATTTCTCGGGCTGGCATCTGATGAAATCGCAGGCCGTAGCCGATCGGTACGGCTATCCGCGTTATGTGGCGAATCAGGTTTATTACTCGCTGATCGGCCGCGACTATGAGTGGGAGCTGATGCCGCTCGGGCTCGATCAGGGCGTTGGCGCCGTTGTATGGAGCCCGCTGGGCTGGGGGCGCCTGACCGGCAAGATCCGCCGCGGAGCCGCGCTGCCCGAGACCAGCCGACTGCACAAGACCGCCGAATCTGGCCCGCAGCCGGATAGCGACTATCTCTACAAGGTCGTCGATGCGCTGGACGCGGTCGCGGCCGAAACCGGCAAGACCGTGCCGCAGATCGCGCTCAACTGGCTGTTGCAGCGGCCCACCGTCTCCTCCGTCATTGTCGGCGCACGCAACGAGGAACAGCTGCGACAAAACCTCGGTGCATTGGGCTGGAACCTTACCGCGGAGCAGGTGAAGACGCTCGACGAGGCCAGCGCAAAGCCGGCGGCGTACCCCTATTGGCACCAGAGTGACTTTGCCGAGCGGAATCCAGCACCCGTTTAACTCTTCAGGGCCAGGCAGCGTCTGATACCAGCCCGCCTTGATGCTGGAAGAGTCAGCATCACGATGGGCTGGTATGATAGACGACGTGATCCCGCTCTAGCTCTTTGTTTTATCGCGTGATTCCGACCTTTCGGTGATTCCACCTGCGGTCATCACGCGCTAAACATGAACTCCCAAAGCAGCCTTCATTCGCTCCGCCGTGAAGGGCGCCTTGCGCAGCCGCACGCCGGTGGCATCGAAGATCGCGTTGGCAATCGCCGCCGCCACAGGTCGCGTTGACGCCTCGCCGGCGCCGAGCGGCGGGTGATCTGGGCGATCCAGCAGCACGATGTCGATCACCTTGGGCGCTTCGATTATGTCCAGGATCGGATAGGTCAGCCAATCGACGCTGGTGACAGTGTTCCGATTGAACATCACCTCCTCGTGCAGGCTGCGGCTGGTGGCGTGGATGATGTTGCCTTCGATGGTGCGGCGCAGGCCGTCAGGGTTGATGATCAGCCCGCACTCATGGGCCACCACATACCGAGCCGGCTGCACCTCGCCCGTGGACCGGTTGACATTGAGTTCTACCACTA
This sequence comes from Rhodospirillales bacterium, assembly GCA_025352665.1. Taxonomy (GTDB): domain Bacteria; phylum Pseudomonadota; class Alphaproteobacteria; order Acetobacterales; family Acetobacteraceae; genus CAIQQQ01. The sequence goes on along the minus strand of JANXSM010000045.1, from coordinate 78,455 downwards.
TCGCCACCAGCGTGTGTCCGCGCTGGGCATAGGCGATGCCGCGGCCCGTCATGATGTCTCCGGCAGCGACCTGGCTGGCGGCCGTGCGCGGCTGCCAGCCGAAGCGTTCGGCGGCCGCCTTCACCACCGCCTGGGCACGCGGGTCGGGCAGATGCCTGAGGCGGAAATCCACCGGATCGGCCTTGGTCTGGAACGCCACTTCGTCGATGAAGCTCTCATAGCCGAAGATCAGCTGCGGCCCCACGGGATCGCGCAGATGCGAACTGCGCAAGGGCGAGCCGAGCTCAAGCAGGGGCGCCACGCTCGCCCAGGACAGCCGCTTGGCGGGCACCGCATAGGCTCCTTCGGGCGCGCCGAAGGCCGGCGTATGCTTCAAGCCTAGGCCGGTCATCTGCCCCGCCAGGCTGTGCCGCGGATCGCTCTCGTTGCTCTCGATATCGACGCGGGAGAAAGCCTTGGTGGCGAAGTCTAGCGCCACCATTTGGCCGGTATCATCGACCACGGCGCGGCCGGCATGCACAGAGGCCGGTCCTTTCGGATCCCAGCCGGTGCCCTCATGGCGCATGCCCTGCACCCGCACGGGTGCTCCCACCGCCTGCGATAGCAAGGCTGCGTCGATCGCGGCATCGCCGGCATCGTTGCGTCCGTAGCTGCCTGGGCCGTGAACCCAGATGGCATGCACGCTGGCGGGATCACGGCCGAGGATTTTGGCGACGCCGATCTGGCAGTAATGCGGTTTCTGCGTGCCAGTCCACACCGTCACCTTGTCCGGCTGCACATCAACCAGTGCGCAGGCCGGCGCCATCGAGGCATGCGACTGGAACGGCCATTCATAGTCAGCCGTGATCACTTTGGCCGCCGTGGCGATGACGGCATCGACACCGCCCTCGTCGAACTCGGTCTTACCGCCGAGCACCTTCGCGGCACGGATATGGTCGTGCAGCTGGGCCTGGTCGGGGAACGGCGGTGCAGCGTTCGACCACACCACCTTGAGCGTCTCGGCGGCGCGGATCGCGTCCCACTCCTTGGGCGCCACGACGCCGAGGAAACCGCCCTTGGCAACCACGCGCACATCCTTCAGGGCCGCCACCGAGCTCTGGTCGAACGAGACCACCGCGGCACCGGCCACCGGCGGGCGGATCATGCGGCCGTGCAACATGCCGGGCACGCGTACGTCGCCGACGAACACGCTCTGGGCGAACACCTTGCGGGTGACTTCGTCGCGCGGGATCGACTGGCCGACGACGCGATACGCGCTGTGCGGCTTCGGCTGCGCAAGACCGCGTGCGGTCAGGCCATTGCCGAGCGTGCCGTTCCACTGCATCGGCACGTCGAAATCCCGCCCGCCGATGAGCTCACCATAGGAGATCCGGCGATTGTCGGCGGTGCTGACGATCCCGTCGGTCACCACCAGCCTGTCGGCCGTGACGGCGAATTTGGTCGCCGCCATTTCGACCAGGGTGCGACGCGCCTCGGTGGCGGCAAAGCGCAGCGGCACCGCGCCGAGCTCGACACCGGTGGAGCCACTGGCGCCGCCCTGGTTCATGGTCAGCGCGCTGTCGCCCATGATGACGCGCACGCGTTGGAAGGCAACGTCGAGCTCCTCGGCCACGATCTGGCCGATGGCGACCTCGATGCCCTGTCCCACGTCGACCTTGCCGAAATAGGCCAGCACGTCGCCGTTCTGCTGCACGGCGAGCCAGGAGGACAGTTTGTCCGGGGTTCGCCCTGATGCCTTATCCGGTGCTCGCCCCGATGGCGCGAGCTGCGCGCGGGCCGAACCGGGGGCTGCGAAATGTACCACCAACGCGCCACCGGCGGCGAGCAGCGAGCGGCGGGAGAGTGTGATTGCGTTCATGACCGCCCCCTTATGCCTGCGCCACGCGCGAGACCGCGCGCAGCATGGCCATGTGGGCACCGCAGCGGCACTTAAGACCGCTGAGCCCCGCGCGGATCTCCGCCTCGCTGGCGCGTGGCTTGTCCTTGAGCAGGGCGGCGGCCGTCATCAGCCAGCCGTTGATACAGTAGCCGCATAGGGTGGCCTGTTCGGCGATGAAGGCCGTCTGCAGCGGATGCGGATGCGCCTCGGTGCCCAGCCCCGCCAACGTCGTAACCTCACCCGACACGGCACTGACGGGTGTCAGGCAGGAGCGGATCGCCACTCCGTCCAGATGCACCGTGCAGGCGCCGCACTGGCCCAGGCCACAGCCAAAGCGCGGGTTGTTCATGCCGAGCTCATCGCGGAGCGCGTAGAGCAGCGGCATGTCCGGATCGTCGACCGACAGGGCGTGCGTGGCCCCGTCCACCTTGAGTGTCAAAGCATGGGTCATGGCAATTCTCCCTTTCTGGTCGAGGAAGTTCGCAGGCTTGCGTGGGGTCAGGAGGCGTTGGGCAAATCCACCAGCTCGGTGGCGTAGGCCTCGTCCATTCTCGCTTTCAGATTATGCTTCGCAAGTGCCTCGGCAAACAAGCGCCGAACGAGGGGCTGCTCATCGGCGTAGTCGATCTGGTCGCCGCCGAGCCTGCGGCTGATCCAGGCCTTCGGCACGCCCTGCGCGTTGCGGATGGACACCACCTCGTGCTTGAAGGCGAGATAGCGCGAGGGCGTGGTGCCGGTGTTGAAGTGCTGATGGAACCACAGGTTCGGCGGCACGATCATGCACCCTTCCTGCCACTCGTAGCGGCGCGGTTCCTCGCCCTCCGGCCACATCAGCGAATAGCCTTCTCCGCTCATGATGATCACGTGGGCGCCGGGGCCGTGGCAATGCGCCTTCTTGTAGGTGCCGATGGGGAACTGGCTGATGTGGCTGTTCATCGAGCCCTTGGCCATGTTGAAGCGGATGTGGCCACCACCGGCGCCGCGCTCCTTCGCGGAAATCAGCGGCAGGTTGATCGCGTCCGCCACGAAGTTGGTTTCCAGCAACAGGCCCTTCTGCTCGCCCTTGTTGGCGAAATAGTCGGGCTCACCGTTGAAGCGCTGCTTGAAGTCGAACGCCGTGTTGAACACGAAGCCGACGTCTTCATAAAGGTTGATGACGGGAGGCGCGTTGGTGACCGCCACGTAGCGTGCCGCCTGGGTGCCGGAGCCGTTGAAATGCTGGTGCCAGGCGTTGAGCGGAATGGCGAACATGGCGCCCTTCTGCCACTCGAAGGTCATGCGCTGGCCGGCGTCGTTCCAAACCGCGGTGGAGCCGCGGCCGTCCAGCACATAGATCATCTCCTCGAAGAGCTGGCGTTGCGGCGCGACCTTCTCGCCGGGTGCGATTTCGAGCACGTAGCAGTCGTTCGAGGTGCGACTGGCCTCATGATTGATATAAACGCCGCGGCCACCGCGCCGCGCCCAGGGCTTCAGCTCCACGGTGTGCAAGTTGGGAATATAATGGGCCGCGATAATATCTAGACCTTCGGCGCGTACCCAGCGGGTGTAGGCGCTGTCCTTCTCGGTCGCGAACTTCTTTGCCATATCCTCGGAAACGAGTGCGTCCTTGGCCATGTTCTATTCCTCGTGGTGATGATGATGGGTATGCCCATCATGCGAATGTTCATGGTGGTGATGATCCGACTCGGCTCTCGCAACCGGCTTTGCATTGAACACAAGCGACTTCACGGTCACCGGCACCGTGCCCGACGGCAGGCGGATACGGCCGAGATCGATGTAGTCGAAGTCCCAGAGCACCACGCCATCGATGACCAGCAGGTCGCTGGCGAGCCGGAAATCCTCGCGCAGCACGGCCCCCAAGGTTTGCGCGAGATCGCCGTCCAGGATCAGATAGATCGGCCGCCCTGTGGTGATCGTTTTTGGCAGGGCGGCCATCACGCCGCGCGCCACGGCGGCGACGCGCGGGTATTCGGGCAAACCATGCCAATGCAGCGCCAGGGCCACATCCTGTTCGCCCTCTACCAGGTCGAAGGCGGTGAAATGCGCGGCCACCTTGGCTGCGAACGCGATGGGGTCGATGTCGCCGGAAAAATCATAGTCCGGCGACAGCACCTGCAAGTTTCGCCGCGGCAGCAGCGTCGCGGCGTTGCTAATCGAAATCGTGTTGCCGCTGAGCTGGATGGAATATTCCGACGCACCCAGGGCGGTGGCACGGATACAGGCGATCGCCGGCAGCAGCGGCCAGGGCAGAGCGCCTTCGTCGATACGGCGACGCAACTCGGTGCCAAACAGCCGACCCATGTCGCCGAAGTCGCGGTCCTCGCGGCCGTAGACGTATTCGGCGACGCCGCCTGAGAACATCACCGCTTCGATCGGTCCGAACTCTGCCAGGCGGTCGGTGAGGAACAGGCCGGCGATCTCTGGATTGGGCTCGACATCGCGCACCGCCTGGATGACCGCGGAGGCCATCCATTTGGCCAGATGCTGCAGCGCCACCCGGGTGACGGTATCGCCCAGATGCCAATGGAAGCCTGCTGCGTGGGCGAGGTGCTGGCCCGCAGGGTCGAGCCGCGTCAGCTTGCCGTCGCCGTCGACCACCAGCAGGCGGCCGCCGACATGGAAGGCGGCGGTGCCGACCACGCGGCCGTTCTCGATGACGCCGAGCTTGGTGGTGCCGCCGCCGATATCGATGTTGAGCACGCGCTGGCCGGTGGCACTGGACACGCCGGCGGCACCCGATCCATAGGCTGCCAGCATCGCTTCCATATTGTGGCCTGCGGCGGCGCAGACGAAATCGCCCCCCTTCTCGGACAGGATGGCCGCGATCGCCTCGGCATTCTCGCGGCGCAGGGCCTCGCCTGTGAGGATCACGGCGCCGGTGTCGATGTCCTCGGGGCTCAAGCCCGAGGCGGCGTAGGCGCCATCGATGATGTCGCCCAAGGCGCTTTCGTCGATCCGCGTTTCGCTCTGGTACGGCGTCAGCGCCACCGGGGATTCGAACAGCGTTTCGCGGGAGGTCACGAAATACCGGCTCGACATGTCCTCGCCGAGGCGGCGCAGGTTCACGCGGGAGAATATAACCTGCGTGCCGGACGATCCGATGTCGATGCCGACGCTGACCAGGGATACATGGTCGGCGATCCACAGCGGATTGTCCTCGATCGGCCCATCGTCGTCGAAATGATCGTGGTCGTGGTCGTAGAACGTGCCGGGCAGATGCAAGTGGTTCAGGTCCTGTCCATAGTTGTGGTCAGTGACGGCATGCTTCGCATCACTCATGCGCGAAGAGCTTGCAGCATGTGCTCGACATAGTCGGCGCCATTGGCCACCACGATCATCGTCGCGAAAGGTCGCAAGCGCGCCAGCGTCGTGGACAATTCGCTGTCCGGCGTCTCCGGCGCGGCCATCACCAACGCCGTCACGGTGACACCACGCAGACGACAGGCTTCGCCGAGCAGCATGCCGCCGTTGCCGGCATAGCCGGCGTTGGCGACCATCACCACCAGGTCGGAGCGCTCGGCCTTGGCGATGAGAGCCTGCGTGTCGTCGGGCAGGGACTGCAGCCACACCGGCAAATTCGCCTGGCCTTCCGGGGTCAATTCCACCACCCGCCGCCGCTCTGGTGCGGCGGCTACCGCGCGGGCCACGATCGCGATGCTGGCTGGATCGAGCGCCACCAGGCTCGCCGTGCGGTCCTCCGAGTTGCGCGCGGCGATGCGGAACCGCTGCTCGGCGGCAGTCGTGACGCGGGCGCTTTCGCTGCGGATCAAACCGACACCTGGGCCACGCCCGGCCGCGCCTTCAGGGCCTCGGACGCCGAATCCTTGAACGCCTCGTCAGGTGGCAGTACCAGGGCTGCGGAACGCACCAGGTGATGCGCGGGATCGACGCCCGGCGGCAGCGTGCCTTTGTCGGCCAAGGCTTTCGCCGCGCGCAGCAGGCGCTGGCGGGCCATGATGATGCCGTTGTCGGTCGACACCAGGTTCTCCTTGGTGCGGTCGACGATCGGACCCATGCTTTCCTGCAACGAGGCGTCCTGCATGGCGATGCCTTCGACGCCGCTATAGGTGGTGCCGGCCTTCTGGGCCGCGCGGTCCATCAGATAGTCGTTGTCCTTGTTGGCACGCGGCCGATAGGTGCCGGGCACGTAGCTGACATGGATGCCGTGACCATCGCGCATCGCCTGCACCTCCTCCGCACGTAGCGCGCGGACCGGGTGATAGTCGAAACTCCAGGCCCAGCAGGTCTCGTCGTCGATCGGGACCCAGAAATGGCCGTGGATGGGGTGGTCGCCGCGCGGCGGCACCATGGTGAAGCAGGGCATCACCCAGGGTGTGATGCGCCAGTAGTAGCGGCCCTCCTCGGCATTGCGGCGCGCGCCGATCAGCAGGCCGCCGGCGTTCTCCACCACCTCGAACACCGGGCGGGCATCGTTGAGGTTGTACTGGTTGCCTTTGGCACCCTTGAACAGCGGATCCGAATTGAGGTTTCCGCGATGCAGGAACGAGACATGGCTGCTGTCGATCCCGCCCTCCAGAGCCTGCAGCCAATTGGTTTCCTGCAGGCGCTTGGAAGTGAAGCTCTGGTCGGCGGGCACGGTGGCGAATTCCCACTCGGGCGCGGGTGGCTGCTGGTCGGGCGGGCCCATATAGGTCCACAGCACGCCGCCGCGTTCGATCAGCGGGTAGGATTTCAGGCGGATGCGATCGCACATGCCCGACTCCTCCGCCTCGGACGGAATTTCCATGCACGCGCCGGACACGTCGTATTTCCAGCCGTGATACGGGCAGCGCAGGCCGCCTTCCTCATTGCGGCCGAACCACAGGGATACGCCGCGATGGGCACAGAACTCGTCAATCAGCCCGAGCCTGCCCTCGCTGTCGCGCACCGCCAGCAGACGCTCCGACAGCAGCTTGATCCGCACCGGGGGGCAGCCGTTTTGCGGCAACTCCTCGGCGAGCAGGGCGGGCAGCCAGTAGCAGCGGAACAGGTTGCCCATCTGGGTCCCCGGCCCGGTCTGCGTTACGATATCGTTTTGTTCTCGGCGAAGCATGCTTGCTCTCCGGGCTGGATTTCACGCGATCTGGAGGGATCTGTGTGCGCCTTGCGCACACATTGTCCTGTTCGCGCACAAAATCGCCATTACGCGCGCTGCTGTCAATCAGATCTTGTGGGCTTCCAGGGTCGAGGGGTGGAACAGCTCAGTCACGCCGACCAGGCGTTGGGACAGTCCCTGGCGGTGGTGGTAGCCGAGGAACGCCTCGAGCGTGGCCTTGTTGGAAGCGTACCCGTAGGGCCAGAAGTCGCGGCCCATCAAAAGGCGGGCGCCGCGCAGGCTTTCCTCGACGAACGGGAGCGTGACCTTGGTGGCGGAGGTGTCGGCGAGCTTGATGAGTGCCAGCTGCTTGGATTTCTCGAACGCCTTCAGCAGGGCGGCCGGCAGCCAGGGATGCTGCTCCACGAGGGTGCGACGCACGCCGAGCACATGCATGATCGGAAACAGTTTGGTGCGCTTAAACCAGTCGGTGGCGACGGCCACCGGGTCTGGCCAGAGCCAGTCGACCCGGGGATCGCCCGCCTCGAAACAGGCCGGCGCGCGGGGGCCGACCAGGCCGTCGATCTCGCCCGCTTCGAGCAGCCCGTTGAGGGTGGTGCCTTCCGGCGCGTTCTCAAGTTTAACGTCGTCCCCCAGCTGGAGCGTGATCTTTTCGATGCGGCCTGGAGTGTCCATGCCGCCGCGCACCCAGGTGATGTCGGACGGCTTCACCCCGTACTCGTCCTCCAGGATCGCCCGCGCCCACACATTGGCGGTGAGCTGATATTCCGGTGTGCCGATGCGGCGTCCCTTGAGGTCGGCCGGCGTGTTGATGCCGCGGTCGGTGCGCCGATAGATGGAGGTGTGGCGAAACGCGCGGGAGGGGAACACGGGGACGCCGACATAGGGGCAGTCGTTCACCGAGGTTTTTACCGTGAAGCTGCTCAACGACAGCTCGCAGACGTCGAACTCCTGGTGACGGAAGCCGCGGAAGAAGATTTCCTCGGGTTCGAGAGACATGAACACCGGGTCGGCGCCGTCGATTTGAACCTCGCCGGTTTTAAGGGGACGGACGCGATCGTAGTCGCAGATGGCGATTGAGAGGGCGAGTTTGGCCAAGATGCTTTCTCCAGTGTGCGCCCAGCGAACGGGTTGCGGCGCTTGCGCACAGGACAGGGGATCGGGGTGGGGCTGTCAAGCAGGCCGCTTGTGCGCCGACGCCTGCTCTGGCGCAGCGGGGCCCCATGTCCACCTCCGCACCGGATGGCGATCGACCACAGGCGGTGCAAGAGGCTGGGCAGGCCCGCACGTCAGCGAATTTTCGTCAGGTCGTCGCTTTGGAGAGCGCATGGTTGCAACGTCATGGGCCAGACGCAGCAGGTGGTCGCATTCGACGGAAACCTGTGCGTTCAATTTCTGAATGCGGGCCGTCCCCACGATGGAGCGATGGGCAGATCCGTCCATTCTGTCGATGTAAGCCCCTCTTTCGTCCGGCGCTGTCGGGTCAATGATCGCGCTTGCGACGCCGCAGGCGCTTGTCATCGACGCGGGAGGGCCGGACGAAAGACGGTCGTCACGCGACAGGCACAAAGGCTAGAGCCTGATCGCTTCTGGTAGGCGAAGCGATCAGGCTCTAGCCTTCTGTTTTATCCAGCAATTTTATCGCACGGTTGGTTCAACCTCAGGCGATATTGCTCTAACCCAGCACCGTCTCCGGCGCATGCGTCACCGGGAAGTTGACCGAGCGGGCGATGAAGCACATCGCGTGAGCCCTGTGGTGCAATGCTTCGGCCGTGGCCAGGTCGGAGCCCAGGGCCACTGTCACCCGGGGGCGCAGCAAGACATCGGTGAACTGCCCCGCGCCGCCCGGCTCCTCGATCATGGTGGCCTCTGCGTGGTCCTCATACGCGGTGACGACGATGCCGGATTGGGCGCAGAGGTCGAGATACCAGAGCTGGTGACAAGTCGAGAGCGATGCCAGCAGCAGTTCCTCAGGGTTCCAGCGGGAGGGATCGCCGCGGAACTGCGAGTCGGACGATCCGGGGATTACGGGCTTGCCCGCGGCGGTGATTTCATGGGCGCGGCTGTAGGACGCGCGGGTTGCGGTTCCGGCACCGGTGTTGCCTGTCCAGATGACGGTGGTGCGGTAGTGGTGCGTGCGTCCGGCCATCCTTGTCACCCGATCAATAAGGGTCGCATGTCCGCCGCCGCGGTACGCAGCACGGGCAGGAACACCTCAAGCATGTGCTCGCGCGAGGTGCGCCCTGCCTGGGTGCTGACGTTCAGCGCCGCCACGATGCGGCCCTGGCCGTTGTGGATGGGGACGGCCAAGGAGCGCAGGTCGATCTCCAGCTCCTGGTCCACCACGCAGATGCCCTCCCGCGCCACCTGGGCCAGCACCGCGCGCAGGGCGTCGGGCGCGGTGATCGTGTGGGGGGTGAAGGCGACCAATTTGGCTGTGCGCAGGAACGTGTCGAGCTCAACCGGTGTGAGGGATGCCAGCAGAACGCGGCCCATGGAGGTGCAGAACGCCGGCAGATGGGTGCCGACGTCGCGATGCAGCGAGGCCATGCGTTTTCGGGTGGAGCGGGCGACGTAGATCACCTCCTCGCCGTGCAGGATCGAGACGGAGCACGATTCCGCGATCGTCTCGCTCACCCGCTCCAGGAACGGTTGCGCCACCCGGGGCAGCACGCTCGAGCCCAGATAGGCCTGCGCCAGGGTCAGCACCTGTGGGGAGAGCGAGAAAAACCGGCCGCTCGACCTTGCGTAGCCCAGCGCCTGCAACGTCAGCAGGCAGCGCCGCACCGTGGCCCGCGGCAAGTCTGCCACCCGCGCCACATCGGAGAGGGTCATCTGTGGCGGCTGGCCGTTGAACGCCTTGATTACGGCAAGGCCGCGGGCCAGGGCCGTGACGTAGTTGCGGCTCTCAGCCGGGTCTTCCGACTCAACAACCATCTGATCGGGCATCACTTTACAAATCCGTCATGTTCGCCTAGCGCACATCCGTAAACCCCAGGCCCTAGGTCGTCAATCATGGGCTCGGCGCGCGCGCCAGCTTCCCGTTGACACACTCTGGCACCCCCGTATTTTGTGCGAAACTGGCGTGTTACGTGCGCTGAGTGAACATGACACCGCGGGAAGGGACTTATGTCGGAATCTTCGAACCTTGTCGCCCTGTGCGACGCCGCCGACGTCGAGGAGGACACGCCGGTCCAGGCCATGGCCAGCGGCGCTGTCTATGCCGTGTTCGTCAAGGATGGCGCCTACTACGTCACGCAGGATCTGTGCACCCACGGTCCCGGCAACCTTTCTGAGGGTTTCATAGAGGACAACGAAGTGGAGTGCCCGTTCCACCAGGGCCGATTCAACTTTATCACCGGGGCGCCCACCGCCGCCCCCTGCACCGACGCCCTGCGCATCTGGACCGCCCATGTAGTGGATGGAAAAGTATGCATCGACCCTGAGGAGAGCCGCACATGACGCTTCCAATTATTGCATTGGCGCTGGGCGACCAGGCCGGCATCGGGCCCGAAATCGCCTTGAAGGCGGCGCAGGATCCCCGGGTGGCTGCGGTCTGCCGCCCTGTGTTGGTCGGCGACCGCGAGGCGCTTGAATGGCACGCGCAGTCCTGCGGGATCGCTGCCGACATCGCCACGATCGACCGTTTCGCCGAGGCGGGCTCGACCGGCAAGGTCGAGATCATCGACCTGCGCCAATTTCGTGAAATCGCGTTGCGTCCCGGCGAGATCGCGGCCCAGCACGGCCAGGCGGCGGTGGATGCGGCGGCCTTCGCCATCAAAGGCGCCATGGACGGTGCGGTCGGCGCCGTCGTCGCCTGCCCGCAGACCGAGCTTTCTATCCACCAGGCGGGCATCGCATTCGACGGCTACCCCTCATTCGTCGCACGCTGCACGGGAACGCCAATCGATGACGCGTTCCTCATGCTGTGCTTCGACGAGAAGAAGATCGTCCACACCACGCTGCATGTCGGCCTGCGCCGGGCCATCGACCTGATCACCCATGAGCGGCTGGTCAGGGTCATGGAGGCAACCGATCAGGTGCTGCGCGGCCTCGGCGTGGCCAGGCCCCGCATCGCCGTCTCGGGCCTCAACCCGCATGCCAGCGAGCATTCGATGTTCGGCGACGAGGAAGCGACCACGATCGAACCTGCCATGGCCGCGGCCCGCCAGGCGGGTCTCGACGTGGAGGGCCCGTTCGGCGCCGACACGATGTTTCACAAGCAGGGCTACGACGCCTTCATCGTGATGTATCACGACCAGGGCCATCTCGCCGCCAAGCTGCTGGCCACCAACCGTACCGCCGGCATGACCATCGGCACGCCGATCCTGTTCTCCTCCGTGGCGCATGGCAGCGCGCTCGACATCGCCGGCCAGAACAAGGCAAGTCCGGAAGCCGTGGTGGAAGCCGTGCAGCGCCTGGCGGGTGCGGCGGCCCGACGCGCCGCCGCATGATCCCCGACCACGTGGTTGTGGTCGGGGCCGGGCAGGCGGGCGGCCGAGCCATCGAGGCTTTGCGCGGGCAGGGGTTTGCCGGCGCGATCACGCTGGTGGGTGCCGAGAAGCACCTGCCGTACGAGAGGCCGTCGCTGTCCAAGGAGATGCTGCTCGACCTTGGACAGGAGCGTATCGTTTGGGTGCGCCCGGCTGCTTGGTACGACGAACACAAGGTGGAACGCCGGCTTGGCGTGGCGGTCACTGCGATCGACCGCGCGGCGCGGACCGTGGCACTTGCCGACGGCAGCAGCCTCAGCTACGGCGCGCTGATCCTGGCCACCGGCACCACGCCGCGCCAATTGCCGATCCTGCACCACAGCCATCCGCGTGTGCTGACCATCCGCACCATCGAGGACAGCCAGGCGCTGCGCCCTTGCCTGGTGGACGGCGCCCATCTGGTGATCATCGGCGCCGGGTTCATCGGCCTGGAAGTGGCAGCGGCCGCCCGCGCGCATGGCTGTGCGGTGACGGTGCTGGAAGCAGCCCCGCGGGCCATGGCGCGCGGCGTGCCTGAACGCATCAGCGAACTCTATGCGAAACTGCACCGCGAACGCGGCGTAGATCTGCGTTTCCACGCGGGCGTCATCGCAATCGAAGGCGAGCGGCCCATCGTGCATCTGCGTTCGGGTGAGAGGCTGCAGGCCGATGCTGTCGTGGTCGGCATCGGCGTCATTCCCAACGACGAACTGGCAAGTGCTGCCGGCCTTGCCGTCGACAACGGCATCCTGGTCGACGCCCAGGGTCGCAGTAACGACCCTGCAATCTATGCGGCCGGCGATGTCGCCCATCACCACAACCCGTTGCTGGGCCATTCGCTTCGGCTGGAATCGTGGCAGAACGCACAGAATCAGGCGATCGCGGTGGCCAAGACGATCTTGGGCCAGGACCATGTCTACGCCGAGGTGCCGTGGTTCTGGTCCGACCAATACGGCATCAACATGCAGATCACCGGCCTGACCGATCCCCAGGCCACGGTGGTCGAACGCGGTGATCTCGATGGTTATGCCGGAGTGCTGTTCGAACTGGTGGATGGCCGCGTGGTCTGTGCTGTCGGCCTTAATGCCGCGCGCGACCTCAGGGTGGCCAAGCAGATCATCGGCACGAAATTGCCAGTGGACAGCGCCGCCCTCGGTAACCCCGCTGTTAAACTCACAGACATCTACAAGTCGCTGAAATCTGCTTCCTGACCAGGGCTATGCAGTCGTAGCGTTAGGGAACACCAGGGACTTGATAACCACCGGCAACGCGCCTGACGCATCCATCGGCACACCGATGTCGCAGTAGTCGAAATCGCGCAGCACGATGCCGTCGATCGAGACGACCGGCGCCGTCAGCCGCAGCACCGACGCACAATGCACGCCCACCAGCCCCCCGACATCGCCGTCGCCGACTAGCACGAGCGGCTGGCCAGCTGCCAAGTGCGATGCCAGCCCCTGGGTGATGCCGCGGCAGAACGCGTCCAGCCGGTCGTGTGTGGCCGAGCCGGACCAGCGGTAGAACAGCGCCACCGGGGTCTCGTTGCGCTGCAGGTCCAACCGCCGCAAAGCGCCTTCGATCGCCTGCACAATTGCCGATGTCTCAATGTATTCGCCATCGAGCGGCAAGTCTGGCGCGATCACGGCCAGGCCATGCAGCGGCAGCACCCGCGGCGGATGCACGTAGATCGTGGTGCCGCTGACCTGCACGGTGTTCTGCGAGGCGCCCACCACCGTGGCGCGGATTCCCTCGGCGCCGAAGCGCAGCACCGGGCCCCAGCGGCGCATGCGCGTCAGCACCGCATCGGCGAGCAGCGGTCCCAGATCGCCGAAGCGACGGTTCTCGCGGCCGTAAATATATTCGGCGACACCGCCTGAGAACATCAGCAGGTCTGGCTGCTGCCGGTTCGCCAAGGGCTGTAGGCGGTGCAGGGCCAATCCTGCCTCGGTCAGCGGGGCGCCGCCCACGGCTTCGAACAAGCGCTGCGCCATCATGTCGGCGATGGCGGCCAGCGCGCCTTCGGCGGGAATTTCACCGAGCTGCAGGGCCGCCCCGGCGTCGCCTGCGAAATCCAGTGCCCGCGGTTCGATGCGCGTGACAGCACCGGCGGCATTGACCAGCACAAGCCGCGCACCGACGTCGATCGCGGTGATATCGGTAACCAGACCGCGATCCGCGACTGCGATCTTGCTGGTGCCGCCGCCGATGTCGATGTTCATCACCCGCAGCTGGTCGCGCGCAGACATCGCCACAGCTCCGGAGCCGTGCGCTGACAGTGTCGTTTCCAGCGCGTCGCCCGCTGTCACGGCAACGAACTTGCCGGTCTCGCCCGCGAACAGCTGGCCGATCGCGCGCGCGTTGCGTTTGCGCGCTGCAAGCCCGGTCAGGATCAGGGCCCCGGTGTCGATCATCTCAGGGTCGATATCGGCCTTTTCGTACTGATCGCCGACGAAACGGCCGAGCGCAGCGGTATCGATTGTTTCGTGCTCGGCATAGGGTGTCAGCAAGATGTCGCCGTCGTGCACGACTTCGCTGGACCGCAGCCGGGTGCGGCTGCCGCTGCGTTGGAGAACCAGACGCGAGAACACCAGATGCGAGGTGGCGGAGCCGATGTCGACGCCGACGCTGAACAGCTCTACCTCGGTGTTGCGATCGGGTGCCCGTCGCGGTTTGGCAAAGAAGATGCGGCCGCCCTCGTCCTCAGCATCGCTCATGGGGCGAGATAGTCCTTGTCCGCCATCCGGTTGGCCACACCGGCCGTGGCCATCGCGGCAGCATGGAGGGTGCGGTGGACCGGGTCTTCAAGCCAATATGGGACCGCCGTGCCACCGTCCGGCAGGTCGATCGCGGTCGGGTCGATCACCTCCTCGCCGGGCGGACCGGGATCACGCCCCGGGGCTGCGGTGCCGGACCAGAGCGCGTGGCGCAACGGGGCCGCCGAGGTGCCGAAGCTTTGGTGGTACCAGCGCCCGCCGCCTGGGCCGGCCGCGGTCATGCTGAACAGCTTCTGTTCGAAGCGCAGCACCGACCCCGCCACGCCGTCCTGCCAGGGTGTGGGCCCGAGCCGCTCCGGCCAGACATAGGTGTAGCCCTCGCCGCCGAGGCAGATGAGGGCAGTCCCCACCGGCAGCAGATGCCCCTTGGCGTAGCGGCCGGGGCGGTGCTGGCCGATGGTCGCGTGGAACGGCGTGCGGGTCATTTCCAGTTCCATCTGCCGGTATCCCGGCGACAGCCGATTGTCGAGCGGCAGGTCGCAGGCCAACGCGTCCGGCACCAGGTGGGTACGGCACAGAGCGAGTTCGCGCACGGGGTCCGGCTGGATGTCGTCATAGGGGGAGAACAGATCCTCATCGTCACCTTCGGGCGGCACGTAGCTGTTGGAGAACACCGCCTCGCGATCGCCCAAAAGGTTGAGCACACCGGGGGCCGTGGTGCCTGCCAGCAGCAACGCCGGTTCGTTGGAGGCGTTGACGATGCGGTGCATGGCATTCATGGGCACCGCGAACATCGCTCCTTGCTGCCATTCGAAGCGGTGTCGCTTCGGACTTCCCACGCGCCAGATTTCCGCGGTGCCGCGGCCCGACAGCACCAGGAAGACCTCCTCGAACAGATGCTTCTCGGCCTGCAACGCGGCGGCCGCCGGCACTTCCACGAGATAGCTGCCCCAGTGAGACTCGGTGCCGTTGAGTTGCAGATAGCGCCCGCGCCCGCCGGTGCGCGACCAGGGGGTGAGCGACACTTCCGTGAGGTCCGCCACATGCGCGCCGCGCGTCAGCCCGATGCCCTCCGCCTGCATGAACTGGTCGTAGGCGGTGGGCGGACGACGAAACCGGCTCAGCCCGGCCGGCGAAAGCCCGGCCGGCTCGTGCCAGTGCGTCTCGCCTTCGAACTCATGCGGCATCCCGCCACTCCCTCAATTGCCGACCAGCAGGAACACCGCCGCCCCACCGATCACGATCAGGATGGAGCTTACCTTGTCCGTCATCAGTAGACCGGCGGATGCCACCGCCGCCACCGGCACCATCCATCCCCCTGAAGCGGCCGCAAGCAGGGTGACGCAGGAGGCTAGGATCAATCCTGCCGCAACCGGCGCCAGGCCACGCTCCACCGCCCTCTGCCACCGTGCTCCTCGGGTGCGAGACCAGACGCGCACCAGCGCATACATCAGCAGCGACGACGGCAGAAAGATTGCAAACGTAGCCAGCAGCGCGCCCAGCGCGCCACCCACCTGAAAGCCGATGAGCGTCACGATCAGCGAACTCGGGCCTGGCGACATCCGTGAGATGGCGTAGTCGGCCAAGAACGTCGCCTCGCTGATCCACTGATGGCTCAACACCGCCTGGCGATGGATTTCCGGCAGCACCGCCTGGCCGCCGCCGACCGACAGCAGCGATAGCGGGACGAACACGGCGAGAATGGCGAGATATGGGCTATCGCGCATCGGCCACCTCCCGCCGATACGCCAGAGCCACACTGATCGGCGCCAACACCGCCACCACCAGCACGATCGGCAGTTTCAGAAAGGCGACGCCGACGAAAACCACGATCATGACCGTAGCCGTCGCCACCCGGTGCAGGCTACGCTGGCCTACGCGCACCCCCATGGCGATCATGAACCCGATCGAGGCCGCAACGGCTCCCTCGATGGCACGCGCCGATCCCGGGAAACGGGCCAGCCATTCGTAGACCAACGCGAACAGGCTGACCATAATCATCGGGGGCACCACGATCCCCAGCGCCGAGCACAGAGCGCTAAGTCCGCCGCCCATCCGGTAGCCGATCCAGATCGCAAGATTGACCACGTTCACCCCAGGCAGCGCCTGCGACATCGCAAGCCCGGCAAGGAAATCGTCTTCGCTGACCCAGCGCCTTTTGCGAACCATGTCCTGCATGACCCAGCCGGACAGGCCGCCACCGAATGCGGTGATGCCGATCTTTCCGAAGGCGAGAAACAGGGCGAGCGGGCCCGGCACTGGTGGCTCTGGGGCGGGCGGCGCCTCCCTCAAGGTCTCGACGGCCATCTGTCCCTCCCACCTGATATCTTGTGCGACGCAACACACCGGCCCTCAGCGGTCAAGCCATGGTGCCACCAGCGGCTGGCATGTTGACAGCGGGGGAAAAGCCGATTGCGTGTGCGCAAATACGCATATATGTTCGCCCAGCGAACGTATGCCCTGCGCCAGACCACGACAAGAGCCTGCAACGCAGCGACCCAATTCACTGCCGAAAGCACCGAGGGAACGGGAATGACGGAACTGCTGGGCATCTGGGCATCGGGGTTTGAGGGGCTGCTGCACCTCAAACCCTTGTTGTTCATGGTGGTCGGCATGGCCGTGGGACTGGTGTTTGGCGCCATCCCTGGCCTGGGCGGCACCACGGCGCTCGCCCTGATGATCCCGCTGACCTATGGTCTCGACTCGATCACGTCACTTGCCCTGGCCGGGGGTGTCATGGGCGCGGTGCCGATGGGTGGCAGTATTTCGGCAATCCTGCTGAACACGCCGGGCTCTGCGCCGAATGCAGCGACCTGTCTTGATGGTTATCCGTTGGCCCAGCAGGGCCGGGCCGGCCTGGCGATCGGGGCGGCCGCCAGTGCCAATTCGATCGGCGGGATCATCGGCACCTTCTCGCTGCTGCTGGTGCTGCCGATCTCGAAATCCATCGTGCTGCTGTTCGGCCCGCCGGAATTCCTGTTGCTCGCCATTATGGGGCTGGTGATGGTCGCGGCCGCCGCGCGCGGGCGTTTGCTACACGGGCTGATCTCGGGCGGCTTTGGCCTGATGGTGGCCTTCATCGGCTATGAGGACGTCACCGGCGCGGTGCGAATGACTGGCGGCATGGAATATCTATGGGACGGCGTTCGCCTGGTCCCGGCGCTGATCGGCTTGTTCGCGGTCACCGAGATGATCCGATTATGGGTGAAGGGGGGCACCATTTCCAACGATGCAGGCGCCACGCGCATCGGCGGCATGTGGGACGGGGTGATGGAGACGTTCCGGCATTGGCCGACCGTCATTCGTGGCTCCCTGATCGGCACCGTGGTGGGCGCAGTGCCCGGCGTGGGCGGGGTGGTGGCGGCGTTCCTGTCGTATTCCGTCACTGTGCAGGTCTCGAAGGATCCCGACAGCTTCGGCCGGGGGAACATTCAGGGTGTGATTGCGCCGGAAGCGGCCATCAACGCCAAGGACGGCAGTACGCTGATCCCCACCCTCGCGTTCGGCATTCCCGGCAGTGCGGAAATGGCAGTGTTTCTTGGCATATTGGTGCTGCACGGCATGCAGCCCGGGCCGCTGATGCTGATCAACAACCAGACCGAAATTTACGGGCTGGTGTGGGCGCTGACCCTGTCCTGCGTCATCGCCTCGTTCGCCGGGCTTTTGTTCGTGCGTCCCTTGGCGCGTATCACCACGGTACCGGCGACGATTCTGGTGCCGCTGGTGCTGTCCGTGGCGCTGGTGGGGTCGTGGGCGGTCGACCAGTCGATCGGCAACGTGGTGGTGTCCTGCCTGTTTGGGGTCATCGGCTATTGCATGTCGCTGTATGAATTTCCGCGCCTGCCCATCGTGATCTGCCTGGTGCTCGGCAAAGGCATCGAGCGCAACTTCCAGCAAAGCCTGATGATGTCGGATGGGCATTGGAGCCTGTTTGTCACGCGACCGGTGTGCCTGGTCTTGATTGCGGTTTTGCTGATCGCTCTGCTGGGCCGGCCGATCAGCCGCCATCTCGGCCGTGCACTTGGGCTGTCACGGACCAGGCGGGCGCCGGCATGAGCCGTGGCCTGAGCGACCGGTTGCCGGCGCTATGTTTCGGCACCGTCTCAATCGTCTATCTGTTCCTGTGCAACGGCATTCCGGCCGCGGCCGCGGCGATGCCACTCCAGGTGGGCTGGGTGACGCTGCTGCTGTGCGTCGTCGATCTCGTGGCGCTGCAGATTTCTCCGCCGGCCAAGCCGATGCGCGCGCAGGCCGATCTGCGCCGCCAGGGTGTCGCCGTCGGCGGCGTGTTGCTGCTCGGCGGCGCCATGCTCGTGCTGGGACTGCTGCCGGCGGTGGCGTTGTTCATGTTCGTGGCACTGCGGGTCGCCGGCCGCCGCGGTTTGGTAGCGAGCCTTGTCACCGCGACCTTGGTGCCGCTCGCGCTGTGGGCAGTGTTCAACCAGGTGCTGCAACTCGACCTGTTCGCCGGCCTGCTGTTCGGCGGCGAAGTTTAACGAAACAAGGAGTGACTGTATGACCGGCCTTTACGATCAGAAGGAGCCTGCGGCGAACCCGCCCAGCGCGCTGCGCAACGAGCGGCCGCACGACCTTGACGCCGAGAACCAGAACTGGGAACGCTGGGCCAAGAAGCGCACCTTCGTGCGGGCGCTTGAAGGCACCTACAGCCATCTTTACAAAACGCTGGTGGATGAACCGCGTGTGTACTCGTCAACGGCGATGCCGTGGAAGGGTGGGCCGGGGCTGTTCGGCAAGCATGTGATCAGCCCGCAGCACGCGAAGGTGACGCAGTCGATCGAGTGCCATCTGGAGGTGTTCGCCCCTGGCGCCTATGGCCAGAAGCACGGCCATCTCAACTCCGCCTGCTTCTACATCATCAAGGGCCGCGGGCATGACGTGCACGACGGCAAGCTGGTGCCATGGAAGGCCGGCGACATCATGATCGTCGAGAACGGCTGCGTGCATCAGCATTTCAACGATGACCCTGACAACGAGGCGATCGTGCTCGTGTTCAAGGCGAAGCCGCTGTTCCTGTTCATGCACCTGATGCTGCAGCAAATTGTGGAATACCCGCCCAAGACCGGCTGGGAAGGCTTCAAGCCACCGACCGACCTTTAGAGCGTGATGACCGAAGGCGGTATCACCGAAAGGTCTGAATCACGCGATAAAACAGAGAGCTAGAACCGGATTACGTCGCCGATCAGACGTCATTCCGCTTTAGCGCCTTGAGAAGGACATAGACATGAGCAGCACCATTCTTCGCGAAGAGGATTTCGCCCGGGTCAGCGGCGGCACCTGCAGCTTCCGCGCCGACGACGTTCAGCAGTCCAAGGATTTCCGCGCCGAATATGACGAGCGCCCCAAGGTCATCAGTCCCGAGATGATGCCGATGGAGGAATGCGACGACGGACTCATCAAGCATCTCATGCATGAACGCTTCGGCTCGGCCGAGATGTGCGTGGATGCCTACATGCAGTTCCTCGCGCCCAACGGTGGCGCATCGGGCAAGCATCGGCACATGTGGGAGGAGATCATCTTCGTCGTGGAAGGCGAAGGCTATGATCTGCACTGGGACATGAGCTACCAATGCGAGGAGGTGTATCACTGGAAATGGGAAGAGACCCCGAAGCGCTACGATTGGAAGCGCGGCGATTTCATCTTCATTCCGCCCTATACGGTGCACCAGCATCTGAACAGTTCGGCCACCTCTGAAGCGCGCCTGATCGTGATCAGCAACCGCATCATCAAGAAGATGGGCATGGACTGGTTCGATCAGGTGGAAGCTGCGCCCAAACCGGCGTAGCCTCTGGTCAAAGGGAGGAGACAACGATGGTCAACATCGGTCGCAGAACACTCATGGCAGTGGGCGCCTCGGCGCTTCTGCCCGCATTCGCCGCCGCCGCGGGACTGCCGCACAAGGACATCACGTTCCTGATCCCCTATGCGCCCGGCGGCGGGTTCGATGCCTATGTACGCACGGCCATTCCGCATATGATCGATGCGCTGCCGCCGGGCACGCGCATCATTCCGGTCAATCTCGACGGCGCCGGCGGGGCGAAGGCGGCGAGCCAGCTCTATCATGCCAAGCCGGACGGCAGCATGATCTCGGTGCTCAACATGCCGGGCGCGTTGATCCTTCAGATGCTACAGGGCAATGCCGGCTACGATCTTTCGAGGTTCAGCTGGATCGGCAATCTCGGCAGCGATCCTTATGCTGTTTGCGTTGGTATGGAATCGCCGATCAAGTCGATGGATGACGTGATGGCGCTGTCGAAAAAGCGCGTGGTGAAATTCCCTTGTACCGGTCCGGCGTCAATGGCCAATGCGGCGACGCTGATCGCCAACAAGCTGCTGGGGATCCGCGGCCAGATCATCTCCGGCTACAAGGGCAGCAATGACTACATCATCGGCACGGTGCGCGGTGACGGCGATGTCGCCATCAGTTCGCTCACCTCGATGGTGGGCTTGGCGCAGGCCGGCATCGTGCGCATCATCGCAACGTTCGAAGACAAGAGCAGCCTGCCGGGCGTGCCGGATGCGCATGCGCTCGGCCAGCCCGAGCTGGCGCAGCTCGTGCAGTATCGCCCGGTCGCAGCCCCCCCTGGGCTTCCCGCCGATGTCACCACCATCCTGGCCGACGCGCTCACCAAGGCTCTGACCAACCCGGAGATGGTGGCCTGGGCCAAGAACAATGGCGCCAACCTCGAACCCGCCACACCGGAGGCGACGAAAAAGATGCTGGCTGGACAGACCGAGTTCATAAACAAGTGGAAAGACGTGCTGTCCGCGCCTGCCTGACGCCGCAACGCTGCATTTTCAGTTGTAAGCAGAGTTTGAATGTTTATCATACTTTCAAAGTCGCATCTGGGAGTGCTGCCTTGAACCGATTTTCTGCGCACAGGACACGCCTGCTGTTCGCGGGCCTAGTCCTCGCCAACGCGGTTTCCTGGGTCTGGGCCTGGGCTGCATTTCAAGGGCACCCTGCGCTGCTAGGCACCGCCTTCCTCGCCTGGATTTTCGGGCTGCGCCATGCGGTGGATCCCGATCATATCGCGGCCATCGACAACGTTGTGCGCAAACTCATGCAATCAGGCCTGCGGCCAGTTTCGGCCGGCACCTGGTTTTCGCTCGGTCATTCCACCATCGTGGTGCTCGCTTGCATTGCCATCGCCTTGGCCACCGTTGCAGCGCAGAACCGATTGGCCGACTTCAAGACGGTCGGTGCGGTGATCGGCACCGCCGTCTCGGCCACCTTCCTGCTGGTGATCGGGTTGGCAAACCTCGTGATCCTGCGTGGGATCTGGGGTAGCTTCAGGCGCGTCCGTGCGGGGGGTTCGATCGACAACGAAGGGCTGGACCAGTTGCTGTCCGGTCGCGGATTCCTGGCCCGCGTGCTGCGGCCGGTGTTTCGCACGGTGACACGCAGCTGGCACATGTATCCGGTTGGCTTCCTGTTCGGGCTGGGCTTCGATACCGCCACGGAGGTGGGGCTGCTCGGCATCTCCGCGAGCCAGGCGGCGCATGGCATGTCGCCATGGCAGATCCTGGTGTTCCCCGCCCTGTTCACCGCCGGCATGTCGCTGGTCGACACCGCCGACAGCGCCTTCATGGTGCAAGCCTATGACTGGGCCTTCATCAATCCGATGCGCAAGCTGTGGTACAACCTGTCGATCACGGCGGCGTCCGTGGCCGTCGCACTGGTGATCGGCGGGATCGAGGCGGCGGGGGTGATCGCAGACCAGTTCGGGCTGCAAGGGCGCGTATGGACCGCGGTGGAAGCGCTCAACGAGGATCTCACCAATTTCGGGTTTGTCGTGGTCGGCGTCTTCGCAGTGTGCTGGCTTGTTTCGATGGCGTGGTATCGGCTGCGAGGTTATGACAGGCTGCAGCCCGAATTAAGCTGACGGTTTCAAGCGGTCACACGGCCGGCCGGGAGGCCCTCGCCTGGTAGGAAGAAAGCAAGCCAGAGTTTCTTTTTTGAGGAAAAGAAACAAACACCTGCAGGCTATAGAAATTTTTTGGTCGTTTTCGAAAAAGGCCTGCTTCTCTCAATCTTTCCGCAACGCCCGTTTGGCGACACCGGCCAGAAATCCGGCCGCCGCAGGCAGAATGGCGTCGTTATAGTCGTAGCCGGGATTGTGCAGTTCTCGGCCGGGCTCAGCCGGGCCATTGCCGATCCACATATAAGCACCTGGCAGGCGCTCCAGCATCCAACCGAAATCCTCGCCGGTCATCGCAGGGGCGAGGTCACGCCGCAGCGCCAGGCCAGCGTCGGCGGCGGCAAGCGCTGCCAACTCCGCTTCGGCGGCCGAATTGATGGTGGGACCGACGCCGTAGACGATGTCGACCGTCACATCCATGGCGAACATGGTGGCAATACCTGCCGCGACCCTTCGAATGCCATCGTCGATGACGGCGCGAGTCGCCTTGGAATAATAGCGCGACGTGCCGCGCATGCTGATGCGGGCCGGGATCTGATTGGCGGCCACCCCTCCCTCGATCATGCCGATGCTGATCACGCCCGCCTCGATCGGGTCGACATTGCGCGCCACGATCGATTGAAGCGCCACCAGCATATGCCCCGCGGCCACCATGGGGTCACGCGTCTGGTGCGGCATGGCAGCGTGACCGGCGTGGCCGTCGATCACGATTTCCAGCCGGGCACCCGCGGCCATCACCGGGCCCGCATGCACGGCGATTGCGCCGGCCTCCAGACCCGGCCAGTTGTGGTAGCCGAAGATCCGCTCCATCGGGAAGCGCTCGAACAGTCCGTCGGCGATCATCGCCTTCGCACCGCCGGCACCTTCCTCGGCCGGTTGGAACACCAGATGCACGGTGCCCGACCAGTCCGGATCGGCGTTCAGCAGAGCGGCGGCCCCGAGCAGCGAGGTGGTGTGGCCATCATGGCCGCAGGCGTGCATTACGCCGGGATTGGTCGACGCGTAGGCCAGTCCCGTGGTTTCGGTGATCGGCAACGCGTCCATGTCCGCGCGCAGCCCGACCGCACGGTTGGAACCTCCACGCGAAAGCGTGGCCACCACGCCGTGTCCCCCGACATTGGCGACGAAGGGTATGCCAAGCTCGGTCAGCCGATCGCGCACGAAGGCTGCGGTGCCACTTTCCTGCGTGGAAAGCTCGGGATGGGCGTGAAGATGCCGGCGCCAGTCGGTCAGTTGTGCGACGAGGGATGCTTCCATGGGACGAGTGTTCCATTCCCCGACCCAAAGCGCCAGCGCCGCGCGCAGGGAGGCCGCGGCAGCATCTTGAATGCCGCGGAACCTTTCCGTGGAATGCGTCGTTTTCGCCGTAATGTCGCCATGTGCAGATGCGAGATGCAAAACACCACGGCGGCGAACGATTGCCCTCGTGCTTGATGGAGGCGTTCCGTGACCCGTCTGCCGCAGTCTGTCAGAAGTGCCACCGCCGGCGCAGAGGTCACCGAGTTGCACCCCAATCGGGGGGTATCCGCCACGATGAACCGGCTGGTGGTGATTTCCAACCGCGTGCCGCTGCCCTCCGCGGGGCCGCGCGCCGGCGGATTGGCCGTGGCGCTGGACGGGCTGATGGAAAAGCGCGGCGGCCTGTGGTTCGGCTGGTCCGGCGCCGTCTCGGCACACGCGGCAGAGCAACCTGTGCAGGTGATCACGCATGGGCCGGTGGACTATGCGACCGTCGATCTCACGGCTGACGAACACGATCGCTACTACAACGGGTTCTCCAACGGTGTGCTGTGGCCACTGCTGCATTCCATGCCGGACCTTGTGCAGTACGACCGAACCGACGCTCAGATCTATCGCGATGTGAATGCGCGGCTGGCGAGCCAAGTGGCGCCGATGATCGGGCCGGACGACCTGATCTGGGTGCACGACTACCATTTGCTGCCGCTGCCGGCCGCCCTGCGTGCGCAAGGTGTGGCCAATCCCATCGGGTTTTTCCTGCATATTCCGTTCGCAGCACCGGACATGCTGGAAGCCGCGCCCGATATGGCGGAACTCGTGGTGGGGCTGCTGGCGGCCGATCTCATCGGCTTTCAAACCGAGGGCGACCTCGCAAATTTCGCCGCTGCCGCCATGGCGCTGGCCGGTGCGGTACGCCGGCCCGGCAATTTCCTGGAGGTTGCCGGCCGTCGTGTGCTGCTCGGCGCATTTCCGGTGGAGATCGAGCCGCATGAGTTCGCACGCATGGCCGAAGCCCACGCCCGCAAGCTGGCAGTGGTTCGGCTGCGCCAGAGCCTGCCGGGCCAGACGCTGATCCTTGGGCTCGACCGGTTGGACCCGACCAAGGGCCTGCTGCAGAGAATGTCCGGCCTGCGTCGGCTGCTGGAGACTCAGCCGGAATGGAAGCGGCGAATGACGCTGCTGCAGATCGCCGCCATTTCGCGCGAGGAAGTTGGCACCTATCGCGCGTTACGTGCGGCGATCGATCGCGAGTCGGGCAATATTAACGGCGATTTCGGCGAGCCGGACTGGTTGCCGCTGCGCATGATCTCGCACGGTATCGACCGCGCCACCGCGGCCGGCTTCATGCGCACCGCGCGGGTGGGCCTGGTGACACCGCTGCGCGACGGCATGAACCTGGTGGCCAAGGAGTTTGTGGCGGCCCAGAACCCCGAGGATCCCGGTGTGCTCGTGCTGTCGCGTTTCGCCGGCGCCGCCCAGCAGCTGGATGCGGCCATCCTGGTCAATCCACATGACTCAGACGCCATGGCCGAGGCCATGGTGCAGGCCATGACAATGTCACTGTCCGACCGCAAGGCGCGATGGAACGACCTCTGGGGTGCCATCGAACATCGCTCGCCGCTCAGCTGGGGGCGGATGTTCCTGGCGGCCCTGCTGCGCGGTGCGGTGCGCGGCGGCAAGTGGGAACTGGTCGAGGACGATCGCCCCCCTGCCGCGATGAGCGGCTGAGGCGCGACGCCCTCCCGGCGCGTGTCTTAGAGTCTGATCGCTTCTGATAGACGAAGCGATCAGACTCTAAATTTTGTTTTAACGAGCAATTTTATGACACGGTTGACTCAACCTCAGGCGACATCGCTCTAGGCAAAAGCGAAATTTGACGCTGTCAGGGCCTGCGGCACCATGCCCTGCAACGTGATCGAGTGGCTGCTGCCGAGTGTGATGACGGTATTGCCGCCGCTGGATTGCAGGTCGTTCTGGATCGCCGCGAAATCCGGCGCCAGCATCCGGCTGATCTTCAGAACATCCGTCGATGGATCAAAGCCTGCAATCGTGTCGTTGCCATAACCGACACCAGTGAAGTCGAGCGTTTCCGAGGCTACCGCGGTCAGGCTGGCGTCGCCTGTGGCGAGTTGCACCGTCTGCGGCAGGGCGAAAGCCATGTTCGACGACGATGAGATCGACGCAGCCGGCACGGTGAAGTCCTGCGGTCCCGCGGAATAGAGGGCTGCATTGGTCTGCACCGTCTGGTTGCCCACGGTGATGCTGTCGACAAAGACGTTGCGGTCGGTCTGCGCGGTGCCGCCCCAGGCGTCGTTGAGGAAATTCACCGTCACCACGTTCTGGCCGCTGGTGTTGAAACTGCCCTGCAGCGTGACGGACTGGCTTTGGCCCGCGTCATGATTGGCGGTGATGGTCTGCGACCAGCCGATCTGCTGTCCGTTGACACTGAGGTTCACCTGCGCGTCGCCTTGCCAGGCTTCCTCCGACAGGTTCACGACGATCGTTCCTGCCGCGGCCGTCGAGGTGGCCGTACTGGCCGCCGGGGCGGTCGAGGGGGTGGGTGAAGGCATAGGAGCAGGAATTGGCGCGGGGGCGGGGGCGGGGGCACTGGTCGATCCCGAGCCGACCCCGAAATACTGGCGCCAGGCGGCGGCGGTCAGTGGCTTGCCGGCGCTGCCCGATGAGAAATCCCATGAGCCGTTGGCGTTGGTGTCCCACAGATTGACGTAGCTGATGGGAACGCCCGCGTTCCGCAGCGTGTTGGCCAGCCACTGAACGAAGGCTGGATCCTCCCAGGTGTCGGTGTTGCCACCGCCGCCGGCGCCGGTTTCGGACATGGCGATCGACTTGCCGTTCGCCTTTGCGAAGTCGATGAACTGCTTCAGGCTTTGGCCATTGCCCTGACCGTCGCCGGTGGGGTGCCACTGGCTGCCCGAAGGATAGGTGAAATAGTGCTCCACGTTGATGGGGTTGGACGCCCATTGCTGGAAGCTGCTGTCCACAGTCCCGTTGTTCTTGGCCCAATCGTACAGATCGCGCGGATACATGTTGTCGTATTGATCGGGACCCATCACATCGACCGCCGAGTTCCCCGGATAAAGGCTCATCACGTTGATGTCGTTGTTCCAGTTCATGATGTTCGGGCTCCATACAACCTTGACGTCGACGCCCGTGGCATTGCCGGCGTGATGGAGCACGCCTGAGATGTGCTGGAAGGCGCTGATGTAGTCCGCCTGGGTTTGGGCGTTGTCGCCGACATACCAGGGCATGGACGAGACGTTCATTTCGTAGCCAGGTCGCCAATACTGCGTTTTGAACCCCTGGTCTGACCAGGCCTGAACCAGGTTCTGCAGCACGTTGTCGTATTTGCCCGAGGCGAAATCCCTGAACACCGCGTCCGGATTGCCGTAGTCGCCATCGGTTGCCATTGGCAGGCCGATCACCGGCGTTGTTCCGCTGGCGCCTGGCATGCTGGCCCAGGACCATGCGGTCCAACTCGCATTGCTGGCCCACTGGTTGATCGACTGGCCCTGGTCGACATACCCATCCATGAACTGCGGGGATGTGCCCATGGTCTGCACGAAGCTGTTGAACTCGCTGGTGACCAACGACTGGGCGTAGGAATCGCTGCCGTTCGGGCCGCCGACGAACACGCCCAGCGGGAATGCCGAATTGGTGGACATGGAAGATTCCTTCTTGATTACTTAGAAATCGGGCAGACTAAAGACTTTCTGCCGGATTTGAGGGTCGGTGCTGGATTTGATGAACTGAATTAAGATATTTCAGATCATATAATAATTCAAATTGTTCATTCACACTGTGATTGTTTCTCTGCATCTCCAAAACCAATGTAGAACGTTCCTAATTGGACTATCATCTACGTTATCTAATGCGGAAGTCCTCATATCTCATATCGTCAATGTTTCGGATATTTTTGTGTTATTTTATCCAAGAGCAGGAGTTATCTTAGGAACCCTAACCTATTCTGAAAGATATTTATCAAATGATAGGCATGACGAATCTGTTTACAGTCATGTTGGGAGT
This sequence comes from Rhodospirillales bacterium, assembly GCA_025352665.1. Classification (GTDB taxonomy): domain Bacteria; phylum Pseudomonadota; class Alphaproteobacteria; order Acetobacterales; family Acetobacteraceae; genus CAIQQQ01. Next base: position 51,111 of record JANXSM010000045.1, on the reverse strand, counting down.
CTCCGACGACAGGATGGTCAGGCGATCCGCTCCGCCTGCTGTTCGATCAGCAAGCATGGCTTTTGGCGCTGCCCCATTTCGATTTGGGGAAAGACATCGGCCCGATTGGCAGCCTCCAGTATAAGTGACTTGCCTTGACACCGAATTAAGAAAAAAACGCGTGCGACAGCGCTGGTTGGCAAGCACGCCATAAGGAATCGCCTACATGACGAAGCTCGATTTGATCGGCTACCATTTAACATTTGATGACGAGTTCACCAGCGCCACCGATATGGGCATATTCAACAATAGTTTCGCCAATGGGGCCACAACAATCCCAACAAACCATGAGGCGGAGAACTATGTCTCCACCCCCGTGGGCACAGCTGGCAGCCCCTTCACAATCGTCAGCGGCGCGCTGACCATCACGGCGACTCCGACGCCGTCTGGAGGGCTACCATATACTTCGGGCCTGCTGCAGACATCGAACAGCTTCACGCAGAACCAGGGTTATTTTGAAATCCGTGCGGCTATGCCGATGTCGCGCGGATTCTGGCCCGCGTTCTGGATGTTGCCAGTGGGCCAGGGTTATCCCGAGATCGACATTCTTGAGCAGCCGAACACCACCGGCAGCATCAGCCAGTATTGGACCCACACCAGCACGCCAACCGACAGCAGCGGCGGCTTCACCGATACCGGCACCAATCTATATTCCGGCTATCACACCTATGGGTTCCTGTGGACTGCAAGCGCTATTCAATATGTGTTTGACGGCCAACTGATCGGAACCGCCGACGTTACACCGCCTGCCCTGGCCGCGGCGCAGATGTACATGCTTGCGGATCTCGCCGTGGGCGGGGCCGGAAGCTGGCCGGGACAGCCGGCCGCGGGTGCATCGTCGAGCTACAGCATCGACTATATCCGCGCCTATTCGAACAACGCCGCCATCCCGGCCGTGGTGCAGAAGGCGATCTCCTCACCCGACGGCGTCAACACATTGCCCGTGCTGTCGCTGCCGCCGGTGCCCACGCCGCCAGTGATCGGCAGCGGCAGCGATAGCCTGATCCTCAACATATCGGAGGATTCCTACCTTTCGACCGATGCACAGTTCATCGTCACCATCGATGGCGTGCAGCAGGGCGGTGCGCAGACCGCCCAGGCGGACCACTCGCATGGCCAGAACCAGGCGTTCACTATCAACGGGGTGTTCGGAACGGCAGCCCATACGGTCGCGGTGAACTTCATCAACAACGACAGCGGGTCGACCGGCGATCGCAATCTCTACGTCACCAACGCCACGATCGACGGCGCCGCCATCCTGGGGTCGACGCTGAACGAGTATGCCGGGGGCGCACAGAGCTTCACCTTTACCGGCACGGTTGCTACAGTCTCTCCGCCCTCAGGCAATGTGGCGAATGGCGGGCCGGTTACCGTCGGCACCGGGCCGGATGCCCTGCTGCTCAATATCGCCGAGGATTCCTACCAGGGCGTGGATGCGCAGTTCACCATTCTGGTCGACGGCATGCCGCAGGGCGGGCTGCTGGCGGCCACGGCCACTCGGGCGAGCGGCAAGACGCAGGCGTTCACCGTGAACGGGAATTTTGGTACCACCGCCCATACCGTGACGGTGGATTTCCTCAACAACGGCGACGGCCCGGATGGCGATCGCAACCTGTTCGTGGTGTCAGGCGCGATCGACGGCGTGGTGATCCCCGGAGCGGTTCTAAACGAATACGCCGGCGGTGCGCAGAGCTTCACATTTACGGGTCCCGGCACTGCCAGCCCGGCGCCCGCGCCGGCACCGACGCCAGCACCCGTGCCGGTGCCGGTGCCCGTGCCGACCCCGGCTCCCGTCCCCACCCCGGCTCCCGCGCCTACGCCCACCCCGGTGCCGGTTCCCGTGCCGACCCCGGCACCCGTCCCCGCCCCGGCTCCCGCGCCTACGCCCACCCCGGTGCCGGTTCCCGTGCCAAGCCCCGCCCCAGCGCCGCTGCCCACGCCGACACCCGCACCGGTTCCGCCGGGAACCGTGACCACCGGCACTGGATCGGACACGCTACTGCTCAGCGTTTCGGAAGATTCGTACCAGGGAGTTAATGCGCAGTTCAGCGTTGCCATTGATGGAGCGCCGCAAGGCGGGGTTTTCACCGCCACCGCCAGCCATGGTCTGGGACAGACGCAGAGCTTCACCTTCCGGGGCAATTTTGGCACCACCGTGCATACGGTGGCCGTCGACTTCCTCAACAACGGCGATGGGCCCACCGGCGATCGGAACCTGTTCGTCGTCGGCGGGTCGATCGATGGCACAGTGCTGCCACAGGCGGTGCTGAACGAGTATGCCGGCGGCACCCAGAGCTTCGCCTTCACTGCGGCGGCTGCGCCCACGCCCACGCCGGCTCCAGTGCCGACCCCCGTGCCCGCTCCGGCCCCGACCCCCACGCCGGTGCCGGTCCCCGCGCCAGCACCGGTTCCCACACCCGCGCCCGCCCCTGTGCCGACCCCAGTCCCGGTGCCAACCGGTCCGCCCGTCATCCAGATCGGCAGCGGCCCCGATGTATTCCTGTTCACAGTCAATGAAGACGCCTGGAATGGCGACGCGCAATTCACACTTGAGGTCGATGGAGTGCAGCAGGGCGGCACCCAGACCACCACCGCCATCCACAACGCCGGACAGACGCAGACATTCGCGGTCGCTGGCAGTTTCGGCCCGGGCGCGCATACCGAGACGATCGATTTCCTCAACGACGCCTACGGCGGCACCTCCACGATGGACCGCAACCTCTATCTCACCGGCATCACCTACAACGGCGCCGTCACCCCCAACAGCGCCGTGGCCCTCATGAGTTCCGGCACGCAAACTGTCTCGACGCCTGCCACCGGGCCGGACAAACTCGTGGTGGGTCTCACCGAGGATGCATACCAGGGCGATGCCCAGGCACAGATCTCGATCGACAACCTGGTCGTCGGCAGCCCGACAGTGACCTTTCTGAATTCAGGCGGGACCGCCGAGTTGTTCAGCTTTGCCGGCAGCTTCGGTGGCACCGGGGTATCGCACGATGTGGCGATGTCGTTCCTCAACGACGCCTGGGGCGGCACCGCAGCGCTGGACCGAAACCTCTACGTGAAAAGCCTGAGCTTCGACGGCACACCCGTCACAGCCCAGGCCAGCCTGATGACGCCAATCACGGTCCACTTCACCATCCCGGCCCACGCATGAGTGTGGGTCGAGACCCCGGGAGCCCGGGTCCCGACCCTACCCGGCCGGGACAGCGGCGTTTTCCCAGCACCATTTGACGACTTGTTCATGGGTTGCGAACCACACTTTGGGCTGGGCCTTCATGTAAGAAATCAGCCGGTCCAGCATGGCAATGCGGCTGCGGTGGCCGGTGATGTGCGGGTGCATGGTGAGCAGGAACAGGCCGCCCTCCTGGTAGGCGCCGTCAAACTCGCCGCGGAAGATTTCCTCCACACCGTTCGGGGTCGTGTGGGGGCGAATGGCGCTGTGGCGCTGGAAGCCGAAATAGGGCGCGTCGTCGCGGATCCATTCCGGCGGCAGTTCCACGACACCTGTAGGCTCGCCGCCATCAGTGATTTCGTAGGGGTCGTCATCGGCCATCAGCGAACTGTCGTAGAGCAGGCCCATTTCGCGGATGATGCTCAGCGTGTGGGGCGAAAAATCCCAGCTGGCCGTGCGCATGCCCACCGGCACGCGGCCGGACAGCTTGGCCAGCACGTCCGCGGCGCGGAACGACAGGTCGCGCTCGGTCGCGTGGTCGAGCTTGGTGTTCAGCTCGTGGATCCAGGAGTGGATGCCGATCTCATGGCCCTCTGCGGCCACGCCGCGCACTTCGTCGGGATGCAGCAGGGCCGAGACCGCGGGGTAGAAGAAGCTTGCGTGGATCTGGTGGCGTTCCAGCAGGGCGCGTATGCGCGGCATGCCGCTGCGGGCGCCGAACTGGCCCTGGCTGATGCGCATCGGGCTTTCGTCGCCGTCCCGCAGCGGGATGGTTTCGTGGTCGGCGTCGAACGACAGGGAAACCGCGCACACAGCGCCCCCCGGCCAGGCGGTGGGGCGCAGCGAGCGGCCCGCTCTTGCGCGTTCGACCATGGCGCGCCAGGTCGGTTCAGGCCATTGCCAGGGCTGTGATGCGTGATCCACGGGCTTTCCTCCATCGCGTGTCGGCAGCATGGTGGCCCAACCCGCCTCCTGCAGGAAGAGCCGATGACCGATCCCGCGTTGATGACCGCCGATGATCTGCTGACCCTCTATGCCCGCGGCACGCTGAGCCCGACGGAGGCGCTGCAGGCGGTGATTTCACGGATCGCCCGACTCAACGGCCAGGTGAACGCGTTTGCCGTGATGAATCCGCACGCTCTGGCCGCCGCCGGCGAAAGTGCATCGCGCTGGCGGACCGGCCGACCGCTCGGCCCGCTCGACGGCGTGCCGGTGACGGTGAAGGACCTGATCGACATCGCAGGCTTTCCCACCCGCCGTGGCAGCCGGCTGACCGATCCGGCGCCGGTCAGCGAGGACGCGCCCACCGTGGTGGGCCTGAAGGCGGCCGGCGCCGTCATCATCAGCAAGACCACCACCACGGAATACGGTTGGAAATCTACGGGCGACTGCCCACTGCATGGCATCACCCGCAATCCATGGAACCGGCTGCACACCACCGGCGGTTCCAGCGCGGGCGCCGGAGCGGCGGCGGCGGCGTGCTTCGGGCCCTTGCATATCGGCACCGACGCCGGCGGGTCGATCCGCATTCCCGCGGCCTGGTGCGGCGTGTCGGGCTGAAGCCGAGCTTCGGCCGCGTGCCGCAATGGCCACTCGGCGCCTTCGCCTCTGTGGCTGTGGCAGGACCGATGGCACGCACGGTGCGCGACACGGCGCTGATGTTCTCAGCCCTCGCCCGCCACGATCGGCGCGACCCGCTGTGCCTGCCCGACGACCCCCGCGACTGGACGGCGGGGCTGGAATACGGCGTCGCCGGGCTACGGGTGGCGTTGCTGCGCCGGCCGGGGTTCGATGCGCCGGTCGACTGGGAAGGGATCGCCGCCGTTGAACAGGCCGCCCATCTACTGCTGGAGGCCGGCGCCGAGGTGGAGGAGGCCGAGGCCGATCTGCCCGATGTACGCGAAATCTTCGGCCGCATCTGGGGTGCCGCCCTGTCGAAAGTGGTGGCCGGAATACCCGAAAGTCGCCGGCACATGCTCGACCACGGCATCGTGGAGGTAGCCGAGCACGCAGCCGGCGCCTCCGCCCTCGATTATATGGAAGCGGACGCGATGCGCCTGGCCGCAGCCAACGCCATGGCGCGGTTCCACGCCCGTTACGACCTGGTGCTGTGCCCGACCGTGCCCGGCCCACCGCCGCTCGCAGACGCACCGACGGTCGACCCGGTGCAATCGCTGTGGACCGCCTGGGCGCCGTGGACCTTCGCCTTCAACCTCACACGCGGGCCCGCCATCACCGTGCCCATGGGCTTCACCCAGGAAGGCCTGCCGCGCAGCGTGCAAATCGCCGCCAGCCAATACCGCGACGACCTGGTGCTGCGCGCCGCCCGCAGCCTTGAACTCGCCCAGCCCTTCGCCGTGGCGGATCTGGGTTAGGGCAATATCGCCTGGGGTTGAATCAAACGAGCGATAAAATTTCTTGTTAAAACAAAAGACTAGAGCCTGACCGCTTCGCCTACCTGAAGCGATCACGCGCTAGAGCGGGATGACGTCTGATAGGCGACGTAATCCCGCTCTAGCTCTTTGTTTGATCGCATGATTCAGACCTTTCGGTGATTCCACCTTCGGTCATCACGCTCTAAGCCAGCACCACTTCGCGCAGCGAGGCAGGGGCGAGATGAAGATCGTTGATGCTCATGTCGGCCCGCGTCCACCAACTCCGTTCCGTCGGCGGGAAATGATCCGCCGCCGGGCCGGTCAATCGCACCGTGTTGGTCGGCGTCTCCTCGATCTCGATCGTTACGCACTGCAGCCGGCCGCCATCGGCCGCCAGGAACGCATTCAGCTTGGACATCATGCAGACCGACAGCATCTCCGTCGTCGGATCGCCTTGGGTGATCAGAATGCGGCTTAACCGTTGCGGCTCAGACATGCGAAACCAGTCCAGTATCGGATCAGTGTGCGACAATTGCAGCGCGTGATCGACGTGGTTGTCGATCCAGCTATGCCACGTGGACTTCGCCCGCTCGAAACTCTCGACCATGTTCACCTGGCCGCACAGTACATCGAGACGCACCGGCTGCAGATGAACCGTGACGATTTCGTTGTGCCCGTGCGGTGTGGCGCATTTATCCGACGACCCCGCGATCAGGCGATGGGCCATGGAATAGCGACGGCTAAAAACCAGGCTGAACACTGCCAACCTCCCCTGTCACAGACATAATCATCCACCCGGATCATTCGGACCAGATTTCACCCCGCAGATAACACGTCCCTGTGTCTTTTGTTGTTCTCATCATCGTGATGTCGCGTGTTGGCGAGGAAGAGAAAGCCTCGCGCAGCTGGGGTCATTTGATCTCGACGCGCCTGTTGTAGTCGTCACGAATACGCCCGAGGGATGCCGCCACCGTCTTGCGCGTCGCCCCCTCGCAGAGTGGCCCGGGCACATGGGAAACAAATTCCCGCCGCACTGTCACGGTCTGCCCCTCCAACGACCAATGCGATGCGAAATGGAACAGTGGGGAGTCGAGCGTGAGGTCCTTGGGCAATTTATCGAGCTCCCGCCCATCCGGCAGGGTCAGCGACAAGGTCTCTTTCTGGCGGCCGGGATAGCAGAATGTGGCCTCGCTGTCGGCAATCCCGCGCTGGAACAGCGGGCCGAGCAATGCGTCGCCTGGACGGTCCAGCACACGCAGACCGGTCCACAAGGTGAAGGACTGTCCGTCCAGAAGCGATGGTTCCTTCTCCAGCGTGAACGTGCCGGCGACGGTGTACTCGTCGGACGATCCGGCCGGGGCGTCGAACGCGAAGGATCCCGTCCCGGCAGATCCAAGTTGCTTGAGCCGGGCGGCCGCGGCTGCCCCCTTGCCCGCGGCTTCATAGCTCCGGGCAATCAGGCGCAAGGCCAGGGCAAGGGGGCCCCGGGCGGTTGTGGTCGAGCTGCCGGAGACCACGCCTGCGTCGTCCATGCTCGCCTGCACGGCAAGCTCGCTGACCGACATCGCCTCGTCCGGAACCGGGGTGGTGCGCTTTGCCTTACCTTCGTCGCCCACCACCATCACAGGCTTGCCGGCCTCGTTCAGCAGAAGTGCTCCGAACGGGGCCACGCTGTTGGTACTGTCCACATAGAGGTCGAAATCAGGGAGGTAGGTGATCAGGTGGTTGAACGGGGCGAGCGTGGCAACGGCGCCTGACCCGGATTCGTTGCCTAGATTGATCACCACCATGGCACCCGCGATCCCCTTCGCGGCCAGCAAGGTATGCAGAATGACGACATGGTCCTTGCAGTCGCCGAAGCCGTTGCCGGCGATGTCGGCTGCGTCGTGCGGATCGATGCCGCCGTTGCCAAGCATCACATTGACGTAGCGGATGTGGTCTCGCACCCAGGTGTAAAGTGCCTCGGCCTGCGCGCGCCGGTCGGTGATCCCCAGGGTGATCTGGTCGGCCAGCTGCTGCAGTTTTGGGGTAACGAACACATGCGGCATCAGCACCGTGGCATAACTGGCGGCGAACGCATTCCAGTCCGGGAAGGTCGACGCATAGAAATGCGGCCACCGGCTGTAGGGCCCGCGCACCACCACGTCGTTGGCGAGCGGCTGCGGATAGCTCGCGTGCATGTGGTGGATCGTCCGCCCGTCGACCACCTCGCTTGTGTGCGCGAATCCGTCCGCGTCCACCTGCAGCATCTGTCCGGGCGGGACTGAGATCGTGGTCGTGATGTCGTTCCATGGAAAACTACGGAACACCACGTTGCTGAACTGGAAGCCGCCGGGCACACGAGGCCGCGCGGCCGTGCTGTGCCAGGTGACAAAGAGGCGATCACCGGCTGCAACCTGTGGGAACACGACCACCCTCTGCCGCATGTCCGAAAACATCTGAAGCGACGGGTCGCCGGGCGCCGACTGGTCGCGAAACCCATCCGGCGACACGTCCACCCTGGTTCCGTCAGGCTTCTCGACATGAGCCTCGATCGCGTCTATCGGCTGGATGGTGGGGGAGTAGGGCAGTGGAAACTGCCCCAGTCCGGCCGCGGCCGCGGTGTTGGTGACGTGGATCACCATCGTCTGTCGGGCGGTGAAGCCGCCGTTGTCCTGCACGATCACGTCGGTGGTCAGCTTTTCAACGATCGTCGGCAGGTCCGCAGCCCATGCCGCAGTGCTTCGCACTAGCACGCCAGACGCCATCAGGACGGCGATCAGCAGGGCGCTGACGCCGAGATTCGCAAGCCGACGACGCTGCATGGCAGTGGACCTCATGGATGCAGATTGCAGGAAAGACGCGAGCGCCCGATTCGGAAAGAACGCCCTCGGGTTGGCAAACCGGGCGACACTGATTCGCGTTCGCAACGTTGACGTAGCTTTCATCAAACCCGCAACTGACAAGATTGCGAGCCGGCGGAAATCGTTCACCCGGCCGCCGGCACCGCCAGACATATGTTGCCGAACGGATCGACGGTGGCGGTGGCACCGGGCGGCACCAAGCAGGTTGCGTCGTATTCCTGAACGATGATCGGGCCTGGCACGGTGCGTCCCACCAGAGCAGCGCGGCCGATGACGGAGGTTTCGACCCAGCCCGAGCCTTCGAACCAGGCGTTGCGGTGGAACAGCGGATGGGCGGCGCCGGGCGGGATGCGTTCGGGCAGCCGGGGCACGGCGGAGGTACCGCGGGCCAGCAGGGTAAGGCCGGTGAGTTCGACGGGTTCGGTAGCAGGGGCGCGAAAGCCGTAGACGCGGTTGTGCTCCGCACCAAAGGCTTCAGACAGACCCGCAAGGATCTCCTCGGCGGTGCCGGGTGCAAGCGCCACCGGTATTTCGCTGGACTGGCCAATATAGCGCGCCATGACTGAAACGCCGGCCTGGCGGAGCTCCGGCTCGAAGCCGTCCTGCGCCAGACGCCGGTCGCCATCAATCAGAATTTCGTCGAGTGCGTCCTGCAGCACCTCAGGCGTCAGCTGGTCGAGCCGCTTGCGCCAGGTGCGGCTGAGGTGGTGTTCCGTTTCGGCGAGCAACAGGCCAAAGGCGCTGAACAGCCCCGGCATCGGAGGCACGATGATGCGGGAGATGCCGAGCTCGCGGGCGATGGAGGCGGCGAACAACGGGCCATTGCCGCCGAACGCCATCATGGCGCAGGCGCGCACGTCCAACCCGCGCTCCACGCTGACCGCGCGGATCGCCCGCATCATGGTGGCGGCGGCCACGCGGAGCATGCCAAGTGCTGCCTGTTCGACCGACAGGCCCATGGGCTCGGCGAGCTGCCTGGCGATGGCCACGCGAGCCGCCGAAGTGTCCAGCCGGATCGTACCGCCGGCAAGGCCCGCGGGGTCGAGATAGCCAAGCACCAGATTGCAGTCGGTGATGGTGGGAATGGTGCCGCCGCGGCCGTAGCAGACGGGTCCGGGAAGGGCACCAGCCGACAAGGGTCCCACCTTGGGCGCGCCGCCGGCATCGAGCCGGCACAGCGAGCCTCCGCCAGCGCCGACTTCAGCCAGGTCGATCGCCGGCAGCTTCAGCAAGTAGCCGCCACCGACCAGCAGCCGGGCGCCAGCCATCACCCCCGCGCCGATTTCCTGGGCGGCGGCGCGGGTGACCTGGCCAGCCTCGATCAGCCCCGCCTTGGCGGTGGTGCCGCCCATGTCGAAGGTGACGACACGCGCCTCGCCGAGGCGAGCGGCCAAAGCGGCGGCACCCACGACGCCCGCGGCAGGGCCAGATTCGACAATGCGCGCCGGCGTGTCGGCGGCCGCGCGGGCGGAGGCGAGGCCGCCGTTGGACTGCATCAGCCGCAGCGGCGCCACAATGCCCATGGCGTTAAGCCGGGTCTGCAGGGATTGCAGATAGGCGCGCACCACGGGCTGCAGCGTGGCGTTGATGACGGTGGTGCTGGTGCGCGGGTATTCTCCGGCCTCCGGCAAGATGGCATGACTGACGCTGATCGAGATGTCCGGCAACATCGCGCGCACGGCGGAGGCGACAACGTTCTCATGGGCCGGGTTGGCGTAGCTGTGCAGCAAGCAGATCGCGACGGATTGCACACCGGCTTCGCGGATGGTTTTGATGGCGGCTGCCACCGTGACCGGGTCAAGCGGGAGCCTGACGCTGCCGTCTGGGCGAAGCTTCTCATCGACTTCGAGGCGCAGCTCGCGTGGCACCAAAGGCACTGGCTTGGTCCAGTTGATATCATACAGCCGAGGCATGCGCAGGTCGCGGATTTCCAACACGTCGCGAAAGCCGCGTGTGGTGATCAGCGCGGTGGGCGCACCTTTGCCTTCCAGGATGGTGTTGGAGCCGATGGTGGTGGCGTGCAGCAGATCGGTCACGACCGCATCCGGCCCCGCGGCGCGCAGCAGTGCCTGCAGGCCGACCGAGATGCCGGCCGAGTAGTCGGCGGGGGTGGAGGCGGTCTTGCAGGTCCGCACGCTGCCATCAGCGCCGATGGCGATCAGGTCGGTGAAGGTGCCGCCGATGTCGATGCCGATGCGCAGGTTCATGCGACCAGCCCCGGGAAAGGCTGCCAGGCGGGGCTGGGGGCAGGACCGCGCGCGGCGATGCGGGTGCGCAGGGCACGCGTTGCCGCCTCGTCGATCAGCAGCGTATCGCCGACAAACATCACGCCGTAGTCAAGTGCCGCGGCGGCGCGGGTAATCTTTTCGGCCTTGAGGTCGGCGGCCACCGCCTGGGCATCGCGGGTCAGCGGGTCGCCCCAGCCGCCGGCGCCGGGCAGTTCATGGCGGAACACCTGGCCCTGGCGCAGGGTCATGGTGAGTTTGGCCGAGAGCACCACCTGCTCGGGCGTCCCGGGGTTCATGACATTGCGACTCGGGCTGCCGGGGCCGCCGCCTTGCAGGCCATAGGGCCTATGGGTGGCGCGGTCGGCACGGACCTGCAGAATGCCCTCGTCCGCCAGCATGCGCCAGGTACGGCGCAGGCTGAGGCCGCCACGATATTTGCCGGGCCCGCCAGTGTCCGGCAGCATCTCGTAGTCGAGAACTTCCAGCGGATTATCGGTCTCGATCGCCTCGATCGAGAAGCTCGCCATGTTGGCAAACATGTTGGTATTGCCGTCGAGCCCGTCGCTTGTCGGCCGCCCGCCCCAGGCGCCGGACAGGAAATCGACATAGATGAACGGCCGCCGACTGGTATCGGTGCCGCCGATGGTAACCCCGGTGTTGCCGCCGTCCGAGGCTGCAAACACACGGTCGGGGTATAGTGCAGCCAGCGCTCCGAAGGCGCAGTCGGCCGCGCGAAACCCGGTCAGGCCGCGGGCAGCGCAGGCGGCCGGTGACAGCGCGTTCATGATGGTGCCAGGCGGTGCGATCACCTCGATGGCACGGAACACCCCGTCGTTGTTGGCCATGTTGATGCTCAGCACGCATTTCGCGGCGCAATAGCTGGCGCCGGCCGTGTAGCTCCAGGTGTTGTTGATGGCGCCCTTCACCTGTGGGCTGGAGCCAGTCCAGTCGAACACCATCTTCTCGCCGTGCTTGCGCACCGTGCAGACCAACTTGATCGGCTTGCCAGCGTCGATCTGGTCGTCGTCGATCCAGTCGGTGAACATGGCTTCGCCATCGGGCAGCTCGGCGAGGCAGTGGCGTACCAGCCGTTCGGAGTGGTCCATCGTCTCGCCCATCAACGCAAGCGTGGCCTCGGGACCATGCCGGGCAACGAGATCGGCCATGCCGCGGATGCCGATTTCGCAGGCGGCGAGCTGGGCACGCAGATCGCCCATGACCCGCTTCGGCAGCCGCACGTTACGCTCGATCATGCGCAGCAGCGTGGTGTTCGGCTGACCGGCCGCAAACAGCTTGAGCGGCGGAATGCACAGGCCCTCGGCAAAGATCTCCGTGCTGTCGGACGCGTTGGAGCCGGGCACGCGCCCGCCGACATCGGTGTGGTGGCAGACGGTCGCCGCCCAAGCCATCGGGCCACTTGTCTCACCCTCGACCGCCGGATGCAGGAACGGCCGGAAAATAAAAATATCCGGCAGATGCATGCCGCCGGAATAAGGGTCGTTCATGATCAGGATATCGCCGGGCGCGATGTCGTCGCCGAACAATGCGATGCAGGCGCGCAGTGCTGAGGGGATGGAGGCGAGATGCCCCGGCAGCGACAGCCCCTGCGCCACCAGCCGCCCCTGCCCGTCGCAAATCGCGGTGCTGAAGTCCATGATGTTCTTGAGCACGCCGGAATAGGCGGTGCGATAGATGGTCAGCGCCATCTCGTCAGCCAGCGCCACGATGGCGTTGCGAAACAACTCGGCGGTGATCGGGTCGGGGCGTGCGCTCTGCATGGCAGCCAGCTTAACGATGCGTTCACGGTCTGGCGATCCGTGTTGCACGCTTGCGCCACGACCACGGGAAGACAGGCGCATGATCACGGTCTACGGCATGACGATGTCCGGCAACTGCTGGAAAGCCACACAGATCCTGCGCCTCACCGGCCATGCGTTCCACTGGGTGGAGACCGATCCCAACACGGGCGATACGGCAACAACGGCGTTCCTGGCCATGAACCCCCAAGGCGAAGTGCCAGTAGTCACGCTGGACGACGGCTCCGTGCTCACCCAGTCCAACGCCATTCTCGCCCATTTCGCCGAAGCCACGGCCTGGCTCCCGGACCACGGCCTCGCGCGCACACGCGTCATGCAATGGTTGTTCTGGGAACAGTACAGCCACGAGCCTTACATCGCCGTGGCGCGCAACCTCATCACCTATCGCGGCCAGAAACAGGCGCAGGCGGGGCGACTGGCCGTCTGCGCCCAGCGGGGGGCCAAGGCACTCAGGGTGATGGAACAGCGCCTGGCCGGCCACGACTGGCTGACCGACAGCGGCCCGACAATCGCCGACCTAGCATTGTTCGCCTACACCCACGTCGCCGACGAAGGCGAGTTCGTGGTGCCACCGGGGGTGGCGACCTGGGTCGCGCGAGTCGGGGCCCTGCCCGGCATTCAAACGCTGCCTCGCCCTTAGAACTTGACAACGTCTGACCGTGTCGCCGGTCTCGTCTTTCCAGTCCCCGCCACTTGGCTGGGCGGTGAGCCCCTATCCCCCGCACATCGGCGTGCGACACGCGACGGTGCCGGCAAAGGCTTCCCGATCGGAGGCCTTGGTGGAGCTGATGACGTGGGAGCTCGGTGACAGCCTCGCGGTTTTTCGCTGATGTCATTGAACGAATGACCGACGCGTGATTTTCAGAATGCGCCCGCAGCCAGACGGCAGCTTCGCTGGCTGCGGGCGCTGCTGATCAGTTGGCGCCGAGGAAGTCCCGCTTGCCGATCTCAACGCCGTTGTGGCGCAAGATGTTGTAGGCGGTGGTGACGTGGAACATCAGGTTCGGGATTACGAAGGTCAACAGAAAGCTCTCGCCGGTGAACTCGATATCGCCCGAGCGCATCTTCAACGTGATCGCCTTGGTGTCGCTGCCCTCGAACGAGCCGGCCGGGATGGCCTCAAGGAAGGCAACCGTCTTGGCAATACGCTCCTGCAGTTGCTCGAAGGTCGTTTCGGTATCCTCATACTTGGGGATTTCGACATCGACGAGACGCGCCACGCCCTTGGCGCCGTCGCTGGCGATCTGCACCTGGCGGGACAGCGGGAACATGTCGGGGGCGAGGCGCGAGGCCAGCAGCACCGACGGTTCGATCTTCTTGGCTTCCGCGAAAGCCTGGCCCTTGGCCAGGATGGCGGAAAGTGCGCGCAGCGAACGCGTCAGCACGGGTATCGAGGCGGTGTAGATCGAAACAGTCATTACAGGCTTCCTCCTTTACGGCCGGCCTGGGCACCAAGCCGCAGGCGCAGCGCGTTCAGCTTGATGAATCCCTGGGCGTCGAACTGGTCGTAGGCGCCCTGGTCCTCCTCGAATGTCACCACCTTCATGGAGTGGAGCGAGTTCGGGCTTTCGCGGCCGATGCAACTGACATTGCCCTTGTAGAGCTTCAGGCGCACCCGGCCAGACACCGATTTCTGGCTTTCGTCGATCGCCGCCTGCAGCATCCGCCGCTCTGGCGAGAACCAGAAGCCATTGTAGATCAACTCGGCATATTTCGGCATCAGGCTGTCCTTGAGGTGGCCGACCTCACGATCCAGCGTGATGCTCTCGATGCTGCGATGGGCCACATACAGGATGGTACCACCGGGCGTCTCGTAGATCCCGCGCGACTTCATGCCAACGAAACGGTTCTCCACCAGATCGAGCCGGCCGATGCCATTGGCCTTTCCCAGCTCATTGAGCCGGGTGAGCAGCGTCGCCGGCGACATCGCCACGCCGTCGATATGGGTCGGGTCGCCCTTCTCGAAATCGATCGAGATCACCGTCGCCTTGTCCGGCGCATCCTCGGGACTGAGCGTGCGCTGATACACCATCTCATCCGCCTCGATGGCGGGGTCTTCGACCACCTTGCCCTCGGAGGAGGAGTGCAAAAGATTCGCATCGACTGAGAACGGCGCCTCGCCGCGCTTGTCCTTGGTGATCGGAATCTGATTGGTTTCGGCGAATTCCAAAAGCCGGGTGCGGCTGGTCAGGTCCCATTCACGCCAGGGCGCGATCACCTTCACGTCAGGCTTCAGGGCGTAATAGGCGAGCTCGAACCGCACCTGGTCGTTGCCCTTGCCGGTGGCCCCATGGGCGACGGCGTCAGCACCCACCATTTCGGCGATCTCGATCTGGCGCTGGGCGATCAGCGGGCGGGCAATGGAGGTGCCCAGCAGATACTGCCCCTCATACAGCGCGTTGGCGCGGAACATCGGAAACACGAAGTCGCGCACGAAGGTCTCGCGCAGATCGTCGACGAAGATCTCCTTCACCCCGAACATCTCGGCCTTCTTGCGGGCCGGCTCCAACTCCTCGCCCTGGCCAAGATCGGCGGTGAAGGTCACCACCTCGCATTTGTACTCGGTCTGCAGCCAGCGCAGAATCACACTGGTGTCGAGCCCCCCGGAATAGGCAAGCACGACCTTCTTGACGTCCTTCACGCGCACGGCGGATCTCCTGGCACTCATTCGAAAGCGGGAGGTAACGCCGAGCCGATCGATTGCGCAAGCGGCGGCGCAGTGGCAGGGTGGTTAATAACGAGGTCAGAATGAGGAGGCGGGCATGCGCAATGGGATCGCAGGTGCGGCCATGGTGATTCTGGCGCTTGCGAGCCGGGCGCCGCTCCTGGCGCAAACTCAGGCTCCAACAATCCTGGACCTCTCCCGCCTGCCGCCGATCTCGGCCGAGGGGCGGGTCGTCTATGCCGAGAAATTTCTGACCGGAAATCTGCCGCGCGCCTTCGCCATCGGCAGCAACGGCGCGTTCGGCGCCGAATGGGGCAGCCGGACACTGGAGGGCCAGCGCAACGCGGCACTCGACCGCTGCGCCCAGAAAGGCGGCGTGAACTGCGCCATCTATCCAGAGAATCTTGACGTGGTGTGGCCGGGCCGCCCAGCCGAAACCCGGCCTGCGCCAGGCGGCGCTCTGCTGGCGGGTCAGGGTTATGAATTCGTGCCCGATGCGCGGTTCTTCTGGCATGGAGCGCCGGCGGCCCACGGTTCCGTGCCCGACAACGTCGCATATCGCCAGGTCCCGGAACTCAAGCAGGTCCTGAACAACGCGAAATCAACCGCAACCCGCGTGGCCTTCGTGCAGTTCAAGGCCGATCCCTAAGCCGACAACGAGGACGAGCGGATGGAAAAGTTCGCTGGCATGCTGTTCCCGCACATCGCAGCGGGGCTGGCGATCGACCGCCCAGACGGCTACTCGGGCCATGGCGCCGGGGCCATGGCGCATTTCTCCGAGCAGTTCGGCGTTTGCCTGCTGCATTTCGCCACCGACGCGAAGCCGCCTTCAGCCTGCTGAGATTCTGAACCGGACCAGCGGGCGCAGAACCACGCCGAGCACCACGATCAGCGCCGCCACCACAGAAAACGTAGGGCGGTAGCCGAAGCCTGCGATCATCTGCGCCATGCCCAGCGCCCCCAGCGACTGGCCCAGGAACAGCATGGCGACAAAGGCCGAAACGGCGGTGGCGCGGGCCTCAGGCAGCAGTTCCGTCGCGCGCGCCTGCAACACGCCGTGCAGCATCATGTAGCCGAGACCCAGCATGAACTCGACCGCCACAAACACCTGCCAGAACGGGCTCGCCACGCCGATCACCATGCCCGTGGCCATGATCGCGGCGCCTGCGAGCACCATGCCAGGCTCACCCAGGCCGCGGATGATGCGTGCTGCGTATCGCGTATAGCTCCACGCGCCGAGGCCGAAACAGGCCAGCACCAGCCCGATCGTGCCGTAAGCGAGATTGAAATCCTCACGCAGGAACGAGGCGACGAAGGGGAAGCTGCCGCCCAAAAGCCCGCCGTCGATCAGGGAGGCGATCAGCAGGCGGCGCGGGGCTGGGGCTCGCGCGAGCCCCACCAGGCCGGCCGGGCTGAAATCGGCGCGTGGGTTAACCCGGTCCGGCAGCCCGCGCAACCGCACAGCAAGCGCCAGGGCCACCAGCGCCGCGATCCCCGCCAGCAGCAGGAACAGGTCGCGCCAGCCAAGATATTCGCCGAACACGCCGCCGATCGGCCCCGCCATGACCTGCGCCAGCACCGCTCCGGTCAGGAAGCGGCTGAGCGCCAACTGGCGGTCCTGGTAGGGAACGGCATCGCCGATATAGGCAAGGCCGACCGGGATCAGGCCTGCGCTGGCAGCGCCCGCGGCCGCGCGCATCAGGGTGAGCGTTGTAAGGTCGGAGGCAAAAGCACAGGCGCCGGTGGCCAACACGTAGCACACCAGAGCCCCCAGCAGCACCCGCAACTTGCCGAAACGATCGCCGATCGGTCCCAGGAACAACTGGCTCACCCCATACGGCAGGGTGAACGCCGTGATGATGATGGCAACCGTCGGCACGCTCTCGTGGAAATCATCCGCGATCACATGCAGCAGCGGATCGATCACCCGCGCCCCGGCCGACGACAGGAATGCCGCAGCTGCCAGAAGGCCCAAGGGAAGTGCAGCGACCTCACGGCGATGCGTCATTCCCGCAAGGTCACGATCCCGGCGGTCCCGCGCAAGTATTATTTCAGTCTTGTTCGATCCGGGAATGGTCGCGCGTGTCACGCATGAAGACGTAAACGAGCAGCGAAATGAATACCAAAGCGGTTACATACCAATAGAACAGGCTCTCGTGGCCGGCATCCTTGAACGACAGTGCGATCAGCGGCGCCGTGCCGCCGAACAACGACGCGGCCAGGGAATACGGGAACCCGACCCCGAGAGCGCGCACATTGGCCGGGAACAGTTCGGCCTTCACCACGGCATTGATCGAGGTGTAGCCTGAAACAACCACAAGGGCCGACATGCTGAGCAGCAGCGCCGTCATGTAGTCATGCGTGCCGGACAGCAGCGTGAGCAGCGGCACGGTGCCGATTGTTCCGAAAATACCGAAGAACATCAGCACCGGCCGGCGGCCGATGATGTCGGAAACGGCGCCGAACGCCGGCTGCAGGGCCGCATAGATCAGCAGGGTGATGAACGAAATCTGGGTCGCCTGGTCCCTGGTCAACTTTACCGTGTTCACCAGGAAGGTCGGCATATACGTGGTGTAGGTGTAAAAGGCGGTGGTGCCGCCCATGGTCAGCCCGAACACCAGCAGCACAGCGCGCGGGTGTTTCATCAGCTCGCGGAACGGGTTGCCGCGCGGTATGCGAGAGGCCTTGATGAACTCCGCCGACTCGATCAGCCCCCTACGCAGATACAGTCCAAATACGGCGAAAAGTGCCCCGATGAAGAAAGGCACCCGCCATCCCCAGGCCTCCAGCTCCAGCCCGGTGAACTGCTGCTGCATGATCAAAAGTGTGAGGCTGCCAAGCACCTGGCCGCCGATCAGCGTCACGTATTGGAAACTGCTGTAGAAGCCGCGGTTCTTCGCCCCCGCGACCTCGCTGAGATAGGTGGCCGAGGCGCCGTATTCGCCGCCCAGCGAAACCCCCTGCAGCAGGCGCGCGGCCAAAAGGATGATGGGCGCGAACACGCCGGCGGAGGCGAAGGTGGGGGCCACCGCGATCATCAGCGACCCCGCGCACATCATCGTCACCGACAGGCTGAGGGCGGCCCGCCGTCCGGCGCGGTCGGCATAGACACCAAACAGCCAGCCGCCAACCGGGCGGATCAGAAAGCCGATGGCATAGATCCCAAACGTGTTGAGCAGCTGCGCCGTCGGGTTCGAATTGGGAAAGAACGACTTGGCAAAATACAGCGCGAAGAAATTATAGATATAGAAGTCGTACCACTCGATGAGATTGCCGATCGAGCCGCCGAAGATGGAAATGATGCGCAAGCGCATCGTGACCGGCTGGGTGTCGCGCGTCGAAATCGTATCGTCCATGGATTTGTTGCCTTCCGATGACTCCGGGGTTCCACAGGATCGTAGCGCGGTCAAGCGCAGTTACCGACCATGCGCCGGGCCAGCGCCCAGAAAACGACACAGCGCGGGCACCAGCTGCGGATGCAACGGCAAATCGGCGCGCTCGTAGGTGGCCAGATTGTCGGTCCAGTCGCGCGGTGCCACGCGCAGCACATGGTTCATGAAGGCCGGTGCGATGGCGGTCACCCCTGGCCGGGTCGCCGCCAGCCGTGGTCCGTCCTGCGGGGTGGTCTCCAGATCGGTGGTGCCGTTGACCACCAACGTGGCCGTGTGGAGATGGCGCAGCTCCGCCAGCGGATCGAGCTTGAACAGCGAGATCAGATAACTGGTGCCGAGACGAAACAGCCCGCCGATCGCCGGCGGCTGCTCGTCGGGCCCGCGTCCGGCTTCAAGCGCTGCGATGGCCGCCCCGATCCGCGCATGGGCGGCGGCCGAAAGCCCGAGCCCGGACAACCGGTCGCGCAGCACGGCTGCGGGACGCCGCGCGGCCACGCCGAGCAGCACGATGCGAGACGCAGCACCCCCCACGCGCAGCGCGGTCAGCCCGCCCTCGCCCTGGCCGATCAGATCCACCGCGCCAGTGTGTGCACGCAGCCAGTCAAGCCAGCCCGCCGCATCCGCCTCCGTCAGGTCAACCGTGTAGCCATCAAGCTCCCACGGCAGCGCCTTGGTGCTGTCGCCGGTGCCGCGAATATCCACCCGCAGCGAAGCAAGGCCGCAGCCGGCCAGGCCCTGGGCCAGCAGTTTGAGGTTGTCGTTGTATTCGCCTGGCCGGTTGCCGTCGCGATCGGTTCCGCCCGGCAGGATCAGCACACCATGGCGTGCACCGCCGTCCGGCTGCACGAAGCTTCCCACCAGCTCGCCCGGCGGCGCCGGCCGGCGCACCGTCGTTTCGGTGAAGCCGGCCAGACCGAAGCACGCCAGGATCAGCCACGCGACCCTGGCGCGCATCAGACCCTGGCGAGCGCCTGGTACGCCGCGATCGTGGCGATATCGACCAGCTGGCTCACCGAGCTGTCCATCGGCACCAGCTGGGCCGCCTGGTTGAGCCCGATGATCAGTGGCCCGATGGTGCCGCCCCCACCCAGCCGCGGCGCCAGGCGAGATGTGATGTAGGCGGAATGCAGCCCAGGCATCACCAGCACATTGGCTGGCCCGGTCAGCCGACAGAACGGGTACAGCGCGCGATACCCTGGGTCGAGCGCCACGTCCGGGCTCATCTCGCCGTCGTACTCAAAATCCACGCTGCGCTCGTCCAGCAACGCCACGGCTGCGCGCATCGCATCGCTGGTGGCATTCATCGGGTTGCCGAAGGTGGAGTGGGACAGCAGCGCCACCCGCGGCTCATGGCCCATCAGCCGCGCGGCCGCCGCAGCCCCGATGCAGATCTCCACCAGTTGTGCCGGCTCGGGGCGCTCATGCACCAGCGTGTCAGCGATGAAGATGGTGCGCCCTTGCTCGCCCAGCATCAGCGTCAGGCCGAACGATACCGTGCCCGGCGCCGTATCGATCGCTTGGCCGATGTCAGCGAGGCACACCGAAGGCGAGCGCGTCAGCCCGGTCACCATCGCGTCCGCATCGCCCGTCGCCACCATGCACGCGGCGAACACGTTGCGATCCTGGTTGACCATGCGCTGGCAGTCCCGCTCCACCAGGCCGCGCCGCTGCAGGCGGTGAAACAGGAAGGCCGCATAATCAGCGTTGCGATGCGACAGCCGGGCGTTGTGCACCTCGATCCCCGCGGTTTGACCCAGGCCGAGCCGGGCCATGGTCGCGCGAACCCGATCCTCGCGCCCGATCAGCACCGGGGTGCCGTAGCCGGCGTTGCGGAACGCCACCGCGGCGCGCACCACCTTCTCCTCCTCGCCCTCGGCGAACACCACACGCTGCGGCTGGCTGCGCACGCGCTCCATGATTGCGTCGAGCGCATTGGCGGTCGGGTCCAGCCGGCCCGACAGCTCGCGGGCATATTTGCGCAGATCGGCAATCGGCTTGCGGGCCACCCCGCTGTCCATCGCAGCCTTCGCCACGGCCGGCGGCAGGCGAGAGATCAACCGCGGGTCGAAGGCGTTGGGAATGATGTAGTCCGGTCCGAACTTCAGCGTGCCGGCCGCCGACCCGGAGCCTGCGGTGGTCACCTCGTCTGGCACGTCCTCGCGCGCCAGCATGGCCAGCGCCTCGGCCGCCGCAATCTTCATCGCCTCGTTGATCGTGCTGGCGCGCACGTCGAGTGCCCCGCGAAAGATATAGGGAAAGCCCAAAACGTTGTTGACCTGATTGGGATAGTCGCTTCGCCCTGTCGCGATGATCGCCTGCGGGCTGACCTTTCGGGCCTCCTCCGGCGTGATCTCGGGGTCTGGATTGGCCATGGCGAAGATGATCGGCTGGTCCGCCATCTCAGCCACCATCTCCTGGGTGAGCGCTCCTTTGACGCTAAGGCCGAAAAAAGCGTCCGCTCCCTTCAGCGCCTCGGCCAGCGTGCGCGCCTCGGTCTTGATGGCATGCGCCGATTTCCACTGGTTCATGCCCGCGGTGCGGCCCTGGTAGACCACGCCTTTGGTGTCGCACAGCGTGATGTTCTGCGGATGCGCGCCCATCGCCTTCAGCAACTCGACACAGGCGATCGCCGCAGCCCCTGCCCCGTTCACCACGAGCTTGACCGTCCGCAGCTCCCGCCCGGTCAGATGGCAGGCGTTGATCAGCCCCGCCGCCGCCACGATCGCAGTGCCGTGCTGGTCGTCATGGAACACCGGAATGTCCATCAACTCGCGCAGCCGCTGCTCCACGATGAAGCATTCCGGCGCCTTGATGTCCTCGAGGTTGATGCCGCCGAACGAAGGCCCGAGGTAGCGCACGCAGTTGACGATGGCGTCCACGTCCTCGGTATCGATGCACAGGTCGATGCCGTCGATATCGGCGAAGCGCTTGAACAGCGCCACCTTGCCCTCCATCACCGGCTTGGAGGCAAGCGCTCCGAGATTGCCGAGCCCCAGGACGGCGGTACCGTTGGAAACCACAGCCACCATGTTGCCCTTGGTGGTGTATTCATAGGCCAACGCCGGATCGCGATGGATCTCCAGGCAAGGCTCGGCCACCCCCGGCGAATAGGCCAGCGACAGGTCGCGCGCAGTGGTGATCGGCTTGGAGATGCGGGTCTCGAGCTTGCCGGGCCGGCCCGAGCTATGCAGGGCCAGCGCCTCCTCGGCCGAGACCCTCGTGGTGCGGGAATCGGAGTTTGCAGGGGCGATGCCGTCAGCCATGTCGTGTTCCTTGGAATGCGTTTTCCGACCCGCAATCTGACCGCTGGGCCGCCATGGAGCAACCCGGCAGCTTCGCAGGTGCGGTGGCCGGCGCAATGCCAGGGCCACCGGCCAAACCCACCTCGCGGACCCAGGCGCCTTGGCCGCTTTACGTTTTGATATCGTAACAATTACGACGTGCGGAATAGTGGCCCTCAGGCCGGGCTAAAAAACCCACCCTCCGGCGCCGGCCACGTGCCCCCATCGCCGCCCGGTTGAATCGCAATCCGCCGATCACCAACCACACCCTGTATCGCGATCTCCGGAACAACCTCTGTCGAGACTTCGACGACGAATGCTCCCGCAACTTCGGCAACAACCTTTTGCGTAACCAGGACCAACGGCGAAAGCAGTTCCGCCTCAATCCCGAGCATCCGGCACAGCGGCCGCAAAATCTTGCCCAACCGAGGGGTTGCCGCCAGCAGCGCCACCATATCGGGCTCAGCCAGCAGATGCCGCAGTTGGCTCGCATATCCAGCGGCATGGTAAGGCACCAGCACAATCAACCAGGCGAAGCTGCGCGGCACTTTCAAGAAAGCTGGCGGCACAGCCCGGGGGGCGGCCGAGGCACAGGTGGCCCGCGCCTCCACCACCCAACCACCGCGAACCCGCCCGGCCCGGATCGCCGCCACCAGCGCCAACACCCGCGTCTCCGTGCGCTTGATCCGGGTCCAGACCAGCAAAATCACCGCACCATTCATCCGCCCCCCGACAATCGCAGCCGCCACCGCCCGCAACAGTCCATCAATGGACAGCGAGAAGCGTTCGGTCAGTGAGAGGGCGAGAGAACTCATGAACACGAGAAGAACATAATTACCACAACAAAGCAATTACGCAATTTCCCGTAACGAGCCGTGCGCGCATAAATCCCGGAGAACGCCGGCGCGGCCTCTACCAAAACTCCTCGTCGTCGGGAAATCCAAAAGTCTCGTCCACACCACGGATTGGAAACTGGAGCAGAGGCCGGTACGGACCGCGGATGCGATATCGAGATCGACCACCCCAAACCGCGCCTTCGCAGAAGCGATCGCGCCTTGTAGAGTGAGTGATGTCCGATCTCTCCACCCTCGACGCCGCCGGCGCCTCCCCCGCCATCGCCCAATGGTTCGCCCTCAAGGCCGAACACCCCGACGCCCTGCTGTTCTTCCGCATGGGCGACTTCTATGAACTCTTCTTCGCCGACGCCGAAGCCGCAGCCGGGGCACTCGACATCGCCCTCACCCATCGCGGCCAACACGCAGGCACGCCAATCGCCATGTGCGGCGTGCCCGTGCATGCCGCCGATGCCTATCTCACCCGCCTGATCCGCCGCGGCTTTCGCGTGGCCGTCGGCGAACAGATGGAAGACCCCAAGCTGCGCACCGGCAAGGCACCGATCCGCCGCGCCGTCGTCCGGCTGGTAACCCCGGGCACGCTGACCGAGGACGCGCTTCTCGAATCAGCCAGGCCCAATCTGTTGCTCGCCCTGGTGGCCCATGGCGCACGCATCGGTGCTGCCTGGCTCGACATGTCGACGGGCCTGTTCGAAACGCAGTCGGTTGTAGCCGCCAGCCTGCCCGCCCTGCTCGGCCAGCTCGACCCCGCGGAGATCCTGGCCGACGGCGACATCGACCTCGGCGAATTCGCCCCCCGCCGCACCTCCGCCACCCCCCTCGCCACGGCCCAGGCGACCCGCAGGCTGGCGGAAGCCTTCGCGACTGCCAGCATCGACGCCTTCGGCAGCTTCTCCGAAGCCGAAACCCAGGCCGCCGCCATGGCACTGGACTACGTGCGCACCACCCAGGCCGGCCAATTGCCGCGCCTGTCCCCCCCATCGCCCCGCGGCGAGGCCGGCCGGCTGGAGCTGGATGCACCAACCCGCGCCAGCCTGGAAATCACCCGCGCGCGCGACGGCGGGCTGGCCCACACGCTGCTGGCAGCCGTTCAACGCACCCACACCGCAGCCGGCAGCCGGCTGCTCGCAGCCTGGCTGACAGCCCCGCTCACCGACATCGAAACCATCGCACAACGGCAGGACGCCTGGTCCTGGCTGCTCGGCGCAGGCGCCGGCGAAATCGCCACCCAAATCCGCGCCCATCTCCGCTCCGTGCCAGACGCCACCCGCGCCCTGGCCCGGCTCTCGCTCAACCGCTCCGGCCCGCGCGACCTCGCCGCGATCGCTGCCGCCCTCGCCGCCGCCAGCCGAATCGCCACCCTGCTCGAAGGCCTGCTGCCCACCGAACTCGCCGCCGCAAGATCCGCCCTTTCGGTCCCCCCGGCGCTGCTCGCAATCCTGTCCGCGGCCCTGGCCGAGCCCGCCCCGCTGCGGCTGGAGGACGGCGCAATCGCCCCCGGCTACGACGGCGAGCTCGACGCCCACCGCAGCCTGCGCGACGACAGCCGGCGTGTCATCGCCTCGCTCCAGCTGGATTTCGCCCAGCGCTTCGGCGTCGCCAGCATCAAGATCAAGCACCACGCCCAGCTCGGCTATGTCATCGAGGCACCGGCCATCGCGGTCGAAAAGCTGCGCGACCATCCCGACCTCACCCTGCGCCAGGGCATGGCCAATGGCGCCCGCTTCACCACGCCCGAGCTGTCCGACCTCGACCGCCGCATCACCGAGGCCGCCGACCGCGCCACCCAGCGCGAGCGCGCGGTGTTCGCCCATCTGGTCGCGCAAACCCTGGAACGATCCGAAGCCATCGCCGCCTGCGCCGCGGCGCTGGCCCGCATCGATGTCGCCCAATCCGCGGCACGTCTGGCCGAACCCGGCACCTGGGTGCGCCCCCACGTCACTGATGGCACCGAATTCAAAATCGTCGCCGGCCGCCACCCTGTGGTCGAGCAGGCCCTGGCCGCCGCCACCTCCGCCAGCCGCAACGCCTTCGTGCCAAACGACTGCGACCTCGCCCCCGACCGCCGCCTGCTGCTGCTCACCGGCCCCAACATGGCCGGCAAATCCACCTTCCTGCGGCAGAACGCACTCATCGTCATCCTGGCCCAGGCCGGCCTGCCGGTGCCCGCCGCCCAGGCCAGCCTCGGCATCGTCGACCGGCTGTTCTCCCGCGTGGGCGCTGCCGACGACCTCGCCCGCGGCCGCTCCACCTTCATGGTGGAAATGACCGAAACCGCCGCCATCCTGCACCAGGCCGGCCCCCGCAGCCTGGTGGTGGTCGACGAGATCGGCCGCGGCACCGCCACGCTGGACGGTCTGGCCATCGCCTGGGCGGTGCTGGAATCGCTGCACAACGCGCTGCGCTGCCGGGCAATCTTTGCCACCCACTTCCACGAGCTCAGCCAACTCAGGGGCGAACTGCCCAATCTCTCCCCGCACGCCATGCGGGTGAAGGAGTTCCGCGGCCAGGTTGTGTTCCTCCACGAGGTCGGAGCCGGTGCGGCCGGTCGCAGCTGGGGCGTCCATGTCGCCCAGCTCGCAGGTGTCCCGCCACCTGTGGTCAAACGCGCCGCCCAGCTGCTGAAGGCGCTCGAAACCCGCGCCGGTCGCCTCACCGATGCTGCCAGCCTGCCCCTGTTCGCCGGCGCGGAGCCGGCCGAAGCCACGGAACCCAGCCTCCCCGCGGATCATTCGCTCGTTGACGCGCTGACCGCGCTCGATCCAGATCAGATGAGCCCGCGCGATGCGCTCGACGCGATATATGCGTTGTGCAAGCTGTCGCGTTCATAATTGCGGGATTAACATCACCTTCATGCTCGCCCCCACGCCCTTGCCGCTCGAAATCGAAGCGGCCACCGACCAACTTCTCAAAGCCCTCGCCGCCCAGGGCCCGGTGCCCCGGCGGGAGGAAGCGCTGGCCACATTCCGCCGCCACCTCGCCCGCATCCAGCAGGACGTGCGCGACAGTTTCGAAATGGGCACCATCAGCGGCGTGCCGGCGGCGCGCAGGCTCGGCAAGCTCACTGAAGGCCTGATCGTCACCCTGTTCGGCTATACGCTGAACCTGCATGGCGCAGCCAACCCGGGTGCCGTGCAATCTCCGTTGTGCATCGCTGCCACCGGCGGTTTCGGCCGCGGCGTGCTGGCCCCGTTCAGCGACATCGACCTGCTGTTCCTGACTACCCCCGAACCCCAGCCTGCCACGCTGCGGGCGGTCGAGTTCATGCTGTATTTCCTGTGGGACTTGGGGCTCAAGGTTGGCCACGCCACCCGCTCGGTCGCCGACTGCCTGCACGAAAGCGAGGCGGACACCACAATCTTCACCTCGCTGCTCGACGCCAGGCCGATCGCCGGCGACCGCACCCTGTTCACAGAATTCAACGAAGCCTTTGCCGAAAGCCGGATCGGCCGGGTCGCAGCCTTCGTCGCCGCCAAAAAGGCCGAGCGCGACAACCGTCACCGACGCTACGGCGACAGCCCGTTCGTGGTCGAGCCCAACATCAAGGAGGGCCGCGGCGGCCTGCGCGACCTGCAAACCCTCTACTGGCTCGCCCGCGCCATCTACGGCGTCAGCAACATGCTGCAGCTGGCCGAGCCCGAGGGCCCCGCCGCCGGCATCATCACTCTGACCGAGGCCCGGCTCGCGCTGCGCAGCTGGGACTTCCTATGGTCGCTGCGGTTTCACCTCCACTATGTCGCAGGCCGCGCCGAGGAGCGGCTGACCTTCGACCTGCAACCCGTGGTTGGCGCCCGCATGGGCTACACCCGCCACGGACGCCAGGACGGTGTCGAGCGCTTCATGCGCCATTATTTCCTGACCGCGCGCGAGGTCACAAGGCTCACCCATGTGCTGGAGCCCGCCCTGCTGCGCGCAGCCCTCGGCCCGCCCGCGGTCGCCCCCGAGACCGACGCGCCCCTGATCGCGGCAGGCTTCGTGCTGGCCGACGGTCAGCTGCTGCTGGCGAAAGGCCGGGACTTCCGCGAAGAGCCAATCCTGATGCTCCGCATGCTGCAGATCGCGCGGGACCGCGATCTCAGCCTTCACCCGCTGGCCTTGCGGGCGCTGATCCGCAACGAACGCCGTGCCGTTCAGCTGCGCAACAACGCGGAAGCCGCCGATATTTTCATGGACCTGCTGTGCGGCCGAGATGCCGAGCACAATCATGCCGACGGCGCCAACTGGCTGAAAGTGATGAACGAAACCGGCCTCCTGGGCCGGTTTCTGCCCGATTGGGCCCGCATCGTCGGCCAGATGCAGTTCGACACCTATCATGTGTTCACCGTCGACGAGCACACGATCGAGGCGATCCGCGTCCTCAACAGCCTTGAGCAGGGCGAACTGTCCGGCATCGCCCCGGTGGCATCTGGCCTGGTCGACCATCTGCAGTCCCGCCGCGCGCTCTACGCCGCCATGCTGCTGCACGACATCGCCAAGGGCCGCGGGGGCGATCACTCCGAACTCGGCGCCGAGTTGGCACTCGAGGTATGCCCCGGCCTCGGCCTGTCCGCCGAGGAAACCGAGACCGTCTCCTGGCTGGTGCTGCATCACCTCCTCCTGAGCCAAACCGCGTTCAAGCGCGACATCGACGACCCCAAGACCATCCTCGACCTCGCCGACACCATCCAGTCGCCCGAGCGGCTGCGTCTCCTGATGGTGCTCACGGTGGCCGACATGCGGGCCGTGTCGAGCAAGGTTTGGAACGGCTGGAAGGCGACGCTGCTGCGCGAGCTCTACGCCCGGGTCGCCGAGGTGCTGGCCGGCGGTCTCGCCACAACCGAGCGCGACGTGCGGGTGGAGCGCGCCCGCCAGGCCGCCGCCAGCTTGCTGCCGGATTGGCCGCAAGCCGACCTCGAGCGCTTCCTTTCGCTCGGCTACGGTGGCTATTGGCTGTCGTTCGATCCGGAAACCCATGCACGCCACGCAAGCCTGATCCGTGAGGCCGAGCGCCGCCACGCGCCGCTGACGGTCGAAACCCAGCCGCTGCCCGCCCGCGCCGTCACCGAGGTAATGGTGTACGCCGCCGACCACGCCGGCCTGTTCAGCCGCATCGCCGGCGCACTCGCCGTCGCCGGCGCCTCGATCGTCGACGCGCGCATCCACACGCTGACCAACGGCATGGCGCTCGACACGTTCTGGATCCAGGACGCTGCCGGCGGCGCCTTCGATGCCCCGCATCGCCTCGCCCGCCTGTATGTGCTGATCGAACAGGCGCTGTCCGGCCGCCTTCGCCTGGCCAGCGAAATCCGCAAAGTCTCGCAGGCCCTGCTGAGCCGTCGCATGCGCGCCATTCACGTGCCACCGCGCGTGGTCATCGACAATCGTGCCAGCAACACCCACACGGTTCTGGAAGTGAACGGCCGCGACCGCCCTGGCCTGCTGCACGACGTGACTGCTGCGATCAGCGAAGCCGGCCTGCAGATCGCCTCAGCCCATGTCACCACCTACGGCGTGCGCGCGGTGGACGTGTTCTACGTGAAGGACGTGTTCGGCCTGAAGATCGAGAACGACCGCAAGCTCAGCCAATTGCGCGAAGCCTTGCTCGCCGCCCTCACCTCGCCGGACGATGCCGTGCAACCGGTGGTGCCACCGCCGAGGCGACGGCGAGCCGCTGCGGGGTAAGCGCTTCTTTTTTGAAAAAAAGAAACAAAAAACTTTCAATAGATAGGCGTTTTTCAGTCTTTTTTTTCAAAAAAGGACGACCTCCACCGAGTAGCGCTGCAGGCGGATTTCTGCCATTATTTCGTAATGCAAGACAATCCGGTATTCCGCGCGATCGAAAACTCCTCTGAGATCTATTGGCTTCGGATCTGCAGGGACACCAACAAGGACCGCAACCCCGCGGTCGCCGAGGCGGCCGCCAAGCGGCTTGTCGAGGTGGAGGTCGCGGCGGCGCTGAAGCAACACCTGGGCGGCGACACCATCGAAAGCCGCGTCGCCGAATCGATCCGCGTCTATCGCGAATACCTCAAGCTCAAGCACGGCCGCACCCAGGCCGCCGGCTATGCCGAGCGCGACATCAAAAAGCTCGGCGCCAAAGACTGCGTTATCAAAACGGTGAAATCGGCCAAAGCGATCGACGGGCTGAAAGCACTGCTGGAATGCGGCCGCCTGGACTGCTCCTACGAGCAGATCGCCATCGACTTCGCCGACGCCATGCCCGCGGAAGTCGTGGCGCAGGCCCACAAGTCCCTGAGCGAGTTGAATACGCCGTAATATCCTGGGAGAGCGACGATGGAGATTAAGCGAGCCGGCTCACAGCCCTCAGCCAAAGGCCCTGCCGAGTATTTCACCGGCACCGTGCGGATCGACCCACTGTTCAGCCCGCCGGAGCCGGCGCGCGTGGCCATGGCGCTGGTAACCTTCGAGCCCGGCGCACGCACCGCCTGGCACACCCATCCGCTCGGCCAAACCCTTATCGTCACCGCAGGCAGCGGCCTGGTACAGCGCGAAGGCGGGGCGATCGAGTTCATCCGCCCAGGCGACGTGGTATTCTTTCCGCCCGGCGAGAAGCACTGGCACGGCGCCAGTCCAACCACGGCAATGAGCCACATCGCCATTCAGGAAAAGCTCAACGGGTCCCCCGTGAACTGGCTGGAACAGGTCACCGCCGCGCAGTATCAGGGCTGATCAGCCCGGGTGTCCGGCTACGCCGGAATGGCCTTCGGCCCGACCAGGGCGCTGCCCTGGATCTGCCAGAGGCAGGGCCTCTGGACTCCATTCGTTAAGGCAAATCTCTGAATGGGGAGGGGGGCGTACCCGCAGAGATCGGCGACCCGCGGGTATGACCCCCTCCCCATTCAGAGACCCGCTTCAATGAGCGGGGTGCAGGGGCTTTGCCCCTGCTGGGTCCAGGGCAAGGCCCTGGTCGGGCCGAAGGCCATTCCGGCGTAGCTGGACACACCCGGGCCGGTCACCCCGCCACGACCCGCAGGCTGCGGCGGTCGATCAGGCGCTGATAGACTTCGACATAATCCTCTGCCATGCGGCGCGCGGTGAAACGTTTCTCGAACTGCGCGCGGATTTTGCCGCGGTCCAGTTCGCCCAAACGACCGCAGGCGACGATCGCCTCCTCGACGTTCTCGACCACGAAGCCGGTCAGCCCGTCGTCCATCACTTCAGGCACCGACCCACGGCGGAAGGCGATCACCGGGCAGCCGCAGGCCATCGCCTCGATCATCACCAGGCCGAACGGCTCCGGCCAATCGATGGCGAACATCAGTGCCTTTGCACCGGACAGGAAGGCCGGCTTTTGCGCGTCGCTGATCTCGCCGATGAACTCCACGCCGCCCGAGGCCAGCAGCGGCTCCACCTCGGCCTTGAAGTATTCCTGGTCCACCTTGTCGACTTTGGCGGCCACCTTCAGCGTCACGCCACAGGCCTGGGCGATGCGAATGGCCCGCTCGATGCCCTTCTCCGGTGAAATCCGGCCGAGGAAGGCGAAATAATCATGGCTGTCCACCGGCTGTGGCGTCAGCAGCTGCGCGGGAATGCCATGCAGCACCGTGTCCGCCCAGCCCAGATGCGGCACCGGCTTACGCTGGCTATGGGAAATCGAAATCAGCGGCGTGGACGGGAACATCGCATAAACAGCGGCGAATTCCGGCAGATCCAGCCGCCCGTGCAGCGTGGTCAGAAACGGCACTGACTGGCGCGAAAACAGCGACGAAGGCCAGTAGTCGCAATGGAAATGCAGCACGTCAAACTGGTCGGCGCGCTGGCGCACGTATTCCATCAGCAGCGCATAGGTGCTCACCCAGTCGCGGATCTCGGGGTCAAGCCGCAGCGCCTGCGGCCACACCGCCTCCAGCTTGGCGGCGGTGATGCTGTCGCCACTGGCGAACAGCGTCACGTCGTGGCCCATCGCCACCAGCTCTTCGGTGAGGTTGGACACCACGCGCTCGGTGCCACCGTACAGCTTCGGCGGAACGGCTTCGAACAGCGGCGCAATCTGGGCGATACGCATGAATGGGGCCTCGACTTGCTGGAGAGCGACGATGATCTGGTGTTACCGGCCAATTGTGGCAAAACTCGGTTGGCCCTTCGCCGCAAACCGGCCCTATTGCGCAGTCATTTTCACCCGACTTCCGAAAGATGGCTCGAACCTTGGCAAACCCTCCCGACATCACCC
Source organism: Rhodospirillales bacterium (assembly GCA_025352665.1). Lineage (GTDB taxonomy): Bacteria > Pseudomonadota > Alphaproteobacteria > Acetobacterales > Acetobacteraceae > CAIQQQ01. The sequence continues at coordinate 20,272 of JANXSM010000045.1, read as the reverse complement.
AGTACCGCAACAACCCGCTCGGCTTCCTGGCGACCTACGTCCGGCGCCACTGGCGCGGCCACGCCGTGGTGCTGGCCGCGGTGGTGCTGGCCGTGATCGCGTCGGTCACCACGCAATACGGCATGAAATGGCTGATCGACGAGGTCGCCCACGGCCCCGGAGCCCCCAACCACGTGTGGACCGCCTTCGTCATCCTGTGCAGCCTGATCGCTGCCGACAACCTCATGTGGCGCGTCGGCTGTTGGACCGCCGCCTACAGCTTCGTACGCGTCACCGGCGACGTGCGGCGCGACCTGTTCGCCCATCTCGCCGGCCATTCGCCGAGCTACTACGCCGAACGCCTGCCCGGCACGCTGGCCGGTCGCATCACCGCCACCTCCAACGCCATGTTCATGACCGAGAACGTGCTGAGCTGGAACGTGCTGCCGCCCTGCCTGGCCGTGGTGGTGGCGATCGGCCTGATCGGCACGGTGAAACTGTGGATGGCTCTGGGCCTCGGCGCCATCAGCCTCGCCATGGCCGGCATCATCTTCCTCATGGCCCGCCGTGGCACCCCCCTGCACAGCGCCTATGCGCATGAGGCAGCCTCAGTCGACGGCGAACTGGTCGACGTCATCGGCAACATGAGCGTCGTGCGCGCCTTCGGGGCCACCTTGCGCGAACAGACCCGCTTCGCCGGCCGCATGGAAGGCGAAATGCGCGCCCGCCGCCACAGCCTCATATATATGGAGAAGCTGCGCCTCACCCACGCCATCATGACGGCCGTGATCACCGCGGGCCTGCTCGGCACCGGCGTGCTGCTGTGGCAGCAAGGCCAGGCCAGTGCCGGCGACCTGGTGCTGATCTGCTCGCTCGGCTTCACCATCCTGCACGGCACGCGCGACCTGGCGGTGGCGCTGGTCGACCTCACCCAGCACATCGCCCGCATGCGCGAGGCGCTGTCGGCGCTGTTGGTCTCGCATGACCTGCCCGATCAGCCCGGCGCCCTGGAACTGGCCGCGCGCGACGGCATGGTCGAGTTCCGCGACGTGACCTTCGCCTACCCGGGCCGCCGGCCGGTGCTCGACCATTTCAATCTCATCATCGCACCTGGCGAGCGGGTCGGCCTGGTCGGTGCCTCCGGCGCCGGAAAATCCACCATCGTTTCCCTGCTGCAACGCTTCCACGACGTGCAGTCCGGCGCCGTGCTGATCGACGGCCAGGATATCGCAACGCACACCCAGCTGAGCCTGCGCGACGCCATGGCGATCGTGCCGCAAGACATCTCGCTCTTCCATCGCTCAGTGCTCGAGAACATCCGCTACGCCAGGCCGGACGCAACCGAGGCCGAGGTGCTTGCCGCGGCCAACGTCGCCCGTTGCCGCGAGTTCATCGAGGCCCTGCCGGAAGGCTTCGACACGATGGTGGGCGACCGCGGCGCCAAGCTGTCCGGCGGCCAGCGCCAGCGCCTCGCCATCGCCCGCGCCCTGCTGAAGAACGCCCCGATCCTGCTGCTCGACGAAGCCACCAGCGCGCTCGACAGTGAAAGCGAGGCCGCGATCCAGCTGGCGCTCGACAATCTCATGCAGGGCCGCACCGTCATCGCGGTGGCGCACCGCCTGTCCACCCTGCGCAACTTCGACCGCATCGTGGTGATGGACTTCGGCCGCGTCATCGACGACGGCCCGCCCTCGGTGCTGTCGCACCGCCCCGGCCCGTTTCGCGACCTGCTGCGCAAACAGATGGTCGAAACCGCGGAGTAGAGAGTAGTCTTTTTTTGAAAAAAAGGACCAAAAAACGTTTGAAAGTTTTTTGCTTCTTTTTTTCAAAAAAGAAGCGCTTTCCCGCCTAATTTCCCACCCCACGCGAACGACTCATTAACCTATCGACTCTAGCCTCTCAGATACGCTCCAGTAAGCGGATATGAAACGGTTCGTGCCATGTCGATCGAACTCGCAAGTCCAGTCACGCAAAGCCACGCTCTGTCCCTTATGGCGGACAGCCCGGCGACGCCGGCCATCGGCCCCGCGGCGGCCCCGGCGGCATCGGACCAGCGTGTCTCCTACCCCAATCCCGCCAGCCGGCTGGACCCGGCGCTGCACATCGTCATCCTCGAATTCCGGGACGCTTCGGGCCGCATCACCGAAAGCCTGCCCACCGCCCAGCAGTTGCAGCAGTTCAAACAGCAAAGCCTGACCGCCGCCCCGGAGGCCAGCGCCCAGCGCGCCCAGGCCGTGACCAAAGAAAGCAAACCGGACACCGCCGCAGCACCCGCGCAATCTCCCACGTCAGCCACGACGCCAACACCCAGGCCAACCCCGGTGGAAGCAGAAACGCCGCCCCCACCATTGCCCCCCTCAACCAAAACCCTCAGCAAATGGGGATAGAGCGTTAAGCAACCTTGCCGAGTGCCTCGAACAGCCGCGTCCAGGCCAGCAACCCGTCATCGAACGACTGCAAGCGGAAATACTCGTTCGGCGCGTGGATGTTCTCATCCGCCGTGGCATAGCTGAACATCACCGTCTCGATCCCGAGCGACTGTTTCACCATCGCCGAAATCGGCAAGGTGCCGCCAATCCCCACCCGCACTGGCCGCGTGCCGTGCACCTGCTCCACCACTTGCTCGATGACGGCGAGGAACCGATCGTCCTCGGGCACCGCATAGGCCGCCACCCCCTCGCGCTCCTGGTCGATCACCAGGTCGGCATACTCCGGCAGATGCGCCCGCAAATGCGCCGCAACCGCGTCGCCCGCCTGCTTTGGGTCCTGCCCCGGCCCAAGCCTGCAGGTCAGCTTGGCGCGCGCCGTGCACGGGATTACCGTCTTGCCGCCAGGACCGTCATAGCCGCCGGCGATGCCGTTCACCTCGATGGTCGGCCGCAGCCACAACGCCTCCAACAGCCGGCCCCCCGGCTCCAGCGCCCCAGGCCGCGCGCCGATCGCGTCGTAGAAACCGGCCGCGTCGAAATCCAACCGGTCCATGCTGGCGATATCGGCATTGCCCGGCCGCGCCAGCCCATCGGCGAAACCCGCCACCACAATGCGGTTCTCATTGTCATGCAGGCTCGCCAGCAGCCGCGCCAGCACCATCACCGCATTGCCGACAGCACCGCCGTAACGCCCGGAATGCAGGTCTCGTCCGGCGGTCCGCACTTCCAGCTGCAGCGCCGCCAGGCCCCGCGAACTCGTGTTGACACTCGGCAGATCCGCCCGCCACCGCCCGCCATCGGCTGACAGCAGCACGTCCGCCCGCAGCAGCTCGTGGTGGGCGGCCAGGATCGCCGGCAGCGAACGGCTGCCGATCTCCTCCTCGCCTTCCAGCAACAGCTTCACGTTCACCGGCAGCCGCCGCTCGGTGGCCAGCCACGCCTCCAGTGCCGAAACCGCGATCCACAACGGTGATTTGTCGTCGGAAGCCCCGCGCGCATACAGTTTTCCGTCGCGAATGGTCGGCTCGAACGGCGGCGTCTCCCACAGCTCCAAAGGATCCGGCGGCTGCACGTCGTAATGCCCATACACCAGAATGGTCGGCGCGCCCGGCGCGTCCAGCCACTCGCCGTAAATGGCGCGGTGGCCGCCTTCCTGCAGCGCCTGGACATTCCGCAACCCGATCCGCTGCAGCCGCTCCAGCAGAATGGCGCCCGCCCGTTCCAGACCCGCGGCGTACCCAGGATCGGTGGAAACGCTGGGCGCGCGCAGGAACCCCATCAATTCCGTCAGCAGGCGCGGCTTGTGGTCATCGACCCAGGCGTCGATCGCAGCCATATCGGTCATCTGCCGCCGTCCACCGACAGGATCTGCCCAGTCACGAAACTGGCGAGGTCGGAGGCGAAGAACAGCACGCCATTGGCGATATCCTGCGCAGACCCCAGCCGCCGCATGGCGATGCGGCTGACCATCGCCTTCTGGCCTTCCTCCCCATAGCTCTGCCACTGCAGTTCGGTGGATGGATTGGAGCGCACGAAGCCGGGAGCGACGGAATTCACCGTGATGTTGAACTTTCCCAACTCATGCGCCAGCTGCCGCGTCAGTCCCACCATCGCGTGCTTGGCGCTGCAATAGGCCTGAATGCCGGTCAGCGAGGCTTGCAGCCCGGCCCCCGAGGTGATGTTGACGATGCGCCCGCCCCCCAGCGTCTTCATGCCGCCCACCGCCGCCCGCGACAGCACCATCGCCGCGTTCACATTGATGTCGAAGATCCGGTCCCAGTCGGCATCCTCCACCTCCTCCAACGGCTTCGGCCCCTGGCCGCCGACGCCCCCGGCATTGTTGACCAGGCAGAACACCGGTGCCCCGATCGCGGCGATCCAGTCGGCCCCAGCGCGGCGGTCGGTCACATCCACCACCGTCGTGCGAATGTCCCGCCCCGCCGCGGTCTCGGCCATATTGGCGGCACTGAGGTCGCAGATATGCACGCTGGCACCAAGGTCGGCGAAGCTTTGGGCGATCACCCGCCCGAACCCATGGCCGGCGCCGCTCACGGCAACGGTGCGCCCGGCAAAGGAAATGTTCATGCGGCAAGCTCCAGCAGGTTGTCGTCGGACAATGGGCGGCTGCCCGCCTCCACCTCATGGATCATGGCGACCAGTTTCTCGATGCGCGGGCAGGCAATGTCGTGGCGCCGCCCGATGGCGGCAATCGGCGCAATCTGGCTGTCCACCTCGGTGCGCCGCTTGCGGATGGCGAGGTCGCGCCAAACGCCGGAATGCGTCTTCGCACTGCCTTGGTTGAAGGCAACCATTTCGGCCACGCTGTCGCGCGCCGCTTGCTCACTCGCCCCGGGTGCGAACGCCTTCGGATCGAAGCCGTTGAAACCGCGCAGATTGGCGCCCTCAGCCAAACCAACCGTAACAGCCTCGCGGCCAAGCTCGCGCCACAGGCCCAGCAGTTCCGGCCGCGCCAGGCAATCGGCGATGCCCATGTCGCCCAAGGCCTGCGCGAACAGCATCGCCCCATAGCCGAGCTTGCCCCAAAGATAACCCCAGATCTCCGGCGTGCTGATCGCGGCGGGATCGAAGTCCTGCATGACCTTGAGCAGCTCGGCCAGCCGCTCGGTCATCTGTCCGTCGACCTCGCCCAGCACCACGGCCCCGCGGTTGCCCAGCATGATCTCGCCCGGCCCCATCCAGTCGGCGCCGAAATTGACGAAGGCCCCCATGGTCCGCGTGCGCCCGGCGATCGCCTCGATCTCAACCTCGTTGAGCCCGTTCTGCAGCGACAGCACGTAGCCGTCCGGTGCCAGATGCGGCAGCAGCGCCTGGCAGGCATCGACGGTGTGATGCGCCTTCACGCACAGAAACACATGCTGCCATACCCCGCCCACCTGGGCTGGCGTGAAACTCGGCACATGGATGGTGAACTGGTCCACCGGCCCGGTGATCTGCAGCCCCGTGGCATTGATCGCCGCCACATGGTCGGCCGCGATATCCACGAAGGTGATGTCATGCCCGGCGCGCGCCAGGAATGCACCAACGGCGCCGCCGATCGCACCGGCGCCCCAGATAAGGATTTTCACCAGGCCTCCAGCAGCGCACGGGTTTCGGCCACGGCGACATCCCATATCGCCAGCATCTCGTTGTCGGAACGCTGGGTGCGGCCTCCGAAGCTGCCGTCCTCCAACATGTTGCGCGACTCGAACGGCGGCATCGTCTTCATCCGATCGGTGTCGACCAGCGGCTTCTCGTCATCGGCCGGCGTCGTCGCCAGGCGCGTCCACGGGAAATTCTCCATCCAGTTGGCATGGCTGCCGGAGGGGTCGGTCGCCTGCGCCTGCGCCAAGGTTTTCGGCGCTTTCCACCAGTCATGGAAGCGCACGCGGCAATCGGGGTTGTCCATCATCCATTCCTGCGCCAGGGCCGCCGCCGGCTGGTTGCCGCCATGGCCGTTGACGATGAGGATGCGCCGGAAGCCACTGCGCTTCATGCTGTCCAAAACGTCGCGCACCAGCTCCACATAGGTCGCGACGCGAATGGTCACGCTGCCGGGAAACGCCTGGAAATACGGTGCGATGCCGAAGGGAATGGCAGGATACACAGGGATATTGAGTGGTGCGGCGGCCTCCACGGCCACCTTTTCAGACAGGATGGTGTCCACCATCAGCGACAGGCCGCCATGCTGTTCGGTGCTGCCGAGCGGCAGGACACCGCGATCGTCGATGCGGGTCCAATCCTCGACCATCCGCCAGTCCATATCCGAAATCCGCATAGTGGCCGCTCCCCTGCCTGATCGGGTCAACCTGCCACGGAACGGCCTTGCGTCAAATTGTTCGGTGCAGAAAAACGCAGTGCCGAAATCGGGAGATCAATGCTCCAGCGAAACCAGCAGGTCGCAATTCGCGCGCCCCGCCATCAGGCAGTCCTCGATGGCGGCATTCTGATGCAGTTCGCGGAACAGAAACAGGGCAATCACCACCAGGAACAATGTCACCGCCAGACCCGCAAGCGCTGTGGTCTGCCGATTGGCGTCCTCATACAGCTTGTCGGTGGAGGGAGCGATCAGCCGGTGAGCGCGGGCCATATGAGGCGCCTTGTTATTTCCTGAACAAGACTATACCGCCGATAAACCCGAATTACGCAAGCGTAACCCGCATATCTACAATGGGGCTCACAGATAATTCAGCCGTCCCCGTGATTTGCGCACTATATGGAAATAACCCCATGAATCCCGCAGAAGCCCATTTGTCCGAAACCTGTATAAAGTTTGCGGGCCTGATCGGCCGTCTCGGCCCGCGGACCACGCCGGTGGACGACAAACGCAGCCCCTACGCCAGGCTGCTGCGCGCCATCGCCCACCAACAGCTGCACGGCCGCGCCGCCGAGACCATTTTCGCCCGCTTCGTCGCCCTGTTCCCGGACCACGAATTCCCGCCCGCCGAGCTGGTGCTGGCCCGACCGGAGGCGGATCTGCGCGCCTGCGGCTTCAGTTTCAGCAAGATCGCCGCCATCCGCGACATCGCCCTCAAAACCAGCGAGGGCGTGGTCCCAACCACCCGCCAGGCCGCCCGCCTGTCGGACGAGGCGCTGATCGAACGCCTCGTCATCATCCGTGGCGTCGGCCGCTGGACGGTGGAAATGCTGCTGATGAACATGGGGCGACCAGATATCCTGCCCGTCGACGATTTCGGGGTCCGCGAAGGCTACCGCCTGTTGCACGGCCTGGCGGAGCAGCCGCGTCCCAAGGCCCTGGCCGAGCTCGGCCTTGACTGGTCGCCGCATCGCTCCACCGCCGCCTGGTACCTGTGGCGCGCCGCCGACGAGGGCAAGAAGATCAAGCCCAATCCCGCAACTGCCGCCTGATACCAGTCCGCATCGACGTTGACTCCCCCAGCATCGATGCGGACTGGTATCGCGCGCCTCACCGCTTGCCAGGGCGTGATGACCGAAGGGGGAATCGCCGAAAGGTCTGAATCACGCGAGGTTTCCTAGTGCAAGGCTACATCAAACCCAAATACACCCATCCGATCCGCGACGAAATGACGCCGGCACTGCAGAAGCGACAGTTGACGCGGACCGAATACACGCATCAGACTTTGCGGGAGAACCTGAGGGTCTTCTAAAGGCCCCATCCCTTCACACGGTGCGCCATGGCTCATTCAGCGAGCGACTATGATGTTCTGGTGGTCGGCGGCGGCCCGGCCGGCTCCACCGTGGCAGCCCTTCTGGCCGCCCGCGGCGAGCGTGTGCTGTTGGTCGAAAAGGACCGCCACCCGCGCTTTCACATTGGCGAGTCGCTGCTGCCGATGAATGTGCCGCTGCTGGAAAAACTCGGCGTAAAGAACGAGATCGACCGCATCGGCATGCCGAAATATGGCGTGGAATTCGTCTCTCCCACGCACAACAAGGCGGTGACGTTGGACTTCGCCCAAGGCTGGGACAAACGCTTCTTCTATTCCTACCAGGTCCGTCGCTCCGAATTCGACCACATCCTGCTTAAAAACGCCGCAGCCAGGGGCGCCACTGTGGTGGAAGGCTGCCGCGTGGCCGATGTGACCTTCCCGGCCGAAGGCGGCGTGGTGGCGACCGCAAAGGCAGATGACGGCTGCGAGCACCGCTTCACCGCCCGCTTCCTGGTCGACGCCTCCGGCCGCGACACGCTGCTGGCCAACAAACTCTCGCTCAAGCAGCGCAACGAGCAGCATAAATCCGCCGCCGTCTTCGCCCATTTCCGCGGTGCCCACCGCCTGCCCGACAAGGCCGAAGGCAACATCAGCGTGTTCTGGTTCGCCCATGGCTGGTTCTGGTTCATTCCGCTGATGGACGGCACCACCAGCATCGGCGCGGTCTGCAGCCCCGAGTTCATCAAGGCACGCGGCACCGACGTCACCAGCTTCCTGCACCAGCTGATTGCCCTGTGCCCCGCGCTGTCCGCCCGCCTGGCCGATGCCGAGATCTGCTCCGAGGCGCAGGCCACCGGCAACTACTCCTACCGCTCCAAGCGCATGAGCGGAGACCGCTACCTGATGCTCGGCGACGCCTACGCCTTCATCGACCCGGTGTTCTCCACCGGCGTCTATCTCGCCATGAAAGGCGGTTTCCTCGGCGCCGACGTGGTCTCGGCCGCGCTGCACGGCACCGCCGCCGAAGCCCGCCGCGCCGTCCGCGGCTTCGAGGCCGCGGTGCGGGAGTCGCTCGCCAGCTTCTCGTGGTATATCTACCGCATGAACCGCCCCGCCATGCGGGACCTGTTCATGGCGCCCCGCAATGCGTTTCGCATGCAGGAGGCGCTGCTATCGCTGCTGTCGGGCGACGTGTTCGGCCATTCCCCCATCAAGCCGAGTTTGGTGCTGTTCAAATGCATCTACTTTATCAAGGCGTTCGCCCTGAAACACAGCGCCCCGCGGCCGCGCGCCCTGCCCGAGCCAGACCAGGCCTGACGCCGGCCTCGGTCGCGAGCCAGACCCATCTCGTCCTGATCCCGAGCTACAACGCCGGCCCCCGCCTGTTCGAAACCGTGGCGCATGCGCGCCGCATGTGGTCGCCGGTTTGGGTGGTCGTGGACGGCAGCACAGACAACACAACGCCGGAATTGCACCGGATGGCCGCATCGGACCCGTGCCTGAGGGTGCTGGTACTCCCCCGCAACCGCGGCAAGGGCGCCGCCGTGCTGCACGGCCTGCGCGCGGCGATGGCGCAGAGCTTCACCCATGCGCTGACACTGGACGCCGACGGCCAGCACAACGCTGCCGATATCCCGGACATGATGGAAGTCTCCACCCTGCAGCCAGAGGTGATGGTGCTGGGCCGGCCTATCTTCGACGCCAGTGCCCCCCGCGCCCGGGTGCTCGGCCGCCAGATCGCCAATCTACTCGCCGACCTGCAAACCCGCCGGGCCGGCATCGGCGACTCGCTATTCGGCATGCGCGTCTACCCGATCGCCCCCTTGATCGAGGTGTTCTCGGCCACCCGCTGGATGCGCCGCTTCGACTTCGACCCCGAAGCCGCCATCCGCCTGTGCTGGCGCGGCGTGCGGCCGGTCGCCTTCCCGACCGAGGTCCACTATTTCCGAAGCAGCGAAGGCGGCGTCTCGCATTTCTGCTACGTCCGCTCCAACCTCCTGCTGGCCTTCATGTATGTGCGCCTGCAAACAGCCCTGCTCGGCCGGCTGCTGAGGGTTGAACCCCAATGAGCGAGATTGCGGTCGCGCCGGATGGCCTTCGGCCTGCCCAGGGCGTCACGCGTTAGACCGGGATGACTTCGCCTACCAGAAATCATCCCGGTCTAAGCCGCCAACGCAGTGGCGGGCAGCGTCCCAGGCGACAGCGCGACTGCGTAGGCGCCATACGGGCAAATCGCTTCATCCTCGGCAAGCTCGGCGAGATTGGACAGCCGCGACTGCACCTCCACCAGTGCCGTGGACAGTCGCCCGCTGACAGCCCCAAGCTGCTTGGCCGCCGCCAGCAGATCCACCAGCGCTTGCGGAGGACCATCACGCACCCCGGCGCAATCGTCCAAGCCACGCACGGCCAGCAGGCTCAGCGAGGGCAACGGCGCCACAAAATCCAGCGCCGCCTGAACAGTCCCCGCGAGCGTCGCGTACTCGGCCATCAAGGCGTCGCTGCGGCTGTCCGGGCGCATGCAGCGCTGGCGCAGGGACGCAGCGGAGGTCAACAGCGCACGCCCGCTGTCACCCACTGCGACGCCGGCCCGCAACAGCCGCTCCTGCACGTCATGCAACGCATTCGGCGCATCGGTGGCGCGGGAACCTCTCATCACGGTGGTGGCCGGCAATCCCGACCCGCGTCCCGCACCGCCATAATCGTGGCGAGTTCGGGGAGGAAAGTCTCGGCAAACTTCGCCGGCGTGATATCGAATTCCCCCGTCTCGGACCCGACGATCAGCAGACGATGCAACAAGGCCTCGCCGTCGCCAAAATAGACCCGTTCCCTGATGTCCATCGCCTTGGTAACAACCTGATGCCGATCGGCGATCCGTACCGCGGATTTGAGCGGGCGGTGCAATTCGATCACCCGAGCCTGCAGCTTTGGAACATTGTCTTGCCTCATAAAAATTTCAGATCAGTTAACGGCTGACCTGAGCGGTCAATCTCCACCTCGCTAACGTTCTGGTAACCGGCCCCGCCCAGGGTCACTGCCACGGCGGGATCCACCGACCGGCAATCGAGAGCCGTCAGCAATGACCTGGCTGTGGCGTTCCAGCCTTTCCCATTTGGGCCTTTCCCATTTGGGCCTTCCCCACCTGCACCTGCGCCACCTGGGCAGGCTCGCCCAAAGTGGTGCCGCCATCCTGGGACTGCTCAGCATCGCCCTGGTCTGGGTCTCGGTGATCCACTCCATGTCGGTCGAGCGCACCCAGGCGCTGCGCGGCGCGGTGCAGAGCACCGGCAACCTCGCCCGCGCGTTCGAGGAACACGTCGTCCGCTCGGTCAAGCAGGCCGACCAAGCGCTGCTGGCCATGCGCAAGTCCTATCAGGGCGATCCCGATCATTTCGACATTCCAACCTGGCGCCAGCGCACGCTGGCGCTGTCCGACTTCACCTTCCAGGTCTCGCTTGCCGACCGGCACGGGCTGCTGCGCGCATCCAATCTCGCATCCACCGGCAGTACCATCGATCTCAGCGACCGCGAGCATTTTCGCGTCCAGCTCGACCCCGCGCAGGACGCTCTGTTCGTCAGCAAGCCGGTGCTGGGCCGCGCCAGCAACAAATGGTCGATCCAACTCACCCGCAAGGTGTTCGCCGAAAACGGATCGTTCGACGGCGTGATCGTCATGTCGCTCGACCCTGAATATTTCACCCGCTTCTACCGCTCGGTCGACCTGGGCGGCGCCGGCGTGGTGCTGCTGTCCGGCACCGACGGCGTCGTTCGCGCCAGCGGAAGCGCTGCAGGCGTGAGTGCGCAGGCATCTGGCCAGCCGCCCGCCGCCATCGGCAGCCAGCACATCGCCGCTCGCCTCTCGGCAGCCTCCGCCCAGGCCCTGGCCGGCAGCTTCTCGATGCCATCGCTGGGGTCGGAACCGGCCCGGCTCTATTCCTATCGCGGCGTCACCGGGTTTCCGTTGATCGTGGCCGTCGGCATCGGCGAAACCGAGTTGCTGCAGCCATACGACGCCAGCCGGCATATGTATGTCGCCATCGGCATCCTGCTGACCGCAGTCCTGATGGCGGTCACCGTCCTGGTGCTCGTGCGCCAGGGCCGTCTGGCCCGCGCCCGCGAAGCGCTGCGGCAGAGCGAGGCACGCACCGCGCACAAGTCCCATCTGCTGGAAACCGCACTGGAACACATGAGCCAGGGCATCGTGATGATCGACGCCGACCACCGCGTGCAGGTGATCAACCGCCAGGCGCTGCTCAAGCTGGGGCTGCCCGCCGACCTCATGACCACCCGACCGAAATTCAGCGAGGTACTCCGCTGGCAATGGCAGCACGGCGAGTTCGGCGATGACGGTGGCGACCTCGACGCCGCCTCGCGCCAGTTCGTCCTGTCCGGCGGCGTGTCCGACCAGCCGCATTGCTACGAGCGGCGACGCAGCAACGGCACCACCCTAGAAATCCGCAGTGCGCCGCTGCCGGGCGGCGGCATCGTGCGCACCTACTCGGACGTCACCCAGCGGCTGGAAAACGAGGCGGTGCTGCGCGCGGCGCGCGACGAGGCCGACCGTGCCGCGCAGGCGAAATCCGAATTCCTGGCCACCATGAGCCACGAGATCCGCTCGCCCATGAGCGGCCTGCTCGGCGTGCTCGACCTCCTGCGCGCCACCAGGCTGTCCGAGGATCAGCACCGCATGGCCGATATGGTGCACAACTCCGCCGCCAGCCTGCTCGACGTGTTGAACGACATTCTCGACTTCTCCAAAATCGAGGCCGGCGCCCTGCAGACCGCAATCGTACCCACCCGGCTGCGCGACTTCGTCAGCGACCTGACCCAGCCGCATGTCCACGCGGCCGCGGCCAAAGGGGTTGAACTGCACCTCCACCTGGATACCGCCCTGCCCGGACTGGTCGACACCGATCCGCTGCGCCTGCGCCAGATCCTGAACAACCTGCTGTCCAACGCCGTCAAGTTCACCGCCCACGGCTCCATCGCCCTCTCGGTAACCTGTGCGCCGGGCAATGCCGGCGAACAGCTGGTGTTCGCGGTGCAGGACACCGGCCTGGGCATGGGCCCCGAAGTGATCGAGCGCCTGTTCGAGCCGTTCATGCAGGCCGACCGTTCGACCTCGCGCACGTATGGCGGGACCGGCCTGGGTCTGTGCATCTCGCGCCGGCTCACCCACCTACTCGGCGGCCAGATCACGGTCACCAGCACGCCCGCGGCAGGCAGCTGCTTCACCGTCACCCTGCCCCTCATCGCCGCCAGCGCCGCAGTTCCGGAGCGTGCGGGCGTGGATCCCACACAAACCGCCGTCTGCTCCGCCGGCAAGCATATACTGGTGGCGGACGACGAGCCCACCAACCGCTGGCTCACCCGCCGCCAGCTCGAGCTGCTCGGCTTCGCGGTGACCGTCGCCGAGCACGGGGAAGCCGCGCTCGAACAACTTCGTGGCGCGAGCTTCGATTTGCTGGTGACCGACTGCCACATGCCCGGCATGGACGGCGCCGGGCTGACCACCGCCATCCGCGCATCCCAGCCGCCGCTCTGCGATCTGCCGATCGTGGGCCTCACCGCCGACGTCACCCCCGCACAGCTCGAGCGGTGTCGACGCGCCGGCATGAACGAGGTCGCGATCAAGCCGCTCACCCTGGCGCAGCTCTCACGCGTACTGGCGTCCTATTTCGACGTGCCCACGATGCCCCAGCCAGCCCTGGCGCCCCCAGGCGAGGCTTGCGAACCGGACTTCGACCCCACGCTGTACCGTGAGCTGTTCGATCCCGCCGATCCCGACGGCGCCGCCTGGCTCGGCGAGTTCCGCGAAACCGCAACATCGCAACAGGCCGATCTCGCGCTCCTGCTGCAGGCGGCCGAGCCCGACCGGGTGGCGATCGCCACGGCCGCGCACAGGCTGGCCGGTGCCGCCTTCTCCGTGGGCGCCACACGCCTCGCCATTGCGGGACGCTCAGTGGAAACCGCCGCCCAAAATGGCGACCCGGCCGGGTTGCAGAACGCCTTCCAAATCCTGTGCGCCGCAGGTCTTGGCGCCGAATCCGCCTTGCAACGGTTCACTGCCGGTCGCGATGTTTTCGAACGCATACCAACCCGCCTTGAGGTTGACACATGAGTCATATTTTGCGCGCCGCCGCCGTCCAGCCCCGCGACACGCAACAGCTTGCATGCCGCAAGCTGCAGGACGCTTGATACCGGCCCGCCTTGATGCTGGAAGCGTCAGCATCAAGGCGGGCCGGTATCAGCCCAAGACCGTGACCAGTTGCGCCTTCCAGCTGCGCGACCAGGCCAGGAAATCGTCGCCGGGCATCGGCCGGGCGACGAAATAGCCCTGCACCTGATCGCAACCCGCCTGGCGCAGAATATCCCAATGCGCCTGCGTCTCAGCCCCCTCGCCCACCACGGTCAACCCCAGCCGATGCGCAAGAGCGATGCTGGAGCTCAGCACCACCGCCGACTCCTCATCCCCCGGCGCCGCAATGACGAACGACTGGTCGATCTTCATTTCATTGAACGGCGCCTGCAGCAGCTGCTGCGTGGTGGAGTAGCCGGTGCCGAAATCGTCGATCGACAGATTGAACCCGTGCACCCGCAACCGCGTGAGCACCTCGCGTGCCACGGCCTCGTCACGCAGCCAGCCGTCCTCCGGCACTTCCAGAATCATGTGCTCCGGCAGCAGCCGGTGAGCGATCGTGACCGCCTCCAACCGGCGCGGCAGATCGCGCGAGCCCAGGCATTCGATCGGCAGGTTGACGCTGACGGAGATATCGAGCCCGGCCAGTCGCCACTGTGCGCAACGCGCAACCGCGGCGGCGAACATCAGGTCGGTCAGCTGTTCCATCAGTCCGGACGCGTTGGCCACCGACAGGAAGGCGTGTGGCGACAGCAGGCCATGCACCGGATGATGCCAGCGCACCAACGCCTCGGCACCCGCCACCTCCCGATCGGACATCGTCACCTTGGGCTGGTAGTAGGCTGCCAGTTCCCCGGCCCGCACCCCGCGCAACAGATCGTCCGCGCTTACCAGGCGGCTGGCCTCGCGGGCCGGCACCACATCTATTGCCGCGCAGGCTTCCACCGCGCAGGCCTCCACCTCATCGAATATCGCCTGCAGCTTCAGCGGCGTGACCGGCTTTTCCAGCGTGCGCAGCGAGCGGATGCCGAAGGTCGACGCCATGTCCCGCGCACTGCGCAACACGCGGGCATCGGCACTGCTGGCAAACACGAACAAGGTCGATGCGTTGTCCGTGGCCAGGTAGCGCAGCGTCTCGATCCCATCGAGCTGCGGCATCCTGAGGTCGCACACCACAAGGTCAAGCCGCCCCGCGGCCGTCCTGGCACAGCGCAGCGCCTGCTCGCCGTCCCCCGCCTCCATCACCGATCCCGCACCGAGGCGATGCAGCACCCGCACCGCGGTTCTTCGGCTGAACTCATCGTCGTCCACAACGAGTGCCGCAAATCCTGGCTTCACATCAAACATCCTTGCACGTGCAGCCTATCTCTGCAGCGTCAGGGTGGCCCGAAAACCTTGAAGAATTCGTAACCGCCGATCAGTCGAGCGTGCCGGTGCTGGTCACCCAACCGACCACAGCCGCTTCGCTATGGCTTGGTGCAACCAGGGTCCTTGGAGTTGGCACTGCACCCCACGCTCGTCGCATTCGCCTTCGCCGGCGCCTGGTCCGCGACAACCTTCCCATCCTGGGTCGGGCCCTGCGACGTACACTGGCAGAACCCATCGACCGGCATGGTCGTGGCGCAGCTCATGTTCTCGGTCTTGCACATGTTCGCCGCAAACGCCGGCGCGCCGGCCAAAACTCCCGCCGCCATCACCGCCGCCATGAAAATCCCGGTGACTCGCATCGCCCCAACCCACCCATTTGCAACCAATGTTAAGCAACGCATTCCTCAACAGGACGCTGCAAACCCCCACCGGTTCCAGCCGACCTCTCTCCACCCCGAACGGATGCAGAAAGCCGGTTCTCAGCCGGCGCCAACGGGCAGACAAAGCGCTGCGAATGCGCGCAGGACGGCGCGTAGGCGAAGTTGAAATCAAGGATAGCCCGACCGTCCGGCGCCTGGCCGAGATCGGCGCCCTTGATCGTGTCGAGCAGATAGCGGCCACCACCATAGGTCTCGTAACCGCTGGTGGCGTCGGCGAACGGCAGGAACACGCCACCGCCGTAGCCGCCGATCCAGTAGAGCGTCAGTTCGCGCCCCAGGGTGGAGGCCAGCCCGATCGTGCGTGCGAAAGGCTCGGCGGCGACGGCCCCGTCCGCCCCGGCGGCGAGCGCCAGCCTGGCGCCACCATGCGGTGCCAGATGCGAGAACAACCGCAGCGCCGGGTCATAGGGAAACAGTGGAATGCCGGGGTAGGTCTCCCGCTCCGCCACATCGATCGGCGACTGTGCATGGGTGCGAAACATCGCGTCGCGCGTCTCACGCCACAGTGCCCAGGCGGCCGCGGGGTCAGCACTTGCCCGGATGGCCGCGTAAATCTCGGACGTCCGCCGCCGCCAGTGCCAAAGCTCGATCATGACGCAACTTCCCCCAAGGCCTGCCGCACCGCCGGGCTCAGCAGAGCCTCGAGTTCACCGACATGGTCGTAGGAAGGCATCAAGGCCTGCAAAGTTGCGTCGCGGCTCGCCGCGGGATGGAAATAGATTTCGCTGAGACCACGCGGCAGCCGCGGGATCAGACGCAGCATCCGTGCCTCTGTCATATGGCCGGACCAGGCGAGGCCGAACACTTGGTCCGGCGCAGTCATCCCGGCGCGTTCAACCTGCCCCCGCAGCACCCGCGTTCCCGCCAGCATGGCCCGGGCGCCGAAGCCCGAAGGCGTGCCACAGGCGGCCAGCACCTCGACCGGCTCGGCTGGCACGCGCACATGGCGCAGGCCGAATTCGCGGCCGATGTCGATCATCATGCGCCCGACCGTGGGATGCATATGCATGTGCTTGTGTGCATCGGCATGCGCCAATTCCAGCCCGGTGGCGGCAAAGGCTGCGAACTGGGCGCGGATTTCACGCTCCAACGCATGGCGCACCTGCGGGCGAAAGAAGTAATTCACCCCCAACCGCAACTGGTCAGAGGCAAACCACCCCCGCCCATCCACCAGAGCGGGATCCGCCAGCATCGAGGCGCCCTCGATCACGACCAGATGCAGCCCAACGCGCAACCCCGGCATGGACCGCGCCCGCCGCACCGCATCTGCAGCAGCGGCCCCGGCCACCATCAGGCTCGCGGCCCCGAGCACGCCCTCGCGATGAGCGCGCTCGATGCCTGCGTTCACCGCTTCGGACAGGCCGAAATCATCCGCCGAGACGATTACCCGGCGCGGCATGGCAAAGCTCAGGCGGCTTCCTTGTGGCGTTCACGCAGGAACTGGAAAAACTCCACACCCTCGCGCAGCCGCCGCTTCATCATCTGCGGGCTGCGGATCATCTCGCTCACGATCGAGGCGATCTTCGGCGCGCGGAAGTAGAACTTCTTGTAGAACACCTCGACGCTCTCAAAGATTTCTGTGTGCGACAGATGCGGGTAGTGCAGCGGGGCAATCTGCACGCCGTGATCGTCGATCAGCTCCGCATGCTCGGCGTCGAGCCAGCCATTCTCCACCGCCTGCTTATAAAGGAACGTCCCCGGATACGGTGCCGCCAGCGACACCTGCAGCGTATGGGGGTTGATCTCCTTGGCGAAGGTGATGGTCTCCTGGATGGTCTCGCGGGTTTCGCCGGGCAGCCCAAGAATGAAGGTGCCGTGGATCTTGATGCCGAGTTCGTGGCAATCCTTGGTGAAGCGCCGCGCCGTCGCGATCAGTATGCCCTTCTTGATGTTGTGCAGAATCTGCTGGTTGCCGCTCTCATAGCCCACGAGCAGCAGGCGCAGACCATTGGCCTTCAACACTTCAAGCGTCGCCCGCGGCACATTCGCCTTGGCGTTGCAGGACCAGATCACTCCGAGCTTGCCGAGTTCCTTCGCAATCGCTTCGGCGCGCGGCAGATTGTCGGTGAAGGTGTCGTCGTCGAAGAAGATCTCCTTCACCTGCGGGAAGTCGCGCTGGATCTGGCGGATCTCCGCGGCCACATGCTCCGGGCTCCGCACACGATAGGTGTGTCCGCCCACGGTCTGCGGCCACAGGCAGAAGGTGCAATGGCTTTTGCAGCCGCGTCCCGTGTAGATCGAGACATAGGGGTGCATGAGGTAGCCGATGAAATAATCCTCGATGCGCAGCTGCTTGTAGACGGTGCTGACGAAGGGCAGGTCGTCCATGTTCTGCAGCATGGCGCGGTCCTTGTTGTGGACCAGGCTGCCATCGTCCGCGCGATAGGAAATGCCGTCGATCTCGCGCCAGTCACGCCCTTCGGCGACTTCCTTGATGGTGAAATCGAACTCGTTGCGGGCGACGAAATCGATCGGCAGGCCCTGCTCCAGGCTCTCGGTCGGCTGCACAGCCACCTTGGCGCCGACCATGCCGATGATCAACTTCGGGTTGGCCTGTTTCAGCGCCGCGGCCACCTTCACGTCGGAGGCGAAGCTGGGCGTGGAGGTGTGAATGATGCACAGCTCGTGCTCGGCCGCCGCCTTCAGCACCACATCCATGCCGATGCGCGCCGGCGGCGCGTCGATCAGCGTGGAGCCGGGGATCAGGGCGGCGGGCTGGGCCAGCCAGGTCGGGAACCAAAAGCTTTTGATCTCGCGCTTCGCCTGGTAGCGCGATCCGGCGCCACCGTCGAACCCATCGAACGAGGGCGGTTGGAGGAACAGGGTCTTCATCATGACAATACGGTCCCTTGGCGCGCCGCGGCGCGGTCTATGTCTCGGTCGAGGGGCGAGGGTGGTTGCTCTGGCCGGCGTGTATGCATCATCTGGCCGCGCCATTCCACTTTATCGCTGGCATAGCTCGCGAAGATGATGGCCATCGAGAGCAGATCGCGCAGCGGCAACAGCAACACCGGTGCCGGTGTCGCCCAGCCGCGCCGCACCAGGCCGAGCCTGCGATCGATGCCAGTTGCAGCCAGGCCCCGCGCCAGCCAGCACAACGCAAACAACGCCCCCAGCCAAACCTGGCCCGACACGGCCCAGGCCAACGCGGCCCAGAACAGCGGGAACTGCATGGAGGACAAAGCAAACTCCACCGGGACCAGCGACAGGATCGTGCGCGACCACCGCAGTTCATGGCGGAACAACGCGTTCAATCCGGTCTCCGGCACCGTGGTCGCCGGCACCGTGCTGGCGATGCGGATCTGCAGGCCGAGCGCCCGTACTCGCACGCCGAGCACATTGTCGTCGGCGATGTGGTCAACCAGAGCCGGCAACCCGCCGATTGCCGCCAGCATCTCGCGCCGCAAAGCCATGGTGGCGCCCAGGCAGTCCTGTCGGCCGAGGTCGCGCGACATCAGCGCACCGGGCAGAAAACCATGATTGATCGTGGAAGCGCCGAGCCGGGCCGCCAAATTATGGGTTGCCGCCAGCCCGGCATACAATGTGGTGACCAGGCCGACATGCGGGCCATCGAAGGCGGCGACGATACGGGTGAGATAATCCGGCGCGCAATGCAGATCACTGTCGGCGATCACCAGCAGATCATGCCGCGCGAGCGGGAACATGTTGATCAGATTGGCCACCTTGCGGTTGGCACCATGGGGCGTGGGATCGATGGCGAGATCGATCTCGACATGCGGAAACCGCCGCCGCAGCCGCTCGACAACCGATATCGCAGGGTCGGCGGCATCCTGCACGCCGAACACGATCTGAAAATCCGGGTAGTCCTGGGCGCACACGCTGGCCAGTGCCGCTTCCAGCAACGGCTCGTCGCCATACAGCGGTTTCAACAAGGTCACCGCCGGCCAGGCACGCGGTTCGGCCACCTGCGCCTGCGCGAACCGCCGCACCGAGCGCCAGCCGGCGAACGCCTGCCCGATGCCGCAGACGGCCAGCAGCGCAGGAAGAGCGGCCAGCATGAGGGACATCAGGTCGCAGCACCGTTGGCAAGGTTGCTGGATTTCTGCCGCAGGCTGGCGATCAGCCCCCCCACGTCGCCCCGGCTCAGCAGGGCACGGAAGTCGGAACGGGTCACCGCGACGCGGCTGATCGAGCCATCGAGCAGAATATCGACGACCCGCCAGTTGCCGCCGATTTCGCGCATCTGGTAATCCAGCCGCGTCGGGTCGCCGCCCGCGCCCATAAGCTTGGTCTGCACCACGACATCGCGACCGACATGGCGCAGGTCCGGCGCGATCGCGAAGCTTTCGCCGTTGAACGCGTCAAAATTGCCGACATAGCTGGACACGGTGAACCCGGTGAAGGCGTCCAGCAGCTCGGTCTTCTGCGCCTCGGCAATGCTGTTCCAACGCGAGAGCCCGACCGAGCTCTGCAACAGGGTCTCCAGGTCGAACACATGCTGCACCACGGGCGTCAGCATGGCGGCGCGCGTGGCGAAGGGCAGGGTCTTGCCGGCCTTCATCACCATGATGAGCGCCGAGTCGAGCATCTGGATGGCAGCCGCGGGACCCGCCACTGCCGTTTGACCGAATGCCGCAGGGGCCAACAGCCCCAGCGGTGCGGCGAGGATCAGGCGACGTGAAATCATGCTGCGTGCCCCAGGGCCGTGGTCACGGTGCGGACGATATCGGCGGCGGTCAGCCCGGCGTCGATCATCTGCCGGGCGGGTGCGTCGTGTTCCAGAAAGCGGTCCGGCAGCACCATCGGCCGGATGCGCAACCCACCGTCGAGCAG
>JANXSM010000018.1 GCA_025352665.1 Rhodospirillales bacterium | reverse complement strand
AGCGCCGACGGCGCTCAACGCCAACCAGAATTTCCACCAGGTCCATCCATGCTCATAGCGGTGCCCTTAACGGCGTCCATACAAGCACCTTTATGAGCGGCACACTGCGAGTTCGGCAGGCGGTCCTCGCCGGACGGATACACCTCGCCTCATCCACAGGGCCACGCCAGCAGCGCTGCACTGAGGGCTGCAAACCCAACTCGGCAGCCACCTGCGTCAGCGGCCGCCCGCTTCCCCGAAGCAGCGACACCGCCTCGCGTTTGAACTCATCCGTGAAATCCCGTCGCGTGTTCTTCGTCGTGATCTAGCACCACTGCCCCTTACCGGCTGCGCGCCTTGCACTTGCGAGTGACATACTGTGAGCGAGCCGACATCTGGAAGGGACGCTGGGGCCAGAGTGAGGGACATCAGGAGAAACGCGCTTCAGGATCATCGGTCACCCCAGGGCGTGCAAGAAAATCCAAGTCGCAGCCTTCGTCGGCCTGCAGCACATGCTCGCAATGCAGGGGCTACGAAGCCGCGGGGGAAACGCGGCGGCGGGGCCACCCAGGCGGCGCGGCGAAGAGCCAGCTCGTCCTCAGTCACCAGAAGATCGAGGCGGCGTGCGTCGGTGTCCAGCCGTATCATGTCGCCGTTACGAACGAGGGCAAGCGGGCCGCCGATATGGCTCTCCGGGCAGACATGCAGCACGCAGGTGCCGTAGCTCGTTCCACTCATCCGCGCGTCGGACAGGCGCACCATGTCGCGTACGCCTTGTTCCAGCAGCTCTTGCGGGATCGGAATCATGCCCCACTCCGGCATGCCCGGCGCTCCGACGGGACCTGAGCCCTGCAACACCAGAACACTGTCGGCGGTAACCTCCAGGTCAGGATCGTCTATACGTGCCAGCATGTCGTCGAAGCTGTGGAACACGACGGCAGGCCACTCGTGCTGCAGCAGGCGAGGGTCAACGGCGGCACGCTTCAGCACCGCCCCTCGCGGTGCCAGGCTGCCTCGCAGCACAACCAGGCCGCCGGTACCGTAAACCGGCCTGTCCGGCGGTCGAATGACGTCGTCGTTAAAGACCTCTGCTCTCGCCAGCGCGTCACCCAAGCTTTGGCCGGCGACAGCACGGCATGAAAGGTCGAGGTGGGGCGCGATGCGGGTCAAAAGCGCGGGCAGCCCACCGGCATAGAAGAAATGTTCCATCAAAAAACTGCCGGACGGCTGCAGGTTGCACAGCACCGGCAGGATCTCGCTCGCGGCGCTGAAATCGTCGAGGTCGAGCGGAACCTCAGCACGCCGCGCCATCGCGATGAGGTGGATGAGCGAGTTTGTGGAGCCGGACAACGCCATGTCCGCCAGGACAGCGTTTAGGAAAGCGGGTCGGGTCATGATGTCTCGCGGGCGGAGATCCTCCCATACCATCTCCACGATGCGGCGCCCGACGCGGGACGCCATCTGCGCGTGAGTCGAATCGACGGCGGGGATGGCGCTGGCGCCGAGCAAGGTCATGCCAAGCACCTCGGCCAGGCTGGCCATGGTCGATGCGGTGCCCATGGTGTTGCACACACCGGCCGATCGGGCGGTGCCCTCGCCGATACTGCGCCAGGCCGCCTCGTCCAATCGGCCTGCACGATAATTTGCCAGCGCCTTCCAACTGCTGGAACCGGTCCCCAGATTGGTCTCGCCACGATAATGTCCTCGCAGCATGGCGCCGGCCGGGACGAACACCACCGGTATGTTCATCGACGCAGCCCCATCAGCAGGCCTGGCGTGGTTTTGTCGCAGCCGCCCAGCAGCACGGCACCGTCGATCGGGTGGGAGCGGGGGATCTCCTCGGTCTCCAGCGCGAGCAGGTTGCGATAGATGAGCGTGCTGGGCCGCACGAACGCCTCGCCGACGCTGAGTGCCGGCATCATCCCGGGGGAAACCCGCCGGCCTGCCAGACGCCGCGCTTCACCTCCTCCACACGCTGCGGGAACTGCATGTGACAGGGGTTCAGATCCGACCAGGTGCTCAGGATGCCGATGACGGGTTTGCCCCGGAAATCCTCGGCCAGGAATCCCATCTGCTTGGTGCGGTAGGATTTGTGGTTGCCCGGCTGCCCGGCGGCAAAAAAACGGGGAACGAACATGGTGGCTCTTCATCGTATTGTCGGCACGGTCCTGGTTGCCGGAGCATTGTCCTGCGGGCCGGCCTTGGCCGAACCGCGCCTGACAATCGTCTCGCAATGGAGTGCAGGCGCCGAGGGTGCGGCAATGAACGCCTTCGGAGAGCTGGTGACCAAAGCCGGGTTGAAGTGGGAGCACAATCCGGTTTCCGGCTTCACCACCGATATGATGAACAAGCTGCGCGCCGACATCATCGCCGGCCGACCACCGGCTGCGTCACAGCTCAAGGGCCCCGAGATCCGAAGCTGGTCCGCCAACGCGGGCACGGTCATTCTCAACAGCCGGGTCGTGGGGACCGACTACGAGAAAATGATTCCCCCTTCGCTGGCGGCGCTGCACAAGCCGAAAGGCGACTGGCTGGCTATCCCGCTACAGATCTACCGCGTGAACACAATGTATGCGTCCAGGGCAGCACTGGACAAGATCGATGCCAAGGGGCTTCCCCGAACATGGGATGAGTTCAACGCGGTGGCCGAGAAG
Organism: Rhodospirillales bacterium; assembly: GCA_025352665.1. GTDB lineage: Bacteria > Pseudomonadota > Alphaproteobacteria > Acetobacterales > Acetobacteraceae > CAIQQQ01. Next base: position 960 of record JANXSM010000018.1, on the reverse strand, counting down.
ATGAAGGCCGCCGGGATCGCTACGCCCGTGGCGACCGGCGGCCTGGGCTGGGCCGACACGATGGACTTCGAGCTGGTGCTGGCTGGCCTCTCTTCGGATGCCTACAAGCGGGCTCTCAGAGGTGGTCGGCTTCGTCGAGAAACCGTTGCGGTTCCTATAAGTGGAACCTCTGCCGGTTGATGTGGTCTCCGTGGGTGCCGGGGCGTTGCGGAGCGAGGGCGTAGCCCGACCGCAGCAACGCCCCGGCGCCCACACCGAAATCACGCTGCCGCAGATACCGGCTCGTGGTTAAAGTAGGCATCGTCCGGTGTTCTGGCGTCAAGGCTGGAACGAGGCCGGCGGGCATTGTAAAAAATTATATATCGGCCGGTCGAGGCGCGGGCTTCGCCCACGCTATCATAGGCCCGAAGATAAGCCTCCTCGTACTTCGCAGATCGCCACAGGCGCTCGACAAAGACGTTGTCCCGCCAGGCGCCGCGACCGTCCATGATGATGACAATGCCACGTATCAGCAGCATCCCAGTGAAGGGTAAACTGGTGAATTGGCTTCCCTGATCGGAGTTGAAAATCTCTGGCTTCCCGTTGCTGGCCAAAGCCTCTTCCACCGCCTCGATGCAGAAATCTGCCTCCATCGTAATCGATACACGCCAAGCCAGAACCCGCCGGGTAAACCAGTCCACCACGGCGGCCAGATAGACGAACCCACGGGCCATTGGGATATAGGTGATGTCCGTGGCCCACACCTGGTTCGGCCGGTCGATCACCCGTTTACGCAGCAAATACGGGTAAATCTTATGTCCAACCGCCGGCTTGGACGTGTTTGGGCGACGATAGATCGCCTCGATGCCCATGCGCCTCATCAGCCGGGTTACCATCTCCCGGCCAACCATAACGCCGTCAGCCCGCAGCATGTCGCGCAGCATCCGACTGCCCGCGAAGGGATAATTCAGGTGCAGTTCG
>JANXSM010000177.1 GCA_025352665.1 Rhodospirillales bacterium | reverse complement strand
TCAGCCGTGCACCGACCTGGCGGATGGCGCGCCGCGCGGCTTTGTTCTTATGGCTGCCAAGGTTGTCGGCGATTACGATGTCACCTGGTTTGAGCGTCGGCACCAGCTCGCGCTCGACATAGACGCGGAAGCTCTCGCTGTAGATCGGGCCATCGAGCAGCCAGGGGGCGTCGATCCGATCGACCCGCAAGGCAGCGATGAATGTCGTGGTGTTCCAGTGACCCCAGGGCACCTTGCCCACCAGCCGCTCGCCGCGCGACGTCCGGACGATCCCGTTCGAGGGCGACCACCGTTTTTTTGAAGCTGAGCTTCTCCGCGTGCACGAACGCCCACACCGCACGGTAGTCGACCGCCAGACCGCGTTCGGCCAGCTCCTGAACCAAGCCGCGCAGGGTGAAGCTTTGGCCCGTGCAGCGCGCGACCAACCACGCCCGATGCGGACCGATCAGCTTCTTCGGCAGATGCCCGCCCATCTTCCCAGGCGTGGCGTTCCCGGTCCGCCGAACCATTTGCATCCATCGGATCGCTGTGCTGACCCCAACCCCAAACCGCGCCGCCGCCTCGTGGCACCACAATCCCTGCGTCGCAACCGCCGCTATCACGCGCTCACGAAGAGCCATCGAATAAGGACGACCCATGCAAGCTGGCCTCCCGCCCAGCCAGCATCTTGAATCAAACCTCAGCCGATTCGGGAATCCCCCTCTCGAGTCAGCCTCAACACATCCCGCTCTAAAGCCCCGCGTCGGCGGCGATTTGAATTTCGCCGTTTTTGATTTCGAACGGGATTGCTTCCAGGTGGTCGCCGGTGCAGGGGCCGCGGAGGCAGCGGCCGGTTTCGATGGCGAACTCGGCGCCGTGGGTGGCACAGACGATAAGGCTTCCGTCCTGGCTGAGGAATTTGTCGGGCGCCCAGTCAAGCGGCATTCCGATATGGGGGCAGGAATTGAGGTAGAGACGCACCGTATTGCCTTGTCGGACGGCGAACAGGCCGGTGAAGCCTCCGAGTGGGGGGCGGAAGCCTTTGGCGGTGCCATCGGCGATGTCGGTGAGGGCGCAGAGCCTGCGGAGCGGGGACTCCGACCTCATGGTACCACGCCGCCGAGTTTGCAGATGTATTTCCAGTGCGCTTCCGACACCGGGGCGACCGACAGGCGGGAGAAGCGCACCAGTGCGAGGTCGGCCAGTTCCGGATCGGCCTTGGCGGCTGCAAGCGTGACCGGCTTTGTCAGGGGTCCGAGCGCCTTCATGTCGACGCAGACCCAAGGCTGGCCGGGCTCGGCCGAGGGGTCGGGGTAGGCTTCGCGCGCCACTTCCACGATGCCCACGATCTCCTTGCCGATGTTGGAATGGTAGAAGAAGGCGCGGTCGCCTTTGCGCATGGCGGCCAGGTTCTGCTTGGCTGTGTGGTTGCGCACGCCGGTCCAAGGCTCGATCCCGTTTGCGACCTGCTGGTCCCAGCTGAACGCGTCTGGCTCACTTTTGATCAGCCAGTACGATCTCACAGCTTCTCCCCGTCCTTGAACACAGTTCGAAAGCCGCGGATGACGGTGCTTTCGAACAGGCCGGCAACGGCATAGGGATCTGCGACGGCGAAGCCTTCGGCGGCGGCGTGGTCTTCGACGTCGATCAGCAGAATGCTGCCGCATGGCCGGCCGTCCAGATCGAGCATCGCACCGGCGTGGACCAGCTTGCTTTGGTAGGTTTCCAGGAAGGCGAGATGGGTTGGGCGGGTGGCCAGGCGCAGGCTGAGCGCGCCTGGGCGGTCGGTGCAGACGAGGGAGAACAGCATCGGGGCATCCTTGCGCGAAGAAGGAGAGACTAGGGACGCTTCAAAGATTTGCGAAGCAGGCTTATATCGAGCGTGTGAGCAACACCAACACCTTTGGGCCGGCGGGACTCAACCTGCATCGCTTCGCCAATCCGGGCCGTTTCCTGCGGTTGTCGGGCGCCGTGCTGCCGTGGCTGGCGGTGTCTGGCGTGGTGATCACGGCAATCGGTCTCGGGTGGGGATTGTTCCTGGCCCCAGCCGACTGGCAGCAGGGCGATGCCGTTCGCATTATGTACGTGCATGTGCCGGCGGCGTGGCTGGCCTCGCTGGGTTATGTGATGCTGGCCTGCGCTTCGCTGGCGTCACTGGTCTGGCGGCATCCGCTGGCCGATCTTGCGGCGGCCGAGATCGGCCCGGTCGGCGCTGGAATCACTGCCATCTGTCTTGCCACCGGCAGTCTTTGGGGCAAGCCGATGTGGGGGGCGTGGTGGGTGTGGGATGCGCGGATGACCTCCGTGCTAGTGCTGTTCTTCCTATATCTCGGCCATATCGCATTGGTTCGCGCGTTCGACGACCAGCAGCGCGGCTATCGGGCCGCGGCCATTCTGGCGCTTGTGGGCGTGGTGAATCTGCCGATCATCAAGTTCTCGGTCGAGTGGTGGAACACGCTGCATCAGCCGGCAAGCATCACATTGTCGGGAGCGCCGAGCATGGCGCCTGCGCTGTTATGGCCGTTGCTGGTCTCGGCCATCGGGTTCAATCTTGGGTTTGCGGCCGTGGTGGTCGCCCGCTTGCGGGCCGCCGTGATGGAGCGTCGCATACGCGCATTGCTGTTGGCGCGCGCACGGAACGATCTACAGAACGCATGAACCATCTGTCCTTCATTGCTGCCGCCTATGGCTTGACCCTGGTCGTGGTGCTGGTGTTCGCGATCGGCGCCTGGCGCCGCGGTGTCGCGGCACAGCGCCGGCTTGCAGCACTGGACCCCAGGAATGCTACGACCATGCCGGGTGACGCCGCGTGACCCGCAAGCGTCGCCGGCTGATGGTGGTGCTGGCCTGTGCCGTGGGACTTGGCTCGGCGGCGGCGCTTACGTTGTCAGCGTTCTCCTCGACACTGCAGCTGTTCGTCGCCCCCTCCAAGATCGCGACCGAGGCGCCGCGCGGTGGGCGGGTGTTCCGGCTGGGCGGGCTGGTGGAGACCGGCAGCCTTCAACGCATCATCCAGAACGGCAGCCCCGGTGCCAGCTTTCGCGTGACCGACGGCGGCGCCAGCGTCAGCGTATCCTATATCGGCATTCTGCCGGATCTGTTCCGCGAGGGTCAGGGCGTGGTGGCGCTCGGCAGTCTGCAACCCGATGGCAGCTTCGCCGCCCAGGAAGTTCTGGCCAAACACGATGAGACCTATATGCCGCCAGATGTTGCAGATGCGTTGAAGAAATCCGGGCGCTGGAAACCCGGCCAGGGCGCGCCGCCGGCCTCGGCGCTATGGGACGCGCCAGACTGGAATCAGGCGAAGCAGGCCGGCGGATGATCGCCGAACTCGGCCATTTCGCGCTGGCGCTTGCGGTGGCCTTTGCGGTCGCGCAGGCGGTGCTGCCGCTGTGGGGCGCGTGGCGGGGCGAGGCGCGGCTGATGCAGGCGGCCCCTGCGCTCGCGCTGGGGCAGATGATCGCTCTGGCGGTGTCGTTCGGCTGCCTGGTGCTGGTCAGCGTGAACGATGATTTCTCGGTGCTGAACATCGCCGAGAACAGCCACACGCTGAAGCCGCTGTTGTACAAGATCACCGGCGCCTGGGGCAGCCACGAGGGCTCCATCCTGTTCTGGTGCCTCATTCTGGCTCTGTGCGGCGGTGCGGTGGCGTTGTTTGGCAACCCGCTGCCGGCCAGTCTGCGGGCACGGGTGATCGGCATTCTTGGCGCCACCGCGTGTGGCTTCGACCTGTTCTGTCTGATCGAAAGCAATCCGTTCGCCCGGCTGTGGCCGCCGCCGGCCAACGGGCGCGACATGAACCCGCTGCTGCAAGACCCAGGGCTCGCCTTCCATCCGCCGATTCTTTATGCCGGCTATGTCGGGTTCGCCATTCCGTTCGCCTTCGCGATTGCCGCCTTGCTCGAGGGCCGGATCGACGCCGCCTGGGGGCGCTGGGTTCGGCCGTGGACACTGGGCGCCTGGTGTTGCCTGACCGGCGGCATCGCGCTCGGCTCCTGGTGGTCGTACTACGTATTGGGCTGGGGCGGCTTCTGGTTCTGGGACCCGGTGGAGAACGCCTCGCTGCTGCCGTGGCTGACAGGCACCGCTTTGCTGCACTCCGCCATCGTGGTGGAAAAGCGCGAGGCGCTGAAGACCTGGACGGTGCTGCTCGCCATCGGAACCTTCGCGCTTTCCCTGTCCGGCACCTTCCTGGTCCGCTCCGGCATTCTCAATTCCGTGCATTCCTTCGCCAATGACCCGGCGCGCGGCGTGTTCATCCTGGGGCTGCTCGCGGTGATCATCGGCGGTTCGCTGCTGATATTCGCGATCCGGGCGCCCACGCTGGGCGGTTCCGGCCTGTTCGCCCCGATCTCACGCGAGGGGGCGCTGGTGCTGAACAACATCCTGCTGTGCTCGATCGCGGCGGTGGTGATGACCGGCACGATCTACCCGCTGTTCGCCGACCTGCTGCTGGACCAGAAGATCTCGGTCGGCCCGCCGTTCTTCCAGGCGACGGTGCTGCCGCTGGCGACGCCGGTGTTCCTTGCCATGTCGCTCGGCCCGACCCTGTCGTGGAAGCGCGCCGCCCTGTTTCCGGCGATGCTGCGCCTGTGGTGGGCGGCCCTCGTGGCGCTTGCGGTCGGCGTGTTCGCAAGTTTCGGCATGGCCGCCCTGCCCGCCTTCGCCATGGCCGCCGCAGCCTGGATGATCTTTGGAGCGCTTGCCGAGATCGTCGAGCGAATCCGCCTGTTCCGGCTGCCGATCGGGTCGAGCTTTGCCCGGCTGGTGGCGCTGCCGCTGTCCACCTTCGGAACCACGCTCGGCCATGCCGGGCTGGGCGTGACGATTGCCGGGATTGCGGGGATGTCGATGTCGACCGAGCGAGTGGTGCTGATGCATCCGGGCGACACAGTGGATGTGGCCGGGTACGACTTCCGGCTGGTCGAGCTGCATGACGCGAAGGGCTCCAACTACAACGCCCGAGTCGCAACGATTGCCATCAGCCGCAACGGCGTGCCGCTGGTGACCCTCGCCCCCGAGCGGCGCGCCTTCACCACACAGGTGATGACCACCACCGAAGCCAAGATCAACACCAACTTCTTCCGCGACCTTTACGTGGTGCTCGGTGAGGAACGCGACGGGGCGGCGGTGATGCGCCTGCACGACAATCCGCTGGCACCCTGGATCTGGTTCGGGGCGCTTATCATGGCGGCCGGTGGCGCCTGTTCGCTGGCCGACCGGCGGCTGCGCATCGCAGCCCCCACGCGGGCGGCGTCGCCCAAGAACACGGCCCCAAAAAACACGGTTCAGGCATGAACCGCCGCTGGCTGCTCGCAGCGCCGCTGGCCGCGGCCGGTCTTGCCGGGGCCGGCTTCTGGCGCATGCTGTCGGGCATGTCTTCAGGCAATTTCGACCCGCGCGGCGTGCCAAGCATGCTGATCGACAAGCCGCTGCCAGACTTTGCCCTGCCGGGGTTCACCGCCGCCGACGTGCGCGCGGCCGGACACCCGGTGGTGATCAATTTCTTCGCCTCCTGGTGTGCGCCCTGCATTGACGAGGCGCCGACGCTGGTCGCATTGTCGCGCGCCGGGGTGGCCTTGTGGGGCATCGCCTACAAAGACAAGCCGGCGGCCACCGACGCCTTTCTCGCCCGCCACGGCAATCCCTTCACCCGCCTGGCGCGCGACGAGCCCGGCGTGGTCGCGATCGACTGGGGTGTGACCGGGGTGCCGGAAACCTATCTCGTCGACCCCAAGGGCATCGTGCGCTGGCGGTTCTCCGGCCCGCTCCCGATCGAGGCCGCGCAGGCGCTGGCGGGAAGACTGCGCGCGTGATCCGTACGCTGATGTTGATGCTGCTGCTGGCAGGGCCGGCCTGGGCGATCAGCGACCCCTCCGAAGCCCTACCGGACCCGAGGCAGGAGGCGCGTGCGGTTGCCATCGGTCAGCAGCTTCGTTGCCTGGTTTGCCAGAACGAAAGTATTGAGGAGAGTGGCGCCGATCTCGCGCGCGACCTGCGCAAGATCGTACGGACCCAGGTTGCCGAAGGCCGCAGCGACGCCGATATCAATGGCTGGCTGGTTGCGCGCTACGGCAATTTCGTCCGTCTGCGCCCGCCGTTCAACACCGGCACGCTGCTGCTCTGGGCCTCGCCTGTGTTGGCCGTGCTGATTGGCCTCGGTCTGGCCATCGGACTGCGGCGCAGAACCGTGCCGCCTTCGCCTTTGAACGAGTCTGAACGGATCCGGCTGCAAAGCCTGCTTGAACGGTGACCCTTCCCCTGCCCGTCTTCGCCTTGTTCGGCCTGCTCACGCTCGTCGCCATCGCCCCCCTGCTCTATGGCCTGTGGACCGGCAAAAAGCCGCGGGGGCGTCGTGACAGCGCCATCGCCCTGCATCGCGCCCAGCTCGAAGAGCTTGACCGTGAGCTCGAGGAAGGGCGCATCGGCACCGCGGAGCACGCCGGCGCCCGGCTGGAGGTGCAGCGCCGTCTGCTCGCGGTCGCCGACCAGGCAGACCCGGCGCCGAAGCGGCGTAGTCGCTCCGCGCTGGTCGCGGCTGTTATTCTGGTGCCTCTGGCCGCAGAGGGGCTTTATATGCTTAGCGGCCATCCCGAGCTTCCCAACGGCAGTGCGGCCAATGTCTCCGTCGAAAGCAAAAAGGAAAAACAGCAGGCCGATACCCTCATCACCACCCTGCGCCAGCGTCTGGCCGAACTCGATCCGCACACCAATATCGCGGCCCAGGGATATCTGCTGCTTGGCAATGCGGAAGCGAGCCGCGGCCATCTTGCCGCAGCGGCTGCTGCATGGCGCGTGGCGCTCGATGTCAACTTCGACCCGAACCTTGCTGCCCAGGTCGCCGAGGCGGAGTTTCAGACCAGCGGGACCCTGCAGCCGACGACACGGGCGTTGTTCGAGAAGGCGCTCGCCAATGCGCCGCCGGATTCGCCTTGGGCCAATCTGGTCAGGCAGCGACTGGGCGGAAAATAGCAGTCCTTTTTTTCAAAAAAGAAGTCCTGTCTACGCGTCTGGCTGGATCGGACTACAGGCGGCAGCCGTCGCCCGCGCCAGCACGATCATCCGCCGGGCCGCGACCCCTGCGCCGGCAACGTCGCCGGCCAAGGTTTGCAGGCTGGGATTCGAGATCACCGCCTTTACCAGCGTGTCGACCGCCACATTGGTGCCGCTGACGTACACGGCCGACAACAGCGTGCGCCGCAGCAGCGCCACCGTGCCGAGCGTGCCCGGCCGCATGCCATAGAGGCTGGCGACCTGCCGGACGAGCCGGATGCCGCGCAGCGTGACGATCGCACCATCCAGCGCCGGCGCCGGCACGGCGGCGGTGATCGCCAGCACCTGCAGGCCGGCGATGCGGCCCAGGGCAGAGGCCTCGTCGCGCAGCACGCGCGCGGGCCCGGCCCGCAGCAGGGCCGCGATCGCCTCAGGACTATCGGTCGCTTCAATCGCCGGCAGCAGTGCGGATCCGTCGGGCAAGGTCGCCAGCCACCGTCGCGCGGCGGCGCGGGCGCGGGCGGGGTCCGCGAGTTCGGCGCGCAGTTCGTCCACCCGGTCGAGCCTTCGGATAAAGCCGAGTTCGCGCCAAAGCGCGGCCCCGACCAGCCCGGCGCCGACCACCGCCACGCCTAAGGTGGCCCAGCCCAACGCGGGGGCACGGGCGAACTGGTCGACCACAAAATTGCCGATCGACAGCGCCGACAGGCCCGCGACCAGCACGCCCACGCCGGTGGCGGCCAGGCCCAATGTGCCGATCCCCTCGCGCGCCGGCAGCACGGCCGGCAGTTGCTCGGGCTCGAGGCGCCCTGCGATCGGGTTTTCGACCTCGATGCGAGGGGTCACGCGCGTGTCGCTCACAGCATGTCCTCCAGCAGGAACAGCAGCAACCGGTCGAGGTCGAGCTGCGGGATGGTGCCGCGGCCGAGAGCGTCGAGCCGCTTGGGGCTGAAATCGGGCAGCGACAGGAAAGGATGCGCCCAGTCGGCCGCGCTCGGCGGACGATCGGGGACTTCGCCGGGATAGGAGCGCACCAGGCCCTGCCCCGCGACATGGCCGCGCACGGCAGAAACCGGCCGGTTGTCCAGCGTCCAGACAAAATCCTCGGTGCAAGCGATGGCCGCGATCGCGAAGCTGCGCCAAGTGGCATTGGCGGGCGCTTCCGTCAGCCGTGCCATCAAGGCTGCGAGATTGGCGCGCTGGCGGCTGGCGACGTGGTCGGACTTGGTGGCGGCGAAGGCGATCCGGCCGATGCCCCAGGGCTGCAGCCAGGACGGCAGCAGCGGCAACGGATGGCGCCGCGCCAACGCACCGGCCACCAGGCCCAGCGCTTCGGCAGCGTCGGCGAACGCCTTGGGGCCGGCGTGCAGCGCGCTCAGCAGGTCCGCCACCACCACGAGACGGTCGATCTGGGCGAAGCCGGGGGCTGCGAGGCCCTCGCGCACGGCCGTGACATAGGCGACGAACCGCGACTGCAGCAGCCGCGCCAGCGGGCCGGAGGCGGTGAGCGGGAAGAAGGCGATCCAGGGCGGCGGCGCGCCAGGGGCCGGCATGAGGAAGCGGCCGGGTTGCAGCAGCGACAGCCCTGCCGCCTGCAAACGTCGAAGGGTTGCGACGTAAAGGATGTGGCCGCTGCGAACGAGATCTTCGTCCGCGGCAACGCCTGCCGGTAGGCCGTGCACGAAGCGGAGGAAATCCTGCGCCTCCGGCAGCGATTCGAGGCGCCGTAGGGTGGCAGTGGACCAGGCGGCGAAGCTTTGGCCGAGCAGCGGCAGGTCGAGCAGCCATTCGCCGGGATAGTCGAGAAATTCCAACCGCAACCGCTGTGGCGGCAGATAGGCGGCCAATCCGCCATGGCCGATGTCCACATCCAGCGCCAGCAGGCTGACGGCGTCGGTGGGCGTGGGCCAGGCCGGCGGGTCGGCGGCGAGCGAAGCGGACTTTGCAAGCGGGTCGAACCGCGGCATTGCTTCTGCGCCCGCCGGCGCCAGCACCACCCGCAGGCTGCGCGGCCCGAGCGCCCCGGCCAGGGCCGGCAGTGCCGGGACCCCGCGGCCCATGGCCAGCAGATTGACCGACAGCGAGGTCAGCAGCGAGGTCTTGCCGGCACGCCGGAGCCCGGTTACCCCGATGCGAACGCGGCGGCGCACGGGGATCAACCCGCGCGCCGCCTCCAGCAGGCTCATCAGGCGCGCTGGATCAGCTCGATCTTGTAGCCGTCCGGGTCTTCGACGAAGGCGATGACCGTGGTGCCGAACTGCACCGGCCCGGGTTCGCGCGTCACCTTGGCGCCGGCTTCCTTCAGCTTGGCGCAGACGCCGTAGACATCGGGCATGCCGATGGCAAGGTGGCCGAACGCCGTGCCGATCTCGTATTTGTCGACGCCGTAGTTGTAGGTCAGCTCCACCACCGCATGCTCCGGCTCGTGGCCGTAGCCGACGAAAACCAGGGTGTATTTGCCGTCCGGCACATCACGCCGGCGCAGCTCCTTCATAGCCATATGCTCGGTGTAGAACTTGACGCTTTTCTCCAGGTCCGACACGCGCAGCATCGTGTGCAGAAAGTGAAAACCTTCGGCCATGGTGATCTCCTCGTTATTTTGATTCGACGCCAACCAGAAACAACCCGGCAGCATCGGCAGCCGCGATGGTGGCGACCCGATCCGTCAGCATCGTGCCTCCCGCCTCGAACGCAATGCCCCGCAACCCCGCGGCGTTGCATGCCGCGATCGTGCCTGGCCCGATGGTCGGCAGGTCGGCCCGCCGATCCTGCCCTGGCTTGACCAGCTTGACCAGTACGCCGCCTGGGCCCGGCCGCGCCAGCCCGCGCGCGCGGGCGAGCATCGCATCGGTTCCCTCGATGGCTTCCAGCGCCAACACGATGCCCTGCTGCACCACGCAGCCCTGGCCGACGTCGGCGGTGCCGAGCAGACGCGCCACCGCCACGCCACGGTCGATATCCGCCTGCGCCTGGGCGTCCGGACCCAGCATGGTCAGTTGCCCGCGCGGACCCAGCGACTCGGTGATGATCTCGTGGGCGCCCACCACGGTGAAGCCTTCCTCGGCCAGCACACGCACCACGGCTGCCAGCAGACCGTCATCGCCCCCGAAGGCGGCGCGACCGATCCGGGCCATGATGCGTACACCTTCTGCGTCAGGTCGCAGGTCGAAAACCGACGGGCGGCGTACCGGGCCGACCAGCACGAGATCCTGAACCCCGGCCGCACGCAGCAGCGACAGGATTTGCCCCGCCGCCCCCAATCTGGCGAATTCATGCGAAAAACCTGCTAAAACCGCGGGATCCGCATACCCTTCGAGCCCCACCAGGAACACTGGCCGGCCCGCGGCGGTGGCCGCTGCTGCCACCTGCCCCGGCAACGGACCGCCACCGGCCAGGATTCCAAGCACTCTGCGGGGCTCAGTCATCGGTCCGAGATCCAGATATGTACGTATGGGCGCCGGCAGGCGAAACCTGCATTTTCTTGCCAAATTGTAATAGGATGTCGAAGGCGATGCAGGATGGCAGTTTCAAAGGACCCGATGTGCCGGAACCACAGGACGATCGGCCGTCGCAGGAAGAGCGCGGGCCTGCCGCGCGCGGCATAGCGTTGTGTCTCGGCAAACTAGCGGATGAGGCGGCGGAACTGGGACTGGGCGACACCAACCTTGCAATCCGCAGGGCAATCGGCGCATGCCTGCTCGAGACCGCTGGCCGGGAACTGCTCGAATCCTGCAACCTGCACTGATCCCCGGTCAGGCCAGAGCCGGACCTGGCCGGGGACCAACTTGCATATCCGGCCTCAGCCGGCGTCTTCATCCGCATCCTCGGTCGCCGACCGGATCAGCCCACGACGGCTTGGCGTATCAATGAAGGCGAGCAGTTCGGCAATCAGCGGATCGTGGCCGTGCTCGGCCCTAAGCGCTTCCACCCGTTCCGCAAAAACGCCAAAGCCCTTGAACAGACTCCGAAACGCAGCACGAACAGCATGCTGCTGGGCGCGATCGTAACCGCGCCTCTTGAGGCCCAGAACATTGATGCCTGAGAGTCGCGCGCGGTTGCCGAGGACGGTGCCGAACGGCACGACATCACCCTCCACGCCAGACATGCCGCCGATCATGGCGACCCGGCCAATCCTGGCGTTCTGAATAATCGCAGCCCCCCCGCCGATCACAGCATTGTCGCCAATAGTGACATGACCGCCCATCAGCACATTGTTGGCGATGACAACCCCGCGGCCCAATTCGCAATCATGTGCCACATGCACGCCGGTCATCAGAAGGCAATCCTCGCCGACCCTCGTGATCCCGCTGCCTGTCACGGTGCCACGATTTACGGTTACATGTTCGCGTATTTGAGTACGGGCACCGATCTCGCAGCCAGTCGGCTCGCCTTTGTATTTCAGGTCCTGCGGCGCCATGCCCACGGTGCAGAACGGGTAAAGCCGTGCTTCGGCACCAATGGACGTACGGCCTTCCACTACCACATGGCTGATCAATTCGGCGCCAGCGCCGATCGTAACGTCAGGGCCGATCTGGCACCAGGGGCCGATGCGTGCGCCGTCCGCGATCGTAGCCCCTGGGGCCACGATCGCGCGTGGGTGGATGCTGCTCACTGAACTCCGCTCACCGGGCCTATCGGTCCAGGATCATTGCAGCATAGATGGCTTCTGCCACGGCCACGCCGTCCACCCTGGCCACGCCGTTGAATTTCCATACGTTGCCGCGCGACCGCAGCTTCGACACGTGGATGTGCAGCCGATCGCCCGGCACCACCGGGCGGCGGAACTTCGCACTTTCGATGGACATGAAATACACCAGCTTGCCCGCGGCATCGGGACCCAATGTCTCGACCACGAGCACCGCCGATGTCTGTGCCATCGCCTCGATGATCATCACGCCGGGCATGATCGGGTGACCGGGAAAATGGCCCTGGAAGAACGGCTCGTTGACCGACACGTTCTTGATGCCGACCGCCGACTGGCCGAGGACCACATCCTCCATCCGGTCGATCATCAACATGGGGAAACGATGCGGAATCGCATGCATGATGCGCGCGATGTCCAGCATGGGGATGGTGGGCCGCGCGGCGCTGCCGGCCTCGGTGGTGGGCTCCGTGACATCCATGGAAATTCAGTCCGACACCGTCCCCTGAGCCGATCCGGATGGTGGGTCCTGATCTGCCGTGTTGCTCTTGCCCCTCAACCCGGCGAGGCGACGCAACGTTGCCACTTGCCGGAAGAAACTTTTAACCGGCTGGGCGGGCGACCCGATCACCTCCTGGCCGGCCTTGATATCGGACATCACCCCAGCCTGTCCGCCGATGCGTGCCCCGCGCCCCACCCGGACGTGGCCTGCAAAGCCTGCTTGTCCAGCTGCGACGACAAAATCCTCGAACACGGTAGAGCCTGAGATCCCCACCTGCGCCACGATGACACAGCAACGACCGAGGCGAACGTTGTGCCCGATCTGCACCAGGTTGTCGAGCCGGGAGCCGGCGCCGATGACGGTGTCCTGTGCCGATCCGCGGTCGATGCAGCTGTTGGCGCCGACCTCCACGTCATCCTCCAGCACCACGCGGCCGAGCTGGGGAATGCTGATGTGAGACGGCCCCGCCGGCGTCATGGTCGTGGCGAAACCGAAACCGTCCTGGCCGATCCGCACGCCTGGGAACAGCAGCACACGGCTGCCGATGATGGCGTGGCTGATCGAGCAATGGACGCCCACGCGGCAATCTGCGCCGAGCACCACGCCCTGGCCCAGGTTGGCCCCAGCACCGATGCGGCAGCGCGGGCCGATGCGGGCGTGCGGGCCGATCACGGCGAACGGGCCGATCTCGCAGGATGGATCGATCGTGGCGGAGGGGTCGACCAGAGCAAGCGGGTGGACGCCCGCAACCTCTGGTGGAAAAGGATGGAACAATGCAGCCGCACCGGCCCAGCCCATATACGGTTCGCTCGTGACGATCGCGGCAGCCGCGGGTGGCACCTTTGCCTGCATGGAGGGGTGGACGATCACCACCGAGGCACGGCAGGCGGCCAGGGCGGACATGTATTTGCGGTTGTCGAGAAAGCTGACCTGGCCTGGCTGGGCCGTCTGCAGGGGCGCCACGCCATGCAGCAGGCTGTCACCGCCATTGGCTGGAAACGTCGGCTCGCGCGCCGGCACCAGCGTGCCGCGCGCGGCGGCGGCCACCATCTCTAGACTGTAGGGGCCGCTACGGGCATAGAATCGGGGGTCACCCGAAACCGGTTCCACCGCGGCCATTGTCTCGGCCACGGCCATCTCCCCGGTCATTGTGCTACCGCCGCGGACCGGCGGGCGGCGACGGCGGTGCGGCGCCGCCGCGAGCGCCGTTGGCTGGGGGAACAGCTGCCGGCATCGCCGCCGGCCCACCCGCGGGCGGCGTCATCGCAGCGGCGGACACGCCGTCGGGCGGGATCGTCACCTGCGGCATCAGCTTGTTCAGCTGCGCCGCCACCTGGTCGGTAATGTCGAATTCGTTGACGTTCAGAGCGACCTGGGCCCGGTGCAGCACGAGGTTCATGCCGCGGCTTTCCGCCACCTGGCGGATCACCGCCACCAGCATCCGCTCGATCTGGCCGACGCCATACTGGGCGGCCTCCTGCACGATGCGGTTACGATCGCGAAAGATTTTCTGCGCATTGGTGATGCGGTCCTGGAGCTCGCGCTCCTTGGTGCGGATCTGCTCGGGCGACATGGTGCTGCGCTGCGCCGCCAGCTGCTGCTGCAGGTCGCGCCAAGCGGCCTGCTCCTTCTGTGCGTCCTCGTTCAGCTTCTCGCGTCGCTCGCCGATCACCCGGTCGACCAGTTGGGCCGCGGTCGATGCGCGCATCACTTCGGGCACGCCCATCACGCCGATCACCGCGGTTGGCGGCGAGGCGGTGCGGGGCAGCGGAGGCAGTTCCGGCACCGGCGGCAGCTGCACCTGAACCATCTGGTCCTGGTCCTGCGGCAACAGGCCACCGACGCCCTGGGTGTTGAGGCCCTGGGGACTGTTGCCCAGCGCCGGGCCTGGCTGCGGACGCGGCGGCTGTGGCCGGGGCGCCGGACGAGGTCCCGCGGCGGGGCCAGGGGCCGCCGGACGCGGGGCTCCGGGAACAAAGAAATCCTGCGCATGGGCCGGGTTCAGCGACAGCGCCGCGACCACGAGAGCAGCGGCCACCGGAGCAGCCAGAATGGAAAAACGCATCATGCCAATCAAAACCTTGTACCAAAGCCGAACCGGAAGATCTGTCCCTGGTCGTAATGCTGCTTGATGACGAACGGCGCCAGATCGAGGTTGATCAGGCCGAACGGCGTGCGCCAGGCCACGCCGACACCGGCGCCGAGCCGCACCGCGTGAAAGTTGGCCACTGCCTGGGACACGCCGGCGACCACGGTGGGGGCGTTGTACAGTGTGCCGATATCGACGAAGGCGCGTCCGGTCAGCCCTAGATCGGGCGAGACCGGCAGCGGGAAGCGCAACTCGGTGGACTGGGTGATGATGGTCCGGCCGCCGAGGCTGTCACCGCCGTGGATGGCATGCGGACCCGCGCCACCGGACTGGAAGCCGCGCAGATTGTCGCCACCGAGGAAGAAGCGGTCGATGATCTTCTCATCCCGGCCGACCGGGAACAGCTGGCCGGCGCCGGCGGAGATGGCGACACCCCAGTCGGAATTGCCAGAGATGCTGTCGAGCGGCACGAAATACGTGCCGTCTACCTTCGCGCGCACATAGCTCACATTGCCGCCGAGGCCTGCGAAATCGCTGCCGAAGCGAACGATGTAGCCGTCGTGCGGGTCGAGCTTGCTGTCGCGATAGTCGAGCGACAGGGTCTGGCCGATCTGCGACAGCAACGTCGTGCCGGCTTGGTCATACACGTAGAGGCTGGCGCCGGTCTGGACGTTGTAGATGGTTCGTTGCACCAGAGAGTAGGTCCAGGACTGACGCAGATGCTCGCTGATCTCGTAGCCAAGGGTAAACGAGGTGCCGTAGCGCCGCTCGCTGTACTGCGCCACGGTCTGGTTGTTGTTCTGCACCGCGAACAGATTGAAGCTGCCGACCAGGTTGCGATCCAGGAAATACGGGTCGGTGATGGTCAGGTCGCCCTGGGTGCGCCGCTGCGCCAGCACGGCGTTGATGTTGGCATCGACGCCGGTGCCGATCAGGTTACGCTCGCGCAGGCCGGCGTTGAGCAGGGCGCCGGCGTCCGTCGAATAGCCGCCGCCGAGGGTGAGTTCGCCGGTGGCCTTCTCCTCGATTCCGACATTGACGATCGCCTTGTCGGGGGCCGAGCCGGGGTTGGAGCTGACCGTGACGCTGTTGAAATAGCCGAGATCGTCCAGCCGCTGGCGCGACCGGCGGACCAGTGCCGCGTTGAAGGCGTCGCCCTCGGCCACGCGGAACTCGCGGCGGATAACGTTGTCCTTGGTGCGCACGTTGCCGGAGATGTCGATCCGCTCAATGTAGACGCGCGGCCCCTCGCTCACGTCGAACACCAGATCGACGGTGTGCTTCTCCTTGTCGCGCGAGATGCGCGGCTTCACGTCGACGAAGGCGTAGCCGCGGGTCTGCACCTGGTCGGTGATCTGCTGGACGGATTTCTCCACCGCATCGCCGTCGTACCAGTCCCCCACGCTCTGCGTCACCTGCGTCAGCAGGGTGGCGCCATCGAGGTTGCGCAGCCCGCTGTTCACCTTCACGTCGCCGACGCGGTAGCGTTCGCCCTCGTTAATGTTGAAAGTGACAAAGAACGCCGTGCGGTCGGCCGACAGCTCGGCGTTGGCGCTGCTGATCTCGACATCTGCGTAGCCGTTCTTGAGGTAGAAGCGGCGCAGGAGTTCCTTGTCGAAGTTCATACGCTCCGGATCATAGCTGTCGGAGGTGGACAGCAGGCGCCAGAACGCCTCCTCGCGGGAACTCACGATCTCCTTCAACCGGCTCTCACTGAACGCGTGGTTGCCGACGAAGGCGATGCGGCTGATGTAGGTGGCCGGCCCGTCGTCGATCTCGAAAACCACGTCGACGCGGTTTTCGCTGAGCGCGATCGTCTTGGGCTCGACTCGGGCGCTGAAGCGGCCCTTCTTGGCGTAGTCGTCCAGGATCTTCTGGCGGTCCACCTGGGCGATCGCGGTGGTGAACACCGAACGCGGCCGCAGCGAGACATCGGCGCGCAGCTGATCGTCGGTGATCTTGTGGTTACCCTCGAACACGATGCGATTGACGATCGGATTCTCGGTCACCCGCACCACCAGCACGTTGGCCTCGCGGCGCAGCGCCACGTCGGAGAACAGTCCGGTTGCATACAAAGTCTTAAGCGTCCGATCGAGTCGGTCAGCGTCGAACGGGTCGCCCGGCTGGACCAGCATGTACGAGCGCACCGTGCCCTCCTCGATGCGCTGATTGCCTTCGACGCGGATGTCCGAAATCTGACCGCCGACCGTTGAGGCCTGCGCCTGGACCTGCGGCAAAGGCCGGCCGACATTGCCCGCGGGGCGGGGCAGGCCTTGCGCCCATGCTGCGTCGGGCGCCCATGGCGACACCAATGCGATGACGCCAACAGATGCCAACAAGGCGGCGCGCGTGCGAACCAAAGACAATACTCCTGGGCAACTCAGCTAGGGTGGTAACGCCACAAGGAGCAGGAAGCAAGGCGAGCGGCTGCGGCTGTGGCCAGATGTGCGGTTCTGCCGAAAAACACCGGTTTTCGAGGCCCGCCGACGCGCGACGTGGGCGTTCTGGCAGGCGGGACTGCTTTCATTTCGTGCGCACGAATGAACGGCGCAAACCGCGCAGCACCTCAGAACGTTTTATTAAAGCATCGGTTCCGTGGTGATTGAGATATTTGCAGACTGTGCAATCGGGCAGCAAAATTATTGCGAACATCATAAATCCTGGTCAGATTTTGCGCAGGATTGTGGCCAGCTGGCGCCTGCCGATCAATCCAAGCGTGATGCCTGCCACATCTAAGGAGCAGTAACATGCCAATCCAATCCAGAGCGCGGCTATCCCGGCGCGCGCACACGCAGTTCGCAGCCCTTTTGCTCGGCGCCGGGTTGCTATGCACCGCCGTGCCGCACGCAGCCAAGGCCCAGTCGCTCGACGATATGCGCCGCCAGCTCAATGCCATGCAGAAGCGAATCGACCAAATGGAGGGGGAGCAGAGACGCGCCATTCAGCAGGCGCGCCAGGTCCAGCAGCAGGCCGAGGCCTCCGCTCGCGGATCGCAGGACCAGGCCGTGGCCCTCGAAGCGCGCACTCGTGCGGTTGAAGCCACCACAGCCAAGGTCGCGACCCAAACCGCCGACATCACGCCCCAGCTCGCCCCGCCGAAAGATTTCCCTGGCAGCTTCGTCATCCCCGGCACCACCACGGCCGTGCGGCTGAGCGGGCAAATCAAGGTCAATGGCACCTGGGACGCCGGGCCGCTGAACCGGGCGGATACCATCACCGCGCAGTCCGTCCCGCTCAAGAACAGCACCGCCTCACGCAGCGGCGGCGACTACCAGCTCGCCGCCCGCCGCTCTCGCCTGACCTTCGAGACGCGCACGCCGGGGAGCAGCGATGTCGGCCCGCTCGCCACGCTTTTTGAATTCGACTTCGCCGGCGGAAACTCCAGCGCCACGGTGCCTGCCACCAACAACGCCTACACGCCGCGGCTCCGCAAGGCCTACGCCCAGCTGGGCTACACCGACCACGGCAGCAGTGTGCTCATCGGCCAGACCGAGTCGCTGTTCGACGACAGCATCATGCTGCCCGTGCGCACCCTCAGCGACTGGGACTTCGTCGGGATCAGCAACGTCCGCCAGGCGCAGGTGCGTTACGCCTATGGCTTTGGCGATGGACTGTCCGCCGCCGTTTCGCTGGAGAACTCGTACAGCGACATCACCACCACCGCCGGCACCAGCTACCCCGACACCAATGGCGGCGGCGGCCTGGCGCTGAGCACCGCGCCCGACTTCGCCGCGCGCCTGATGAAGGAGCAGCCCTGGTATACCCTGGCGCTGCGCGGCGTTCTGCGCCCGGAGATCGCCCTCAACAACGAGGCCGCCACCGCCGCGAGCGGCCGCTACAACAAAAGCACGACCGGCTGGGGCGTGGGCGCCACCGGATCAGTGAAGCTGCTCGATGGCCGCCTGCAGCTGGAAGCCTCGGTCAACTACGGCCCCGGGCTGGGTCGCTACCTGACGACAACCTCGGCCGGCTTCGGGGCACTTTCCAACGCCGGCCTGGCCGGCGTCACCTCCGCCCGGGTCGATATCACGCCGGTCAAGGTGCTCGGCGCCATGGTGGGCGCCAGCTACAAGATCCTGCCGACCCTGCAGGCCAACGTCAGCCTGGGCGGCGGCTGGCTGGACAACCCCGGCTATGTCGGCCAGTTCGGCGGATGCTCCGGCGCAGCCGTCGCCGCCGGCACCTGCGAACAGGTGAACTCTCGCATGTGGGGCGAAGCCACCAACCTGATCTGGACACCCATCCCGCGCCTCGACGTCGGCGTGGAATACCAACACGTGGAGCGCACTCTGGCGCACCGCAACGCCGGCGGCACCTCCACCGGAACCGCCGACCGCATCCAAACCTCGGCGATCGTGCGGTTCTAGTGGGAAGCTGAAGCAAGCCAGGCAAGGGGTTCTGCCCCTGGCAAGGGTCGCAGGGTCAGAGCCCGCCGATCCTAGACCTTTCGGTGATTCCACCTTCGGTCATCACGCTCTGGGAGCCCGTCCGAGTAATCGCTTGCGTAAGCACACCGCGCAACATTGGTTCGCAGCCGAGGCGGCGCTGATTCTTTTTAGAATCAGCCTGCCCCTCTGAAGCAAGCCTCTTTCGTTTTTCGTTACGGCCATGATTACTCAGACAGGCTCCTAGCGGCGATCGACGCCGCTAGGTTCTCCCCGAGCCGCCGGGCATGGAGCTGCTGTTCGTTGGCGCCTGCACTCTGGGCGGACTGAGCTTTGCCATCGTTTCGCGGCGGGTCGCAGGACCGACATCACGACAACGTATGCGTTGACGACTTGAAAATAGCCCGATACCCTTAAATTACAGCGAATTCATGCGGCGGTCGGGCAACAATCTTGCCGGATTTCGCGACCGCATGGGTTATAAGGGGAACGTTATGAGGCATCGCATGCGGCTGGCTTTACTTGCGGGAACGTGTTCGCTGGCTTTGGCCCTGGCAGCCCAGCCGGCATCTTCGCAGGAGATCAAGAACGCCACCAAATTCGGCAACATGGCGACTGTGTCTCAAGATATGCTGAGCCGCGCCGCCGGTGACAGCTCGAACTTCCTCACCAGCAACGGCGACTACGCCCAGCAACGTTACTATCCAAACCGCCAGATCAACACGACCAACGTGTCGAAGCTGCGGCCGGCCTGGATTTTCCAGACCGAGGTGAAGGAATCGCTTGAAACCTCGCCGATCGTCGTCAATGGCGTGATGTATGTGACCACCTCGTTCAGCCACGTCTATGCGCTGAACGCGCGCACCGGCGAAGAGCTTTGGCACTACGCCCATAAGATGGGGCCGATCACCACCTATTGCTGTGGCCCGAACAATCGCGGCGTTGCGGTGTCCGGCGACAAGGTATTCGTCGCGACGTTGGACAGCAAGCTGGTCGCGCTCGATGCCAAGACCGGGGCAACCGCCTGGTCGATTCAGATCGCCGATCCTGAGCTTGGCTACAGCGAGACGATGGCGCCGGTCGTGGCGAAGGGAAAGGTGCTGATCGGTACCAACGGCGGCGAATATGGTATCCGCGGCTTTATCAAGGCGTTCGACGTCGCCGACGGCAAGCTGCTGTGGACGTTTGACACCGCACCAGACAACTCTGTCGGCGTGTGGGCGACAACGGATGCAACAGGTCGCGACTTGCACCGCGACATCGCTGCCGAAAAAGCCCAGCTCGCCAAGTCAGGTGACCCATACAAGACCCTTGGCGGCGGAGTGTGGCAGCCCCCGGCGATCGACCTCGCCGCGAACAAGATCTATTTTGTTGTCGGCAATCCGTCTCCAGACCTCGACGGGTCGCTGCGCCCGGGCGACAACCTCTACACCGACAGCCTCGTTTCGCTGGATCTCGACACCGGCAAGTATTCTTGCCACTTCCAATACATCGCTCACGACGTGTGGGATTTGGACGCCGTCAGTCCGCCGGTATTGGTCAACGTGAAGAATGCTGGTGGCAACATGGTTCCGGGCATTCTACATGCCGGCAAGACGGGCCATGTCTATGTGCACGACCGCAAGGATTGCAGCCTGATCCGCTTCTCCGAGGCGATGGTGCCGCAGGAGAACATGTGGGTGCTGCCGACCAAGGACGGTGCGCGGATGCTGCCCGGCGCCAATGGTGGCGTGGAGTGGTCACCGATGGCGGTGAGCCCGACGCTTGGGCTCACCTACGCCTTGAACCTGCACCAGCCGATGACCTATCACGTGCAGACCTCGCAGTATCCATCAGGCAAGTTGTGGCTTGGCGGCGCGTTCAAGGTAATCCCGTCCGAGGAGCAGTGGGGCAACCTGACGGCAGTCGACTATAACACCGGCGCAATCCGTTGGCAGGTCAAGACGCCGCAGCCGATGATTGGCGGCGCTTTGGCGACGGCAGGTGGGCTGGTGTTCGCCGGCGAAGGCAACGGTCTGTTCAAGGCCTATGACTCCGAGAGCGGCTCGGTTCTGTGGTCGTTCCAGGCCGGCGCGGGCGTCAACGCGCCGCCGTCCTCTTACTCGATCGAGGGGAAGCAGTACATCGTGGTAGGTGCCGGCGGCAACACGCAGTTGGACTATAAGCGCGGCAACAGCATCATCGCCTTCACTGTCGACTGATCTCTCGCGGCGCGCCTGAAATGCTATCGGACGGGACCCTTCGGGGTCCCGTTTGAGTTCTCAGCCTCACTCATTTGGAATTTTAGGCATGCGCCGCTTGATCTTTTTCATTGTTGGCGCATTGGCGTCATGGAGCGCCTTGGCGCAGGCACAGCCTGCCGACGCGCCTGATATTTCCGACAAGGCGGCGTTGTGCTCGGCGTGCCATGGGGCGGCCGGGGTGCCTACAATTGCGAACGTGCCGGTCCTGTGGGGACAGACCGAAGGTTACATTTATCTCCAGTTGAAAGACCTCAAGAACAATGTTCGCGCCAGTCCGCTGATGAACGGCATTGCCGCCGGCATGTCGCGCGACGACATGTTTGCGTATGCCAAGTATTTCGCGGCCAAGCCCTGGCCGAACCTCAACCAGCCAGCGGCGCAATCGGAAGTCGCGAGGGTGGCGCTGGTTGCCAACAGCTCAATCGGCTGCACCGGCTGTCACCTGGCGAACTTCCAGGGTAACAGCTCCATTCCTCGACTGGCCGGCCAGAAGCAGAGCTACCTGCTCGCTTCGATGGAAGCGTTTCGCTCGCGCACGCGGGCCAACAATCCCGGAATGTCGGACCTGATGAATGCCGCCTCGCCGGAGGATCTGACGGCGTTGGCCGCCTATCTCGCGGGGCTTTGAGCGAGGAGCTTCGCCCGCAGCACGTCAGAACCGGCAAGATCCGCGGCCGTCTTTCCCTTGGCATCGCGGGCCATTCGATCGGCACCATGTGCAAGAAGGATGTCGACCACGTCGGCATGATCCATCGCGGATGCGATCATCAGCGGAGTCTGGCCGCGATCGTCGGCGACGTCCGGCCTGGCACCGCGATCAAGCAATCGGGTGACCAGCGTGGCACCTTCGGCGGTTGGCACGTCTTCCGCGTGTCCGGCAGCCCATGACAGAACGGTGAGGCCGTTGGCATAAACCGTGTTGACGTCGATGCCGGCGTCGAGCAGCCGCATGACGATGGATGAAAATCCGCGCGCCGCGGCATAGAGCACCGCCGGCTTGCCGGTGCCGTCGGTGGTCGCCGGATCGGCCTTGTGGCCAAGTAGCGCGTCCAGTACACCAAGGTTGCCGTTATAGGCGGCGGCGATCAGCGGCGTGACGCCAGCGTGGCCGGCCAGGGCGACATCAGCGCCTGCGTCGATCAGCGCGCGGGCGGCGGGACCGTGGCTGGTCTCGATGGCGATCGACAACGGCGTGGCGCCGCCAATGTCGCGCTGGTTGAGGTCGGCGCCGCTGGCGACCAGCAGTCGGACCATATCGACGCGACCGGAACGTGCGGCGTGGGTTAGGGCCGTCCCGCCAGTGCGATCTCGGGTGGAGATCGAGGCGCCGGCTGCGATCAGTCTGGGCACCAGCGCCGGGCAGTCGTTGTCGGCTGCGCCGAACAGCATTGCGCTGAGCTGCGCAGTCGCCAAGTCAGCGTGGCCAGCTTCGAAGTTTCGATCGATTACGCTGCAGGCGTCGACGACGGCGTGTGCCGGGCTCGGCAACAGCAGCGCTGCGACGGCGGCGGGCACCAAGCCAAATAAACAACGGATCATGAGTGCCTCGTCAAATGCTTCCAATCTCTGACCAATGACATACAGTCTAGCGATGAACGCGCAAGCCGTCGTCCGACTGGTGATGTGCTGGCTGACGCTGCTCGCGTGGCCGGCATCGGCGGAGGACGGCGTTTCCGCGCAAGCACCGGGACGCCTGCTTCCGGTGGCCGGCAGCATGCTTCACATCCTTTGCACCGGGGCCGGCGCGCCGACGGTGGTGCTGCAGGCCGGGCTCGGCGGCAACGTGCTCGACTGGACTTATGTTCAGCCGATTTTAGCCCAGCGTTTCCGGGTCTGTTCGTTCGATCGGCCCGGTGCCGGATGGAGTGAGCGCACCGATCAGCCACGCAGTGCCGATGCGATGGCCGAGGAACTGCATCTACTTCTCGCCGCCGCCGGCGAGCCAGGGCCATTTCTAATGGTCGGCCATTCGCTCGGCGGGCTGCTTTCGCTGCACTACGCGCAACGCTATCCCGACGAGGTCGTGGGGCTGGTGCTGCTCGATGCCATGCATCCAGACCAATTCACGCGGTTTCCCGAAGCCGGCGTGGCCTTGCCGGACGATCCGCATCTGGTGCTGGGCCGGACTCCGGTTGCCGCTGCCGCCTATGGAATGCCGGCCCCGCTGCAGCGGCTGGCACAGGAATTAGCCGGTCAGGGCAAGGCGCGGGTGTTCGTCGTTCGCGAGATGCTGGGGTTCGTGTCCGACGCCCGCGAGGTGCGCGCGCTGCCGATCCCCCACGTCGCCTCGCGCGTGCTGGTGCACGGCAATCGGGAATGGGACCAGGCGTATCCGGATGGCCGCATGGAGGAGGCATGGACAAAAATGCAGTCGGAGCTTGCATCGGAGCTTGGAGCGCCGCTGCCGACAGTGGTGCAGGGTAGTGGCCATCAGATCCCACTCGACGCGCCGCAGGCGGTGGTCGATGCCGTCGAGGCGCTGGCGCTGGCGCTCGGTCGGTGAAAGCTGCCGGCGGGTGGTATCGGTCGATCCACCGGCGTGGTATCGCCACGAAAAGGGGAATTCCATGATCCGAATTTTCGGTCTGTCCGCGGTCCTCGTCGTTGCCGCATTCGCGTCGTTCGCAGCCACGCCGTCGCCGGTGAAGATGTGGAACCTGACGCCGGAGACGCTCGCCGAGATCCAGCTGGCACCGGCCGGCACCACCGGGTTCGGCATCAATCAGGCGCTGAACGACAAGGACAAAGCGGTCGATTTCGACGAGCAGGTCAGGGTGACCAACACGCCGCCCGGCCGCTACGACCTGCGGCTACGCGACGTGAAGGGGCGGGTCTGCTTCGCTCGCAACGTCAACGTTCCGGCTGAGGGCGTGTTCTCGGTCGGCGAGAAAGATCTGGTCGATTGCGCGCGCTGATCTTCGCAGGTCTGTTGCTGCTGGCAGCAACGCCCGCGCGGGCAGAGCGGAGCGGACTTGTATTCGTCTCCAACGAGCGATCCAGCCAAATCTTCGTGCTCGATCGCAATGACGTGGTCGTCGGCTCGTTCGCCAGCTGCGCACGGCCGCGCGGGCTGCATTTTACCAAGGACCACACCCAGTTGATCGTGGCCTGCGGCGGTGACAACACGATCGCCATGTATGACGTCGCCACGAGAAAGCTGGTTCGCCGGTTCCGCGACGTGCCGGATCCGGAAACCTTCGATCTCGCCCCGAACGGACGCGATCTCTATATCTCGAACGAGGACTCGGCGGAGGCGACCGTGCTGAACCTCGAGACTGGCGAGGTGACCGGCCATTTCCCGACCGGCGAGGAGCCGGAAGGGGTGCTGATCACGCCGGACGGCAAGTTCGCCTTCGTCGCTTCCGAGGCCGGCAACCTGGTGCATGTGATCGACATCGCCGCACAGGTCGTGAAGAAGGACATCTTTGTCTCCG
Source organism: Rhodospirillales bacterium (assembly GCA_025352665.1). Classification (GTDB taxonomy): domain Bacteria; phylum Pseudomonadota; class Alphaproteobacteria; order Acetobacterales; family Acetobacteraceae; genus CAIQQQ01. Next base: position 45,168 of record JANXSM010000177.1, on the reverse strand, counting down.
AACGGCCGCGCCGCTTCGCGCTGACGCCGGACGGCAAGTCGCTGTGGGTGTCTTGCGAGATCGCCGGTGTGGTCGACGTGATCGACGTCGCGAGCCTGACGCGGACCGGGAGCCTGAGCTTTGCGCCGCGTGGGATGACGCGCGACGAGGTGACGCCGGTGGATATTGCGATGAACCGCGCCGGCACGCGCGCCTGGGTGGCGTTGGGGCGCGCAAACAACGTCGCCGTCATCGACGTGCAGCGCCTGGAGGTAATCGACTACATCCTGGTCGGACGCCGCCCCTGGGGGCTGCGGCTTTCGGGCGACGAAACCAAGCTCTATGTTGCCAACGGGCTATCGGACGACATCGCGATCGTCGACGTCGCCCGCGGCAAGGTTGTCAAGGCGATCCCGGTCGGCATCATTCCCTACGCTATCGTCATCGATGAATAGGCTGCTCGCTGCGATATGCTTTCTGGCGTGGTCGGCGCCGGCGATGTCGCGCGATCTGACCATCCTGATGCTGTCGCGAGCGGAGGATCCGTTCTATGCGGCCAGTGTCGCCGATGACGGTGTGGCCCGGCCTGCGCCGCCGCGGCCGAGGGCGGGTGCTGCGCTCGCGGTGCGTGACGTGCGTGCGATCGGGCGTGCCACCGGGCTCGAGATTCGACTCGAAAGCCGCGAGCTCGCCGCTGACGCCGATGTGGCGCAGGCGGTGCGCGACGCCGGCCCGGCGGTCGCGGTGATCGGCGACCTCGCGGGCTCTGATCTGCTTGCCGCGGCAAAAGCCGCTGCGGGCATGCTCGCGGTATTCAACATTCGCGACGACACCGACGCCTTGCGCCGCGCGGCCTGCGGGACGAGCCTGTTTCATGTGCCAGCCAGCACGACCGGGCAGACCGATGCGCTGGCCCAGTTTGTGGTGCGGCACAACTGGAAGAACGTGCTGCTGCTGACTGGCCCACTCGAGGCCGACCGTGTGCTGGCCTCGGCCTTCGTGGTTTCAGCAAAGAAGTTTGGCGCACGGATCGTGGCTGATAAGCCGTTTGTGATGGGCAACGATCCGCGTCGACGGGAGCAGAACTCAGTGGCGCTGATGAGCTACGCCGAGGAATTCGACGTCGCCTTCGTAGCCGACACCGCACACGACTTCGGCCGCGCGGTGCCATATGCGCTGGCGCGGCCTCGGCCGGTGATCGGCACGGTCGGGTTGATGGCCGGCGACTGGGACCCGCTAGCGGATCGGTTCGGCGCGCCACAGGTCAACAATAGGTTCGCGAAATTTGCAGGTCGGCCGATGACACCCGCGGACTGGGCGGCCTGGGTCGCGGTGCATGCGGTGGTCGAGGCGGTCGCACGGAAGAGTGCGGCGGATGCTGCCGGGATCGTACAGCGGCTGCAGGATGGCAGCGTGCAGCTGGATGTTTCCAAAGGCATGGCTGCGTCGTTTCGATCGTGGGACCACCAGCTACGCCAGCCGGTGATTCTGCGAACGGCCGACGCGGTGATCGACTATGCGCCGATCGAAGGGTTCCTGCACCAGGTGACAACGCTTGATACGTTAGGCCTCGGCGCGGTGGATATGCCGTGCAAGCCGGCCAGATGATCCTTGAGGTCGAAGGCCTGACCAAGAACTATGGCAAGCTCCGCGCACTCGATCGCGTTTCGTTGCGGGTCGAAGCCGGATCGGTCACGGCGCTGCTTGGAATGAACGGCGCCGGCAAGACCACCTTGTTCCAACTGCTGACCGGGTTGTTCGTGGCCGATGCCGGCAGGATCTCGGTATTTGGCCACGACATGAGGCACCGGCCACAGGCGGCGCTGGCGCGGTTGGGCATCGTGTTCCAGCAGCCAGCATTGGATCTCGACCTGACGGCGCGGCAGAACCTCAACTTTCATGCTCGGCTGCATGGCATGACCCGCGCCGCGATGCGCACGGCGGTCGACGCAGCATTGGCGCAGTTCGGTCTTGCGGATCAGGCGACGAAGCCGACGCGGGAACTCTCGGGCGGCACGCGGCGCAAGGTCGAATTGGCGCGCGCGCTGGTGACCTCACCGGACTTGCTGCTGCTGGACGAGCCGAGCAGCGGGCTCGACACCCAGGCCCGGCACGATCTCACGCGGGACGTGTTCCAGGCGACGCGGGAGCGCGGGATCGCGGTGCTATGGGCGACGCATATCGTGTCGGACATCGAGGATGCCGACGCCGTGGTGGTGTTGGCGCGCGGTCAGGTGGTGGCGTGCGGCACGCCGGCTTCGTTGCTGGCGTCGACGGGATCCGACACGCTCGAGCAGGCCTTCCTGGCGTTAAATCGGAAGCCCGCGTGATGCGCTGGTTGCGGGCGCTCGAGGCGGTGGTGCTGCGCGAGGCGATCCGCTTCCTACGCCAGACCAGTCGGCTGGCATCGGCGGTGGTACGGCCGGCGCTGTGGCTGCTGGTGTTCGGTGCCGGATTTTCCAACGTTCTCGGCATTTCCATCACGCCACCCTATCAAACCTATGTGACCTATGACGTTTATATGGTGCCCGGACTGGTTGGCATGGTGCTGCTCTTTCAGGGCATGCAGTCGTCACTGGCATTGGTGTTCGACCGCGAGGCGGGGTTCCTCAGGCTGCTTCTGACGGCGCCGGTTCCCCGCTGGTTCATTTTGTTTGCCAAGCTGCTTGCAGGCACCATTTTGGGCGTGTTGCAGGCCTATGCGTTCTTCGTGGTGGCCTGGCTCGCAGGGGTGGACTATCCGCTTTTCGGGCTGCTGACGGTGCTGCCGGCAATCGTTATGGGTGGATTTGCGTTGGCTTCGATCGGGCTGCTGCTGACAGTGCATGTGCGGCGGATGGAAAACTTTGCCGGCACGATGAATTTCGTGATCTTCCCGGCGTTCTTTCTGTCGACAGCTCTTTATCCTGCCTGGAAGATCGCCGAGAGCGGTGCGCTGTGGATGGTGTGGGCGGTGCGACTCAATCCGTTCAGCGCCATCGTGGAATTCATTCGCTTCGCGCTGTATGGCATTTTTGCGGTGCCTGAAGCGTTGGTGACCGTTGGTGTCGGTCTGCTGGCGTTCCTTTTCGCCGCACGCGGCTATGATCCCCAGAAGGGGGTGCTCGGCCGTCGTGGTCGCGACGAAGGCTGAAGGGCGCACGATCCTTTTGATCACGATGCCTTGATACGCGGCCGCGAGCTTCCAAAACAAGATCGCAATGCTTGACGGGTTGCGGCTCGTCGGTTGAGCATTCCTTGGTGTGGCACTCGGCTTAACAAGAACAAAAAACTAGGGAGCGAATTCGTGGCATCGACATCTCATCTGATCAGAATTGCCGGCTGCGTCGGCCTGGCCGCCGCGCTGGGCTCCGGCGCCGTGCAGGCACAACCGTTGAAAAGTTACGATTCGAGCAAGCCAAGCTTTTGGAAGAGCCCGCCGGCCGACTGGTTTTTAGGTGACGAAACCGCCTCGATGAAGGGTCTGGCACCTTCCGTCGGGCCAGCGACGCCTACGCCGTTGGCCGAGCTCGAAGCCAACATGAAGAACATCAAGCTGCCGGCAGGCTTCAAGATCGAGGTCTATGCCGCCGGACTTCCCGAGGCTCGGCAGATGGCCTGGGGCGCCAACGGAACGCTGTTCGTCGGCTCATTCGGCGCGACCAACGTCTATGCCGTCACCGACCAAGGTGGCAAGCGGACGGTCAAGACCATCCTCAAGGGCCTCACGATGCCGACCGGCATCGCGTTCCAGGATGGCGCGTTGTATGTGATCGCCATCGACAAGCTGCTGCGCTACGACAATGCCGAGACAAACCTGGACCATATGCCGGCGCCGGTGGTGGCATATGACGACATGCCGCCGTATCTGGCGCATGGTTGGAAGTATCTGGTCACCGACAAGTCGGGCAAAATGTATGTGCCCTTCGGCCCTCCGTTCAACGTCGGCATTCCGCCGACCAATGTCTCGCAGATCCGCCGGGTCGATCCAAAGACCGGTCTCGCCGAGGTTGTGGCGATGGGTGTGCGCAACAGCGTGGGCGGCGACATCGATCCGCGCAGCGGTGACTACTGGTTCAGCGAGAATGCGCGCGACTGGATGAGCGATGACCTGCCCAGCGACAAGTTGAACCATATCACGAGATTGGGAGAACATTTCGGCTATCCATATTGTCACCAGGGCGATCTGCCGGATCCGAAGTTTAACGACGGGCATAAGTGCACCGAGTTCACGCCTCCGGTGGTAAACCTGGGCGCCCACGTGGCACCCTTGGGGATGAAGTTCTATACCGGCGCGCAGTTTCCGGCTGAATATCAAAACAACATCTTTGTCACCCTGCACGGCTCGTGGAACCGCCATCAGTATCAGGGCGCACGGATCGATCGGGTGGTGGTGGACGCCGACGGCAAAAATCCGCATCAGGAGGAGTTCGCCTCCGGCTGGTTGACCGGCAAGACGGATTATTCCGGTCGACCGACCGATGTCCTGGTGGCGAAAGATGGCTCGATGCTGGTCGCTGACGACTGGGCCGGCGCGATCTATCGCATCAGCTACGCGAAGTAGTCGATGCGTTCGTTGATGATGGGGGCGGCCGTGTTGGCCGCCTCCTGCCTTGTGGCGGTGCCTGCTTGCCGCGCCGCGGGAAATATCGAGGCCGGCCGAGAGAAAGCCCAGCTCTGCGCGAACTGCCACGGTGCGGCAGGCATCTCGGCAATCGCCGGGGTGCCGACCTTGGCCGGCAATCTGGATGCCTTCCTGCAGTGGCAGATGGTGTTCTACCGTTCCGAGCGGCGCAAGAATCCGGTGATGGGGGCGATCGCGAACCTGCTGTCCGACGAGGACGTGCGCAATCTTGGTGCCTACTACGCCTCGCTGCCGCCCGACACGCGACCGCTACCGCCTGACCCCAAACCGGATCTTGCAACGCGGGGCAGCGAGGTTGCGCAGGAGCATCGTTGTGCCAATTGCCACACCGATGAATTTACCGGCAAGCAAGGAGCGGCGCGGTTGGCCCGGCAGCGGGAGGAATATGTCGTGAAGTCGTTGACCGACTACCGGTCCGGCCAAAGACCCAGCACCGGTGTTGCTGCGATGACCGAGGCGGCGTCGGGCCTGCATGACGATGACATCGCGGCTCTGGCGCACTACCTCGCGATGTTACCATAAGTTTCACAAACGGATTTTCAGATGCGCATCGTCATCCTATGGTTGGCTGCAATGGCGGCACTTCCGGTCACAGCACATGCTCAGCCGGTTAGCGCCGCTCAGGCGTCCGACGAACATATCGAGGCGTTCGATCGTTCTTACGCGACATCGTTCTATACGTTCGATGCGTGCGGCGACGCGGTCAGCGGGCGGATCTATCGCCAGGCCCTCGTAGAGCGGTTCAACAACTGTCCGTTCACGGCGCCGGCGAAGCAGCGATTTCGCCAGCGTACCGCGGCCCAGCGGCATCGGTCTGGCGAAGTGATCGAAAGCATGATCGAGGCGTATGGCGGGCTGCCGATCCGCCTCGAAGGCATGGCGATGACCTGCCGGGAACAGCAGTCGACGCGCGACTATCTCGCGCTGCATGCCCGGCTCGAACAATATGCCCAAGGGGCGATCAAGGCGGACGCGATCGTGCCAGCGCCGTGCGATGCGGACGTAGTGACGCCATAAAAGCACGAAGCCGTTATCGGCGAACGCCGATCCGCGGTTGAAAGGTGATTGTCTGGTGGCGCCGGAATGTGCATTATTTGGTGCGCGCGGAGCCTGAACAAGCCGTGCCTGAGGAGAGAGAAAAATGACCTGGAAGACCCCCCACGTGACTGAAGTATCCTGCGCAATGGAAATCAATTGCTACGTCTGCGCCAAGGTCTGATCGAGCTGATCCGGCAGGGGCCGACGGTGTCGGCTCCCTGCCGGCCGGTTTGATAACGGCGACCTAGGGTGATGCGCGCGATCGTGTTGGGATCAGCCGCCGGTGGTGGTTTTCCGCAATGGAATTGCGGATGTGAACTGTGCCGCCGGGCCCGCAGCGGTGATACTGATGCCTCGCCGCGCACCCAGTGCGGTGTAGCCATTTCATCCGATGGCGAGCGTTGGATCCTGTTGAACGCCGCGCCGGAATTGTCCACCCAGATTCTTCGGACGCCGGACTTGCATCCGAAAGGGAACGGCCGTCATTCGCCGATCGCCGCGGTTCTGCTGACGAGCGGCGAGATCGATGCGATTGCCGGATTGCTCAGTCTGCGCGAAGGCCATTCATTCGCACTATACGCAGCATGCGACGTTCTTGCCGTTCTTGCGGCAAATCCGATTTTCCATGCGCTGCCCGAGCCACGGGTGGCGCGACGGGCCTTGCCGCTCGACCAAATGACGGTGTTGAGCGACGCTGCCGGCGTTTCGCTGGGCCTTTCAGTGCGCGCCTTCGCAGTGCCCGGCAAGGTTCCGCTGTTTGCCGAAGTCGACGGAGATCCCGGTCGATCGGACGACGGTGCCACCATTGGTCTGGAGATCCTCGACGGCTGCCAGAGCATGTTCTTCATTCCCGGCTGTGCCGAGATGACGGACGCCTTGCGCCAGCGGTTGCGCGGGGCAAGACTAGTGTTGTTTGACGGTACGCTGTGGCAGGATGACGAGATGATCGCGGCAAATCTCAGCTCCAAAACGGGCGCCCGCATGGGGCATATGAGCATCAGCGGACCGGACGGCGTGATGGCCGCCTTTACTGGGCTGGACGTGCAACGCCGCGTGTTCATTCACCTCAACAACACCAATCCTGCTCTGCTGGCCTGCTCGCCCGAACGAGCCATTCTGCAAGACCAGGGCTGGGACGTTGCCTTCGATGGCATGGAGCTGCTCACATGAACGTGTCAAATCCGGAGCCGATGCTTTCTCCTGACGAGTTGGAGCGCCGCCTGCTTGAAATCGGTGCGGAGCGGTATCACAACCTGCATCCGTTCCATCGTTTGCTGCATGACGGCAAGCTCAACCGTGGCCAGGTGCAGGCCTGGGCTCTGAACCGCTACTACTATCAATGCCGCATTCCGGCGAAGGACGCCTCCCTGCTGGCGCGGCTACCGACCACCGACCTGCGCCGCGAGTGGCGCCGTCGGTTGGTCGATCACGACGGCGAAGGGACCGCGCCCGGCGGCGTCGAACGCTGGCTGCGGCTGACGGGCGGACTTGGGTTGGACAACAACTACGTGATGTCGCTGGAAGGCCTGCTGCCGGGCACGCGGTTTGCGGTCGACGCGTATGTGAATTTCGTGCGCGAGCGGACGGTGTTGGAGGCAGTGGCGTCGTCGTTGACCGAGATGTTCTCTGGCAAGATTATTTCCGAACGGGTTGCGGGCATGCTGCGCAACTACGATTTCGTCGATGCCGACACGCTGTCCTATTTCACGCCGCGGCTGACCCAGGCGCCGCTCGACGTGGCCTTCGCGCTCGACTACGTGAAGGCCCACGCCAAGACGCGCCTGGAACAGCAGGGCGTGCTGGACGCGTTGCGCTTCAAATGCGATCTGCTGTGGGCCCAGCTCGATGCTTTGCATTTCGCCTACGTCGCTCCTGGGCTGCCGCCGCCTGGGGCATTTCGGCCGTGATGGTTCCGCAATTCGCTCGCGGCCATCGTTTGCGCGAAGACAAGGCGCGTGGGCGTTGGGTGATCCTGGCGCCAGAGCGGGTGTTCGAGCCGGACGACATCGCCACCGAGGTACTGCTGCTGGTAGACGGCGTCCGCACGTTCGATGAGATCGTCGATGCGCTGGCTGCGAAGTTCGCCGCGCCGCGGGATGCGATCGCGGCCGACGTGACTGTCATGCTGGCCGATTTGCGTGAGCGCCAGGTACTCGCCGGATGACCCCGCCCCCCCCGATCGGTCTGTTGGCGGAGTTGACGCATCGTTGTCCGCTACGCTGTCCGTATTGTTCCAATCCGCTGGCGCTAGCGGCGGCGGACGGCGAGTTGACGACCGCCGACTGGGCGCGGGTGTTTCGCCAGGCCGCGGAACTTGGAGTCCTGCAGCTGCATCTTTCCGGTGGCGAGCCGGCGGCGCGGCGCGATCTGGTGGAACTGGTCAGCCACGCGGCGGGGGCCGGGCTTTATACCAACCTGATTACCTCCGGCATGATGCTGGATGCCGGACGGCTTGCGGCGTTGGCTGAGGCCGGACTGGACCATGTGCAACTTTCGGTGCAGGACAGCGAGCCGGGCTCGGCGGACCGCATCGCGGGGTTTCCGGGAGGCCATGCGCGCAAGCTGGCATTTGCAGGACTGGTGACGCAGGCTGGGCTTCCGTTCACGCTGAATGCCGTGGTGCATCGTCAAAACCTCGATCATCTCGGCGAGATCGTGGCGCTTGCGCTGCAGCTGGGCGCGAAGCGACTGGAAGTGGCGCATGTGCAATATTATGGTTGGGCCTTGTTGAACCGCGATCATCTGCTGCCGACGCGCGATCAGCTCGATCGGGCGACCGTTATGGTGGAGCAGGCGCGCTCGGAGCATCGTGGTGTTTTGTCGATCGACTACGTGGTGCCGGATTATTACGCGACTGAGCCAAAGGCCTGCATGGGTGGCTGGGGCCGGCAGGTGATGGTGGTCAACCCGACCGGCAAGGTGCTGCCGTGCCACGCCGCGGAGAGCCTGCCCGGCATGGTGTTCGAATCGGTGCTGGATCGTGATTTGGCAAGCATCTGGACTTCGTCAGAAGCTTTCGAGATGTATCGTGGAACCGGATGGATGCGCGGTCCGTGCCAGGGTTGCGTCAATGCGGAGCGGGACTGGGGCGGCTGCCGGTGCCAGGCCTTTGCGTTGACCGGCGATGCGACCGCGACCGATCCGGCCTGCCGGCTGTCGCGGGATCATTCGTTGCTCGATGTCGCCGTGCAGCGGGCCGCGGCACCGGCTGGGGATTTCATCTATCGCGAGCGGGCCAGAGTCAAAACTTCCGTTCTATGAGCGACGGACTTCTTCAGCGCAGTTAGGAGATCCGCGCCGAGGTCATCTGCCGCGGCCGGTCCGAAGCGGCGCTCGCCGACGCCAGCAAACTCGACCGGCCGTTCCGGGAACTCGCGCTGAGATATTGCTGGGGTGAAGCATGGGACCGGCCTGAACGGGACCGTCGGCTGCGAAGCACTAGGAGCGTGATGACCGAAGGTGGAATCGCCGAAAGGTCTGAGTCACGCGAGAAAATGAAGAGCTGAAGCAGGATGACGTCGCCTATCAGACGTCATCCTGTTCTAGATCCGGATCGCTTCTGTTGGGCGAAGCGGTAAGGCTTTAGTCTGCGGCCACGCTGGATATGCTGCAGGATTTCGGCATCTCCGAAAAACGCGTGGCGCAACGCGTGCGCGCGCCGCAATGGCAGTATCTGCGGCGTGACACCGGCGCGGCGATCGTGTTCGACATGACGGTGCTTTCAGATGTGACCGCGTGTCTGTTTTGGTTTCAATACAAATAATACCAGCTGACCCGACTGATCGTAGCCGAGCTTGCTGGCCATCCTGACTGCGACATTGTGTTCAAATAAAAAGTCCAGTCGGTCACGCAGGGTGGCGACGGCGTAATCGTTGTGGTTGAGATCGACGGCGTCCGCGTTGGCCTGCGCGGTGGGGACGTGATCGGCTCGGATGGGGCGCATTCGGTTGTGCGAAAGAGCAGCGGCCGGGAAATGCGGGCGAAACCTATCCGCTGACCTCGATGACCATGTCCAGGAATTTTCCGTTCGAGCAGCATCTGCCCAATCTGCTCAACGTGACCTATGCCTGGACCGAGACGGGCCATTTCAGCCTGATGGGAGCACAGGATGGCTGGCGCGTCGGTTATTCCCCGCCGCCTGGTCGACAGCTTTCGCGTCGGCGGGTGCTGCTGGCAGGCGATGCAGCACATCTCAACTCGCCCTCCGGCGGCATGGGGATGAACAGCGGCATTCATGACGCGCGCAATCTGGTGGTGGACACGCTGGCCCGCGTCCGCGGCGGCGCCGAAGATGGCGAACTCGGCCGCTACGCCCGCCAGCGCCGGCTGATCGCGGCCGAGGACGTGCAAAAGCAATCGAACGTCAATTACCGGCGCCACCGCGAGACCGATCGGGAGCGTCGCGAAATCCATTGGGCAGAGCTTTGGGAAACCGCAGCCGTACCGGCGCGACATCGCGCGTTGATGCGCAATGCAAGCATGATCCCCTCGGTCGCGCAGGCCAGCGCGATTGTGTGAGACCGGCCGAACGGCGTCGAGATGGGGGCTGTGTTGCGTTGGGCTTCATAAACTGATGCACTACGGCGAGCATGCCAACGCCTCGGGGAGACCACACATGAGCACCACGCATCCAGAGACATTGGCCCTGCACGCCGGCTGGCGCGCCGATCCCGCGACGACAGCCGTTGCGGTGCCTATCTATCAGACCACATCATTTCTGTTCGAAAGCCCCGAACACGCCGCGGATCTGTTCGGCCTGAGGGCGCTGGGCAACATCTACACCCGCATCATGAACCCCACGACGGACGTGCTGGAAAAGCGAGTGGCCGCCATCGAGGGCGGTGTGGCGGCCTTAGCGGTGGCCTCCGGCCAGACTGCCTCGGCGTTTGCAGTGCAGAACCTGGCCCGCACCGGGGACAATATCGTAAGCTCCACCGATCTCTACGGCGGCACCTGGAACCTGTTTGCCAACGCGCTGAAGGACCAGGGTATCGAGGTTCGTTTCGTCGACCCGCAGGATCCGGAAGCCTTCGCCCGGGCGACCGACGATCGGACCCGTGCCTATTACGCGGAGACCCTCCCCAATCCGAAGCTGCGGGTGTTCCCGATCGCCGAGGTTGCCGCCATTGGCCGGCGCTTCGGCATTCCCCTCATCATGGACAACACGGCGGCTCCGTTGCTGGTGCGCCCGTTCGACCATGGCGCTGCGATCATCGTGTATTCGCTGACCAAATACCTTGGTGGGCATGGCACCTCGATTGGCGGCATGGTCGTCGACAGCGGCAATTTCGATTGGGAGGCCCATGCCGAGCGTCAGCCGCTGCTGAACACACCTGACCCCAGCTATCACGGCGCGGTCTGGAGCCAGGCGGTCAAGCCGTTGGGGCCGATCGCCTACATTCTCAAGATGCGCGTGACCTTGCTGCGCGACCTGGGTGCGGCCATCAGCCCGTTCAATTCGTTCCTGATCCTGCAGGGCATCGAGACGCTGGCGCTGCGGATGCGGGCGCATTGCGAGAACGCGAGCGCCGTGGTCGAATTCCTCAAGAATCAGCCGCAGGTCTCGCAGGTGATCCACCCTTCCACGGCCACCGGCGCCGATTTCGAGCGTGCGCTGAAATATCTGCCGCGCGGCATGGGTGGGATGGTCGGCATGGAGCTGAAGGGCGGCGCAGAAGCCGGGCGCAGCTTCATCAAGGCGCTCAAAATGTTCTACCACGTGGCCAACATCGGCGACACGCGCAGTCTGGCCATCCATCCCGCGACCACCACCCACTCGCAGTTGGACGAGGCCGAGCAAATCGCCACCGGCGCGACCCCAGGCTATGTGCGGCTGTGCATCGGCATCGAGCATATCGACGATATCGTGGCCGACCTTGCCCAGGCGCTCGCAGCGGTTGAGTGACCGGTGCGGGCGGACCGTTTCGGCAAGGTAATATTGCGGGCTGCGCCTGATCGCTGATTCGTTCATGTCTTGTGCATGGGGTGTTTCCAAACCCTTTCTGCAATGGAGCGATTCTCGCTAGTCCTCGATGTGCTGTATCGGGCGGTTGCGGCGCAGTTTGGCGCCCGGCCGCTGGCGGCGCCGATGATCGTGGTGATCTGCGCCCGATTGCGGTGGTTCGTGCGCGAGGTGTTAGAGCAATACCGCCTGAGGTTGAGTTAACCGCCCGATAAAATTTCCCGTTAAAACAAAAGGCGAGAGCCTGATCGCTTCGCCTACCAGAAGCGATCAGGCTCCTAGCGCGGGTCGCGGTGATCCGGTTGGCGAGGCTGCTGCGCCCGATATGCCGGGCGCTGGGTCTGGAGCCGTCGTTGGTGACGCCGGCCACGCGGGCGCCGGGCCACGCGGGCGACAGAAGCGGTGCGGGCAATGCTCGGGGTAGGCCACGACATCGGCGAACCAGCCTTCGAGAAACTTCGGGTGCCCCGCCACGATCTTCACGCCCACCGGCTTGCCAGTGACGCTGCGAACGCGACGTACGAAGGTGCCGAGTTCGGTAATGCTGCCGATGTTGCGGTGCCGATTGGGGCTGATGCTGTCATATGCCGTCTGGAATGCCACGAATTTCCGCGATCTCCGCGTTGACCTTGGCATCTGTTCGTTCCGTTACCGATAGTATGGCGGGAACTGACGCATCGTTAAGATTGGCTTGCTGCGGCCGGCTTTCAGGTGGGCGGGCGGGGGCGTAGAGTAGGTTCTCGCCAACCGAAGGTCATCCCCGTGCCGATCTGCCGTATTGCGCCCCTCCGATATGCCTGAGACCGCTGAGCCCCAGGACGAGCTCGACGACCTGACGGCCCTGCTGTGGCTGGTTGCCGCCGGTGACGGCCAGGCGTTTTCCCGCCTGTACGACAGCGAGGGTGCGCGGCTGTATACCCTGGCGCTGCGCATGGTGGGCACCAACCAGCTCGCGGTCGAGATCGTTCATGGCGCGCTTCTCCAGGTCTGGCGGGGGCTGGCGCGGTTCGATCCGCAATCCGGCCCGCCGCGCGCGTGGCTGATCAGCCTGGTTCGCAACCGCGCCATCGAGCTGCTGCGCCGCCGCCAGCGCGACGGACTTGGCCAGGATATGGCGCTGCGGCAGGTGGATCTCGACGCGGACCTGGGCCGGCTGGCGGCGGCGGCGAACCCGGCCGCGCACCGATTGCGGGTGGCATTGGACGGGCTGGAGCGGGACGGCCAGTTGCTGTTGCTGCTGTCGTATCTCGACGGCATGTCCCCCGGCGAAATCGCCCATCGGGTGCGCCTGCCGATCGGCACGGTGAAGTCCTGGACCCGCCGCAGCTTGGAACTGCTGCGGGGCGCCTGGGATCAGCCGGCGTGAGCGCGCTGTATCTGTTTCCGCCCGAGCAGGAACCGTCCGAGGACGTGGACCTGCTGGCGGCCGAACACGCGCTCGGCGTGCTGGATCCTGGCGATGCGGCGGCGACGCGGCTGCGCGCCGATGGCGACCCGGTGCTGGCGGCGGCGATCGCCCGCTGGCAGCAGCGCCTGGCGCTGCTAACGGAGGCGCTGCCTTTGGCCGAGCCGCCGCCGATGTTGTGGCGCCGTCTTGCCGCTGACGCCGGCTTGCCGGAGACGCCGGCACCGCCGCGTCCGACCACGGCCTCGGCACCTGCCACCGCGGCCCCAGAACCGGAGCCTTATGAGGAATTTGCCGAACCCGAAGCAGAACCGGCTCGCGAGCCCGTCGCCAGCGAGCCGCCCGCCGCCGCCCCACCGCCGCTGGCCGAGGCCCAACCGCCGCAAGTGCAGGAATGGGAGCCTGCGGAATGGGTAACCCCCGCGGACCCGCCGGCGCCGGAGATGGGCCCCTCCCCCGCACCCTATCCCCCGCCGCGCGAGCCGGGCGGTCTGTTCGTGCCGCTCGCGGTATGGCCAGAGTCGGATTCCGCGCCGGAGTTCGCGCCGCAATACGACGATCTGCCGCGCATTCCGCCGAGACCGTCGCCTTCCCGCCCGCCGCAGACCCGTGCCGCCCCGCCCTGGTTTGAAAACCTGCTGGTGTGGCGGGTGGCCTGCGGCGTGCTGCTGGTGCTCGTCATCGGCTTGGCACTGTTGGCGGTGCCGCGTGCCATCCAATCGCGCGCCGTCGCCGCCATCGGTCCGGTCAGCGCGCCGGCGCCGCTGTTCCTGGCGGAGGTCGACCTGTCCGGCCATCTCGTGCTGACCCCGCTGGCCACAATTGCGGTGCCCAACGGGCGCGACCTCGAACTCTGGATGCTGCCGCCGAACTCGACCGATCGCCCGACGTCGCTGGGTGTGTTGCCCGCCGGTGGCCGTATCATCAACCTGTCGGCAACGCCTGCAGAAGGCACCCAGCTGCTGGTCAGCATGGAACCGCGCGGGGGTGCGCCCGGCGGCACGCTCACCGGCCCTGTGCTGTATGGCGGCACGCTCGCCAATCATTGAGGAAACCCGTGTCAAACACCCTCGCTCGCCCCATCGACACCGTGATCGCCCAGGCCCGTGGCTTCCTGCGCGAGCGGATCACCACCAACGCAGCCCTGCGCGAACAGCACAGCCACGGCGAAGACGCCATGCCGCCGGCCCTGCCCGACGCCGTCGCCTTCGTTGAGAGCTCGGAGGAGGCGGCCCGCTTGCTCGCGCTGTGCCACGCGCAAGGTGTGCCGGTGATCCCATTCGGCGCCGGCACCTCGTTGGAGGGGCATGTAAACGCCGTGCGCGGCGGGCTCACCATCGACCTCAGCCGCATGACCGCGATCCTCGAGGTCAACGGGGCCGACATGGACTGCCGGGTGCAGGCCGGCGTCACCCGCCAGCAGCTCAATGAATATTTGCGCGACCAGGGGCTGTTCTTCCCAGTCGACCCCGGCAGCGTGTGCACGATCGGCGGCATGTGCGCGACCCGCGCCTCCGGCACCGCGGCGGTGCGCTATGGCACCATTCGGGAAAATGTGCTCGGCCTGAGGGTGGCCCTGCCGGATGGGCGGGTGATCCAGACCGGCGGTCGTGTGCGCAAATCCGCCAATGGCTACGACCTGACCCGCCTGTTCATCGGCAGCGAGGGCACACTTGGCATCATCACGGAAATCACCTTGCGCCTGCACGGCATTCCTGAGGCGATCTCATCGGCCGTGTGCCAGTTCGACACGCTGGGCGGTGCTGTGGAGACGGTCATCGCCGTCATGCAGACCGGCATTCCCGTCGCCCGCATCGAGTTGCTGGACGATGTGCAGATGGATGCCTGCATCGGCTACTCGAAGCTTGAAGGGCTCCGGCCGGTGCCGACGCTGTTCCTGGAATTCCACGGCACGCCATCGGCGGTGGCCGAACAGGCCAGCCAGACCGAGGCGCTGGCGCTCGAATTCGGTGGCAACGGTTTCCGCTGGGCGACCGACCCCGCCGAGCGAAACAAGCTATGGCAGGCGCGCCATGACGTCTATTGGGCGTGCCTGGCCTACCGGCCCGGCCATCGCGGCATGACCACTGACGCTATCGTGCCGATTTCGAAACTTGCCGAAGCCGTGCTGGGGGTGAAGCAGGATATTGCCGCCTCCGGTCTCACCGCCCCCATCGTGGGCCATGTCGGGGACGGCAATTTCCATACGGTAATTCTTGTGGCGGACGAGCCCGGGGCGCTGGAGCGCGCGTGGGAGCTGGACAAGAAAATTGTCGCCCGCGCGCTGGCGTTAGGCGGCAGCTGCAGCGGCGAGCATGGCATCGGGGTCGGCAAACGCGGTTTCCTAGAGCAGGAGCACGGCGTCGAAGCACTCGCCGTCATGCGCAGCCTGAAAACGGCGATCGATCCGCGGGGGATCATGAACCCCGGCAAGATGTTTCTGAATTAAACGCTTGCGCCACCCACCATCCCCGGAAGCCCCGGAGAATGGTGGGTGGCGCTATGCTTTCGCGACTGCCAGAGCTAGGCCTCGGTCGGCGGGGTAGGGCGGCCGCGGCGATCGGCCATGAACTGGTCGAACTCCGCCTTGTCGCGGGCCTGGCGCAGGCGTTCGAGGTAATCCACGAACTCCTTCTGCTCCTCCTCCAGGCGCCGCAGCGTCTCGGCGCGATAGTCGTCGAACGCGCGGTTGCTGCTGCCAGGCGCCTGCTTCGGCTGGCTCCAGCTTGGACCCCAGTTTGACCAGCTGCCCCAAGGCGAACACGACGGTCCGCCCGCTTGTCCATCGGGCTGCGCTGTGTTGTACCATCGTCCTGGTCCACAACGCCCGCGCCGTAGGCGGCCGCTGCCGATGAGATATCCCAGCACCATCAGCCCGACCGGCCAGAACCAGATGAAACCCATAACCATCGCCGCGATTAGAAACGGTCGCGGAATATCCTGCACATAGGCGGAAATCGGCACCTGAGCCTCCATGACCCTGTGATGTGAATGTTTATCACATTAACATAGCTAGGCCCGGGGTTATCTGCCGTCAAGAGGATCACGCGGATGTCAGTCCAAGCGACTGCAGGTAGATAAGCAGGCCCGACTCCAGCAGATCCTCCGCCGACATCGGCAAGCGGCGCCGCGTGCCGTCACCACGCCCGACGAACAGCGACGCGATCCCGTGCGCGAGCGCCCAGATGTGCAGCGCCACCATCATCGGCGGTGGCCGCACGCCGCCGATCCGGTGGGTGTTGCAGGCGAATTCAGCCGCCCGGCGCAGCACGCCGAAGGCGCGTTCAGATGCCCGCAGCAGCATAGCGTCCTCCTCCAGCGGAAATCCGGTCTCGAACATCGCGGCGTAGGAGGCCGGGTCGCGCCGGGCGAACGACAGATATGCCTTGCCGCAATTCTCGATCGCCGCCACCGGGTCGGGCGCGCCGTTGGCCCAGGCGGCCTCGAGTTCATCGGCAAGCCGCTCATATCCAAGCCGCGCCACCTCGGCCACCAAAGCGTTGCGGTCGCGAAAATGCCGATACGGTGCCGCCGGACTCACGCCCGCGGCGCGCGCCACCTCGGCAAACGAAAATCCGCCCGGACCCCGCTCGCCAATCAGGCGCAGAGCCGCCTCGACCAGCGCCTCGCGCAGATTGCCGTGGTGGTAGCTGTCGCGGCGGCCCGCGGGATCGTCTGAGGAGAAGCGCATGTAATGCGCTGATACATCAAACACTCGTAAAACACACGCGGCAGGCCCGCGCGCCATTGTCATCGAACCGTCGCCGGACCGTCACGCGACCGCAAGGCTTGGCGTCTATCAGGCCGCAATGATCTACACACCTGCCCGATGAGCCAGGCCGTCCTGGCTGCCCCCGCGCTGGGCGTGCGGCACCGTCGCATCCTGCCGCACACGACGTTGCTTGCGCTGGGCCTGCTGACCCCTTCGCTGCTGCTGCTGGCGGCCTTCACCTACTGGCCGGTGATGGGCGTCACTCTGCGCAGCCTCACCCAGCAGCGCTTCGGGCAAAAGCCGAGCTGGGGCATCGACAATTTCGTGCGCCTGTTCGCCGATCCGCATTTCAGCACCGCCGCCTGGAACACGCTGCTGTACGCCCTCGGCACCATCGTTCCGAGCTTGGCGCTCGCCTTGCTGTTAGCGCTGGCCTTGCGCGAACAGGGGCGGCTGACCACCCTGCTGCGCACCATCATCGTCATGCCACTGCTGATCCCGCTGGTGGCCGTCGCGGCCCTGTTCATCTTTATCTTCCTGCCCGGGGGCGGGCTGATCGATTACTATCTCGCAGCGCTCGGCATGGCGCAGACCAACTGGCTCGGCGACCCCGATCTGGCACTGGGTGCCATCATCGCCATCACTATCTGGAAGAACACCGGCTACTATATGCTTTTCTTTCTAGCGGGGCTTGCTGGCATTCCCGAGGAATATCACGAGGCCGCCAAGATCGACGGCGCCGGTATCGCAACCCGCTTCTGGCGCATCACCCTGCCGTTGCTTGGCCCCACCATCGGCTTTGTCGCCGTCATCGCGCTGGTCAACACGCTGGTGCAGATCGACCACGTCATCGTCATGACGGGCGGCGGGCCGTCTGACAGCACCAATATGATCCTGTACTACATCTATCAGCAGGCCGAGCAGAACATGGATTCCGGCCTCGCTTCCGCCGCCACCGTCATTTGCGTCGGTGCCTTGCTGGCGCTCTCAATTATTTCGCTGCGGGCGCTGGAGCAAGGCATCCACTATGAAAGCTAGCCGGGTCGGGGTGATCCTGGCGGCGCTTGCGGCCATTCTCTGGCTGGCGCCGTTCGCCTGGATGGGGGTCGCCTCCGCCCGCCCGCAGGTCTCCGGCGCGCTCGACCTCGCGTCGCTGTTCCCGTCCGGACCGTTCAGCCCCGACAACTATATCGAGGCCTGGACCAGCGGACATTTCCCGCTGTGGTATGCCAACACCATCCTGCTCTGCGGCGGTATTCTGGCCGTGCAGACGGTGACCGTGAGTCTGGCCGGCTACGCCTTCGCACGCCTGCAGTTTCCCGGCCGCGAGACCATCTTCACCCTGTTCCTGCTACAGCTTCTGCTGCCGCCGGCAGTGCTGGTGGTGCCCAACCTGGTGATGATCACCAAACTGGGCTTGTTCGACAGCCTGGCCGGCGTCGCCGCACCCTACTGCGCGTCGGCCTTCGGCGTGTTCCTGATGCGCCAGACCTTCCGTGCCATGCCGCGCGACTTCGAGGACGCGGCCATGGTCGACGGCGCCACCAGGCTGCAGGTGATCCGCCACATCCTCATCCCGCTCGCGGGCCCGGGGCTGGCAGCCTTCGCGGTGGTCTCGGTCACCTCGCATTGGAACGAGTTCCTGTGGCCGCTGATGGCCGTTTCCAGCCCGCGCGCGCAGGTGCTCACCGTGGGCCTGGCGAGCTTCACCCGCGGGGCGGAGGCCGGCGGGGAATGGGGTGTCATCGCCGCCGGCACCACCCTCGTCGCGGCGCCCCTGCTGCTGGGTTTCCTGTTCTTCCAGCGCCGCTTCGTCTCGAGCCTCGTCTTTACCGGACTGAAATAAAGGAGAAACCTCATGCGCATTCTCGCAGGTGCAGCCCTTGGGCTGTCGCTGCTCACCACGGCTGCCCCGGCGTCGGCCACGACCGACATCGACTTCTTCTTCCCTGTGCCCGTGCAGGGCAAACTTGCCAATGAAATGACCAAACTGATTGACCAGTTCAACAGGTCTCAGAACGATGTCGCCGTAACCGCCGTCTATACCGGCGCCTACGACGACACCAACCTCAAGACCCGTGCGGCCATCCAGGCGGGTCGGCCGCCGGCTGCCGTGCTGATGAGTGCGAACTTCATTCGTGAATACGTGATCAACGACGAAGCGATCGATCTCGGCCCGCTCATCGCCAAGGACGGCCAGACGCCGGAGAAGTTTATCGCCCAGTTTTGGCCTGCTGTGCGCACAAATGCGACCGAGAACGGCCATGTCTATGGGGCGCCGTTCCACAACTCGACACCGATCCTCTATTACAATACCGATATGTTCAAGGAAGCCGGGCTGAACCCGGAGAAGCCGCCGGCAACCTGGCAGGATTTGGTCGATGCGGCGAAGAAGCTGACGAAGTCCGACGGCAAGACAATGACGCGCAGCGGCATCGTCATACCGTCCAACTACGACTCGCTGGGTTGGGTGGTCAGTGGCCTCGCCATGTCCAACGGCGGTGATTACTACAATCGCGGCTGGGGTGGCGAGGTCTACTACAATACGGCGAGCACGATCGGCGCCGTGCAATTCCTCGACGATCTCGTGCACAAACACCACGTCATGCCGGACGGCGTGACCGATGCGGGCGTTGCCAGCAATGCCTTCTTCGCCGGCCGTACCGCCATGATGATCCAGTCCACCGGAGCACTCGGCTTCATCCGCGACAACATGAAGCTGCCCTTCAAGGTCGCCTTCATTCCCCGCGCCCTGCGCAACGCGGTTCCCATTGGAGGCGCCTCGCTGCTGATCCCCAAAGGCAACACACCGGCGCGCGAAGCCGCCGCCTGGAAGCTCATCAAGTATCTGACCAGCCCGGAGATCAACGGTGGCTGGAGCCGCTTCACCGGCTATTTTGCCCCCCGCATGGCCGCCTACGACCTGCCGGAGATGAAGGCGTATCTGGCCCAGAATCCCGACGCCAAGGTCGCCGTCGACCAGCTTGCCTACGCTCAGCCCTGGTTCGCTACCTTCAACACTGTCGGCGTCCGCAAGGCGCTGGAGGACCAGGTGCAGGCGGTGCTCTCGGGCAAAGTGAAGCCAGCCGACGCGATGGTCAACGCCCAGAAGGCCGCCGACGCGCTGCTTCGCCCCTATGTTGAGCAGACCGCGCTGAAGCTGCCACAGTAAGCAACGATACCCTCCGCCCGCCCCGGGCGGAGGGAGCCTGGCTTCGGAGTTCTCGATGATCCTTGTTCAACTGACCGATCTACACATCAGGCCCCGTGGCATGGCCGCGGTGCGTGTGCTCGAATCGAACATGCTCACTGAACGGGCGTTGCGCGCCGTCCGCGCGATGCCGGTTCAGCCAGACGCCATCGTCATTTCCGGCGATCTCACCGAGAACGGGCTGGCGGCCGAATACGCCGAGCTCTCCGCCATGCTGCAGCGGACAATCCGCGTGCCCGTCTACATGGTTCCTGGCAACCACGACCGCCGCGGCAATCTGCGGGCGGGTCTGTCGATGTTTCCCGGCATCACCGCCCATGAGGAATTCGTGCAATATACTGTGGAAGCCCTGCCGGTCCGCCTGGTGATGCTCGACACGTTGGTGCCCGGCGCCGGCCATGGGGAGCTCTGTGAAGCTCGCCTCGCGTGGCTCGAAGCAACGCTTGCGGCAAAGCCCGACACACCCACCATCGTGGTCATGCACCACCCCCCGTTCGCCTGCGGCATCCGCCATATGGACCGCATCATGCTGCGCAACGTTCCCGCCTTCACCAAGGTTATCGCGCGCCACCGGCAGGTGCGGCGCATCCTGTGCGGCCACAATCATCGCCCGATCACGACGCAGGTCGCTCACGCCATCGCCTCGATCGCGCCGTCAGTCGCAGCCCAGGTGGAATTCGATCTCAGCGACGCGCCGGGCCAGTGGAACCTGGAACCTGCCGCCTTCGACGTGCATCTGACCATCGAAGGCGACGACGCCACCGTCATCTCGCATACCGTCTATGTCGAGAACTACCCCGGGCCGTTCCCGTTTATCTCCGACCCGGATTACCCTGGCCAACCGTAGCCCTCGAGCGGGACGGCGTCTGATAGACGGCTTAATCCCGCTCTAGTTCTTTGTGTTATCGCGTGTTTCAGACCTTTCGGTGATCACGCTCTAATCCTTGGTCGGCAGGGTCCGCTCCCCCGTCGGCCGATAACGCATGACGAAGCCGCCGCACGCGATGAGCAGAATTGCCACACTCTCGTATATGAGACTCAAACCATCGAGATTCTCCTTGTCGCCAAGGATGATCAGCCGCGCGAGGGCGGTGACGGCAATGAACAGCGGCAGATCGATCGGAATACGCTTGGAGGAGTAATAGACGCCGAGCATGCCGAACACCTCTGCGAAAATGAACATCAGCAGCAGATCCTTCAGATCGACATGCCTCCGACCGATGACGCCGATCACCTCCTGGCCCATCGCCATCACGGTGAATAAGCCGATGACGACCAGGAACGCTTTTTCCACGAACTCGATCGTCTTTTGCAACCCAGCCTCCGTTCCGCCTTGCAGGAATTAGTGGCTGGCTGGGACGGGAGGATTCGAACCTCCGAATGGCGGAATCAAAATCCGCTGCCTTACCGCTTGGCGACGTCCCATTCGCAGCCGTGACTGATTAGGGCTGCGACACCCGCTCTGGCAAGTCCGCTGATGCGAGCGGGCCGCCCCAACACCACCAACCCGGCCGTGCGACAGCCCCCGCGGCCGCTACGGCCGCTTCGGAATCAGCAAACAATGCGAAGCAGGTGGCGCCCGAGCCGCTCATGCGGGCAAGCAGACTGCCGGACACGGCCCGCAGTGCCGCCAATACCTCGCCGATGGCGGGCGCCAGGCTCACGGCAGCCGCCTCAAGGTCGTTGGACATGCCGGCCAAGCTCTCCGCCAGCGCTTCGGCATCGCTCCACGACGGCGGCAGCACAGGTGCGAGAGTGAAAGCGCCAGCCCTGGCGCGAAACACCGCAGGCGTTGCCACGCCAACCCCGGGGTTGACCAACACGATGCCGCACGCAGGTAGGCCAGGCGCCGCGACCAGCACCTCGCCCGTCCCCTGCATGCGGGCAGGCACCGAGTCAAGACACACGGCTACATCGGCCCCCAAGCCGGTTGCAATCATCATCATCTGCGCCGGCTGCACCTCCACCCTCCACACCCGCTGCAACAGCCGCAGTGCCGCCGCCGCATCGGCCGAGCCACCACCGATACCCGATGCGATCGGCAGGTTCTTCTCCAACCGCAAGCGCGCACCGCCAGTGAAGCCGCTCGTGACAGCCAATGCACGGGCCGCACGCAGCACCAGATTATCGGCCTCTGCCGCCAGCCGCTCTCCAAACGGGCCGGACAGTTCCAGCGTCAGACCGTCCTGCGGCTGAGCGGACAGCACGTCACCGACCGGTGGAAACACCGCCAGGCTGTCCAGCAAATGATAACCATCGCCCCGCCGTCCGGTAACGTGCAGATACAGGTTCACCTTCGCCCGAGCGGGCTCGGACCAGGTGGAGATGACCGACACTAAGGCGTCGGCTTCGTGTCGACGTTGCCGAGCGCCTGCTCGCTTTCCCGCAGTTTGGCCTGCAGCTTCGGCACATCCTCCGGATCAGGATCCGAGGTCAATGCACGGCGCCACTGGAACTGCGCCTCAAGCTTGCGCCCCACTGCCCAGTAGGCATCGCCCAGATGAAGATTGACCGTCGAATCGCTCGGCGTCAGTTCCACCGCCTTCTCCAGCAGCTTGACCGCGCTCGCGGTATCGCCCTGGCGAAACACCACCCAGCCGAGACTGTCGATGATCGCCCCGTCGTTCGGCCGCTGCTCCACGGCACGTTCGATCATGCGCCGCGCTTGCGGTAGGTTGATCCCCTGCTCGGTCCAGGAGTACGCGAGATAGTTGAGCACGGAAGGCTCGTCCGGTGACAGTTGCAAGGCGTGTTGGAAATCGGCCTCGGCGCGCTTCCAATCCTGCGCGCGCTCGAGTGCGATGCCACGTTCATAGAACAGCGGCCAGTTGGACCGGTCCGGATGCGGCACCCGCGCCACTGCCTGATCGTACGCGGTGACGGCCTCAGCGAACCGCTTCTGCCCACGCAGAATATCGCCACGCATCGCGTACGGCTCAGGGCGGTCTGGCGCAACGGCGGCAAGCTTGTCGAGCGTTGCAAGGGCACCTGCGGTATCAGAGGTCTGTTCCATGAGCGCCGCCTGACGCAGCCGCACAGTGGGAATGAGCGGGTCTTCCTCGGGCACCGGGCCCAGGATCGCCAGGGCCGACCGCGGCTGGTGCGAAGCCTCCAGCAGATCTGCGGTGAGCAAGCGCGCCGCCGTCAGATCCGGCCGCAGGTCGAGTGCGAGCCGCAACATGATCATCGCAAGCTGACCGCCCTCCTGGCCACGCAGCCCGCCGGCGAGTGCAAGATAGGCTTCGGCCATACCGTCCTTGGCGTCGCGCACCTGGCGTTGCGCCGATTTCGCATAAAGCCCCGGCAGCGATACCGCGACCTCGCCGCTCGACTGCAGCAGTTGGCTCAGCGCCTGCTGTGCCTCAGCCGGGTGCCCCTGACGCGCCTGCCAGCTGGCCAGCGTTCGGGCAAGTTGCAGATTGGTGCTGGCGAACCCAGTTTGCGCAACCTTATACAGCCGCGCGGCATCCTGGTCGCGCCCCGCCAGGTCCGCGATCATCGCCGCGTGTAGCGCGAAGGCTCCACGGAACTGGGGCCCTTCCACAAAGGGTCGCAGGGTCGCCAGCGCCACGTCCGTATGGCCCTCGCCATACTGCACCCACGCCACCAGCAAGGGCTGCAGCAATTGCGTGATGCCCTGCCGCACCAGGCCGCCGAACCTGTTTTCCGCCGCCAGCCAGTTGCCCTGCTTGACTTCGGCATTGCCGAGCAGGAGCTGGGCCGGCAGATCGCCCGGCAGCCGACGCGCAAGATCGACGGCTTCGGGCCGGCCGGCGAGCAGGGCTGCCAGAAACGCCTGCTGTTCGATATCGGCATTGCCAGGATCGGCCCGCAACCCTTGGAGGAACAGATCGGCCGCCAGACCCATGTCGCCCTGCACTGCCGCGTGCCGCCCGGCGAGATAACTGCCGGGCGCGCCGCTTGTCACCAGCCGCGGCGCTGCAGGATTTGCCGCCTGGCCGGACGGCGTGACCTCCGCTGCGGCGCAGGCCGACAACAGAGAGACACTCAGTAGGAGCCACCGCCGAAGCGGTTTCATACGGGGCATGCGTAGACCCTTGTTTGATGTCGGGGTGTCAAGGCGAACATGTTTACCGAAACTCATAGTTTTGAAATTAGCGTCGCTCATTGTCACATCCCGCCTGGATAGACCGGTCCGCCACCGCCTTCGGGGGTGACCCAGTTGATGTTCTGCGTAGGGTCCTTGATGTCGCAGGTTTTGCAATGAACGCAGTTCTGCGCGTTAATCTGCAGCCGCGGCGTATCCGTGTCAGCGCCGACGATCTCGTAGACGCCGGCAGGGCAGTACCGTGTCTCTGGACTGCGATACTGATTCCAATTCACGTCGATTGCCACGGCAGGATTACGCAGCGTCAAATGATTGGGCTGATCTTCGACATGATTGGTATTGCTGATGAACACAGACGACAACCGATCGAAGGTCAGCCTGCCATCCGGTTTCGGGTAGACGATCGGCGTGCTGTCGGCAGCCTTTGCCAGCGTCTCGTTGTCGGCATGTTGGATATGGAGCGTCCACGGCGCCTTGCCACGAAACACGTAGGTATCGACCGCAGCGTTGAGCAATCCGCCGAACTGGCCGAACCGCGCGAAACCCGGTCGGATGTTGCGCACCGCGGAAAGCTCCTGCCACAGCCAGCTCGCCTTCAACTTCGCTGTGTAGCTCACAGGTTCTACCGCGCGATCGCCTGCCAACGCCTCCGCCACGGCCTCGGCTGCGAGCATGCCGGATTTCATCGCCGTATGCGTGCCCTTGATCTTTGCAACATTGAGGAAACCCGCGGTATCGCCCACCAGGCAGCCGCCCGGAAAGGTTAGCTTCGGCATCGACTGCAGGCCGCCCTCGCTCAGCGCCCGCGCGCCATAGGCAATACGCCGCCCCCCTTCGAAATGCGGCCGCATAACCGGATGCGTCTTCAACCGCTGCATCTCCTCGAATGGTGAGAGGAACGGATTTTTATAGTCCAGGCCTATGACATATCCGTACGATACAAAGTTCTCGCCCCAATGATACAGCCAGGATCCACCGTAGGTGCCGCTGTCGACCGGCCAGCCGATGGTGTGCACGATCAGGCCGGGTTTGTGTTGGGCGGCCGGGACCTCCCAAAGTTCTTTGATCCCGATGGCGTAGGTCTGCGGATCGCAGGTCTGGCGAAGATCGTAGCGCTCGAACAACTGCTTGGTCAGGCTGCCGCGGCACCCTTCGGCAAAGATCGTGTAGGTGGCATGCAATTCCATGCCGGGCTGGAACTGCGACCCATGGCTGCCGTCGCGCAGCACGCCCATGTCGCCGGTGGCGATCCCGATCACGCGGCCATTGTCCTCGAGAATCTCGGCGGCGGCAAAACCAGGATAGATTTCAACGCCAAGCGCCTCCGCCTGCACGCCCAGCCAGCGGCATAGATTGCCCAGCGAACCCACGTAGTTGCCATGGTTGCGCATCTGTGGCGGCGTCGGCAGGCGAAAGCCACTTTGCTTCGTGAGGAACATGAATTGGTCCTCTCCGGCACGCGTGGTGAGAGGCGCATCATTATCGCGCCAGTCCGGCAACAGCTCGTCGAGCGCACGCGGCTCGATCACGGCACCCGAAAGAATGTGTGCGCCGACTTCGCTGCCCTTCTCCACCACGCAGACGGCAGCCTCCGGCGCCAGTTGCTTCAGCCGAATGGCCGCAGCCAGACCAGACGGGCCTGCGCCGACGATCACGACATCAAATTCCATCCGCTCGCGTTCCACATCCGCCGCCATGCCAGAACTCCTCCTCGACCCTGCACATGGGTCGGCCCGGCAAATTAGGGAGATTGCAGCGGTTGCGCAAAATCGGCCAGCGCGGGACGATAGGGCATGAACGCATGGGCTGCGCTGCGGTTGCAGATGGAATGGGGAGCGGACGAGGCGCTGGAGGATGCGCCGGTCGATCGTCTGCGTCCCCGCGAGCCCCAGCCGGGCGCGGCCACGCCGGCCGCACGGCCTGCGGAGCCGCGCCCGGTTGTGGTAGCCCCCGCTGTCGCAGCAGCCCTGGTCATCGCCCAACCCACCCTGCGCGCCCAGGATCTCGCCTCTGCCGCCAACACACTCGCGGAACTTCGGGCCGCCCTTATCGCCTTCGATGGCTGCGCGCTATCGGCGACCGCCACCAACCTGGTGTTTTCGGACGGCAATCCGGACGCAGGCCTCATGCTGGTCGGCGAAGGCCCGGGTGCTGAGGAGGACCGCGCCGGACTGCCCTTCATAGGTCCCTCCGGCAAGCTATTGGACAGGATGCTCGCCAGCATCGGCCTCGATCGCAGCACCTGTCTGATCACCAATCTCATTCCCTGGCGGCCGCCCGGCAACCGCAACCCCACGGACGCGGAGGTGGCGCTCTGCCTACCTTTTCTGCGCCGGCATATCGAACTCGTGCGGCCGCAGCGCCTGGTGCTGCTGGGGGCACTTGCGGCCCGCGCCGTGCTCGGCACCCGGGCCGGTATCACACGTCTGCGTGGCACATGGACCGACGCCAGCTTTGACGGCCTTCCGCAGCCGGTGCCCACCCTGCCGATGCTGCATCCGGCCTATCTGCTGCGCAATCCCAGCGCCAAGCGCGATGCTTGGTCCGACATGCTCGCCCTGCGGCGATCAATCGACTCGCAGGTCAAATAAAATATTTGTAATACTTTGCATCTCCTTGTAGGGCTTTCATTTTTCCCGAGCGTCCATTTCTTGAGACTAGTAACGGTATTTATGGTTGCGTGCGACATCCCCGCCGTGTAGGTCGGCGTCATGCAAGGGATCAGCAGAACGCTTTCCCGCCTTTCTGCTGCCCGTGCATTCATTGCAGGGGCAGCAATTCTGGCTGGATCGTCAGTCGCAGGCGGAATGGGCTCGGCACACGCACAGACCGCTGGGATGGACGACACCGCTTTCGCGATGCCGCGGGTCGATCCGCGCGGCGCATCCGGGGTCAGCCTGCCGCAACCGCTGCCGCCGAGCGAAGCTGCTCGAATCAAACGAATTTTTGCCCTCCAGGCGCGCGACGAAATCGCCGACGCGGTTCTTGCCACAGCGGATCTCGACCTCAGCTATCAGCCGGGCGTCGACATCCTCGGCCATATCCTCGCCGATCGATACCTTGGCCCGACCACCCATCCAGGCGCCGACGAGCTGCGATCCTGGCTGCAGCGCTGGCCTACGCTGCCCGACGCACCGGCCATCCATTCCCTGCTGGTGTCGCGCCTGCCCCGTGGCGTCGCGCCGCCCCCCGCACCCGACGGCTTCGCGCCGATGCGCGACACCGCAAGCCCCCTCGGGCCGGTGCCGGAGGAAAGCGAGCCCGGCGGCTTTACCCTCAGCCGCAATCCCGCGCTGGACCACTCGGTCCACGATGCAGCCCGCGCAGGAGGCGCCCCGCTGGTGGAACGCCTGCTGGCCCGCACCGCTGGCCTCACGCCGGTTTATGCCTCACAGCTACGTGGGGAAGCGGCACAGATCCTGTTCACGCTCAACCGCGACGCCGATGCTTTCGCACTCGGCTCCGCCGGAACCCCGCCATGCGTCGCGCCCTCCTGCCCCTTTGCCAGCCTCCCAGGCCAAATGGCGGGGCTCGCGGCCTGGCGCATGGGAAGGATCGAGCAGGCCCGCCCGATGTTTGAGGCCGCCTATCACGCAGAATTGACCACCGCGGCACTGCGCAGCGCCGCTGCATTCTGGGCCGCCCGCGCCCAGGTCCGGTCCGGCCGCCCTATTGGCTATCAGCCCTGGATGCAGCGTGCCGCGGCGGAACCCCGCACTTTCTACGGCCTGTTGGCCCGCCGCGCACTCGGCCTCGACTTCGGCTTCTCTCGCAGCCAGCGCGATACGCGGGAGACGCTGTCTGAGGCCGATATCGAAGCGGTTTCCGCCCGGCCGGAGGGCCTGCGCGCATTCTCCCTCATCCAGGTCGGCCAATTGCCGCGCGCCGAGGCCGAGTTGCGGCGGCTGTGGCCGGCCGCAACCAGCGAGCCGGCTCTCGGTCGCGCCATCATGCTGGTCGCGCGACACGCAGGGCTTGTGCAGCTGGCAGCCCAGCTGGCCGATCTCGTCCAGGCCAGCGACGGCGTGCCGCGCGATGCCACTCGCTTCCCAATCCCGCGCCTGTGGCCGGCCGGCGGATTTCAGATGGACCCCGCGATGGTCTACGCGATCACCCGCACCGAATCGAACTTCAACACCAGCCTGGTCTCTTCTGCCGGAGCCACCGGCCTTATGCAGATCATGCCGGATACTGCGAGCTTCCTCACCGGCCAGCGAGTTGGAGGCGAACTGCGCGGGCGGTTGCGCGAACCGGGACTGAACCTGGACCTAGGCCAGCGCTACGTGTCCTATCTGTCCCAGCACGAGGTGGTCGGCGGCGATCTGCTTCGCCTGCTTGCCAGCTACAACGCGGGCCCCGGCAATTTCGGCCGTTGGGGCCCCACCATGCGTCACGAGGGTGACCCGTTGTTATTCATCGAGGCAATCCCAATCGACGAAACCCGCGCCTTCGTGCCGCGCGTTCTCACCTACACCTGGATTTATGCCGCGCGCATGAACCTGCCAACACCCAGTCTCGATGAACTCGCCGCCGGCGCCTGGCCGCGCTACCATGCGTCCATCGGTATGCAGGGGGTTCCGGCCCGCCTGCACTGATCAGGAGTGCCCCATGGCCCGTATCGACGAAACCCGCCCCTTCATCGCCTGCCGCATCGCAGTCCTTACCGTGTCGGACACACGCGGCCTGCACAATGACAGCTCCGGCGATACGCTGGTGGCGCGGATCGAGACCGCCGGCCATGTGATTGCCGATCGCGCGATCGAACGTGACGATGCCGATTTGGTTATTGGTTTTCTGAAGCGCTGGATCGCGCAGCCGGATATCGACGTGATTATCACCACCGGCGGCACGGGGATCACCGGGCGCGATGTCACACCTGAGGCGTTCGCCCGTGTGCTGGAAAAAACCATTGACGGCTTCGGAGAACTCTTCCGCATGCTGAGCTACCAGAAGATTGGGACGTCCACCATGCAGTCGCGCGCAATCGGTGGTGTTGCCGGTGGAACATACATGTTTGCTCTCCCAGGCAGCACCGGCGCAGTACGCGACGCCTGGGACGATATTCTTGTCTGGCAGCTCGACAATCGCCATCGCCCATGCAACTTGGTCGAGCTGATGCCTCGGCTGCAAGAGCATCTGCAGGCAAAACTTTAGTGTGTGTCGACCATCCCTAGAGTTCGGATTAGTCACACCCACTTGACTGCGCCGCCGCAAGCAATCGCATTCATGTCATTGAGAGCGCGCAGCTCACGGGATGCTGAGCCCCTGACACGACATTATATTATATACTCGTTGCGTCCCCGCAGGATAGGTTTGGTAAGCTTCTAAACAGGGGATGTTGCAATCTGCCTACCCGCACGCAACGGCGTCGCCTAGGGTAAAGAAGGAGCGCACTGTCATCCACATTCACACCGCTACGCTCGCCGCTGGGCTGACTTGCGCTTCCGTATCTGCGTGGGCCTTACAGCGGGACTTTCCCACAGGGGAAGCGGGTGTGAACGTGACCTATGTGGACGCTCACAGCCCCGGATATACCACCTCATGCGTAATCACCATAACTGCAGGGTTGCCCGTTCTCGGACTCTCACTCGCGCTCCACAGCGACAACAGAATGACCATCATGCTCGCCTCGCAACTACCTTTACCTCGGGTTGATCTGGGCAGCGCGGCAACGGTGAAAATCAACTCAGTCTACATTTTTTCAAAAGTAAGTAGCGCCGGCCACCAAGGTATCTTCAACGTCGTGAATTTGGTCCCAATCGAGGGTACACCGATCGAGACTGCTTTCGACGCAGTGAACCAGCTAGTCTACAAAACCACTCGCGTCGATGTGGTAGCCGACGATTCGCAAATACGGGGAATTACCCTTGTGCCGGAGCCGGGCCTAGCGGACGCGCTGACGGCGTGCCAACACTACATGCTCACACATTTATAGCGCTGACGTAATATGAAACGGAAAACTGCCGCTTGCCGACCTCGCTTCAGATCGACCTGCATCAGGATTGCATTATCGACCGCTCGGAAATAGACGTTGACGCAGTTCGTGAGCTTCTTGTTCAATCTGCTGCCTGTGCTCAGGGGTCACATACACACACGATCCCCCGACACTGATGACTCTCACAGCGGGCGCCCCCACGGATTACTGGCTCTACATCGGGACTAAGCAGCAAAACGCCCAAGGGTTAATGTTCGCACAACGTTCTTGACGCTGCCCATGGAACTCGGCAAGGTGCCTGTGAACAAACAGGGATCACCGTGATGCGTGCGCAGGAATACACCCGCTCGTATAGCGATTGCGACCTCGCCCGGGAAATCGATCCCGCGGAACTCGAGGCGTTAGAACGCGCCGGTCAGCCAGACATGCCGGCCAGCGGCCCCCGCAGCCGCCACGGGCTCGGCATTCCGCCGGTGCCGCCCCCGCTGCGCTCTCCGCAACGCGGACGCGGCGCCACGCTCAACCCGCGCAATCGGTTCGACGCGCGCGAGGCAACCCCATTCGACGACGGGTGGGAGACGTTGACCGCCGACTTCGCCGAACTGCCGCCGCTGCCGACAACATTGACCCGAGATGCCAGCCGCACTGTAATCAGCTGGAACCAAAGCCCGGACATCGGCTTCGATCGCGCGGTCAACCCCTATCGCGGATGCGAGCACGGCTGCGTTTATTGCTACGCCCGCCCATCGCACGCCTATCTGGGCCATTCGCCGGGGCTCGACTTCGAAACCAAGCTGCTTTTCAAACCCGACGTTGCAAGCTTGCTGGAAAAGGAATTGCGCAAACCCGGCTACGTCGCGCGCCCGCTGGCACTCGGCTCAAACACCGATCCATACCAACCGATCGAGCGCACGTTGAAACTGTCGCGTGAGGTGCTGGAGGTTATGGAGAAGTTCAATCACCCCGTCACGATCGTCACAAAATCCGCCGGTGTACTCAGGGATCTCGACATCCTGCAGGAACTGGCGCAGCGCAATCTCGTGCGTGTCTACCTGTCGGTCACAACGCTTGACACGACGCTTGCGCGGCGGATGGAACCGCGGGCGGCCACTCCAATGCGCAGGCTGCAGGCCATCCGCGAATTAAGTGCTGCCGGCGTTCCTACCGGCGTGCTGGCGGCGCCGATGATACCGGCGCTCAACGATTGCGAAATGGAACGCATTATCGAGGTCGCATCCAAGGCCGGCGCCAGGCAGGCCGGCTATGTGCTGTTGCGCCTGCCACACGAACTGAAGCAGATCTTTGAAGATTGGCTGCATACCCACTTCCCCGACCGCGCCCGCCACGTTCTTGAAATGGTGCGCGAGACCCGTGCTGGCGGGCTGAACGACGCGCGCTTCGGCAAGCGCTTCACCGGCACCGGTGTCTACGCGGATCTGCTCGCCCGCCGCTTCGCTCGCGTCGCCCGCCAATGGGGCATGGAGGAACGGCAGGATCTCGATTGCACCAGGTTTCGGGCGCCGTGCGGCATACCTGGTGTCGCCGAAAGTCAGATGTCCCTTTTTTAGCAAACTAATTCATCAACATGTCGCTTGCCGGCATCATGCGCACGAGGCGTTCTGCACGGCTCCATTCATAGAGAGAATGCCGTCATGATTGCTTCCCGTCGCCTGTTGCTTGCCTCAGCGTTTGCCGCAGCCCTGGTGTTCCCGGCATTCGCTGCCGAGCCATACGTCACCAACAAAACGATGGATCTCGCGGTGCTGATGCAGCCGCCGCCGGTCAAAGGCTCTGCCGTCGACAAGTCAGACATGCAGGCCGTGCTCGACGCCCAAGCCGCCGCAAGTGACGCCCGAAAGAGACTCGCCTTCGAGGATTCGGCGGAGACCGTCTATGTCATGTTCGGTAGCGTGTTCGGGCCGAAATTCACCGAGCAGACCACACCCAAGATGAACGCGCTGCATGAGCGCATTGCAGAAAGCGAGGCCGGCACGCTCGATCCGATCAAACCGGTATTTGGCCGTGTGCGCCCCTGGCTCGCCAACCCCGACGTGAAGGCGATCGCGCAACCCACCAAAAGCGGTTCCTATCCGTCCGGCCACACCACCCAGGTCATAATCACCGCAATCGTCATGGCTGCGATGGTTCCGGAAATGAAATACGAGATTTGGGCCCGCGCTGACGAATACGCGCAGAGCCGAGTTATTGGTGGGATGCATTATCCCACGGACATCACAGCAGGCACCCGCGCCGGCACAGCGATCGCGGCGGTGATGTTCCAACAGCCAGAGTTCCAGGCTGATTTCGCCGCGGCAAAAGCCGAGGTGCGCGCAGCACTCGGCCTCTGAGCCCAGCCGAGAGACTGATGATGTTGGGTAAAAACATCATCAGTCTCTCGGCCTTTGCTTGACCGTCATTTTATGATTTTGGATGACATATCCAAAGTCATAACGATCAAGCCAAGCGCCACTCTGCCGGGTTGTTTCACGCAGAAAAAGGCTGGCCGCGATCACGGCCAGCCCTTTTTGATTTGAAGCGGTTGGCACTGAGACAATCGACGCAGCAGACGCTCTCCTGAGAACCAGGCTTCGACGCGTCATGCGCTAAAATATGTGACGCGACGCCGTGGTCCTCCGGATGGCCAAGGTGGTGGACCATTGGGCAAAGCTCGTCTGAATGCGGACAAACAAACCGTCAAAGCCTGCCGCGCAGCACAGCGCGGCGAGACACCGCCTCAGCCAATGCGCACCAGGCGGTGCTGCTTCTTGCCCGCGGAAAGTTTGATGACGCCATCAAGCAAATCAGCAACGCCGACGACCGCGGCTTCGTCGGTCAATGGAACGTCGTTGACCCGTGCGCCACCGCCGCGAATCAGCCGACGTGCCTCTCCATTGCTGGCCGCAAGCCCTGAGTCGACAAACAGGCGAATGGCTGCGATGCCCCCCCGCAGATCGTCTTCCGCAATGATGATGCCGGGCAGATCATCGGCCGCCATCCCCTGCTCGAACGCCTGACGCGCGGTTTCAGCCGCAGTGTGCGCCGCGTGCGGCCCGTGCGCGAGGGTGGTTGCCTCGGTCGCCAGGATTTTCTTCGCCTCATTGATCTCGGCGCCGCCAAGCGCTTCAAGCCGCGCGATCTCATTGAGCGGTATATCGGTGAACAGACGCAGGAAGCGTCCGACATCAGCGTCCTCGGTGTTGCGCCAGAATTGCCAGTAGTCGTATGGGCTTAACCGATCGGCGGTCAGCCAAACGGCGCCCTTGGCGGACTTGCCCATTTTGGCGCCGGAGGCTGTCGCGATCAGCGGCGTGGTCAGGCCGAACACGGTCTTGGCGTCGGTACGACGCACGAGGTCGACGCCGGAGACGATGTTGCCCCACTGATCCGATCCACCCATCTGCAGCGTCACACCGTGGCGACGGTAGAGTTCGCGGAAATCGTAACTTTGCAGAATGGAGTAGTTGAATTCGAGGAACGTCAGGCCCTGTTCGCGCTCCAGCCGCGTGCGCACGCTGTCGAAGCTGAGCATGCGGTTGACGCTGAAATGCACGCCGACCTCGCGCAGCAGCTGGATGTAGCTGAGCTGGTCGAGCCAGTCGGCGTTGTTGGGCATGATGGCCAGCGATGGGCCGTCGCCGAATTGCATGAACGGCGCGAAGCAGCGCTTCATCCCAGCCATGTTGGCCGCGATCTGGTCGTCGGAAAGCAACTGGCGGGCTTCGTCGCGAAAGCTCGGGTCGCCGATCCGCGTGGTGCCCCCTCCCATCAGCGTCACCGGCTTGTGGCCATGCCGTTGCATCAGGCGCAGCAACATGATCTGCACTAGCGAGCCGACATGCAGGCTATCCGCCGTACAGTCGAACCCGATATAGCCGGCAACCGGCCCGGCCGCGAAAGCGGCGTCGAGCGCCTCGGTGTCGGTGCACTGGAACACAAAGCCCCGTTGGGTCGCTTCGTGCAGGAAGGCGCTGCTGGGCATTGGCTGAATTCCTGGTTTATCGGGGGCGGGTTATACCCCAGCGGGCTCGCGGCCCATATCGAGATATTTCTCGCGGCGCCTGGCGATCAGCGCAGCCTCGGGCATGCCGAGCAGCGGGCGCAACGCCGACCCGATCGCCTCGCCCACCGCGGCCACCGCGGCTCCGGGATTGCGATGTGCACCACCGAGCGGCTCGATCACGATGCCATCGATCAGGCGCAGCCGCTTGAGGTCCTCAGCGGTCAGCTTGAGCGCCTCGGCCGCCGCCTCCGCCTGGGCCGCGTCGCGCCACAGGATGGAGGCACAGCCTTCGGGAGAAATGACAGAATAGATGGCGTGCTCGAGCATCAGAACGCTGTCACCGGCCGCCAGGGCAATGGCGCCACCGGAGCCGCCTTCGCCGATGATGGTGGCGATCAGCGGCGTGCGCAGTTCCAGGCACGCCTCGATGGAACGGGCGATCGCCTCAGCCTGGCCGCGCGCCTCAGCATCGATGCCTGGAAACGCGCCTGACGTGTCGACGAAGGTGAGCACCGGCAGGCCGAATCGGCCGGCAAGCTCGATCAGCCGGCGCGCCTTGCGATAGCCTTCCGGCCGCGCCATGCCGAAATTGTGCCGCACGCGACTTTCGGTGTCGTGGCCCTTCTCGGTGCCGATGACAACGACGGAATGACCCTGGAAACGCCCCAGCCCTCCGACGATCGCCGCGTCCTCCGCGAACGCCCGGTCTCCGGCCAGCGGCGTGTAGTCGGTGATCAAGCCTTCCAGATAGTTGCTCGCCTTCGGCCGTTCCGGATGGCGTGCCACCAGCGTCTTCTGCCAGGGTGTGAGCTTGGCGTAGGTCACGCGCAACTGCTTGTCGGCCTTTTCGGTCAGCCGAGCGACTTCGTCACCGATATTCATGCCCTCAGGGGCGGACATGGCGCGCAGTTCGGCGATCTTGGCGTCGAGCTCTGCGAGGGGTTTTTCGAAGTCGAGAAAATGGCGCATGCAGCTTCCTAAGCAGGCTTTAGCCTCAGCGCAAACGGGAGGCCAGAGGATGGTGCGCTTCGACCAGGCGCTGCAGGCGTTCGGCCAGCACGTGGGTGTAGATTTGCGTGGTCGCGATGTCGGCATGTCCGAGCAACGTCTGCAGGCTGCGCAGATCGGCGCCATGCGCGAGCATGTGGCTGGCGAAGGAATGCCGCAGCACATGAGGGCTAACCCGGTCAGGGTCGAGGCCTGCAGCTAACGCCACCTGTTTGAGAAGTCGGGCGAAACCTTGGCGCGTCAGCGCTTGGGCAGGGTTGCGGCCGGGAAACAGCCATTTGCCCTTATGCGTGGCGATCAGGGCGGCGGCGTCGCGCGCGGCATCGCTGAGCGGCACGATGCGCTCGCGCCCGCCTTTGCCGCGGATCATTAACAGAACCGCATTGCCGGCAAGTGCTATGCGCGGCAGGGCGAGCAACTCGCTGACGCGCAAACCGGTGGCGTAGAGAATTTCCAGCGCTGCATGCATCAGCAATCCTTGCCGCTCGCCCCGCGCCGCTGCCAGCAACAAGTCCACCTCCGCTTCGGACAGATATTTCGGCAGGGTTGTACCAATCCGCGGCGCATCGAGCAGTTTGGTGGGATCATCGGGACGCACACCCTCACGCAACAGGAAAAGGTGAAACTGTCGCAATGCCGAGAGGCGTCGGCTTTGAGTGCGCGGCGACAGCCCCTGGTCCGCCAACCCTGCGAGATAACGCCGCAGATCCTGGCCATCCGCCTCCGCCGGTTTGGCCACGGTCTCTGCGAAACTCTCCAGATCGGCGCGATAAGCCAGCAGGGTGTTGAGCGCGGCCCCGCGTTCAGCCGCCAGCATTTCGAGGAAGGCCTCGATATGGCGGTCCATCAGCTTCCCCGGATGAACCGGTCGTTCGGTATCACCTTATGGACGGGTGCCGTCCGTGGCTCCGGCGGAAACGCGCCGAGTGCGAGAAAGCCGAGGCCGGTCGCCAGCAGCAAAAGCAGGAACAACAGCAGCAGCAGCCGACCCATACCAGTACTCCCAACCCCACACCCCTTGGCTTGGCGTGTATCGCGGGGGTCGTGCTACCCTTGCACGCCATGACACGCAACACCGCGACCACACCCATTCATAAGGCGATCCCACTGCGCGAGGATGCTCCAATTCTGCCGGAGAGCCTGTCTGGCCGTTCCATCGTTCTGGTCGGGCTGATGGGGGCGGGGAAAACCTCCATCGGGCGCAGGCTGGCGGCCCGGCTGGGGTTGCCCTTCCACGACGCGGATGCCGAGATCGAACTCGCGGCCGGCACCTCGATCGCAGAACTGTTCAACCGCTTCGGTGAGGCCGAGTTCCGCGCCGGCGAACGCCGTGTGATCCGCCGCATGCTGGCAGGGGAGCCGATCGTGCTGGCGACCGGTGGTGGCGCCTTCATGGATACGGAAACGCGGGCCACGGTCAGGCGCGACGCGGTCAGCCTGTGGCTGCGGGTGCCGTTGCCGACGCTGGTAAGGCGCGTCTCCCAGCGCAGCCATCGCCCGCTCCTGGTGGGCCAGGAACCGGCCGACGTGCTGCAGCGACTGATGGAACAACGCCATCCCGTCTACGCCGAAGCCGATCTGGTACTCGATTGCGGCGACGAGCCACCAGACCACACCACGAGCCGCGTCGTCACCGCCCTACAAGCCTGGCAAGCGCCGCGCCGACTTTCACTATCGCTCTCTCAGGGCAGCTACGATGTGGTGGTCGGCTCCGGCCTGCTCAGCCGGGCGGGGGCATTGCTGGCACCGGTGCTGCCACAGAAGCGCTGCGTCGTCATCACGGACGACATCGTCGCCCCCTTGCATCTCGCGGCGTTGCAAGCCGGCCTCGCCGCCACCGGTTTTCAGCACGATGTCATCGTGCTGCCAAACGGCGAGCGGGCGAAAAGCCTGGAGCAGTATACTCAGCTGATCGACCGGCTGCTCGATCTGCGGGTCGAGCGACGTACCGCCATCGTGGCTCTGGGCGGCGGCGTGGTTGGTGATCTCGCGGGCTTCGCTGCCGCCACCGTTCTGCGTGGGCTGCCGCTTGTCCAAATCCCCACGACTTTGCTGGCCCAGGTCGACAGTTCGGTCGGCGGCAAGACCGCCATAAACACCCGCCACGGCAAGAACCTGCTGGGCGCGTTCCATCAGCCCCGCATGGTGCTGGCGGACACCGATACGCTTGCGACCTTGCCGCCGCGCGAGTTGCGGGCCGGCTACGCCGAGACTGTGAAGGCGGGGCTGATCGGCGATGCTGGCTTCTTCGGCTGGTGCGAAAGCCACGGCGAAGCAGTGATTGCCGGCGACCGCCCAGTGCAGGCGGAGGCGGTGCTGCGGGCCTGCGCATTCAAGGCGCAGGTGGTGGGCGAGGACGAGCGCGAGGAGAAGCCGAACAACGGGCGCGCCCTGCTCAACCTCGGCCACACCTTCGGCCATGCCATCGAGGCGGAATGCGGCTATGGTAATGTGCTGCACGGCGAAGCGGTTGCCGCCGGCATCGGCCTCGCCTTTCAGCTCGCCACAAGGCTGGGTCTGTGCGACGCCTCCGACACCGACAGGGTGATCGCCCATCTCAACAGCGTCGGCCTGCCCGGCGACCTGTCGCGCCTCAATCGCCGGCTGAGTGCCGATGGTCTGCTTGACCACATGCGCCGCGACAAGAAGATGCGCGACGGCCGCATGCATCTGATCCTGCCACACGCGATCGGCCGGTGCGCAACCATCAGCATCACGCCGCTCGAACAGGTGCGCGCTGTGCTTACGGCGGCGGGCTGCAGCTAGACCAGGATGATTTCTGAAAGGCGAAATCGCCCCGGTTTAGCTCTTTATTTTTCCGCGTGACTCAGACCTTTCGGTGATCCCACCCTCGGTCATCACGCCCTAAAGCAAACCCGACGCCGTCAACCTGTCGATTTCTGCCAGTTCCTCCGCCGCCAACTTCCAGCCGCCGGCGGCGACATTCTGTGCGATCTGCTCGACCCTCGTGGCGCCGGCGATGACGCTGCTGATAGGCGGGTGGGCCAGCAACCAGCTGAACGCCAGCTCGAGAATGGTATGGCCGCGTTGCTCGGCAAAATCGGTCAGCTTCTCGCTGATCCCCCAGTTCCGCTCGTTGAGGTAGCGATCGGCCGATTGCTGCGAGACGGTCAGCCGCGCCCCTTCGGGCATCGGCGCGTTGCGACGGTATTTGCCGGTCAGCAGGCCGGAGGCGAGCGGGAAATACGGCAACAACCCCAAGCCATATTCACATAAGGCCGGGATCAGATCCGCCTCGTGCTCGCGCTTGATGAGCGAATATTCGTCCTGTGCCGAGACGAAGCCGGGCAGCCCGATCGCCTTGGCGGTCCATTGCGCCTCCACCACCCGCCAGGCCGAAAAATTCGAGCAACCAAAATAGCGGATTTTACCCTGGGTCACGAGGTCGGACAACGCGCGCAGGGTTTCCTCGATGGGTGTGAGCGGATCCATCCGGTGCATCTGGTAAAGATCGATGTAGTCGGTCTGCAGCCGCTTCAACGATGCTTCAACGGCTGAGATGATGGTGCGGCGCGAACCGCCCTTGGGCTCGCCCGAGTCGGTCATCGGCATGGCGAATTTGGTCGCCAGCACGATGGAATGTCGCATCGGCCCGATCACCGTGCCCATCACGGTCTCGGACCCGCCGCGGTTGCCGTAGACATCGGCGGTGTCGAACAAGGTGATCCCGGCGTCGAACGCCGCGTGGATCACCTTTTTGCTCGCCTCCGCATCCAACCGTCCGCCAAAATTGTTGCAGCCCAGGCCGATCGCCGAGACGCGCAGGCCGGACCGGCCGAGGTTGCGAAATTCCATGGCGTTTCTCCCGATACCGCGACAGTGTCGCCCGAGCTTGGGGAGGCTGCAACCATGCGTGGCTGGACGTTCGTCGCTCTGATGTTGCTTCTGATGGCGCCGCGGGCGTGGGCCGCGGTCGATTGTGCGAAGGCGCAGACGACCCCTGAGCTGGCGTTCTGCGCTGAAATCGAGCTAAAGCGGGCTGATTCCGCCCTCAACGTGCTGTGGCGCCAGGTGCTGGGCAGCATCGATCAGCACAGCGAGATGGATGCCGCCACCCGCGGCAAATGGGCCGACGCGCTGAAGAAATCGCAGCGCGCCTGGATCGCCTTTCGCGACGCGGATTGCGGCGAGCCGATCGGCTATGAATGGTATGGTGGCACCGGCCTGGGCCTTGCCACGCTCACCTGCCTCACCGAGAAGACCAAAGCCCGCAGTGCCGAACTTCGCGCCCGCTACATGGACCATTGATCAGAAGGATGCAGATCATCACCCCACGCCGCACAGCCTTCGGCCTCGCGACCGCCGCCATCGGCGCCGCTGCCGCTTTGTTCGTCCGCCCCGCCCAGGCCCAGGGCAAGCACCATCGCGTGGCGTTCCAGGTGAGCAGCGGCGATGCCGGCACGATGAACCTGGCGCTCAACAACATCAGTGCCATGCGCAGCTATTACGCCGAGCAGAGGGAGACTGTGGGGATTGAACTGGTCGCCTATGGACCTGGGCTCACGATGCTGCGCCAGGACACCAGCCCTGTGAAGGAACGGCTGGCTGCACTATCTGGGGTAACATTCTCAGCCTGCGCCAACACGATTCGCGGCGTCGAAAAGGCCGAAGGTCAGCCAGTGGTCATCGTGGCACAGGCGCGTGTGGTACCGGCCGGCGTGGTGCGGCTGACCGAGCTGCAGGAAGCCGGCTGGAGCTACCTGCGTCCCTGAACCGCATCCGGCCAGGCAACTGCGAACCGGGTCGGCGGCGAGAGGCCGGCGATCTCGCTGATCAGCTTGCGCGTCATCGCCGTACCGAAGGTTTGGAAGTCGTGTACTTCCAGAACGAAGCCGCCCGGACCACCGGTGACGTTGTTGCGATACCATTCGGCAAGGCCACCCTGCGGTGCGACATGGGCAAAGGTGTAGCTCACCGGGTGATCGTTGATGATGGTCAGCCCGTTGATGGTGATGCCCTGACGGAGTGCGTCGTCACGCGCGGCGGTGATTTCACGCCCCGCGTTGTTGGTGCCATCGCCGCACACGTCGATCACCCGCCGCTGCGGCTCCAGATCCGCCTTGCCAAGCAATTCCACTGCGGCATCAATGCCGGCGCTGATCGATGTGCGGCCGTAGAAGCTGCGGGGCGCCTCCACCAGGCGGGTGCCGAAGTCATTCGCGGTCACGGCGTTGGAGACCAGGGTGAACGGCACCACAGTCCGGATTTCGTAGGGGCCAGCAAATTCCAGATAGGCCACGGCGATCTTGCCGATCGCACCACGGCTGATGGCGGCCAGCACGGTGGCATCGGACAGAGCGGCTGCGGTGCCGCGCTTTTCAAGGTCATACTCGCTATCGTCTATCGAGCGGGACACATCGGTCACCAGAACCAGCGCGAGATCGACCGGCTCAGCGGCAAGCGCCGGGCGGTTCAGCAGCAGCAGGGTGAGGAACAACCAACGCATCGACAAAGCGTCGGGGAAACGGTGCCGGCGAGTCCAGAGAAATTTTGGTTCTGATGAGCAGCGTTATCGGCGCTGGCGGATTTATTGGCTGGCCCAAACGATACGATGTATCCAGGCGACCTCGTTGAGATCGAAATTATAGTCGGGATGAGCGGGGTTGAGGCTGCGCAGTTCGACCCTGCGGGCTGATCGACGGGCAAGCTGCTTGGCCATCACCTCTCCACCCGCTGTGCGCACGACCACGCGATCGCCACGACGGATCGGCGCGTTCGGAGACACGATCACAAGGTCGCCGTCGCGAAACACCGGCTCCATACTCTCGCCGCTGATCTCGAGCGCGTAGGCGTTGCCATCGGCGATCTCCGGCAGCGAGACCTCGTCCCAGCTGCCGCCGACCGGGTAGCCACCGTCGTCAAAGAATCCCTCGCCGCCGGCCTGGGCGAGACCGATCAGCGGTATCCGCCGGGACTGCTGGCGCGAGCTCGCGGGGATGGCGCGCGCACCGGTGACCAGAGCGGTGAACGCGTCGAGCGTGGCACCGGTGGCATCCAGCACCTTGGCGAGACTTTCGGTACTCGGCCACCGCGCCCGGCCGTCGGACATGCGGCGCTTCGACGGGTTGAACGTGGTGGGGTCCAGGCCGGCGCGCTTGGCCAACCCCGATGCGGACAGGCCATTCTCAGCCGCCAGCGTGTCGAGCGCGCGCCAGATGTCCTCGTGTTTCATAGCCTTTGGGTCCTTTGCTGGCGTTCTGTCTTAGGACTTTAAGACTACATGATACCGATTCGCACTGTGAATCATTCATCACAGGAAGGCAATTCCACATTAATAGGAATAATAGCTTATTAACTTTTGCTTCCGAACAGACTGTGGGTAAATGTTCCTGTTGCGATTGATCAAATGACCGCCCAGCAGGAGCCCACCATGTCCGCAGCCCTCAATGTTCCAGCCTACGCCCAACGTCCGCATCTGCGCACCGGTGAGCCGCGTGAGCGTCCGTTCCCCAACGGTGAGCAGGCCTGGTTCTGGACCATGGCTGCGTTGGAATCCCGCCGCGAGGGCACCGGCCGCGGCGGCAACTGCGCCACGCCCCGCCCCTGCGACCCCGACGACGTGATCCGCGCTCTCGATCAATTGTACCGTAACCGCCGCATCGACCTCGTGCATGCCCGAATCCTGCGCATCTGGGGCGAGCGTGGCACCGCCCCGAGCACGCTGCATCCAGGCCAGGCGAGCGACGCCCGCATCTGGCGCGAGGCGATCGATCGGCTGGACGCCAAGCTGCGGGCCCGCGGGATCGTCGGCTGATGCAAAGACAACATTCCTACCAGGAGACTTCCATGGATTTCGCCATTCGCAATCTTTCGGTCCTCGCCTACGCCCAGGGCTTCACCCTTTGGCACTACAAGGCACCGGCCACGCCACTCACGCAGCTCAAGTCAAAGGGCTTCTTCGATAACGCCACAGATATGCTGGCCGCCGGCGACATGATGATGATGTCGGCACGCGATGGCGGTTGCGTCGCCTTCGTGGCGCAAGCGACCGGCACGGTCGCGCTTGCCCCGCTGGCGTAACGCGGCAAAAACCGGCATCACCGCGGCATGAACCCTGTGATCGCCTCCGCCCTCACGCCCCTGCTCCGCCTGATCGACCCGGAAACCGCCCATGGGATTGCCCTTCGCGCCCTGCGCCTCGGCCTCGCGGGGTCAGCGAACGGCGAGCATCCTCGCCTTGAAGTGCGGGTACTAGGCCTGCGGTTTCGCAATCCGCTCGGCCTCGCCGCTGGGTTCGACAAGAACGCCACGGCCCTGGCCCCGCTCGCGCGGATTGGGTTCGGCTTTGTCGAGGCAGGCACCGTCACGCGCCATCCGCAATCAGGCAACCCGCGGCCACGCCTGTTCCGCCTGACAGAGGACCGCGCGGTGATCAACCGCATGGGCTTCAACAATGCCGGGATTGACGCCTATCTCGCCAACCTCGCCCGCCGGCCGCGCAACATTCCGGTCGGCGGCAATATCGGCATCAACAAAGGTTCGACCACGCCGGAACGCGACTACCCAGCACTCGTTGAGGCCCTGGCGCGCGAGGTCGATTATATCGTGGTAAATGTCTCCTCGCCCAACACTCCAGGGCTGCGCGACCTGCAGGGCGAGGCGCGACTGCGCGCCATCCTGGCGGCGATCACCGCCGCCGTGCCGGCCCATCCGCCACTGTTGGTCAAGATCGCACCCGACCTGTCACAATCAGGGCTGGAAGCGGTGGTCGCCACCTGCATCGAAGGCGGGGCAGCCGGCCTGATCGTCTCGAACACCACGATCGCGCGGCCACCGTTGCGCTCGCCCCAGGCGACCCAAGCGGGCGGATTATCCGGCCAGCCCTTGTTCGCCGCCTCCACCCGCATGCTGGCCCAGGCTGCCCGTCTGTCCGCCGGCCGGCTCACGCTGGTGGGCGTTGGCGGCGTGGCGACCGGCGCCGACATCCTGGCCAAGTTGCGCGCCGGCGCCTCGCTGGTGCAACTGTACACGGCACTTGCGTTCGAGGGTCCGGCGCTGATCCCCCGCCTGCTGCACGAACTTCTGGCAGCACTCGACGCGCAGGGCTTTAGCAGCGCCGAAGCCGCCATCGGCGCCGATATTTAAGGGAATCCCATGGAGCACCTCACCGGCTTCGGTCGCATCGCCGCGCGCTACGACGGTTTCATCCTCGACCTCTGGGGCGTGATCCATGATGGCGTCACGCCTTATCCGGGCGCTGCCGACTGCCTTCGGGCCATCAAGGACGCCGGCAAACCCGCGGTCCTGCTCAGCAACGCACCGCGCCGGGGCTATGTCGCCGCCAAGGCACTGATCGACATGGGCATCGGTCCGGATCTTTACACCGGCATCATGACAAGCGGGGAGGCGACATGGCTGGCGCTGTCGCAGCCCGAGGCCGATCCGTGGTTCAAGGCACTCGGCCGCCGGGTGTTCCACCTGGGGCCAGCGCGGGATCGCAACGTCATGGAAGATCTGCCGTTGATCCGCGTCGACACGCCGGCCGAGGCCGATTTCGTGGTCAACACGGGCCCTGACGATCTCGGCAGCCAAACCGACACCGCGGAGTTCCTTCCCGTGCTGCGGGCTTGCCGCGCCGCCCGACTGCCGATGATCTGTGCCAACCCAGACCTTGAGGTGATCCGCGGCGGCTGCCGGGTCATCTGCGCCGGCGCACTCGCCCAGATCTACGCCGCGGAAGGCGGCGACGTTCGCTGGCTGGGCAAGCCGGACCCCGCCATCTACCAGCCAGTGCTCTCGATGATGGGTCTCGACCGTGGCCGCGTGCTGGCGGTGGGCGATGCGTTGCGCACCGATATCGCCGGTGCCGACAGCGCCGGCATCGACAGCTGCTGGGTGCTCGGCGGCATCCACGGCGCCGAACTCGGCCACGACCCCATCAGGATCGAAGCGGCCGCGGAAGCTGCCGGACTTTCGCCGGTGGCCTGCATCCCGGCGTTCGTCTGGTAGCTCAGGCTCGCCAGATCATGCGCGGCCGGACAGGTTGGACAGCTGTGCCGGCGTCACCCGCAGCTTGGCCAGGGCGCGCGCCCATTTGCTTTCGTGGTCCGTGTCGAACAGCAGCGGCAGGTCCGGATCAGTGTTGAGCCAGGAGTTCTGCAGGATTTCGTCATCGAGCTGGCCCGGTCCCCAGTTGGCGTAGCCGAGCGCCAGGATGCCTTCCTTGGGGCCGCCGCCAAGGGCAAATGCCTTGAGGATGTCCAGGCTCGCGGTCAGTGCCACGGTGTCATCGACCTTGAGGCTGCCGTCGCCGGTCCAATCCGTCGTGTGAAGCACGAAACCGCGTGAATGTTCGACCGGTCCGCCCTTGCACAGGCGGATCTCCCGCGCGGTCGGCGTCGGGCTGACTTCGAGCTGCACCAGCAGGTCGGCGAAGCTGGGCGCTGCCAGGGGGCGGTTGACCACGATGCCCATGGCACCTTCGCCAGAGTGCGCGCACAAATACACCACACTGTGGGCAAACTCCGGATCGGGCAATCCGGGCATGGCGATCAGCACCTGACCGGCCAGGGATGTCGCTTCACGCGAGGGTGTCTTGGGAGGGTGTTCGCTCATCCACCATATGTTGGCAGCACCAGCGTGACAGGCAAGCGCCACAACGCTAGGAATTGCGCTGACACGCAGGCGGGAGGTCCGCTCGTGCTTCCATAAGGAACTCCGCCATGACTCAGACGATCCAGGTGGGCGACACCATCCCTGCGATGAAATTGATGACAGCCACCCCGTCCGGCCCGCAGGAAGTCTCCACCGAGGAGCTGTTCAAGGGCAAAAAAGTGGTCCTGTTTGCTGTTCCCGGTGCTTACACGCCGACGTGCAGCGCGAAACATCTGCCGGGCTTCGTGCAGCATGTGGGCGAGATCAAGGCCAAGGGCGTCGACACCGTCGTGTGCATGGCAGTGAACGATCCCTTCGTCATGGGCGCCTGGGCGAACGACCAGAATGTCGACAGCAGCATCGTCATGCTGGCGGATGGTTCCGCTGCCCTCACCAAGGCGCTCGGCCTCGAACTTGACCTC
Organism: Rhodospirillales bacterium; assembly: GCA_025352665.1. Lineage (GTDB taxonomy): Bacteria > Pseudomonadota > Alphaproteobacteria > Acetobacterales > Acetobacteraceae > CAIQQQ01. Next base: position 188 of record JANXSM010000177.1, on the reverse strand, counting down.
ACCGCCCGCGGACTCGGCCTGCGCAGCCAGCGCTTCGCCATGATCGTCGACGATTCAAAGGTGACCCATCTGATGATCGAAGCCCCCGGCGGGTTTGACGTCAGCCGCGCCGAAGCCGTGCTCGCAGCGCTCTGACCGCCGGCGGCAAGGCCGGCGCGTGATACCAGCCCGCCTTGATGCTGAAAGAG
>JANXSM010000171.1 GCA_025352665.1 Rhodospirillales bacterium | reverse complement strand
GAGGAGGGGCTCATACCCGCGGGTATGAGCCCCTCCTCAGGCAGAGACCCGCTTCAATGAACGGGGTGCAGGGGCTCGCCCCTGCTTGGTGCAGGGCAAAGCCCTGCCCGCGCGGAGCGCATCCGGCGCAGCCGGAAACCGGCGTGCCGGTTCACACCTAGGGAACCCTCGCCATGTATGAGAATCTCGTTGTAGGAACGCGGTTCCCATTATTGCGCCTGGAGGCTTGTGATGCCCGCGCCGATCAGCTTGAAACGCCCGCAGTGGGTTCAGGATTTCCAGACCTTCATCATGAAGGGCAGTGTGGTCGATCTCGCGGTCGGCATCATCATCGGGGCGGCATTCACCAGCGTGGTAGGGAGCTTGGTGAAGGATTTGTTCACACCACTCATTGGCTTGCTGGTGGGCGGAATCGACTTTTCGAACATCTTCATCACGTTGAAAGGCGAACACGCGCCAACATTGGAGGCCGCCAAGGCGGCGGGGGCGGTGACGCTGAACATCGGCGTGTTCCTCAACGCGTTGATCCAATTCCTGATCGTGGGGTTTGCAGTGTTTTGGATGGTGAAGGGCCTCACGGCGTTGTCGCTCAACAAAGCAGCGGCGCCGCCCGCGCCGCCGGTCCCGACCCGAAGCGAGGAGTTGCTCGGCGAAATCCGTGACCTTTTGGTGGAGGAACGGAGCGCCAAGGCGTGAGCGAACCGCCGGAGCGGTTCAAGCTGACGCGGGAATTATTGCTGCGCGGTGGCCTGGCTGAGCGGCTGCGAGCTTCCAACCCCGAGGTGCAGCTGCTGAGCGATGCGGAGCGAGCCGCAAGCCTTGCAGCCATTCTCGCGCAGCGGCGGGAGCATGGCGCGGGCGTGTGGGTGTTTGCCTACGGCTCGCTGATCTGGAACCCGGCGATCGACATCGTGGACCGCGTTCTGGCCCGGGCGCTCGGCTGGCGCCGCGAGTATTGCCTCGCCACCAAAAGCGGTCGCGGCACGCGCGAGCTTCCCGGCATGATGCTGGGCCTGATGGAGGGCGGTGACTGCGTGGGCGCCGTGCTGCGGGTAGCGGAGGAGGCGGTCGAACATGAGTTGGGCCTGCTGTGGCGGCGCGAAATGATCGCCGATGGCTACATCCCGCGCTGGGTCCCGGTGGAGACGACGGACGGCGCCCCGCTCGGCCACGCCATCGCCTTCACCATCAATCTATCCGGTCCGTCCTACTGCGACCCCCTGCCGGAGCCGGAGCTGGTCGCCCGCCTGGCCACGGCGGAGGGCGAGCTGGGCACCGCGGCCGAGTATCTGTTTCAGACGCGGGACGGCCTGCGTGCCATGGGCATCTCCGACCCGATGCTCGAGCGGCTCGGCGAGGGCGTGACCGAGTTCCAGGCGCAGAACACTGGAATTGATGCAAAAGACATGAAGAATTCGTCATCGTCGTCAGGCTGATGCTGCTAGCATCCGCGGTAACGCGGAGGGGTCGCATGACACGGTTTCGGATGGTGTTGGCGCTGCTGGGGGCCACTCTGATTGCACCGCTGGCGCCGGCATTGGCTGACATGCAGCTGCCGGGCCTGGCAGCCGACGCCAATGCCTATGTCAGCGGGCTCACCGGTCGTTATCCCACCGGCGCCACGTCGCCCCTGCGCGCGGCCGCTGAGCAGAAGGCCAGCACCGCGGCGACGGCAGGCAAATGGGCCGATGCCGCGGCAGCACTTGAAGACCGCGTCGGCATGGGGTCCGCCCAGCAGCCGTTGTGGCAGGCGCTCGCCCGCGCCCAGCTGCGTCTGACCCCGCCGAACGCCGCCCGCGCGCTGCAGGCTGCCTTTCGCGCCTGGCAGATTTCCGACCATACCGGCACCGAGCTGCCCTCTCTGCTGCTGATGGCCGATGCGCTGCACGTCCTCGCCCGTCCCGTGCAGGAGATCGAGGTGCTGCGCCAGGCGGCGGAGTTACTTCCGGACAACAAGGCGGTGGCCACGCGCCTGGCCGACACCACCAAGGTGGCGGGGATGCTGGTTTCGCGCCTGGCTGTCGAAGGCCAGTCCGACCCAGCCCGCGCCTGCCTTGCCTTTACCGTGCCGCCGACCCGGGCCGCCGAGTTCTCGCCGGGCGACTGGGTGCGGCTGGATCCGCCCGTCCCGGACGCCGCGGTGACGCGGGAAGGTGACCAGATCTGCGTCTCGGGCCTGCCTTCTGGCCGTATTACTCGGATTTTGCTGCGCGCCGGCCTGCCCGCCACCGGCGCTCTCAGCATGCTGCGCGACAGCACCACGGCGGTTGCCATGCCGAACCGCGACCCCAACATCGGCTTCGATGCGCGACTGTTCGTGCTGCCGCGCGGCCAGGCCTCGGCGCTGTCGATCAGCACCGTCAACATGTCCGCGGTGAAGCTGCGCCTGCTGCGGCTGACCGAGCGCAATGTTGCCCTGCTGCTGCGCCAGGTGAAGCTGGGCCAGCCGATCGAGCGCTGGACTGCGGAGAATTTGGGCGAGCAGGTGGCAGCCGAAGTCTGGACCGGTCGCGCCGACATTCCCGGCTTCGCGCTCAACAAGACGGTGCGTACCAAGCTGCCGTTGCCGGATGCCTTGGCCAATTCTGGCCCCGGTTTGTACGCGCTGATCGCGACCTTGGGTGACGGCAACAATTCCGGCGTCGAAGCCTCTGCCATCCAGCTGGTGCTGCGCACCGATCTCGCCCCCAGCGTTTGGCGCGGCACCGATGGTCTGACCGTGCAGATACGCGATTACGGCAGCGCACTGCCGCGCGACGGGGTGAAGCTGCGGCTGCTGTCGACCGGCAACGACATTCTGGCCGAGACCACCACCGATGCCGATGGCGTCGGGAAATTTGCAGCGCCCTTGCTGCGGGGGCAGGGGCCTTCGGCACCCGGCGCCATTCACGCTTTTGCCGTCCTCAGCGGCGGTGGCGAGGATTTCGCGGCACTCGATCTTAACGCGGCGGCCTTCGACCTGTCCGATCGTGGCGTGGAGGGCATGCCGCATCCCGGGCCTTTCGACGCCTATCTGTGGCCGGATCGCGGCATCTACCGTCCGGGCGAGACGGTGCAACTGATGGCTCTGGTGCGGGACGCCGCGGGCCAGCCTGCCGATCTGCCGGCGCAGGTGACGGTGCGCCGCCCAAATGGGCAGGTGTTCCTACAGACCGTGCCGCCGCGCGGGGGCGATGCCTCGATCAGCCTGCCGATCGCCCTTTCGCCCGGTGCGCCCGCCGGTGTGTGGAATGTCGAGCTGCGCGCCGATCCCTTGGGCGCTCCGATCGGCCAGACCAGCTTTCGGGTCGACGCCTTCGTGCCGGAGCGGCTGGCGGTCGACCTCGGCAAATTGCCAGATACGCTGGTGCAAGGGCAGACCGCCCAGATCCCGGTGACGGCGCGGTTTTTATATGGCGCGCCCGGCAACGCTCTGTCCGGCATTGCGCATCTGCATCTGGTGATCGACTCGCAGCCGTTCCCGGCGTTGGCGGGGTCGCGCATCGGCGTGGAGGGTGAGGCCTTCGCACCGGACCAAGCCAGCATCGATTTCGACGAGACCGACGCGCAAGGCCGCACCAACGTGCCGGTTACCCTCGCCGCGGTGCCGGACACGACGCAGGCGCTGAAGGCCGAGCTCGACATCGCCATCAACGACGTTGCCGGCCGTGCCAGCCACGCGCGTGCCACGCTGCCGATCCGCCCGGCCACGCCTTTGATCGGCATCAAGCCGCTGTTCGCCGACAACGCGATCGATGCCGATACCGAGGCGGGTTTCGAGGTCGCCGCGGTGTCGCCGCTCGGCACGCGCATCGAGATGAAGGCGCGGGTGCGCCTGGTGCGTGAACGGCCGGACTGGCACATGGTGATGAACGGCAATGTCGCGCGCTACGAGACCACCTGGCGCGACGAGCCGATGGAGACGCGCGAGGTCACCATTCCCGCGGACTCGCCCCTGAAGATCGCCCGCAAGCTGCCGTTCGGCCGCTACCGCCTGGAAGTGGCGCAAGCCGGCGGGCTTGCGCTGACCACGATTCGCTTCCGCTCCGGCTGGGCGACCTCCGACATTCCGGATGTGCCGGATCGGGTGGATGTCTCGGTTGACCGACGTGTGGTGCCGGCTGGGCAGACCGCGCGTGTGCATATCGCCTCGCCCTTCGCAGGCAAGGCGACCGTGTTGGTGCTGTCCGATCGGGTGCACAGCCTGCGCGATATCGACGTGCCCGCCGCCGGCACGGATATCGATGTGCCGGTCGAGGCTGCCTGGGGTCCGGGCGCCTATGTGACCGTGCATGTGTTTCGCCCCGGCCAGGGAAACGATCGGCCCGGCCGCGCCATCGGCTTGGTCTGGGTCGGGGTCGACCCTGCCGCGCGGCAGTTGCCGCTGGCCATCGAGGCGCCGGGTGACGTGGTGCCGCGTGTCGCCACCACCGTCGTGGTGCGCTCCACCCCCGGTGCGTGGGTGACGCTGGCGGCCGTCGACGAGGGTATTTTGCGTCTGACCCGCTATGTGTCGCCGGACGCTGGCCCGCATTTCCTGGGTCGTCGTCGCCTTGGGCTCGATATTCGTGACGATTGGGGCCGGCTGTTGCCGCCGGCAGAGGGCGATGCCACGCTGCTGCGCCAGGGCGGGGACGACGGCGGTTTCGTGCTGCCCGATATTCCCGTGCGCACGGTTTCGCTGTTCACGCCGCCGACCCAGGTGGGTCCCGACGGTCGCGCCGTGATCAGCCTGGCCATTCCCGATTTCGCCGGCAGCGTCCGCCTGATGGCGATGGGCTGGATGGGGCCGCGGATCGGGGCTGCCAACACCGACATGCTGGTGCGCGACCCGCTGATTGCGGAGGCGCTGCTGCCGCGGTTCCTGGCACCCGGTGACGAGGCGCGGCTCTCCGTGCTGCTGCAGAACATCGCTCTGCCCGCGGGTCCGGCGGCCGTCAAAATCTCGCTCGATGGTCCGCTGGCGCTGGGGGGCGCGGATACGCTGTCGGCCAATCTCACGGTGGGCGCGCGTGCGGTGCCTTCCACGGTGCTGCGCGCGACCGGTGCTGGGCGCGGCGTGGTGAAGCTTGCCATCACCGGGCCGGGCGGCTTCATGCTGAACCGCGAGACGGCGATCACCATCCGCCCGTCCCGCGCGGCGCAGACCATCGTCGTTGCGGGTGAATTGGCACCGGGGGCCGAGGTGAGGCTCGACCCGCCGATCGCGAGTTTCACGCCGGGCACCTGGAGTGCGACGGCGACGCTGGGAGCGCCGGTGCGCTACGACCCGGCCGCCATGCAGAAGGCGCTCGACGACTATATCTGGTCCTGCCTGGAGCAGGCGACCAGCCGCGGTCTGGCGTTGGCGATGATGCCACGCGGCCCGGAGGCTGCGGCCGGGGTGGCGCCGACCGTGCAGCAACAGCTGGACAGCGTGCGGGCCGGCCGGTTGCAGAAGGCCGTGCAGCTGGTGCTCGAGCGTCAGCGGTACGATGGTGGCTTCGGCCTGTGGTCGGGCGAGGGTGAGGCGCAGCCTTGGCTGAGTTCCTACGCGCTTGACTTCCTGCTGCGCGCGCGTGCGGCCGGTGCCACCGTGCCCGCGCAGGCGATGGCGGACGGGTTGAAATTCCTGGCTGGTGGCGCCGAAAGCAACGGCACTGAGGCCCCGGAGCTGGCGGCCCAGGCCTACCGGCTATACGTGCTGGCCGCTGCCGGCCAGGCGCGGCCTGGGGCGCAGCGCGTGTTGATGGAAAACCTGGAGCGCATGCCCACGCCGCTGTCGCGGGCACAGCTGGGGGCGGCGTTTGCGCTCTCGCACGACCGGCCGCGGGCGGAGGCGGCGTTCGGCGCTGGCTTGCTCGCGCCGGCCAGGGGCTGGTGGTACGAGGATTACGGCTCCGCGGTGCGCGACCAGCTCGCCACGGCCGTGCTGCTGAAGGAAAGCGGGCTGCTGCCCGATCGTCTGGCGCAGTTGATGGCACGTCTGCCCGGCGCCGATTTTGTGCCGGCCGGCCTCAACACCCAGGAACAGGCATGGGCGGCGGCGGCTGCCGTGGTGCTCGGCCAGCGTGAAGCGGCCACCAAGGTCAGCTTTCCGGGAACGCCCAATGTCACGTTCGAGCCGACCAGCGGTCGCGCCGGAATGGTGATGCGGCTGACCGGTCCGCTGAGCGTGCGCAACGACGGCGACAAGCCGATCTGGCGGTCCCTCGCCATCACCGGCGTGCCGCTGCAGGCGCCACCTGCGGGTCGGGCGGGCATGCGCATCACCCGCAAATTCCTCAACCTCGATGGCAGCGACCTCAACCTCGACACGCTGAAGCAGAACGCCGTGTTCGTGCTGGTGCTCGAAGGCCGCGTCGAGGACGGGCAGTCGCATCAGGCCATGCTGATGCAGGGGCTGCCTGCCGGCTGGGAGATCGCCGGGCGCATCGCCCCCGCCAAGGAGGGCGAGAAACTGCCGGGCATGCCCTGGATGGACACGCTGAGCGAGACCGACGCTCAGCCGGCCGCTGACGACCGCTTCGCCGCCATTGTGACCACCAAAGGTGACGTCCGGGTCGCCGTGCGCCTGCGTGCCGTGACGCCGGGCAGCTTCGTGCTGCCTGGAGCCGAGATGAGCGACATGTATCGGCCGGCCGTGTTCGCCCGCCAGGCGGAGGGACGCATCCAGGTGCTGCCACCCGAATGATGGTGAAGGCGTGGATGGCCGGTACCGTCGCCGCTTTCGCCGTGCTGGCAGGGACAGTCTGGGGGCTGGACCGCGCGTTTCCGCCGGATCTGTCCCGCGTGGCCAGCTCGGCTGCCGAGGTGCTCGACCGCAACGGCAGGCTGCTCGCCGTGACACCGGCCCCCGGCGGCGTGTGGCGCTTTCGCACCGAGGTCGATCAGGTCGACCCGGCGCTGGTCGAGCGGCTGGTGGCGACCGAGGACCGGCGGTTCTGGTGGCATCCCGGTGTCGACCCGATCTCGTTGGTTCGCGCAGCGCTGCAGGATCTAAGGGCGGGCCGGATCGTGTCTGGCGGCTCCACGCTGACCATGCAGGTTGCCCGGCTGCTGACGCCGCGGCCGCGGACGGTGGCCGCCAAGCTGATCGAGATCGGCCGCGCGCTGCAGCTCGAGGCCCGCTACGGCAAGCGCGACATTTTGGGCATGTGGCTGACCCTGGCGCCCTATGGTGGCAATCTCGAAGGGGTGCGGGCGGGGGCGCTGGCCTGGTTCGGAGTCGCGCCGCGCGAGTTGGACGACGCGCAAATTGCTTTGTTGGTCGCCATTCCCCGCCATCCCGAAACCCTGCGCCCGGACCGCCACGCGGATCGCGCCCGGGCGCTGCGCGACCGCATTCTGCGGGCGGACGGCGGCCTTCTGCCAACCCGGCGTCTGCCGATGCCGCGCCACGCCGTATTGGCCCTGGCAGCCTCGCGCGAACCCAGCCGCACCACCACGCTCGACCAGGGGCTGCAGATCGCCGTCGAACAGCTCGCCGCCTCCGCCACGCTGGCGCTGCCGCCGCATGCCTCGGTCGCGTTGCTGATCGCGGACGCCGGCACGCGCGAAATCCTGGCGTTGGCGAGCGGCACCGGGGGGGGCACCGGGGGGGGCAGCGAAGGGCAGTTTGGTGCGGGGAGGGGCGATGCGCTCGACCTGACCCGGGCGATCCGCTCGCCTGGCTCGGCGCTGAAACCGTTCATCTACGCCATGGCCTTCGAAGGCGGCATCGCCGGGCCTGAGACGATGCTGGAGGATCTGCCACGCCGCTTCGGCGCCTACGCGCCAGAGAATTTCGATCGTGACTTCAACGGCCCGGTCACCATGGCCGAGGCGCTGCAGCGAAGCCTGAATCTGCCGGCGGTGGGCCTGCTCAACCAGCTCGGGCCGGCGCAGTTCCTGGCCCGGATGCGCGGCGCCGGGGTGGCGCTGCGGCTGCCGAACCGGGCGATCGGCACGGCCGATGCCTCGCTGCCGTTGGCGCTGGGCGGCACCGGCATCACGCTGCGCGAGCTGACCGGCCTTTATGCGGGTCTGGCCACAGACGGCGGCATGGCGCCGCTCCGCCTCGAAGGACCCCCCTCGAAACCGCAGCCACTTGTTTCGGCCCGGGCGGCGGGTGTGATTGCCGGTATTCTCACCCAGGCGTTCCCCGAGGGCGGCCCTGGCAGCATCGCGTGGAAGACCGGCACCAGCTGGGGCGGTCGCGACGCCTGGGCGATGGGGTTCGACGCCCGTCATGTCGCGGGTGTCTGGGTCGGGCGTCCCGACGGCACACCGCTGCCGGGGGCGACCGGCCGCGGCTTGGCCCTGCCCCTGCTGGCGCGGCTGTTCACGCTGCTGCCGGCGGCTCCGCTGCCCACGCCGATCGAGACCCTGCCTGTGGTGCGCCGATCGAACAACGCGCGGGCCGATGCGCTGCGCCTGCTGTTTCCGCCGCAGGATTCGAGCATCAGCGGCGATGGTCCGATCACCTTGCGGGTGATGGGCGGCCAGCGTCCGTTGGTTTTCCTGATCGACGGCGACCGCATCCCGTCCGACCCCGCGCGGCGCGAAGCCGCCTGGCAGCCGCGCAGTGCGGGGTTCTACCGCCTCACGATCCTTGATGCCGACGGCCAGGCCGCCCACGGCGCCATCCGGGTGCGGCGCGGGGTCAGCCCCGAAGTGCCTCTATCTCGGCCAGCAGTGCCATGATCTCCTGGGCTGCGGCCGATTTCGGGCTGGTTTCCAGAATGGACGAACCGTCCGCGAAGGCGGTTGCCAGGCCGACGCGATTGCCCATGACGGTTGCGAACATCGCATGATCCTCCCGCCGGATCTCGGCCATCACCCGCTCGCGCAGCTTGCCGGAGGCGGGCGCCCGATTGAGCACGATGCGGGCGAGCCGGCGTTCTGCGACCGCGAGTTTCAAGGTGCCTTCGGCTGCCCACAGGTCAGGCAGGCTCGGTTGCACCGGCACGATCACCAGGTCTGCCCCGCGGATTGCAAGTCGCGCATCGGTGTCGATCTGCGGCGGGCTGTCGATCAGCACCACGTCGTGACTGGCGCGCAGCCTGTCCAGTTCGGCGGCGAGGCGCCAGCCGGAGACTTCGCTCAGATGCAAGGCTACGGCGCCAGGTTTGCGCAGGCCGTGCCAGCGCGACAGGCTGCGCTGCGGGTCGATATCCAGCAGCGCCACCCGCGCGGACCCAGCGAAAGCCACAGCGAGATTGGCCGCGAGCATGGTTTTGCCCGCTCCGCCCTTCTGCTGCGCCACCGTGATCACGAAAGCCATCGACCCCTCCTCACGCTGCGCCGCATCATCTGCGCATGGCCGGGTGGACCAGGCAAACCACGCTTCGCTCCGAGCCCCGAATTCGGTAGTCTGGCCACAATCAGGAGTTATCCATGAGCGAGACCGCCGCACCCGGATTGTTCGACCGCGCGATCAAGCGTCTCACCGGGGCGTGGCGCGACATGGCGGCCAGCGTCTCGCGCGAGGAGGATGACGGGTTGGAGGCGCAGATGCGCGCCTGCCTCGCTCGGCGCGGCGGCGAAGTCAGCGCCCGCAACCGTGCCGCCAAGCTCGCCGAGACTTATCTTCTGCTCGACGCCGACGGCAAGCTCGCCTTTCTTCGCGCCATTGCCGCCTTCGATTCGGACAGCGACGCGATCTCCGTCGCCTGCGCCCATTTGCAGGAGGCCACCAACCCCGCCGAAATCGCCGCCGCCCGCACCCGTCTGCGCCGCGCGCTCGAGCCGCCGCGCACCCGGCTGCTGACGCAGTTCACCACCATCCCCGACGGCATGAAGTTCATCGTCGACCTCCGCGCCACCCTTATGTCCGACATGAAGGGTGATCCGCATCTGACCGCGCTGGAGGCGGACATGCGTGGCCTGCTCGCCAACTGGTTCGACGTCGGCTTCCTCGAGCTCAAGCGCATCGACTGGGACAGCCCAGCCGCGTTGCTTGAGAAACTGGTTGGCTACGAGGCCGTGCACGAAATCCGCTCCTGGCGAGATCTGAAGAACCGGCTCGACAGCGACCGTCGCTGCTACGCGTTCTTTCACCCGCGCATGCCGTCCGAACCGCTGATCTTTGTGGAGGTGGCACTGGTGCGGGGCCTGGCCGACAGCGTGCAGCGCCTGCTCGACCAGAAGGCGCCGCTGCAGAACCCGCGCACGGCCGATGCCGCGATCTTCTATTCCATCAGCAACTGTCAGCGCGGCCTTGCCGGCATCAGCTTCGGCAACTTCCTCATCAAGCGGGTGGTGGCGGAGCTTTCCGCCGAGTTCGCCAATCTCAAGATCTTTGCGACGCTGAGCCCGATCCCCGGCCTGCGCCGCTGGTTGGAAAGCCAGATCGCCGATGAAGACAGCTCGCTGCTCACCGAGGAGGAGGCGACTGCCCTGCTGGAGCTCGAACCGGCGGAAACCGGCTCGGCCGCATTGGCTGGTCTGCTCGCCCGCCCGCGCTGGTGGCGCGAGACGGTGGTGGCGAAGGTTCTGGAGCCCGTTTTGGTTCGCCTCTGCGCCCGCTATCTGCTGGCTGAGGCAAAGGGCAAGCGCGCCATCGACTCTGTGGGGCATTTCCATCTGTCGAACGGGGCCCGGGTGGAGCGGCTTAATCTGGCCGCCGACGTCTCGGAGAAGGGCGTCAAGGAGAGCTACTCCATGATGGTCAACTACCTCTATGATCCCGCCAAGATCGAGACCTATCACGAGGATTATGCCGGCGAGGGCAGGCGGCACGCGTCCACGGCCGTGAGAAAGCTCGCCAGAGGCTGGGCCTGACGCTACACTGCTCCTCTTGCCCCGTGGTCACGGCTGCGCTACCACCCCGCGCTCACGGTCGTGCCATGCGGGCGTGGTGAAATGGTAGACACGCCAGATTTAGGTTCTGGTGGCGCAAGTCGTGGGGGTTCAAGTCCCTTCGCCCGCACCACACGACCATCCAGCGCGATGACAGGGATTTCCAACAGATGCAGGTCACCGAGACACTCTCCGAGGGTCTGAAGCGCGGCTACAACGTGGTGCTGCCCGCGGCCGACATAGCCGCGATGCGCGCCAAGCGCCTCGCCGAAGTGGCCAAAACCGTCAAACTGCCTGGCTTCCGCCCTGGCAAGGTGCCACTTTCCCTCGTGAAGAAGCGCTACGATGGCGCGATCATGGCCGAGGTGCTGGAGCAGAGCGTCAATGACGCGACCAGCAAGCTCCTGACCGATCGCGGCCTGCGCTCCTCCAGCCAGCCGAAGGTCGAGATCGTCTCCATCGAAGATGCGAAGGATGTCGAGTTCAAGGTGGATGTCGAGCTGATGCCGGAAATTCCGATGCCGGATTTCAAGGCCGTCAAGCTGACCCGCTTCAAAGCCGAGCCGGACCCCGCCTCGATCGACAAGGCGCTGGGCGAGATCGCGACCCGCCAGGCCGAGAAGACCGTGCTCGAAGGCGATGCCATCGTGCCCGCCGAGACCGGCCATATCCTGACCGTGGACTTCCTCGGCAAGGTCGAGGGCGTGCCGTTCGACGGTGGCACCGGTACCGACACGGACGTGGAGATCGGCGGCGCCGGCTTCATTCCCGGTTTCTCCGAGGCCATGATCGGCATGAAACCCGGTGATTCCCGGGTGATCGACGTAACCTTTCCCGAAGAATACGGTGCCAAGGAACTCGCCGGCAAGGCTGCGACTTTCGACATCACTGCCAAGGCAATGAAGAAAGCCACGGTCCCGGCACTGGATGATGCGCTCGCCACCAAGCTCGGCTTCGAGGGCCTCGAGGACGTCCGCAAGGCGATCTCCGGCTCCATGCAGCGGGAATACGACGAGCTCACCCGCATGCGCATCAAGCGCGAGCTGCTCGATGCCTTGGCGCTGCAAGCGAATTTCGAAGTCCCTGAAAGCATGGTGGACGCCGAGTTCAAGCAGATCTGGGAGCGCATCGAGGCCGATCGCGCCAAGGGCGAGAGCGACAGTGAGGACAAGGGCAAGGACGACGACACGCTGAAGGCCGAATACCGCGCCATCGCCGAGCGGCGGGTGCGTCTCGGCCTGTTGCTGGCCGAGATCGGCCGAGTCAATGCCATCACGGTCGCCGCCGACGAGATGAACCGCGCCATGATCCGCGAGGCCCAGCGCTATCAGGGCCAAGAGCAAATGGTGATGGACTTCTTCCGTAAAAACCCTCAGGCGGCAGACTCGCTGCGAGGGCCTATCTTCGAGGAGAAGGTGGTCGATTTCGTGCTCGAACTCGCCGACGTGACCGAAAACACCGTCACGCCCGAGGAGCTCGCGCGCGAGCCGGAGGCGCCTGCCGCCGCCGGGTGATTGACCGGGTACCGAAACCGGCGCTGGCGGCGCCGGGCGGAGGTGCCCATGTTAAGATCGTGGTGATGGTTTTCGCGTCTGATATGCCCAAGACGGCAGCGCGGCTGAACAGAGGATAGAGAACAATGTTGGACCGCGATCCGGTTGAGATCTACGCGAACAACCTGGTGCCGATGGTGGTGGAGCAGACGGCGCGCGGCGAGCGCTCGTACGACATCTACTCGCGGCTGCTGAAGGAACGCATCATCTTCCTCACGGGCCAGGTGTACGACCAGGTAAGCTCGCTGATCTGCGCGCAGCTGCTGTTCCTGGAGAGTGAGAATCCGAGCAAGGACATCTCGTTCTATATCAACAGTCCAGGCGGTGTGGTGTCGTCTGGCCTCGCGATCTACGACACGATGCAGTACATCCGCTCGCCGGTGAGCACCGTGTGCATCGGCCAAGCGGCGTCGATGGGCAGCCTGCTGCTCTGCGCCGGGGCTGCCAAAAAGCGTTATGCATTGCCAAATGCGAGGGTCATGGTCCACCAGCCGTCCGGTGGGGCCCAGGGCCAGGCAACCGATATCGAGATCCAGGCCCGCGAGATTCTGACCCTGCGCAAACGCCTCAATGAGATCTATGTGCGCCACACAGGGCAGCCGCTCGAGGCGATCGAGCGCAAACTGGAGCGCGATTCCTATATGTCGGCTGAGGAGGCTCGTGATTTCGGCATCGTCGACGAAGTTGTGACGGATCGTCCGGTCCCGACCGACGTTGACGCGAAGTCGTAAAAACTGGGTCAAATGCGTCTCGTTCTGCGGTACGGGGCTTGCTTGTCATCAACCAGTCACACCATCGTTTGCCTTGGCTCCCTCCCGGGGCCGAATCGGATCCTGGGAGGTTCTTGTCCCTGAGTCCGGACGGGGTTTAGAGTTTTGGGAGTTTGTCCCCGGTTGAGCCGGGGCAGGAGCGCGCATGAGCAGCAAGTCCGGCGATTCGAAGAACACACTCTATTGTTCGTTCTGCGGCAAATCGCAGCACGAAGTCCGCAAGCTCATCGCAGGCCCGACGGTCTTCATTTGCGATGAGTGCGTCGAGCTGTGCATGGACATCATCCGGGAAGAACACAAGACGCATCTTGTGAAATCTCGCGACGGGGTGCCCACGCCCAAGGAGATCTGCAAGGTTCTTGACGATTACGTCATCGGCCAGTCCCACGCCAAGAAGGTGCTGAGCGTTGCCGTGCACAACCATTACAAGCGGTTGGCGCATGGTGCGAAGAACAATGACGTCGAAATTGCCAAGTCCAACATCATGTTGGTGGGCCCCACCGGCTCCGGTAAGACGCTGCTGGCACAGACGCTCGCACGCATCCTCGACGTGCCGTTCACCATGGCGGATGCCACGACGCTGACCGAGGCAGGCTATGTCGGGGAAGACGTTGAGAACATCATTCTGAAGCTGCTACAGGCGGCGGACTACAACGTTGAACGCGCGCAGCGCGGCATCGTCTACATCGACGAGGTCGACAAGATCAGCCGCAAATCTGACAATCCCTCCATCACGCGCGACGTGAGCGGGGAGGGTGTGCAGCAGGCCCTGCTCAAGATCATGGAAGGCACCGTTGCGTCCGTGCCACCGCAGGGCGGGCGCAAGCATCCGCAGCAGGAATTCCTGCAGGTGGACACGACCAACATCCTGTTCATTTGCGGCGGTGCCTTTGCCGGGCTGGAAAAGATTATCTCGGCTCGCGGCAAGGGTTCCGGCATTGGCTATGGCGCCGAGGTCCGCAGCCCCGACGAACGCCGCACCGGCGCTATCCTCAAGGAGGTGGAGCCGGAAGACCTGCTGCGCTTCGGCCTGATCCCTGAGTTCATCGGCCGCCTGCCGGTTGTGGCCACGCTCGAGGATCTCGACGAGCCGGCGCTGATCGAAATTCTGACCCGCCCCAAGAACGCGCTGGTCAAGCAGTATGCTCGGCTGTTCGAGATGGAGGGGGTGAAGCTCACCTTCACCGAGGATGCCATGGCGTCGGTCGCCAAACGGGCGATTTCCCGCAAAACCGGTGCCCGCGGCCTGCGTTCAATCATGGAAGCTATACTTCTGTCGACCATGTTCGAACTGCCAGGTCTCGACGGTGTCGAGGAAGTGGTGGTCAATCGGGAAGTGGCCGAAAGCCGGGCCAACCCGTTATTCATCCATGGCAAGGAGCGCTCGGAGAATAGTGCCTGAGCGGCCGCTGCCATTTAGCCCCGGTCGAATGCCGGCATTGTCATGGCGCTGCCATCATCTTGTGAGGCGAGCCGCACTACCAATCTATTGTTAACCGGCCGAGGTGGTCTCATTCGCAGACACCTCGGCCGCTTGGGCCCGCGCCACAACGGGTGGGCCATCCGAAGACTGTCCTTGAGGAGGTCACCATGACGGACAAACCCAAATCTCCCGCGGCGAGCAGCGAAGGCGAATTGCTTCCCGTTTTGCCGCTGCGCGACATCGTCGTTTTCCCGCACATGATCGTGCCGCTGTTCGTGGGGCGCGAGAAATCCGTCCGCGCACTCGAAGCCGTCATGAAGGAGGACAAGCAGATCCTGCTGGTCGCCCAGAAGAACGCGGCCCAGGACGATCCTTCGTCCGATGACATCTATCGCGTCGGCACGGTGTCCACGATCCTGCAGCTGCTGAAATTGCCTGATGGTACTGTGAAGGTGCTCGTGGAAGGCGGCCGTCGTGCGCGCATCACGAATTTCAAAGAGACCGAGAACTACTTCGAAGCCTTCGTGGCGCCGATGCCCGATGTCGACACCGATGCGAAGGAGCTCGAGGCGCTCGGCCGCACCGTGGTCACGCAGTTCGAGCAGTATATCAAGCTCAATAAGAAGATCGCGCCTGAGGTATTGGTCTCGCTCAACCAGATCGAGGAGCCGTCGAAGCTCGCCGATACGGTGTCGAGCCATCTCAACCTCAAGATCGCCGAAAAGCAGGAACTGCTGGATATCGCCCGCGTCGGCGACCGGCTGGAGCGCGTGTTCGGGCACATGGAGTCCGAAATCGGCGTGCTTCAGGTGGAGAAGCGCATCCGCAACCGTGTCAAACGGCAGATGGAGAAGACGCAGCGCGAGTATTACCTGAACGAACAGCTCAAGGCGATCCAGAAGGAGCTGGGTGAAGGCGAGGAGGGCAAGGACGAAACAGCCGAGCTCGAAGCCCGCATCAAGAAGACCCGCCTGACCAAGGAAGCCCGCGAAAAGGCGATGGGCGAGCTGAAGAAGCTCAAGACCATGTCTGCCATGTCGGCCGAGGCCACGGTGGTGCGCAACTACCTCGACTGGATCCTGTCGATCCCGTGGAAGAAGCGCAGCAAGGTGAAGAACGACGTGGTCGAAGCCGAAGCTTCGCTCGATCTCGACCACTATGGACTGGAGAAGGTGAAGGAACGCATCACCGAATATCTGGCCGTGCAGTCGCGCAGCCAGAAGATGCGTGGCCCCATCCTGTGCCTGGTGGGCCCGCCGGGTGTAGGCAAGACTTCGCTGGGTAAGTCGATTGCCAAAGCGACCGGGCGCAACTTCGTGCGCATGTCGCTCGGCGGTGTCAGGGACGAGGCAGAGATCCGTGGCCATCGGCGCACCTACATCGGCTCGATGCCGGGCAAAGTGATCCAGGGCATGAAGAAGGCCAAGACATCCAACCCGTTGTTCCTGCTCGACGAGATCGACAAGCTGGGTGCGGATTGGCGTGGTGACCCGTCGTCGGCGCTGCTGGAAGTGCTGGATCCCGAGCAGAACTCCACCTTCGCCGACCACTATCTTGAGGTGGATTACGATTTGTCAGACGTGATGTTCGTCACGACTGCCAACTCGCTGCGCATGCCCCAGCCGCTGCTGGATCGCATGGAGATCATCCGCATCCCCGGCTACACCGAGGATGAGAAGGTCGAGATAGCCAAGCGCCATTTGGTCGCCAAGCAGGGCGAGCTGCACAGCCTCAAGCCCGACGAATGGTCGGTCAACGAGGAGGCGCTGCGCGACCTGATCCGGTATTACACCCGCGAAGCCGGCGTCAGATCGCTTGAGCGCGAAATAGCCAACCTCGCCCGCAAGGCGGTGAAGGAGATCGTCACCAAGAAGACCAAGAAAGTCGCGATAACCCGCAAGAACCTCGGCAAATATGCCGGCGTTCAGAAGCATCGTTATGGCGACCTAGAGGACGAGGACATGGTTGGTGTGGTGACCGGCCTCGCCTGGACCGAGGTGGGTGGCGAGATCCTGACCATCGAGTCAGTGCTGCTGCCGGGCAAAGGCAACATCAAGCACACCGGCAAGCTGGGCGACGTGATGCAGGAAAGCGTGGCCGCGGCCCTCAGCTACGTGCGCAGCCGCTCGATCAGCTTTGGCATCAAGCCGACGTTGTTCGAAAAACGGGACATCCACGTCCACGTGCCCGAGGGTGCCACGCCGAAGGACGGTCCTTCCGCCGGTGTCGCCATGGCCACCAGCATCATCTCCATCCTCACCGGCATCCCGGTGCGGAGGGATGTTGCAATGACCGGCGAGATAACGCTGCGCGGGCGAATTCTGCCGATCGGGGGGCTTAAGGAAAAGCTCTTGGCTGCCCTGCGTTCGGGGATCACCACGGTGTTCATCCCCAAGGACAACGAGAAGGATCTGGCGGAGGTGCCTGACAACGTCCGCAAACACCTCAAGATCATTCCCGTCGCCCATGTCGATGAGGTCATCGCCCAGGCTTTGGCCCGCAAGCCTGAGGCCATTGAATGGGTTGAGCCGGCCGAAACACCGGCGGCCGTGGTGCCGGCTGCAGCCGCTTCTCTGCCGCACTGATCTTGCAACGCCTCGAGTCGTACGCGCCGCAGGGGGCCTCCTCTGCGGCGCAACTGTATGTGAAATTATAGTAAGTAGACGGAAATCCGCAGAAATCTGCGACTTTCGTGCCGCCCTTCGTTGACGCATGCGAAAATCCGCCTCTAGTGTCGCGCCAACGCAGGCACCGAATCGTAATGTGCCCGCGCAAAGCCGATCGACCCAAAGGAGATGCCAGCGTGAATAAAATGGACCTGATTGCAGCCGTTGCCGAAACCACCGAACTGCCGAAGGCCAAAGCAACCGAGGTGGTTGATGCCGTGTTCGGTGCCATCGAAGGTGCGCTGAGGAAGAAGGACGAAGTGCGCCTGGTCGGCTTTGGCAGCTTCGCCACCGCCACCCGCAAAGCCAGCAAAGGCCGCAATCCGCAGACTGGCGCCGAAATCGATATCCCGGAAAGCACCAGCGTTCGCTTCAAGCCGGGCAAGGCGCTCAAAGACTCGGTGAACTGAAGAAGTAAGCGAGGAAGGCCAGGGGCGCTGCCCCTGGACCCCGCTTAGGGCCGGGCCCTAAGAACCCTTCCGTCAAGGAAGGGTCTCTTGCGTGTGCGGGGGGGGAGCCATCCGCAGCCTTGGGCACACGGCGTTGGGGCCCCCTCTCACTCAAAAGATGCGTGCTTAATGAACGGATTCCTAAGGCTTCGCCTTAGGCCGGGTCCAGGGGCAGCGCCCCTGGCCTTTCTTCACTGAATCTACGGTTCACCAAGACTATGGGCGGTTAGCTCAGCGGTAGAGCGGCTCGTTTACACCGAGTTGGTCGGCGGTTCGATCCCGTCACCGCCCATTGACTTGCATCTCGGGGCACCGTAGATCGTGCGCCCTGCCGCTGCGGGTGTAGCTCAGTTGGTTAGAGCGCCGGCCTGTCACGCCGGAGGTCGCGGGTTCGAGCCCCGTCACTCGCGCCAGCAGCGCAGGCAATGAAAGTCCAAAAGAATTCGGTTCGCATGGGGGTTTTACCCCTATGGAACTGCGCGTGGGTTGGGTCTAACGTCCGCTCGCGTTGCACTGCGGCATGAGGGATTTCGGCTATGGCACCCATTCTGGCGGATTATTTCCCGATCCTGGTGTTTCTCGTGATTGCCGGCGTTATCGCCATCGCCATGGTCGGCGGTTCATTGCTGGTGGCGCACCAGAAGCCCTATGCCGAGAAACTTTCGGCTTATGAATGTGGCTTCGAGGCGTTTGACGAGGCCCGTCGCAAGTTCGACGTTCGGTTCTACCTCGTCGCCATCCTGTTCATCATCTTCGACCTTGAGGTTGCATTCCTGTTTCCCTGGGCGGTGAGCCTGTCAGAGATCGGCATTTTTGGTTTTCTTTCCATGCTCGGGTTCCTGGCAGTTTTGACAGTCGGGTTTATCTATGAATGGAACAAGGGCGCGTTGGATTGGGAGTGACGCAGATGTCGTCCACCGTTGTGAGTTACGATAAGGCCCTGCCGCCAGGACCGGCGCAGGATGCGGTGATCCAGGGGATCACCGGCGAGATCACCGACAAGGGCTTTGTGGTCGCCAATGTCGACAAGCTCGTGAACTGGGCGCGCACCGGCAGCCTCTGGCCGATGACGTTCGGCCTCGCCTGCTGTGCGGTGGAAATGATCCACGCGTATATGCCGCGTTACGATCTGGATCGTCTGGGCATCATTCCGCGCGCTTCGCCGCGACAGAGCGACGTCATGATCGTTGCCGGCACGCTAACCAACAAAATGGCTCCCGCGCTGCGCAAGGTGTACGATCAGATGCCGGAGCCGCGCTGGGTGATCAGCATGGGCAGCTGCGCCAATGGTGGCGGCTACTATCATTATTCCTATTCGGTGGTGCGCGGCTGCGACCGTGTGGTGCCGGTGGACATCTACGTGCCGGGCTGCCCGCCGACCGCCGAAGCCCTGGTGTACGGGATTATGCAGTTGCAGAAGAAGATCCGCCGCACCGGGACCATTCTCCGTGGCTGAGGTCGCAACGCCGTCCGTGGCGGACCTCGTGGCGTTGCTGCCGGGTGTGACCGGCACGATGTTGGAGCATGGTGAGTTGGTGGCGCATGCCAGCCGTGACGCGATCGCCGATCTGTCGGTGGCCTTGCGCGATCACCCGCAGCTGGCGTTCGAACAGTTGATCGACATCGCCGGCGTCGACTGGCCGGAACGGGCGGAGCGGTTTGAGGTCGTCTACAATCTGTTGTCCGTCAGCCTGAACCAGCGCGTGCGCGTCATCATCTCGACCGACGCAGTGCAGCCGGTGCCATCGGTGCACCAGGTTTGGCCAGTGGCGACCTGGTGGGAGCGCGAGGCCTGGGACATGTTCGGCATCCTGTTCTCGGGCCAGCCGGACATGCGACGCATCCTGACGGACTATGGCTTCGAGGGGCATCCGCTCCGCAAGGATTTCCCGCTGACCGGGTATGTCGAGGTTCGCTATGACGAGGAGCGCAAGGCAGTGGTGTATGAGCCGGTCAAGCTCACGCAGGATTTCCGCAGCTTTGATTTCGAGTCGCCTTGGGAGGCCATGACGACGCTGCCGGGCGACGAGAAGGTCAGCAGGTCATGAGCGGGATCGACGTGCAGCCAGAGACCGGCCCCCGGACGAAGACTGTCGAAATTGACAGCCACTCGATCAATTTCGGTCCGCAGCATCCCGCGGCCCACGGCGTGCTGCGCCTGATCCTGGAGATGGACGGCGAGGTCGTGGAGCGTGCCGACCCGCATATCGGCCTGCTGCATCGCGGCACCGAGAAGCTGATTGAGTACAAGACCTACATTCAGGCCGTGCCGTATTTCGACCGGCTCGATTACGTCAGCCCGATGTGCCAGGAGCATGCGTTTGCTTTGGCCACCGAGAAGCTGCTCGGCGTCGAAGTGCCGGAGCGGGCGAAGTGGATCCGCACGCTGTTTTCCGAAATCACCCGTGTGCTGAACCACCTGCTCAACGTCACCACCTATGCGCTGGACGTGGGTGCTATCACGCCGAGCCTTTGGGGTTTCGAGGAGCGCGAGGTGCTCATGGAATTCCATGAGGCAGCCTCGGGTGCCCGCCTGCATGCCAACTACTTCCGCCCGGGCGGTGTGTCCAAGGACCTGCCGCTGGGGCTGGAGGAGAAGATCGCGGCCTGGGCTGAGACCTTCCCCAAGTTCATCGACGATCTTGAGACGCTTCTGACAGCCAACCGCATTTGGAAGCAGCGCACGGTCGACATCGGCATCGTTTCGGCCGAGATGGCGCTGGCCTGGGGCTTCACCGGCCCCTGCCTGCGGGCCTCGGGCGTGCCGTGGGATTTGCGCAAGTCGCAGCCCTACGAGATGTATGATCAGGTCGACTTCCGTATCGCCGTGGGCCGCAATGGCGACTGCTACGATCGCTATCTGATGCGCATGGGCGAGATGCGCGAGAGCGTGTCCATCATCAAGCAGTGCCTTGCGAAGATGAAGCCCGGCCCGATCAAGGTGCAGGACCACAAGATCACACCGCCGAAGCGAAGCGAGATGAAGCACTCGATGGAAGCGCTGATCCATCACTTCAAGCTGTATACCGAGGGTTATCATGTGCCCGCCGGGGCCACCTACACCGCGGTCGAGGCGCCGAAGGGTGAGTTCGGCGTTTATCTTGTGGCCGACGGCAGCAATCGGCCGTACCGATGCAAGATCCGAGCAACGGGCTTTGCGCATCTGCAGGCAATTGAAGTGATGAGCAAGCGCCATATGCTGGCCGATGCCGTCGCGATCATCGGATCGCTCGATATTGTTTTTGGCGAGATCGACCGGTGACCGACATGACCGAACCCACCGCTTTCAGCTTTGACGCGGAAAGCCAGGCGCTCGTTGATGGCGCGATTGCGAAATATCCGCCGGGCAAGCAGGCCAGTGCTGTGCTGCCGCTGCTCGACATCGCGCAACGCCAGATCGGGCGGCTTACTGGGTCGGCCTGGCTACCGACTGTTGCGATGGACGAAGTCGGCCGCGTGCTCGATATGCCAAACATCCGGGTCTACGAAGTCGCGACCTTCTACCTTATGTTCAATATCAAGCCGGTCGGCCATTTTCATCTGCAGGTCTGTGGCACCACGCCGTGCTGGCTGCGTGGGTCGGATGAAGTGGCTCGCGCGTGCCGTGAGTTCACCGGCATCAAGGGTTATGGAGAAACGTCGGCGGACGGATATTTTACGCTCTCAGAAGTCGAGTGCCTTGGCGCCTGCGTGAACGCGCCAGTGTTGCAAGTGAACGACGATTACTACGAGGACATGAATGCGCCGCGGGTGGCTGAGCTGCTGACGGCGCTGAAGCGAGGCGAGCACCCACTGCGCGGGCCGATGAACGGCCGGCAGAACTCGGCACCCGAGGGCGGGCCGGCCACTTTGCTCACCATCCCGGCGGAGTGAAAACATGCTAGGTGATCAGGATCGGATTTTTACCAACCTTTACGGCCTGCATGATCCAGGCCTTGGCGGCGCGCGCCGTCGCGGCGACTGGGACGGTACGGCAGCCATTCTGGCCCGCGGCCACGACGCCATCATCGATGAGATGAAGGCCTCAGGCTTGCGCGGTCGGGGAGGGGCTGGCTTTCCCACCGGCATGAAATGGTCGTTTATGCCCAAGACAGTGGGCGAGCGGCCGCATTATCTCGTGGTCAACGCCGACGAGTCGGAGCCTGGCACCTGCAAGGACCGCGACATCATGCGCCACGACCCGCACAAGCTGGTCGAGGGCTGTTTGATCGCGAGCTTCGCGATGTCGGCGCATGTTTGCTACATCTACATCCGCGGCGAGTTCTTCAACGAAGCTATTGCTTTGCAGAAGGCCGTGGATGAGGCCTATGCGGCCGGTCTTATCGGCAAGAACGCCTGCGGTTCGGGCTTTGACTTCGACCTGTATGTGCATCGCGGCGCGGGCGCCTACATCTGTGGCGAAGAGACCGCGCTGATTGAGAGCCTTGAAGGCAAGAAGGGCATGCCGCGGCTCAAGCCGCCGTTTCCTGCGGCAGTCGGTCTGTATGGCTGCCCGACCACGGTGAACAACGTGGAGTCGATTGCGGTGGCGCCGACCATTCTTCGCCGCGGTGCGGTGTGGTTCTCAACGCTGGGTCGCCCGAAGAACGCCGGCACCAAGCTGTTCTGCATCTCGGGCCATGTGAACAAGCCGTGCAATGTCGAGGAAGAACTGGGCATTCCGCTGCGTGAGCTGATCGACACCTATGCCGGCGGCGTGCGCGGCGGGTGGGACAATCTGCTGGCGATCATTCCTGGCGGGTCCTCGGTGCCGCTGCTGAACAAGGCGACCTGCGACACCATCCTGATGGATTTCGACAGCCTGCGTGATGTCAAATCCGGTCTTGGTACTGCTGGCGTGATCGTCATGGACAAGTCGACCGACGTCATCAAGGCGATCGCCCGTCTGTCCAAATTCTACAAGCACGAGAGCTGTGGCCAATGCACCCCATGCCGCGAAGGCACCGGCTGGATGCAACGCGTGATGGATCGCATGGTGGTCGGGCGCGCCGAAATCGCCGAAATCGACGTTTTGGAGAAGGTGACCCGGCAGATCGAAGGCCACACCATCTGCGCTTTGGTCGATGCGGCGGCTTGGCCGATCCAGGGACTGATCAAGAACTTCCGTCCGCTGATGGAAGAGCGCATTGCCGCTTATAAGGCGCAGAAGTCGTTGCCTATGGCTGCGGAATGATGCAGATCTGCCAGCAGAAAGCGCGCATGGCTGTGGTGGGGGCGGTGGTTTCCGGCGCTTCCACCGCAGCCGTCAGTTAAGCGGGCATGAATTTCCAAAATATGAAAATGCACCTGTCGGGCGCCAAGATCACGCGCGCGAACCTGTCCGGCAACACGATCAGCGATTGCAACATTTCGGGCATGCGAGCCGACGGCATTGCCATCGGGGCGCTGCTCGCTGACGACCGAAAGCGCAACTGATGGCAAAAGTCACGGTCGACGGGATCACCGTCGAGGTCCCGAACGGTTCGAATGTGCTGCAGGCGTGTGAAGCCGCGGGCAAGGAAATTCCGCGCTTCTGCTATCACGAGCGCCTGTCGGTCGCCGGCAACTGCCGCATGTGCCTGGTGGAAATCGAAAAGGCGCCACCCAAGCCCTTCGCCTCCTGCGCCTATCCTGTGGCCGACGGCATGGTTGTGCACACCGACACGCCGATGGTGAAGGCGGCGCGGCGCGGCGTGATGGAGTTTCTGCTCATCAACCACCCGCTGGATTGCCCGATCTGCGACCAAGGCGGCGAGTGCGATTTGCAGGACCAGTCGATGGGCTATGGCGGCGACACGTCGCGTTATCACGAGAACAAGCGCGCCGTCACCAACAAGGATCTCGGTCCTTTGGTGAAAACTGTGATGACGCGCTGCATCCATTGCACGCGCTGCATTCGGTTCTCGACCGAAATTGCCGGCGTGCCCGAAATGGGTGCCACAGCGCGTGGCGAGAGCATGGAAGTGGGGACCTATATTTCCAAGGCGCTCAGCTCCGAGCTTTCGGGCAATCTGATCGACATCTGCCCGGTCGGCGCGCTCACCTCCAAGCCATATGCATTCGTGGCGCGGCCGTGGGAATTGAAGAAGACCGACAGTGTCGACGTGCTCGATGCCGTGGGCGCGGCCATTCGCGTCGACACGCGAGGTTCCGAGGTGCTGCGTGTTCTGCCGCGGATCAACGAGGACGTGAACGAGGAGTGGCTGGCCGACAAGTCGCGCTTTGCCCTTGACGGTCTCAAGCGCCGCCGGCTCGACACACCTTGGGTGAAGCGCGAGGGCAAGCTTGCGCGCACCACCTGGCCCGAGGCCTTCGCCGCGATCGAGGCGAAGCTGACTGGACTGTCCGGTGACCGCATCGGCGCCGTCGCTGGCAACCTATGCGACGCAGAGAGCATGCTTGCCCTGAAGCATGTGATGGCGGCACTCGGATCGACAAATCTCGATTGCCGTCAGGACGGTGCAGCACTCGATCCCTCGCGCCGCGAGTTCTTCACGTTCAATACCTCTATCGCTGGGATCGAGGAGGCAGATGCTCTGATCATCATCGGCTCCAATCCGCGGCATGAGGCGCCTTTGATCAACGCGCGCATTCGCAAGCGCTCGCTGATGGGTGCGTTCCCGATTGCGCATATCGGCGTGGCCGCCGACCTTACCTATCGCCACCAATATCTCGGCGGCACGCCGCAGCTGCTCGCTGGTTTGCGCGACGGCTCGAATGCGTTCGCCTCTGTGCTGCGCGGCGCCAAAAAGCCGATGATGATCGTGGGGCAGGGTGCTTTGGCCCGGCCCGATGGTGCCGCAATTCTTGCCGCATGCTGGGCGCTGGCAGCTGAGACCGGCATGCTCACGCCGGATTGGAACGGCTTCAATGTGTTGCAGACCGCGGCTGGCCGAGTGGCCGGACTCGAGCTGGGATTTGCCACCGGCAAAACGCTCGCACAGATGCTCGGTGGCGGTGTGGATTTGCTTTGGCTGCTCGGAGCCGACGAGTTCGACGCCGCAGCGATCGGGCCGAACACTTTCGTCGTCTATCAGGGCCATCACGGCGACCGAGGTGCCGCGCGCGCCGACGTCATTTTGCCGGGTGCAGCCTATACCGAGAAAAACGGAACCTACATCTCCACCGAAGGCCGCGTGCAGCGCGGGGCACTCGCCGTGTTCCCGCCGGGCGAGGCGAAGGAAGATTGGAAAATCCTGCGCGCCTTCTCCGCCTTGATCGGCAAGCCGTTGCCCTATGACAATCTCGAAGCACTGCGCATGTGTCTCGTTCAGGAGAACCCGCTGTTCGACCGGCTCGACATCCTGCCGCACTTCGGCTGCTCCGATACCACGGGGCCGGTGTCCGTGGGCGCCGTCGGCGACGCCCTGTTCGAGCCTGCGATCGAAAATTACTACATGACCGATCCGATCAGCCGCGCCAGCCCGACCATGGCCGCTTGCATCGAAGCGCAGAAACACCCAAAGACTCCCGCTGAGTCAGCCATGGCGGCGGAGTGAGTCGATGACTGCGTTTTTTGCGACCAGCTTCGGCGTCCTGATCCTTACCTTGCTCAAAACACTGGCCATCGTGGTGCCCGTGCTGATCGGCATGGCCTATCTGACCTATGCCGAGCGCAAGGTGCTCGCGGCCATGCAGCTGCGCCGGGGGCCCAACGTGGTGGGCCCGTTCGGCCTGTTCCAGCCGTTCGCCGACGCCATCAAAATGATGATGAAGGAAACCATCATCCCGTCGGGTGCCAGCCGCTTCCTGTTTATCCTGGCGCCGATGCTGACCTTCTCGCTTGCGGTGATCGCCTGGGCGGTCATTCCCGTGAACGACGGCTGGGGCATCGCCAACATCAATGTCGGCGTGCTGTATCTGTTCGCCATCAGCTCGCTCGGTGTTTACGGCGTGATCATCGCGGGCTGGGCCAGCAACTCGAAATACGCCTTCCTCGGAGCACTTCGGTCGGCAGCACAGATGGTGTCCTACGAAGTCTCGATGGGCTTCGTGATGGTGACGGTGCTGCTCTGTGTCGGCAGCCTAAATTTGAACGACGTGGTGCTCGCCCAGCGGCATGTGTGGTTCTTCATTCCGCTGTTCCCGATGTTCATCATCTTCTTCATCTCGACGCTTGCGGAAACCAATCGCTCGCCGTTCGATCTGCCGGAGGGTGAGTCGGAAATCGTGGCGGGGTTCTTTGTCGAGTATTCGGCGATGACCTTCGCGCTGTTCTTCCTCGGCGAATACACCAACATGATCCTGATGTCGGCGATGACGTCGATCCTGTTCCTGGGCGGCTGGCTGGCGCCGTTCGGCGTGGAGCCGTTCACCTGGATCCCGGGCCCGATCTGGTTCATCGCCAAGATCATGGCCGTGCTGTTCGTGTTCCTTTGGGTGCGCGCCACCTTCCCGCGCTTTCGCTACGACCAGCTAATGCGCCTGGGCTGGAAAGTGTTCCTGCCGTTCTCGCTATTCTGGCTGGTGCTCACCGCTGGCGTGCTGATGGTCATGGGCTGGCTGCCCCATGTCGCATAAAGGAGCCACTTAAATGGCATTCATCGATCGTACGGCGCGCAGCCTGCTGCTGGCCGAGCTCGTCTCTGGCATGGCGCTGACGCTCAAATATTTCTTCAAGCCGAAGAAGACGATCAACTACCCCTACGAAAAGGGCCCGCTCAGCCCGCGCTTCAAGGGTGAGCACGCGCTGCGTCGTTATCCCAACGGCGAAGAGCGCTGCATCGCATGCAAGCTGTGCGAAGCGGTCTGCCCGGCGCAGGCCATCACCATCGAGGCCGAGCCGCGCGACGACGGCAGCCGCCGGGCCACGCGCTACGACATCGACATGACCAAGTGCATCTACTGCGGCCTGTGCGAGGAAGCCTGTCCGGTCGACGCCATCGTGGAGGGGCCGAACTTCGAGTTCGCCACCGAAACCCGCGAGGAACTGATGTACGACAAGGACAAGTTGCTCGCGAACGGCGATCGGTGGGAGCCGGAGCTGGCGCGCCGCCTCGAACTTGACGCCCCGTACCGGTGAGGATCTGACACCATGATCGCTACGGCGGCTTTCTACGTGTTCGCAGCCATCTTGATCGCCTCGGCGGCCATGGTCGTGAGTGCGCGCAACCCGGTTCACGCGGTACTGTTCCTCATCCTTGCCTTCTTCAACGCGGCGGCACTGTTCCTGCTGCTGGGCGCCGAGTTCCTGGCGATGATCCTGGTCATCGTCTATGTCGGCGCAGTGGCGGTGCTGTTCCTGTTCGTCGTCATGATGCTCGACATCAATTTCGCCGAGATGCGGGAGGGGTTTCAGCGTTACCTGCCGGTGGGTGCTGCAATCGGTGTGGTGCTGCTGGTCGAACTCGCGGCTGTGCTGACCGGCTGGAAATTTGCCCCGGGCATCGCCACCACGCGGGCGGCGCCGATGAGTGCGCTGACCAACACTGCCCAGCTCGGTCGGCTGATCTATACAGACTACATCTTCCTGTTCCAGGTTTCTGGGTTGGTGCTGCTGGTCGCCATGATCGGCGCGATCGTGCTCACCCTGCGGGACCGCAGGCCGAGTGCCACGATCAGCCGGCGGCAGAACATTGCCGTGCAGATCGCCCGCACCTCCGCCGACACCATGGTGATGATGGACGTGCCGACCCGCGGCCCGACGATGGCCCATATCAAGCCGCTGGTCACCGAGCCCGGCGAGGAGCTCGCCGATCCCATCGACACCCACGCCCATCATGGAGGCCATTGAGATGCTCGGCGTCGGCCTCGGCCATTATCTGGCGGTCTCCGCCATCCTGCTCGTGCTCGGGATCTTTGGGATCTTCCTCAACCGCAAGAACGTCATCATCATCTTGATGTCGATCGAGTTGATCCTGCTCGCGGTGAACCTGAACCTAGTCGCCTTCTCCTCCTATCTCGGCGACATGGTGGGCCAGGTGTTCACCATGTTCGTGCTCACGGTGGCCGCCGCCGAGGCTGCGATCGGCCTGGCCATCCTGGTCATCTATTTCCGCAATCGCGGATCGATCGAGGTTGAAGACGTCAACCTGATGAAGGGCTGAGACCATGCTGCTCGCAGTCGCCGTTCTCGCCCCGCTGTTCGGATCCATGATCGCGGGGCTGCTCGGCCGCGCCATCGGCGACCGCGCAGCTCAGGCTGTCACCATCTTGTGCATGTTGCTGGCCTCGGTCTGCGGCGTGTCTGCCTTTGTCAGCCTGGTGTATGGCAGCGCCACGCCGGGCGTGGTCGTGCTCGGCGAATGGGTGTCAGCCGGCGAATTCCATGCGAATTGGGCCCTGCGTTACGACACGCTGTCCGCTGTCATGGTCGCCATGGTGACCTGTGTGGCCACACTCATCCATATCTACAGCATCGGCTATATGAGCCACGACAAGTCGATCGCGCGGTTCTTCTCGTATTTGTCGCTGTTCACCTTCGCCATGCTGGCCCTGGTCACGGCCGATAATCTGCTCCAGCTGTTTTTTGGCTGGGAGGGCGTTGGGCTTGCCTCCTATCTGTTGATTGGCTTTTGGTATGATCGCCCGGCGGCCCGCGCCGCCGCCATGAAGGCTTTCGTGGTGAACCGCATCGGCGATCTCGGCTTTGCCGCCGGCATTGCGCTGATCTTTTTCATCTTCGGTTCGATTGAGTTCTCCACGATCTTTGCCGGGCTCTCTCAGCACGTGAACGATGTTTACCATGTGCTCGGTACCGATTTCCGCGCCTATGAGGTGATCGGTATCTTGCTGTTCATCGGCGCCATGGGCAAATCAGCGCAGCTCGGCTTGCATGTGTGGTTGCCGGACGCGATGGAAGGGCCGACCCCGGTCTCCGCCCTCATCCATGCCGCCACGATGGTGACTGCCGGCGTGTTCCTGATGTCGCGTATGTCGCCGCTGCTGGATTTTGCGCCGGGTGCGATGCATTTCGTCACCTTCATGGGTGCGTCGACGGCGCTGTTCGCGGCCACCGTCGCTTGCACGCAGAACGACATCAAGCGCGTCATCGCATATTCGACCTGCTCTCAGCTCGGCTACATGTTCGTGGCCGCAGGCGTCGGCGCCTATCAGGTGTCGATGTTCCATCTGCTGACGCATGCCTTCTTCAAGGCGCTGCTGTTCCTGGGCGCCGGCTCGGTGATCCACGCCATGAGCAACGAGCAGGACATGCGCAAGATGGGCGGCATCTGGAAGATGATCCCGCTCACCTATGTGGCGATGTGGATCGGCAACCTGGCGCTGGCCGGTGTGCCGCCGTTTGCTGGCTATTTCTCGAAGGACGCTATTCTCGAAGCCGCCTGGGCGAGCCACTCGCTGGTCGGCCATTACGGCTTCTGGTGCTGCCTGATCGCAGCCTTCCTGACGGCCTTCTATTCCTGGCGCCTGCTGATCATGACATTCCACGGCGCCCCGCGCGCCGATCACCACACGATGGAACATGTGCACGAAAGCCCGTGGGCAATGACGGTTCCGCTGATCCTGCTGGCGGCCGGCGCCGTGCTCACTGGCTTCAGCTTCGCCGACCAGATCATCGGCGAGGACTGGCACGCGTTCTGGGGTGACGCCATTGGCGTCGCCGCCTCCAACCATATTCTCGCGGACATGGCAGCTGTACCGGCGGTGGTGTCCATGGCGCCGACGGTGCTGGGTCTGCTCGGCATCGCCACTGCCTACGCGTTCTACATGGTGTGGCCGGCCATCCCAGGCCGCCTCGCCGCAAGCCTGCCTGGTCTGTATCGTTTCCTGCTCAACAAGTGGTATTTTGACGAGCTGTACGACGCCACCATCGTCCAGCCCGCTTCGCGTCTGGCGCGGCGGCTGTGGCGGATCGATGGGGAGGTCATTGATGGCATGCCCAATGGTGTTGCCCGCCTGACCGCCGACGGCTCCAGCCAGATCGTCAAGCTGCAAACCGGCTCGATCGCCAACTACGCCTTTGCCATGCTTATCGGGGTGGTCGCCTTGGTCAGCCTCTATCTGATCGTCGGGTGACAGCATGAATCAGGCCGGGTTCCCTATCCTCACGCTGCTCACTTTTCTGCCCTTGGTGGGGGGAGCGATCATTCTCACCGTGCGCGGCGAGGAAGCCATCGTCGCCTCGAACGCGCGTTGGACGGCGCTGTGGACTTCGCTCGTGGTGTTCGCGCTCTCGCTCATCCTGTGGGTGAAGTTTGACTCGTCCAACGGCGGGTTTCAGTTCGTCGAAAGCGTCAGCTGGCTGCCGCAGGCGGGCATCAGCTACAAGATGGGCGTCGACGGCATTTCAGTGCTGTTCGTGCTGCTGTCAACTGCGCTGACACCGATCTGCATCCTGGCGAGCTGGGAGAGCATCACCACCCGGGTGCGGGAATATATGCTCGCCTTCCTGGTGCTCGAAACCATGATGGTCGGCATGTTCTGCGCCCTCGACTTCCTCGTTTTTTATATGTTCTTCGAGGCGGTGTTGATCCCGATGTATCTGATCATCGGCATCTGGGGCGGTCCGCGGCGCGTCTATGCCGCCGTGAAGTTTTTCCTCTACACGCTGGCCGGCTCGCTGCTGATGCTGCTGGCGCTGCTGTTCATGTGGAACACCGCCCACACGACCGACATCGAAGTGCTGATGCACACGGCATTCTCGCCGCATATGCAGACCTGGCTGTTCCTGGCCTTCTTCGCGTCCTTCGCCGTGAAAGTGCCGATGTGGCCGTTTCACACCTGGCTGCCGGACGCGCATGTGGAAGCGCCGACCGCGGGTTCGGTCATCCTGGCAGGTGTGCTTCTGAAGATGGGCGCCTACGGCTTCCTGCGCTTCTCGGTGCCGATGCTGCCGGATGCTGCGGTCTATTTCGCGCCGTTCATCTACACGCTCTCGGTCGTGGCGGTGATCTACACCTCGCTGGTGGCGTTGGCACAGACCGACATGAAGAAGCTGATCGCCTATTCCTCCGTGGCGCATATGGGCGTGGTGACGATCGGTATCTTCACCTTCAACGTGCAGGGCGTCTCAGGCGCCTTGTTCCAGATGCTGTCGCACGGCGTCGTCTCCGCCGCGCTGTTTCTCTGCGTTGGCGTGGTCTATGACCGCATCCACACCCGCGAGATCCTGCGCTACGGCGGCCTGGTCGATCGTATGCCGGCCTACGCGCTCACCTTCATGCTGTTCACCATGGCCAGCATCGGGCTTCCGGGCACGGCCGGTTTCGTCGGCGAGTTCCTGGTGCTGGTCGGCGCCTTTAAGATCAGCCTGTGGCTGTCGGTGCTCGGTAGCGCCGGCATGATCCTGGGTGCCGTCTATATGCTCTACCTCTACCGCCGGGTGGTGTTCGGCAAGCTGGAGAAGCTCGACCTCAAGGGCATTCTCGACCTGTCGCCGCGAGAGATTGCCATCTTCGCACCGCTGGTCGCGCTGACCCTTTGGATGGGCATCTACCCGTCCAGCTTCACCGGCTTCTTTGATGCAGCGGTCGGCCAGATGGTGGAACATCACCAGGCGGCCATTGCGGCCACATCCAAACTCGCTGGGGTCATGCGCTGATGAACTGGACCGTCGCCATTCCGGAAATCGCGCTGGCCTGCCTCGGCATGGCCATCCTGATGTTCGGCGTGCTCTCCAAGGCGCGCAACACATTCCATATCTGCTCGCTGATGACGGTGGGCGCCCTGGTGCTGACCGCGGCCCTGGTGCTTTCGTCGAACGGCGGGCTCGGCTATAACGGCCTGTTCCTGGCCGACAGCTACGCCATGTTCGCCAAGCTGCTGGTGCTGGCGGCCGCCGTGCTCGGGGTGATCGTGTCGATCGACTACAACGAGCACAACGATCTGCGCCGTTTCGAATTCCCGGTGCTGATGCTTTACGCCACCGTGGGCATGATGATCATGGTCTCGGCCTCCAACCTCATGTCGCTCTACATGGGGCTTGAGCTGCAGTCGCTGTCGATCTACGTGCTCGCCGCCTTCGCACGCGACGATCTGCGCAGCTCCGAGGCCGGCCTGAAATATTTCGTGCTGGGCGCACTCGCCTCCGGCCTGCTGTTGTACGGTATCTCGTTGATCTACGGCTTCTCCGGCTCAATGGCGTTCGATCAGCTGGCCCTGGTGTTGTCCGACAGTTCGCACGCATCGCCGGGCCTGATCGTCGGCATCGTGTTCGTCGTCGCCGGCCTTGCCTTCAAGATCTCCGCCGTGCCGTTCCATATGTGGACGCCGGATGTCTACGAGGGGGCGCCCACCCCGGTCACCGCCTTCATGGCGACGGCTCCGAAAGTGGCGGCTGTGGCCTTGTTTGTGCGGGTGATGATCTCGCCGTTCGGCCATCTGCTGGCCCAGTGGCAGCAACTCATCGTGCTGATCGCCATGGCCTCCATGGTGCTCGGCGCCTTTGCGGCGATTGGCCAAAGCAACATCAAGCGCCTCATGGCCTACTCGTCGATCGGCCACATGGGCTACATCCTGGTGGGCCTGGCTGCCGGCACGCAGCAGGGCGTGCGCGGGGTGCTGATCTATCTCGTCACGTACGTGTTCACCAATGCCGGCATGTTTGCGTGCATCATCGCAATGCGCCGCCGCGGCCGTGCGGTGGAGCGGATCGCCGATCTCGGCGGGCTGTGGCGCAGCGACCCCGGCATGGCCGCCGCGCTGACCATCTTTCTGTTCTCGATGGCCGGCCTGCCACCGTTCTCGGGTTTCATCGGCAAATACTTTGTCTTTGGCGCTGCGATGCAGTCTGGCTTGGTAACTCTGGCGGTCGTCGGTGTGCTCGCGAGTGCGGTGAGCGCCTATTATTATATCCGCATCATCAAGGTGATGTATTTCGACGCGCCAGAACCTGCGTTCGACGTGCGGCCGGCCTCGCTTTCTATCGTCGCTGGGGCGGGCGCGCTGTTCACGTTGATATTCTTCCTGTTCCCGGCCCCCGTGGTCGCGGCGGCCGAAGCCGCAGCCAAGGGGTTGTTTGGGTGACCCTGGCGGTTCCGGTGAAGCGGCGCCCGATTGAGGTTGTTGGGGATCAACTTGTGTCCTCCCTCTGAGTGGCGCCTCGAAATCCACGACCGGCTTCCTTCCACTTCCGATCTGTGCCGGGAAGCGGCACAGTCGGGCGCGCCCGAACTTCTCGCGGTCATGGCGCGCACCCAGACCGCCGGCCGGGGCACCCGTGGGCGGCAATGGTCGACGCCGCCGGGGAACCTTGCCCTTTCCGTGCTGTTGCGCCCAATTGAACGGGCCCGCGAAGTTGGCCAATGGGCGTTGCTCGCGGGCTTGGCCGTGGCCGAGGCTTTGGGGGCTGAACCCGGTGGCCGGCTTGCGCTCAAATGGCCAAACGATGTGCTGCTCGACGGCGCCAAGCTCGCCGGCGTCCTGGTGGAGGCGGAGGGTGACGGCAACAGTGGCATCGCCTGGCTGGTCATCGGCATCGGCGTCAACCTCGCCCACGCACCTGATATCCCCGGTCGTGAAACGGCAGCACTCGGCGGCAGCATCGCCCCGGAAACCCTGGCTGAACGCGTCCTCGAACGCCTGATGGCCTGGCGCTACCAGCGCGGACTCGGCGGGTTTGCCGCCATTCGCACCGGCTGGATGCGGCTGGCGCAACCGCTCGGCACTGAAATGCGGGTGATGTTGCCGTCCGAGGTTCTTCGCGGCTGGTTCGCCGGCCTCAACGAAGACGGCAATCTGCTTTTGCAGATGGCGGACGGTTCCGTGCGCCCGGTGATTGCCGGCGAAGTCTGGACCAGCCACATAGCGCAGCAGGATTACGCAGCAGGGGAGCCAGGCGCATGCTGATGGTGGTAGACGCCGGCAACACGAACATCGTCTTCGCTGTGCATGACGGCGATAGCTGGATCGGCGTGTGGCGCATCGCGACCGACCCGCAGCGAACCTCGGACGAATACGCCGTATGGCTGCTCAGCCTGTTCAATCTCACCGGGCTGAAACGCGAAAAGATCAACCACGCCGTCATCGGCACCGTTGTTCCCGCAGCACTTTATCATCTGCGCCGGCTGTGCCGCGACTGGTTCGAGGTAGAGCCCCTGATCGCCCGCGCCCAGCTCGACTGGGGGTTCGAGATTCGCGTCGACAATCCGGAGGAGGTGGGCGCCGACCGTTTGCTCAACGCGCTTGCTGCCCACCAGCGCTACCAGGGCCCGCTGGTGGTGATTGACTTCGGCACCGCCACCACATTCGACGTGGTGGACCGCGACGGCGCCTATATCGGCGGGGTCATCGCTCCCGGCATCAATCTGTCGATCGAGGCCCTGCATAAGGCCGCCGCCCGACTGCCACGAATCGGGATCGGCCGTCCGCAGGCGGTGATCGGCCGTTCGACGGTGCCTGCCATGCAGTCAGGTATCTACTGGGGCTATGTCGGAATGATCGAAGGGCTGGTCGCGCGCATCCAAGCGGAGTATGGCAGCACACTCAAAGTTGTGGCCACAGGCGGTCTGGCACCGCTGTTGGCCGAAGGGACCACGGTGATCGCGCGGATCGACCCGGATCTCACGTTGGATGGACTGCGGCTGTTGGCGGAGCGCAACCCGCCCCCCATATGGAACAAGGATCGGATGCGTCTCTTGGAAAGTGATTGAGGGTTCTCCCTTTCGCTGACCGATCGAGGCGACCGGCCACGAGATTGCCACCCCCTCCGGGTGGCCTGTTTGTGTTGAAAGTGGACGATGAACGTAATTCGCAGTGATCTGGCGTTCCTGCCTTTGGGTGGGACCGGCGAGATTGGTATGAACCTCAACCTCTATCGTATGGGGGGCCAGTACCTGGCGATCGACTGCGGTATAGGCTTCGGTGGCGCCGCCCACCCAGAGGTCGAGGTGATGATGCCCGACCCGACCTTCATTGCCGAACGCCGCGACAAGCTGGTTGGCCTCGTGATCACCCACGCGCACGAGGATCATATCGGCGCGGTCGCCTGGCTGTGGCGTTCTCTGCGCTGCCCGGTCTACGCTACCCCGTTCGGCGCCACCGTGCTGCGCCGGAAGCTCGGTGAAGTCGGCCTGCAGTCCGAAGTGCGCATCGTCGTCATCAAGCCCGGTGCGCATTTTGAGGTGGGCCCGTTCCGCCTGCAGTTCATCCCGATGCCGCATTCCATCCCCGAGGCGCAGGCCGTGGTGCTGCGCACGCCCGCCGGCATCGTGTTCCACACCGGCGACTGGAAGTTCGACGCCGAGCCGCTGACCGGCCCGCGCGCGGATGAGTCTGTGCTCAGGGCGATCGGCGACGAAGGCGTTCTGGCCATGGTGTGTGACAGCACCAACGCCATGGTGGAGGGCAGTTCCGGCTCGGAGGGCGACGTGCGCCGCAGCCTGTCCGATCTGATCCGGGGGCTGCGCGGTCGCGTGGCGGTCACTTGCTTTGCATCCAACGTCGCCCGGGTCGAATCGGTAGCACTTGCCGCGCGCGATGCCGGTCGCACCGTGGCCCTCGTCGGCCGCTCGCTGCGCAATCTCGACGCCGCCGCGCGCGAGTGCGGCTACCTCAAGGGCATTCCACCCTTCGTCGGCGAGGATGCCGCCAATGACATCGCCGACGACAACCTGCTGATCATCGTCACCGGCAGCCAGGGCGAGGCGCGTTCCGCGCTGGCCCGTATCGCCGCCGACCAGCACCCGCGCATCGAACTCGGCGAGGGCGACACGGTGGTGTTCTCCAGCCGCATGATCCCAGGCAACGAGCGTGCAATCGGCCTGGTTCAGGACAATTTGGTGCGCCGCGGCGTCAAGCTGATCACAGATGCCGACCACATGACCCATGTGTCCGGCCATCCTGCGCGCGACGAGTTGAAGCAGCTTTATGCCCTGATCCGCCCGAAATATTCGGTACCGGTGCACGGTGAATGGCGCCACCTCTCCGCCCACGCGGCACTTGCAAGCGAGTTGCAGGTAAAGCCGATCCTGCTTGAAGACGGCGATATCCTCAGCCTCGCGCCTGGTGTGCCGGAAATCATCGACTCTGCGCCAGTTGGCAAGTTGGTGCTGGACGGCACGCGGTTGGTGCCGCTGCAGGGGACGGTCATGGGCGCGCGCCGCCGCATGTTGGTCAACGGCGTGGTGATCGCCTCCATCGCGGTGGACGCGTCGGGCACTTTGCGCGGCATGCCGCGGGTGAGTGCGCCTGGCCTGTTCGAAGCTGATGACCCTGAGTTGGCCCGGGTGGCCGGCGAGGTTTCCACCGCCATCGGCGATTTCGCAGCGCCTTTGCTGCGTGATGACCAGGCGCTGACCGACGCGGCCAAGGCGGCACTGCGCCGTGCCCTGGGCAAGCGACTGGCCAAGCGTCCCATGGTGGACGTGCATCTGCTTCGGGTCTGAGCCAGATGCACTGGTTCACCGCCTTTGTGCTCTACGTCATGATCTGGTGGACGCTGCTGTTCGCGATCCTGCCGGTGGGCACCAAGCCGGTGGCCGACGCCGATACGGCAACGGGCTGGCGAGGTGCGCCGGCCCGGCCGATGATCGGGCGGAAGGTTCTCGCCACGACGTTGCTTTCCCTGCTCGTGTGGGGCGTTGCGATGCTGATTATCAATAGCGGTTGGATCAGCTTCCGCACTGGCTGGTTGGCTCTGCCAGAAAATTAGGCAGATGCCACTGTTCTACGGTGCAATGATGACGTTCAGAGCGGTTCGCGTTTAATCGCTTCATTTTTAAGCTATTTTGTGCCGTTTTACGTTGGACGGCAGACCGATCCGGGCGCAATCTTCACGTCAGAACGAGGAGCTTCCTCATTCTGACGCGTGACTGGCGTTTCCTCCCTAAACTTGGCCCGCTGCGCCTTACGGCGCGGGGGGCTTTTTTTGTTAGCCCTTCAGATCGGCGATGTCACGCAGATTCCGCAAGGTTTTGGCGGCGTCGCGAGTTTTTCTTTCGTCTCTGTCTGGTGTGACGCAGCATTCTTGTGCAGTGCGGCATCAAACATGACGTCTCCCGTACAATACGTTGTTCGCCAGCGCGCTTCGGAGCGATGACGGCATCGTCTTCGGTTACGCCAGAGCGTGCGAAGCTCTCTGGCGGGAATGTCTGCAGGAGGTTAGGGTCCGCGGCTCATAAATACGCCGAACGGACCCCTCGCGATGCGCCTGTCTCGCAGCTTGATCCCCACTCTCAAGGAAAACCCGGCCGAGGCAGTCATCGCCTCGCACCGGCTGATGCTGCGCGCAGGCCTGGTTCGCCAGACCGCCTCCGGCATCTATGCCTGGCTGCCGGCCGGCTGGCTCGTGCTACAGAACATCGCCCGTATCGTGCGCGAAGAGCAGATCGCCATCGGCAGCCAGGATATGCTGATGCCGACCATCCAATCCGCTGATCTCTGGCGCCAGTCAGGCCGTTACGACGCCTACGGGCCCGAAATGCTACGGATCAAGGATCGTGGTGACCGCGATATGCTGTACGGTCCGACGAATGAGGAGATGGTCACCGAGCTGTTCCGCCAATCGGTAAAAAGCTACCGGGAACTGCCGCAGATTCTGTTTCACATTCAATGGAAATTCCGTGACGAACTGCGCCCCCGCTTTGGCGTGATGCGTGGCCGCGAATTCCTGATGAAGGACGGCTATTCCTTTGACCTCGACTACGAAGGCGCGGTGATCACCTATCGTAAGATCATGCTGTCCTACATGCGCACCTTCCAGCGCCTGGGCGTGAAGGCGATTCCGATGGTGGCAGACACCGGCCCGATCGGCGGCGACCTCAGCCACGAGTTCATCATCCTCGCACCTACCGGCGAGAGCCAGGTGTTCTTCGATGCCGCCTACGAGACGATGGATTTCTCGGAAGGCAAATACGACCACAACGATCCCGCTGATCTCGCCCGGTTCTTTGGCGACGTGACCAACAGCTACGCCGCGACCGATGAAAAACACGATGCGGGTGTCTGGGCGAACGTGGCGGAGAAGCGCGAGGGCCGTGGCATAGAGGTCGGCCACATCTTTTATTTCGGCACAAAATATTCCGAACCGATGGGTCTTTCCCTGGCCGGGCGCGACGGAACGCCGGTCGTGCCGCACGGGGGGAGCTACGGCATCGGCGTATCTCGCTTGGTCGGCGCCATCATCGAGGCGCATCACGACGAGGCCGGCATCATCTGGCCCGACAGCGTGGCGCCGTTTCCTGCGGTCATCCTCAATCTCAAGGCCGGCGATGCCGGCTGCGATGCGCTGTGCGAGGAGGCCTACGCGGCATTCCGCGGCCGCGCGCTGCTCGACGACCGCGAGGATAGGGCAGGGGTGAAGTTCGCCGATGCCGACCTCATGGGCCATCCGTGGCAGATCGTCGTCGGTCCGCGCGGCGCGGCCAAAGGGATGGTTGAGCTCAAGCGCCGCGCTACCGGCGAGAAGGTTGAAGTGAGCCTCGCCGACGCCTTGGCCAAGATCAACCAGGCCTGAGCATGTTCGGCCCCTTCGAACGTGCCGTTGCGGGCCGCTACCTACGTGCCCGCAAGGGCGAGCGTTTCGTTTCGATCATCGCGATATTTTCTCTGGTGGGGATCGCGCTCGGCGTGGCCACGCTCATCATCGTGATGTCTGTCATGAACGGGTTCCGCCAGGAGTTGTTGAGCAAGATTCTTGGCCTCAACGGCGACCTCGGCGTCTATTCCACCAGCCAGTCGCTGACCGGTTTCGATGATCTCGCGAAGCGGATCCGCACCGTGCCCGGCGTGGTGACGGCGACCCCGATCGTCGAACGCCAGGTCGGCCTGAAGCCGGAACAGGGCGGCAGCTATACCGGCGGTCTGGTACGCGGCCTGCGCCAGGCGGACCTGCGCAAGCTTAATGTGGTTGCGGACAACATCCGAGCCGGCTCGCTCGACCAGTTTCAGGGCGACGATGCGGTGGCCATTGGTGTGGGGCTGGCGCAAAAGGCTGGCCTTCGCATCGGTAGCCGGCTGCAGGTTTACGCGCCCGAAAGCCAGGCGACGCCGTTTGGTTCCATCCCACGCTTTCGTGCATACACGGTGGTGGCGATCTTCCAGGTTGGGTTCAACGAAGCCGACACAGGCTTCGTGTTCATGCCCATGGAAGCTGCCCAGATCCTGTTTCGCATGCCAGACCAGGTGAGCCAGATTGAGGTCACCACCACCGATCCAGACCAAGCCGTCGGCATTGGCCGCGCCATCCGACAGGCGCTCGGCGACACGCCGGTGCGTGTGGTCGACTGGACGCAGAACAATAACGCCTTCTTCGCTGCGGTTGAGGTGGAGCGCAACGTGATGTTCCTGATCCTCACGCTCATCATCGTGGTCGCCGCCTTCAATATCGTCAGCTCGCTGATCATGATGGTGAAGGACAAGACCCGCGACATCGCAGTGTTGCGCACCCTTGGCGCCGGTTCCGGGGCTATCCTGCGCATCTTTCTGATGTGCGGCGCCTTCGTCGGTATTGCCGGCACGCTGGCCGGCACGCTCCTCGGTGTGGTGTTCTGCCTCAACATCGAGCGCATCCGCCACGTCATCGAAAACCTGTCGGGCACCAACCTGTTCAACCCTGAAGTCTATTTCCTCTCGCGCCTTCCCGCCGTGCTGCAATGGCAGGAAGTGGCGCAGGTGGTGGCGATGGCGATCGCGTTATCACTGCTGGCGACCATCTACCCGAGTTGGCGCGCCGCCAAAACCGACCCGGTCGAGGCACTGCGCAATGAGTAATGCACTCGAAATGCGCGGCGTCCGGCGGATTTACAGGTCTGACGCCGGCGAGTTGCCCGTCTTGCTTGGAGTCGATCTTGTCTTGCATCCAGGCGAGATCGTGGCTCTGATGGCACCCTCGGGCGCGGGCAAATCCACACTGCTGCATTTGGCTGGACTGCTGGAAAAACCCGACGGGGGCCAAGTGCTGGTCGGCGGTCGTGACGCCGGCGCGCTGGACGATACCGCGCGCACCGAAATCCGCCGCGACCAGATCGGCTTCGTCTACCAGTTCCATCACCTGCTGCCGGAATTCTCGGCGCTGGAAAACGTGATCCTGCCGCAAATGATCGCAGGCAAACCGCGCAAGGCGGCCGAAACCCGCGCGCTGGCCCTGCTCGCAGGCTTCGGCCTCACGGCGCGGGCGCGGCACTACCCCGGCAAGCTCTCCGGCGGCGAACAGCAGCGCGTCGCCATCGCC
Source organism: Rhodospirillales bacterium (assembly GCA_025352665.1). Taxonomy (GTDB): domain Bacteria; phylum Pseudomonadota; class Alphaproteobacteria; order Acetobacterales; family Acetobacteraceae; genus CAIQQQ01. The sequence goes on along the minus strand of JANXSM010000171.1, from coordinate 29,636 downwards.
CGCGCGCTCGCCAACATGCCGTGCGTGCTGCTGGCGGATGAACCGACCGGCAACCTCGATGTCGCCACCGCAGGTGTGGTATTTGCCGAATTGCTTCACATCGTTCGGACCACGGGTGTCGCAGCGCTGATCGCCACGCACAATCCCGAACTTGCGGCGCGGATGGACAGAACAGTGACCTTGCGCAATGGCAGGATAGTGACGTTGTAGCTCGGCGGGCTCGTAGCCAGCAGGCGTTACCGACATCGCTCGGCTATCTGTGGCAAGCGTTGCTGCTCACACGGCGAAATAGCTGTAAACGTCACCGCTGAACCTGTGCCATTGCCACTGTTACCTGTCCTTGTGGCATAACACCTTATGCCCCACGCCGATTTCGTACACCTGCACGCCCACTCCGCCTACTCGCTCAGCGAAGGCGCCATCAAGGCCGATAGACTGGCGGCGCTGGCGAAGGAAGCCAACATGCCGGCGGTGGCGATCACCGACACAGGCAATCTGTTCGGCGCTCTCGAGTTCAGTCAGTACTGCGTGGGCAAGGGCGTGCAGCCGATCATCGGCTGCCAGGTCTCGCTCACCCGCGCCGACAACCCGCGACTGAACCCCGATCCGCTGGTGCTGCTGGCGCAAGACGCGACCGGTTATGCCAACCTGCAAAAACTCTCCTCGCGCGGCTTTCTCGACAGCGATCCCGGCAACAAACCGCAGATCAGCGTCAAGACGATGTTTGCCCACGCCGAAGGATTGCTACTGCTGACCGGCGGTACGCTCGGCCCAATCGCGCGGCTGCTCGCCGAGGGCCAGCAGGATGAGGCGACCCGCCTTCTGGCCAGCTTCGCCGAAGCCTTCCCCGGTCGGGCCATGATGGAACTGCACCGTCACGGCCTGGCCGTCGAACGCGCCATCGAACCCGGTCTCGTCATGCTGGCCGACCAGCTCGGCCTGCCATTGGTCGCCGCCAACGACTGCTATTTCGCCAGGCGTGAGATGCACGAGGCGCACGACGCACTGCTTTGCATCGCTGAAGGCCGCACGCTCGCCGAACGCGACCGCAGGCGCGTGACTGCCGAGCACTGGTTCAAACCCGCCGCCGTCATGCGCACCCTGTTCGCCGATTTGCCGGAAGCCTGCGACAACACGCTCGCCATCGCCCGCATGTGCGCCGTGATGGCCGAAACCCGCAAGCCACTGCTGCCGGTCTGCCCCAAGGTCCGCCCCGGCCAGACCGAGGACGAGACCGTACGCGCCATGGCCCGCGAAGGCCTGGAACACCGCATGGACGCGATCGGCGCCGACGGCGAGAAACGGAAAATCTACAGTGACCGCCTGGAATTCGAACTCGGCGTCATCGCCGACATGGGGTTCCCCGGCTATTTCCTGATCGTTGCCGACTTCATCCAGTGGGCAAAATCCCAGGGCATTCCGGTCGGGCCTGGCCGCGGTTCCGGTGCCGGCTCAGTCGCCGCCTGGGCGCTCACCATCACCGATATCGACCCGCTGCCGTTCGGCCTGCTGTTCGAGCGCTTCCTTAACCCGGAGCGCGTGTCGATGCCCGATTTCGACATCGATTTCTGCCAGGAACGTCGCGACGAGGTGATCAACTACGTCCGCCGCGAATACGGTGGCGAACGGGTTGCGCAGATCATCACCTTCGGCAAGCTGCAGGCGCGCGCTGCGGTGCGCGACGTGGGCCGCGTGCTCGGCTTGCCGTACGGCCAGGTCAACAAGGTCGCCGAGCTGATCCCCAACAACCCCGCCAAACCGGTAACTCTGCAACAGGCGATCGACGGCGAGCCCAAGCTGCAGGAGATGCGCACCGCCGATGAGGGGGCTGGGCGGCTGATGGACATTGCGCTGCAACTTGAAGGCCTCTACCGCCACGCCTCCACCCACGCCGCCGGCGTCGTCATCGGCGACCGCCCGCTGACCGAGCTGGTGCCGATCTACCGCGACCCCAAGTCCGACTTCCTGGTTACCCAATACTCCATGAAATACGTGGAGCAGGCCGGTCTGGTGAAGTTCGACTTCCTCGGCCTGACCACGCTGACCATCCTGCAGCGCGGCGTCGCCTACCTGAAGGCGCTCGGCGTCGAAGTCGATCTTGACCGCCTGCCGCTCGACGACGGCCCCACCTATGCCATGCTGCAAAAGGGCGATGCGGGCGGCGTGTTCCAGTTCGAATCGCAGGGTATGCGCGACGTGCTGCGCCAGATGCGCCCCGACCGGTTCGAGGACCTCATCGCCGCCGTGGCGCTGTATCGCCCGGGTCCGATGGCCAACATCCCCGCCTACTGCCAGCGCAAGCACGGCGAGAAATGGGAGCCGCCGCACCCCTCGCTGATGGCCGTGCTGGGCGAGACCTATGGAATCATGGTCTATCAGGAACAGGTGATGCAGATCGCCCAGTCGATGGCTGGCTATTCGCTCGGCGGTGCCGACCTGCTGCGCCGCGCCATGGGCAAGAAGATCCGCGCCGAGATGGAGCAGCAGCGCAAAATCTTCACCGACGGCGCCACCGGGCGAGGGATCACGCCCGAGAAGGCTGAAGAGGTCTTCGACCTCATGGCCAAGTTCGCCGACTATGGCTTCAATAAATCCCACGCCGCCGCTTACGCCCTGGTTGCCTACCAAACCGCCTGGATGAAGGCCAACCATCCGGAGGCCTTCCTCGCCGGCTGCATGTCGCTCGCCGTCTCCAACACCGACAAGCTCGCCGCCTTGCGCCAGGAATGTGCGCGCATGGGCATTGCGGTCGCACCACCCGATATCAACCGCTCCGGTGCGGATTTCACCCTGGAGCGTGACGAGAGCGGCAAACTCGTCATCCGCTACGCGCTGGCCGCTGTGAAGAAGGTCGGCCAGTCCGCCATGGAGGCACTCGTGGCGCTGCGCGGCGCCACCCAATTCACCGACCTTGCCGACTTCGCCGCCCGCGTTGATCCGCGCCAGCTCAACAAAATGCAGATCGAAAACCTGGTCCGTGCCGGCGCGTTCGACAGCCTGGACCAGAACCGTGCCCGCCTGTTTCAGGGTGCTGAGACCATCCTCAAACGCGCCCAGGCCACCGCCGAGGAAAAGACCAGCGGCCAGACCGGTCTGTTCGGGGGCGTGGAACCGGAAGCCCTGCGTCTGCCGGCCATTCCCGACTGGGAACAGATGGACCGCCTCGGCTTCGAGGCCGAAGCCATCGGCTTCCACCTCACCGCCCACCCGCTGGATGCCTACGCCCAGGTGCTGAAACGCCTCGGCGTCATCGCCAGCAACAAACTCGACGAACGCGCCCAAACCGGCGCCGCCCGCGTGAAGCTCGCAGGCTCGGTGGTCAACCTCAAGGAACGCATCACCCGCACCGGCAGCCGCATGGCCTGGGTCCGCCTGTCCGACAGCGGCGGCAGCTATGAGGTGACGTTCTTCAGCGAAACCCTCGCCCGTGGACGCGACCTGTTGGTGGCTGGCAATTCTGTGCTGGTGACCGCCGACATCAAGCTCGAAGGCGAGGCCCTGCGCATCACCGCCCAGGAGGTCGAACCCCTCGACGCAGCCGCGATCCGCGCCGGCGCTGGCATCCGCGTCTGGCTACAACAGACCGAGGCGATCGACCACATCCGCAACCTCCTCCAACGCGAGGGCAAAGGCCGCGGCCGGGTGGTGCTGATCCCACGCCTGGATGCCACGCAAGATGTGGAGATTACCCTGCCAGGCGGGTTCAACGTAAGCCCGCGGCTGTCACAGGCGCTGAAGATCCTGCCAGGGGTCGAGCGTGTGGAGGATGTTTGAGCCTACACCCAAGCATCCCAGCCTCGACCACCACAATGCGGCTGGCCACCAAACGCTAGCGCGTGATGACCGAAGGGGGGGCGTCACGCGATAGAATACAAAGCCAGAGCCGGATAATGTCGCCTATCAGGCGAAATTCCACTCGAGGGCGGTTGGTATTACACGATCCGTCGCGACAAAATCATGACGACCACGCCCACCAGGGCGGTTCCAGCGCCGCGCCAGATCCACGGCGATTGGTCGATCATGAAACTCGACGCGGGATAGGGAAAATAGCCGCTGCCCTGGCCGACCCAAGTCAGGCCCGCCATGACCAGCAGCACACCCAGGATAAGCACGGCGAGGCGGAGAGTTTGCATGAGGTCGACCTGATCAGCGGGCGAACACGCTCACACTTTCCAGGCGTGCTGACCAGAGAAACTGGTCGACGGGCACGGCCGAAAGCAATTTGAACCCGGCCAGCCGCAGCATCGCGGCATCGCGGGCAAGCGCCGCCGGATTGCAACTGACATAGATCACCCGCTTCACCGTGGACGCCGCGATCTGCTCGGTTTGGGTCGCAGCACCCCCATGCGGGGGATCGAGCACCACGACCGCAAAGGCGGAAATTTCCTTGGCCGACAAAGGCTGGCGCGCGAGGTCACGACGTTCGACGGTAACACGCCCGGTTTGACCGGAGGCGTCGGCGGCTGCCTTGAGGGCGGCAGCGGACCCCAGATCGCCTTCGAAGGCCGCCACGCGCATGCGCTGGGCAATCGCGAACGTCAGCGTGCCGCTGCCGGCATAAAGCTCGGCCACCCGGGATTTTGCGGTGGGTTTGAGTGGTAGCCCCGCCAGAACCGCTGCGATGATCGCGGCTTCCCCCGCCTTGGAGGCCTGCAGGAAGCCGCCGGATGGCGGAACGACCGTCGTGCCAGAGAAATTTGTGGTCGCCGGCCGCAGGCCCGCAGCGAGTTCCGGGGTGCCGGTGTTCTGCGCCCACATCACGCGGGGCATGCCGTATTCCTGCGCGAAGGCAGCAAGCCGGGTGCGGTCGGGCGTGGTCAGCACACCATCGGTGCGCAGCAGCAGGTCGGCGCCGCTGTCGAGCAGGTTGACCACCGCCGAACCTTCGCGCTTCAGCGCCGCCAGGCTGCGGAACAACACCCGCATCGGTGCGATCAGGCGGAACAGATCGGGATGCATAACCAGGCATTCCCGCAGATCCACCACAGCGGAATCGCGCGCTGTGTGCAGGCCAAGCGTGATGTTGAGATCGCGACGGATCGCCAGATCCACGCGCCGGCGTGCCAGCGGCTCGGTGCGCACGATCGGCGCCGGCTCCGATTCGAACCCGGCCCGGCGCAGCGCGGCCGCGAGCAAGTTGGCCTTCCAGGCGTAGTATTCCGCCGGCGCCCAATGCTGAATGGAGCAGCCGCCGCACACGCCGAAATGCTGGCACGGCGGCGTGACCCGGTTCGGGCTCGCGATCAGCAACTCTTCGATAGACGCGGAAAACCCTTCACCGCGCTTGCCGTCGGGCTTGATGCGCAACGTCTCGCCCGGCAACGCGCCAGGCACATACACGCGCTCGCCACCCGCGAGTTCACCCACCCCGTCGCCGTCGCTGCCAAGCCGGTCGATATGGATTTCAGCGACGGCGGGCAGGGTTATGCGCCGAATGCGGACAATCCCGTCTGGGCGCGGCCGAGGATGAGGGCATGTACGTCATGCGTGCCCTCATAGGTGTTCACCGCCTCGAGGTTCATGACATGGCGAATGACGTGATACTCGTCCGCAATGCCATTGCCGCCGTGCATGTCCCGCGCCACACGGGCGATGTCGAGCGCCTTGCCGCAGCTGTTGCGCTTGCACAGGCTGATCATCTCGGCGGCGGCCTCATGGCTGTCCATGAGGCGTCCCAACCGCAGCACGGCCTGCAGGCCGATGGTGATCTCGGTTTGCATGTCGGCCAGCTTCTTCTGGACCAGCTGGGTGGCGGCCAGCGGGCGGCCGAACATCATGCGCTGCATCGTGTAGTCGCGCGCCGCATGCCAGCAGAATTCGGCAGCGCCCAAAGCGCCCCAGGAGATGCCGTAGCGGGCACGGTTGAGGCAGCTGAACGGGCCGCGCAGGCCGCGCGCCTTGGGCAGCATGTTGGCCTGCGGCACAAACACGTCCGACATCATGATCATACCGGTGGTGCTGGCGCGCAGCGAGAACTTGCCTTCGATCTTGGGGGCGGTCAGTCCGGTCATGCCCTTTTCGAGGATGAAACCGCGGATATCGCCGGCATCGTCCTTCGCCCACACCACGAAAACGTCCGCGATCGGTGAATTGGTGATCCAGGTCTTGGAGCCATTGAGCAGATACCCGCCATCGACCGACTTGGCGCGGGTGCGCATCGAGGCGGGATCGGAGCCGGCGTCGGGCTCGGTTAGGCCGAAGCAGCCGACGAACTCGCCGGTGCGCAGCTTGGGCAGAAAGCGGTCCTTCTGATCCTCAGAGCCGAATTCATGGATCGGGAACATCACCAGCGAGGACTGCACGGAGAACGCGCTGCGATATCCGCTGTCGACGCGCTCCACCTCGCGCGCCATCAGCCCATAGCTGACGTAGTTCACGCCCGCACAGCCATGGCTGTCGAGCGTGGCTCCGAGGAAACCCATCTCGCCCAGCTCGTTCATGATCTCGCGGTCGAAGCGTTCATGGCGATTGGCCATCAGCACGCGCGGGAAAAGCTTGTCTTGGCAATAGACATGGGCGGCATCGCGGATGGCGCGCTCGTCTTCCGAGAGTTGGCCTTCCAGCATCAGCGCGTCGTCCCATTGGAAGGGGGCCAAAGCCTGCTTGGCGGCAGGCGGTGGGGTGACGACGTTCATGGCCTATTCCTCCGTGTCGGACACATCCTGCGGCGTGTCGATCTGCTCATTGTCTTCAGCATCGCTCTCTGGCGCGGGACCGTCCTGAGGGACGACGTGGGCACGCTTTGGCATGGCTGCAACCAGCATGAAAGCCGGAATTTCATCGCCGAAGCCGACCACGGCGGGGCCGAGGTCGTCGTCGCGGCGAAACCGCTCGCGGCCCGCGTTGCGATCGCGATCGCGGCCGCGGTCAAACCCGCGTTCCGGCTGGGCCACGCGCTCGGGGCGCGGGTCCGCTGGCCGTTCGAAGCTCATTTCCGGCTGTGGTGCATTGACCGGCATCGGCTGGGGCGCTGGGCGACCCTCGGGCCGGGGCCGATCGTCACGCGGCCGCGCTTCGCGGGACCGCTCCGCGCGAGGAGGCCTCGGCGCCCGCGCTTCGCGTTCCGGGCGTGTCTCGCGCTCTGGCTTGGCTTCCAGGTCCGGCTTCGCCTCCGCCTTGGGCGCCGCCTTTTCCTTGGGTTTGTCCTTCTTGTCGTCGGGCTTACCACGACCGCGGCCGCGCTTGCCCCGGCCTTCCGCCCATTCGACCGTGTCCAGCCCGTCGATGCCAATCTGCTCGATCTTGTGGCCGGTCAGCTTCTCAATCGCCTCAACCGCCAAGCGGTCCTCAGGGCTGGCCAGCATGAAGGCGCGACCTTCCTTGCCGGCGCGACCGGTGCGGCCGATACGATGGACGTAATCCTCAGCATGGATCGGCACGTCGAAATTGAACACATGGCTCAACCCGCCGATGTCGATGCCGCGGGCGGCCACATCCGAACAGCACAGCAGCCGCAACTCACCGGCCTTGAACTTCTCAAGCGTTGCGAAGCGCACCGGCTGGGCCATGTCGCCGTGCAGCGCGCCCACGTCGAAACCATGCTTGCTCAGCGACTTGAACAGGGTGTCCACGTCGCGCTTGCGGTTGCAGAAGATCAGCGCGTTCTGCACGTCCTCCGAGCGGATCAGCCGGCGCAGCGCCTCGCGCTTGTCGGTCTCGGCGACCAGGACCAGGCGAGAGGTGATGGTGGTGGCAACCGACGCCGGCTTGGAGACGGTGATCTCCTTCGGATTGCGCAGGAACGCGTCGGCGAGACGGCGGATCTCGGGCGCCATCGTAGCCGAGAAGAACAGCGTCTGCCGGTTGGGCGGCAGCATAGCCACGATCTTCTCGACATCGGGAATGAACCCCATGTCGAGCATGCGGTCGGCTTCGTCGATCACCAGCACTGAGGTTTGCGTCAGCAGCATGCCGCCGCGCTCGAACATGTCGATCAGGCGGCCGGGCGTGGCAATCAGCACGTCGACGCCGCGGTTCAGCAACTCCTTTTGATCGCTCATGCTCTCGCCGCCGATGATCAGCGCGTGGCTGAGCTTGAGGTACTTGCCGTATTTGACGAAGTTCTCCGCCACCTGCAGAGCCAACTCGCGGGTCGGCTCCAGGATCAGGCTTCGCGGCATGCGCGCGCGGGCGCGACTGCCTTGCAGGATGTCAAGCATGGGCAAGGTGAAGCTGGCGGTCTTGCCGGTGCCGGTCTGGGCGCAGCCAAGCACATCGCGGCCCATGAGCACGAAGGGAATGGCCTGGGCTTGAATGGGCGTCGGCGTCAGGTAACCCATTTCGGCAATGGCGCGCAGGATCGGCTCGGACAGACCTAGGGCCGCGAAACCATTCTCAGGCTCGGCTTCCGGCTCGTCCTGGTGGGGATCGTCGTTCCAGGCCTGTTCATCCGCCTCGCTCGAGGCAGCCTCATCGATTTCGGTCGAGGGCGCTTCGTCGGCCACAATCATCGGCGCGGGTGCCTCAGCCTCCGTCGCTGCCACCGCAACCGGCTCAGCCGGGGCAGGGTTCAACTCCGGCAACGCTTCGGGTTGCGTCGGCTCGATGGGGTCCGGCTCCCCGCTGGCGTTGGCCGTCGAGTCGGTATCGTTGACTGTATCGATCAAATTGTCAGTGCTTCCAAGGCGGCGCCAGCTTCCGGCGCACGGCGGATCGCGCGGAAAGGCCGCGCGATGCGGTTCGTATCCCGAAACACCCGCCCAAAGTCAAGGTTGACGGCGATGTTCCGGCGAGCGAACAGGGGCGGATGAGTGAGCATGTGCTGTTTCTGCCCGGTTTATTGTGCGACGAGCGCCTGTGGCGTGACCAGCTCGCCGTGTTCGCCCCAGCCACAGTCGCCGACCTTACCCGCGACGACAGCGTCGATGCCATGGCCCGACGTGCCATGGCTGATATGCCAGACCGGTTCGCGCTCTGTGCCCTGTCGATGGGCGGCTATGTCGCGCTGGCGCTGATGCGCGCAGCACCCGAGCGAGTGACCCGCCTATGCCTGATGGATACCTCCGCCCGTGCCGACACCGCGGAACAATCCGGCCGCCGCCGCGGCCTGATGACGATGACACGCGGCAACCGGTTTCGCGGTGTCACGCCAAAATTGCTGCCGCAACTGCTGCACCCCGACCATCTGCAGTCGCAGGTCGCCCTGGATGTGCTCGGCATGGCCGAGCGGGTCGGCAAGGACGCATTCCTCCGCCAGCAGCAGGCCATCCTGGGTCGTCCCGACAGCCTGGCGCTCCTGCCGACCATCATCGTTCCAACCGCGGTCGTGGTAGGCGACCACGACGCACTGACCCCGGTCCCCATAGCCCAGGAGATCGCGGCGCTGATCCCCGGAGCGCGGCTGCACATCATCAAAAACGCCGGCCATCTGCCGCCGATGGAGCAGCCGGATGACGTGAACGACATTCTTGGACGCTGGTTTCACCAAGGCATTTGAGCAACGTTCACGTGGGATCGCGATTTAGAGTCTGATGACATTAGACCGCACCGTAGCCTGAGTTTCTGAGGTAGTTTGCGCACTCCTGAGGTGGAAAGGCTTCGAGCAAGGAGCCGATGCGCCGCCAGGTCGTTTCGACAGATCGTTCTGCTGCCTTTCGCAGGAGATGCTTGAGCTTGGCGAAGACCTGCTCGATCGGATTGAGGTCGGGGCTGTAAGGCGGGAGAAACAGCAGACGTGCACCTTTTGCCCGGATAGCACGACGAACTGCGGGTTTCTTGTGGCTGGACAGATTGTCGAGGATGACGATGTCGCCTGGCGCGAGCGTGGGGCAGAGTTGCTGCTCGACCCATGCGGTGAAACTGGCGGCGTTGATCGGCTGGTCAAAGACAAAGGGTGCATCGATCCGATCGCAGCGCAGGGCGGCGATAAAGGTCATCGTCTTCCAGTGACCATACGGGACCTTGGCATGCAGCCGCTGGCCGACCGGCGCCCACCCCCGCAGCGGTGCCATATTGGTCTTTGCCCAGGTCTCATCGACGAAAACGAGGCGGCGAGGATCAGGCTGCGCCTGGTATTTCTTCCACTGCTCGCGTCGTCGGGCGATCTTTGGCCTCAGTTGCTCGGCGGGCAGAACGCTTTTTTTTGAAGCCCAGCCCTTCGGCATGGATAAATCGCCAGACCTGCACGTAATCAACCTTCACGCCCAGCTCAGCCAACTCGGCCACCAGACCCCGCAAGGTGAAGTCCTCCTGGGCGCGCGCACGAAGCCAGTCGCGGTTGGGGCCAACCAGTATCCCAACCTTATGGCCGCCAATTTTGCCCGGCTTGGCACTGCCTGACATGCGATAACGCTGAGACCACCGAACCACCGTCGCTGCACTCACGCTCAACGCGGTTGCAACAAATCGGACGCTCTCACCCGCCAAAACCCGTGCAATCGCCCGGTCACGCAAATCCATCGAATAGAGTCTGGTCATCACTGCTGGCCTCCAAAACCCAGCCAGCAGCTTGAATCAGAAAATCAGACGCTTCGGAATCCCCTCGATTCACTCAAACGTCATCACGCTCTAAAGGTTTAAGCCGATGCGTAAGCTCTTGTGCCAGCCCTGGCCCTGGCATTCGGAGACGCAGCGCTCACTGACGCCACGCCGGCGCAGGCCTGGTGGCGTCACGGTCAAGAGTATAGTGGCCCGGGCTTCACCTTCGGCCTGCACATCGCGATCGTCGCCCCCGTCGTGTTCGCAGCCTCGCCGGTGATCTACGCGCCAGATCGTGCGGCTTGCCCGATTGACCGGCCGGACCCGGCCGGGGCGACCTGTTTCTCCCTAGGGACGGGGACCGGCGCGCCACGTGGCTCGATCAGGCAAGCGGAAACCCCATGCGCGCGAGCACCTCTCGCAGTACGTGCCGGCCGCTGAGAGAACCTGGGCCTTTGAGGCGACTCAGAATGGAGCCTGACCAACCCACGGGGCGCATTTCCTGCTTCTGCTGAAAGCGCGTCAGGCTCGCATCATAGGCGGCGATGCCTTCCGCCTCACGGGCGATACTGTATTGTTCGTGGTGCAGCACCACGCATTGCGGCAGCCGTGGCTTCACGTCGGTGACAACAGAGGGATTGGGCTTGCCGACGCACATTCCGAACACCGCCACCACCTGCGGCGGCAGTCCGAGTTCGGCAGCCACCGCCTGCGGATGATTGCGCATCCCGCCGATATAGACGATGCCGAGCCCGAGCGATTCGGCGGCCACTGCGGCATTTTGCGAGGCAAGTGCTGCGTCCACCACCCCCATCACAAAACTCTCGGTATAGGGAAGCGCTTCCAGCGGCGCCGCGGCGCGATCGGCCATTCTTTGCGCGCGCGACAAATCGGCCAGCCACACCAGGAACAGCGGCGCCTCGGCGATATGCCGCTGGTTTCCTGCCAACTGCGCCAACCGCTCACGACGCGCGGGGTCCTCGATCGCGATCACGCTCCACACCTGTAGATTGGACGACGTCGCAGCCGACTGCGCGGCCGCCACGAGCAGCTCGAGAGTGCCGGGATCTAACGCGTCCGGCAGGTAGCTGCGCACCGAGCGGTGCGCGAGCAGGGCGGCCAACACGTCGTTCCAGGCGGCAGGTGGGCCCATGAGCGTGCCGTAGCGCTCGTGCAGCGCCCGTTCCGGCGGACTCAGGGTGATTTCGCTGTCATCAGGCATGTGATGGTCCTTCGGTCAAACGTGCTCCACACCATATTGTGCTTGATGCAGCCGCGCATACAGGCCACCAGCGACCAGTAACTCTGTGTGGCTGCCGGCCTCGGCCACCCCGCTTTCATCCACCACCAGGATTCGGTCGGCGTTTTGAATCGTGGCCAGACGATGGGCGATCACGAGAGTGGTACGACCGACGGACAACTCGGCGAGCGAGGCCTGGATGGCACGTTCGGTTTCCGTGTCCAGTGCCGAAGTGGCCTCATCCAGGATCAGGATTGCGGGGTTCTTGAGGAACATGCGCGCGATCGCCAGGCGCTGCTTCTGCCCGCCGGACAGCTTCACGCCGCGCTCGCCGATGATGGTGGCCATACCCTCGGGCATGCGCGCGATCGTCTCGTCCAGCCGCGCGCGGTGCGCGGCCTCGGCGATGTCGGCATCGCTCGCCTCCAGCCGTCCATAGGCGATGTTGTCGCGCACCGACCCTGCGAACAGGAACACATCCTGTTGTACGATGCCGATCTGATTGCGCAGCGATTCCAGGGTCATGTGGCGGATGTCGATGCCATCGATGGTGATGCGCCCGGCGCTCACCTCATAGAAGCGCGGCAGCAGGGAGCAGATCGTGGTCTTGCCGGAGCCGGACGGCCCGACGAAGGCGACCGTCTCGCCGGCGCGGATCACCACGTCGATCCCTGACAACACCGACCGCTCCGCGCTGTAGCCGAAGGCCACGCCCTCATAGGCGATATCGCCATGCAGCTTGCTGACCGCCACGGCATCCGGCGCGTCGACGATATCGGGTTCCGTGTCCATCAGCTCGGTATAGCGACGGAAGCCGGCGATGCCCTTCGGATAGGTTTCCAGCACCGCGTTGATCTTCTCGACCGGGCGGAAGAACACGCCGACCAGCAGCAGGAAACCGATGAAGCCACCATCCGTGAGTTCGCCGTGCAGCACCAGGTAGATGCCGCCCAGCATCACCACGATCTGCGTCAGCCGCATACTGAGATAGGAGAGCGACATGCTGGCCGCCATGATACGGTAGCCGGCGAGCTTGGTGTCGCGGTAACGGGCATTGTCGACCGCGAACAGCCGTTTTTCGTGGTCCTCGCGGGCAAACGCCTGCACCACCCGCATGCCGCCGACATTTTCCTCGATCCGCGCGTTGAATTGGCCGACCCTACCGAACAGGTCGCGCATCGTCAGGGTCATGCGGGTGCCGTAGCGGCTGGCGATGGCAGCCGTTGCCGGCACAACGAAGGTCGCCAGCAACGCCAGTTTGACGTTCACGGTGTACATAAGGATGAAAGCGCCGAGGAACGTCATCACGGCGATGAACAGATCCTCCGGCCCGTGATGGGCGACTTCGCCGACCTCCTCGAGATCCTTTGTGATGCGAGCGACGAGATGGCCGGTCTTCTGGTTGTCATAGAATCGGAATGAAAGCTTTTGCAGATGCGCGAAGCTCTTCCGCCGCATCTCGGTCTCGATATTGATGCCGAGCACGTGGCCCCAGTAGTTGACAATGACCATCAGGCCGGTGTTGAGCAAATAGATCGCCAGCAGCGCTGCGGAGGCCAACAGGATCAACGTCCAGTCCTGGCTGGGCAGCAGCGTGTCGACGAATTCGCGCACCGCCATGGGAAATCCGAGCTCCAGCAGGCCGGACACCACCGCGCAGGAAAAATCGAGCATAAACAACCGCCAATGCGGCCGATAATAACCAAAGAAACGCCGCAGCATCGACACCCTCGCACAACAGGTCGTACCCGGCGTGCGTTGCAGCACGAAGCCGGCGGTTGCCTTTACACCTTGTTCATCATTTCCCCAGCACAATCCTGCACGCGCTTACATCGTGGAGGCAAACCATATGTCCGCTCCGGCTGGCACCTCGTCGGTCGCCTTGTTCGACCTGGCGGACCGCAAACTCGCCTGGATCGGCGCCCGCCAGGGCGTGCTGTCGCAGAACATCGCCAATGCCGACACGCCGGGCTGGAAGGAGCGGGACGTGACCCCGTTCGCCGATGTACTGGCAGGCAAGATCTCCATGACATCAGGGACGCTGGTGCAGACCAGCCCAAGGCACCTGCTCGGTACTGTCGCGGGAGCGGACGCGGGCAAGCTACTGCGCGGAGAGACCGCGCCCGACGGAAATGCCGTCTCGATCGACGACCAAATGGTCAAGATCGCTCAGACCGACAATGACCACGAGCTGGTTAGCTCGATCTACAAAAAATACCTGGGACTGTTCCGTATGGCGCTGGGGCGCTGATCGGCGCTAGAGCAATAGCGTCTGAGATTGAACCAATCGTTCGATAAAATTGCTCGTTATAACAAAAGCCTAGGGCCTGATCGCTTCGCCTGTCAGAAGCGATCAGGCTCTGGCGCTCCGACCAAAAGAAGGGCAAACCAATGGATCTCGACAAGGCCTTGCGGATCTCCGCCCGTGGCATGGAGGCACAGACCACGCGGCTGAGAGTCATCGCGGAAAACCTGGCAAACCAGGACACCACTGGCAGCACGCCCACGGCCGATCCCTATCGGCGCAAGACCGTGGTGTTCGAAAACCAGATGGATCAGGCCTCCGGGCAGGCTTTGGTCAAGGTCAAGAAGGTCGGCCGCGACCAGTCGGCGTTTCCGCAGAAATTCGACCCCTCGCACCCGGCCGCGGACAAAAATGGTTATTTGCGTACGCCCAACGTGAACAGCTTCGTCGAAGTAATGGACATGCGGGAGGCGCAGCGGTCGTACAGCGCCAACCTGCAGGTGATGCAGGTGACACGCGGCATTCTGACCCGCTCGATCGAGATGCTGAAGTAGGATGGCGATCGCACCGACGGCGGGATTGGGAGGTGCTGCCTCGGCGGCGCTGCAGGCCTATCGCAGCACGGCCGGCCAAGGTAGCGCGGGCGGCGAAGCTGGCGGCGATTTCGGTGCCATGCTCGGCCAGGCGCTGTCTGGCGTAGTGGACAGCAACCGCCAGGCCGAAGCGATGTCCACCAAAGCAATCCAGGGCCAGGGCAACATTCTCGACGTCGTGTCGGCAGTGTCGAAGGCCGAGTTGTCACTGCAAACCACCGTGGCCGTGCGGGACCGGGTGGTTCAGGCCTACCAGGAGATCATGCGTATGCCGATCTGACCTGGTTTCGGCTCCGATCCTGAAAAATTCAGCGGGCGAGGCAACACGATGAACGACGGCGACGTAGCTGGCGTGCTGCGCGAGACAATGACGGTCATTCTGCGCGTGGGCGGCCCGGTGCTTGCCGTGGCGCTCGCCGTGGGCGTGGTCATGTCCATCGTACAGGCGGTCACCCAGATCAACGAACCGACGCTCGCCTTCGTCCCCAAAGTGGCGGCTATCTGTGGCGCGCTGATCTTGGCTGGGCCGTTCATGTTCGCTGCCCTGAACGACTACGCCCGCGCCATGTTTGACCGCCTGGTGGTGGTTGGCGGTGGATGAACTCGCGTTGCTGGAAAGCCTGCCGAACTGGGCGTTTGCCGGCATGCTGCTGGTTGCGCGCATCGGCACCGCCTGCATGCTGCTGCCGGGGATCGGCGAGGCGGAACTGCCGATGACCCTGCGAGCGGCCTTCGTGGTGGTCTTTGCAGCTCTGCTTTTACCCATCCTGGGCCCGATGATGCCCCCCGCA
Organism: Rhodospirillales bacterium; assembly: GCA_025352665.1. Classification (GTDB taxonomy): domain Bacteria; phylum Pseudomonadota; class Alphaproteobacteria; order Acetobacterales; family Acetobacteraceae; genus CAIQQQ01. The sequence goes on along the minus strand of JANXSM010000171.1, from coordinate 14,351 downwards.
CCAACCGATCTGCTGCATCTTGCCGCGATGGTGCTGGCCGAGATCGTCACTGGCCTGTGGCTGGGCTGGCTCGCCAGGCTGATCCTGCACGCCCTGCCGATCGCCGGCCAGTTGATCGCAACTTCAATCGGCATGACCAATGTGCTGCAGCCGGACCAGACCCTGGGCGCCGGTGCCTCGGCGCTGTCCCGCATGATGGGGCTGGTGGCGCCGCTGCTGGTGATGGTGACCGGGCTGCACGCCTTGCCGCTGGCAGCCGTGGTGGGCAGCTACGATCTGATCGCCCCGGGTACGTTGCTGCCAGTGGGAGATTCGGTTGAAACCTACGTGCGCGCGGTGGGCGAGGCCTTTGCCCTCGGCCTGCGTCTCGCCTCGCCCTTCCTGCTGGCGGGCGTGCTGTTCCAGATGGCGATCGGCCTCGCTGCAAGGCTGGTGCCGCAGCTGCAGGTTTATTTTGCCGCCATGCCCGGGCAGATCTTGACCGGGCTCGGCCTGCTCGGCATTATGGCGACGGCGCTTGCCGGTAACTGGCTGGAAGCCGCGCGGGGGCTGCTTGCAGTCCTGCCAGGGCTGTAAGGCATGGCGGGCGAGAGCGACCAGGAGGAAAGGACCGAGACCGCCAGTGCGCAACGCCAGCAGCGCGCGCGCGCGGAGGGCCGCGCGCCGATGTCGCGCGAGGTCGGCTGGGTGGTCGTACTCGCGGGCGCTGCCGTCATTCTGGCCAATTTCACACCGGGCGCAGTGCGCGAGGCGAGTGGCCTTTTCACCACCTTGCTATCGCATACCGAGGCGATCGATCTAGCCACGGCGCTGCGCCTTTCCGGCTATTGCCTGTTGTTGCTGGCCGCCCCGATTGCCCTGGTGGCCCTGTTTCTCGGCAGCCTGTCGGTGCTGCTGCAGACCGGCGGGCTGATGAAGCTGTCAGCCTGCAAGCCCGACTTGTCGCGCATCAGCCCGATCGCCGGTGTCGGACGGCTGCTGGGGCCGCACAACCTGATGGAGGCCGGCAAGTCGCTCGCCAAGCTCATTGTGGTCGGCGGTGCCGGCTGGATGTCGCTCTCTGGCCTGCTCCCGGATCTTTTTCGTGCAATGCACGCCACGCCCGGCGGCCTGGCGGTGACGCTGTCGCGGCAGTTGACCAACGTGATGATCGCCATGCTGGGGGCGCAGGGTGCGATCACGGCGCTGGACGTGCTGCGTAGCCGGATCAGCTTCGCCGCCAGCCTGCGCATGACGAAACAGGAGGTGCGCGACGAGTCGCGCGAGAACGACGGCAATCCTCAGGTGAAGGGGCGTCTGCGCCAGATCCGCGCCCAGCGCAGCCGCAAGCGAATGATGACGGCAGTGCCGAAGGCCACCGTGGTGGTGACCAACCCGACGCATTACGCGGTGGCTTTGGCGTATGACCGTGCCAGCGGTGGTTCGCCCCGGATCGTGGCGAAGGGGGTGGACGAAGTGGCCGCGCGTATTCGCAAGCTGGCGCTGGAATCGAACGTGCCGCTGGTGGCCAACCCGCCGCTGGCGCGCGCTCTGTTCACACGACCGCTCGACAGCGAAATCCCAGCCGAGCATTTCAAGGCTGTCGCCGAAATCATTGCTTATGTGTGGCGCCTTAAAGGTACTGGGCGATGAACCCGATGGGGATAGTCGAACGGGTCAGGCGCTGGCGCGGGCGGAGGAGCGGTGGCGATCTGATGCTTCGGCTGGCCAGCCCGGATGATCCGCTGGCTGCCCTGCTGCTCGACGATACCGCGGGTGCGGCGCTGGTTATCGATCGGGCCGGTTGCGTGGTGCGCGGCAACACGGCGTTGCGACAGATGCTGCAGGGTGTGTGCGCGGGCCAACCCGGGCTGTTGGCCGAACCGTTGTTCCACGAACCCCTCCGCGAGGCAGCCTGGGATGAGATCAGCCTGGTGCTCGCCGCCCGTGCGGTCGGCCCGCGCAGTTTCGCGTCGGCCTTGAGCTGTGGCGAGACCGACGCCGATGGCCAGCCCGTGCGCGTCAGCGTGGTCCCGCTCCTGCAACCGGACGGGCAGGTGATCGGCGCGCTGCTGCGCTTCACCGACATTAGCGAGCAGCGCCAGTTGGAGGCACAGCTCGCCCACAGCCAGAAGTTGCAGGCGACCGGCCAGTTGGCGGGCGGCATCGCGCATGATTTTAACAACCTGCTCACCGCCATCCTCGGCGCCGCCGACGGCATCATCGAGCGTGAACCCGCCGGCGATACCGCGGAGGACGCCGCCCAGGTCCGGGCCAGTGCTTTGCGCGGCGCAGCCCTGGTGCGCCAGTTGCTGGCGTTCGGCCGCCAACAGACGCTACAGCCGCGAATCCTTGCCGTGAACGAGGTGATCACCGATCTGTCCGGCCTGCTGCGCCGACTGCTCGGCAGCAAAGTACGCCTTGAGCTGGAACTGGAAGAGCCTGGCCGCAAGGTCCGCGCCGATCCCACCCAGCTCGACCAAGTGCTGGTCAACCTCGCCGTCAACGCACGCGACGCCATGAAGCAGGGCGGTCTGCTGACGCTGCGCAGCGGCCATATCACCTTGTTCCGCCCGCTCGCGCATGGCGCCGAGACTATCCCGCCCGGCCGTTACGTCATGATCGAGGTGCAGGACACGGGCGAGGGTATTTCGCCTGATATTCTGCCCCGGGTGTTCGATCCGTTCTTCACCACCAAGCGTGAGCAGGGCGGCAGCGGGCTGGGGCTATCCACCGTGCATGGCATCGTGCGCCAGTCCGAAGGTTTCCTGGCCGTCGAGAGCGTTCTGGCGGCCGGAACCAGCGTGCGCATCTACCTGCCGCGCTGGGATGGCGCCGAGGTCGCGATCCCGCGGGTGCCTCCGCCGGCAGCTTTGCCCGAGCCGCTGCAAGAGCCGGCGCCGCAGCCGCTCGCGCGCGGTGTTGTGCTTCTGGTGGACGACGAGGATCCCGTGCGCCGGCTCGCCGAACGCGCGCTGGGGCGGGCTGGGTGGAGCGTTCTGACGGCCGACTCGGGCGAGGAGGCGCTCGAACTGTTGGCTGGGCGTCCCGAGTCGGCGCCTAAGATCACAGCGCTCGTCTCCGATATGGTCATGCCTGGAATGGATGGCGCGGCGCTGATGGTGGAGGTTCGGCGCGTCTGTGCCAGCCCCGAATTGCCGGTTGTGCTGGTATCCGGTTATGCCGAGATCCCGCTGCGGGGTGGTCTCACAGCCGCCAACGCGTTGTTTTTGGCCAAACCCTACAGCCTGGCCGATCTGATCTCGGCCCTTGACAAGGCAACGGGCAAAGGCGTCGCACAAAACGCCAAGCGTGCGTGATTTGTTCTTGCGGCGCGACGCATTGACGAACATATAACGAACAATATCTTAACGCGTTGACGCGGTGTGGTTGCGGCTCTGTTCCAGCTTGTGACAGTATGCTCGCCAGCATTCGCATGATCGGGCACATGAAAAATCCTCGCGAGCCGGTATCCATGGACAAGAACAAGGCGCTCGACGCCGCCATGACGCAGATCGAGCGGGCCTTCGGCAAAGGCTCCATCATGCGCATGGGCGCCAAGGCGGGAGACGAGCAGATCGCCGTCATCTCGTCGGGCTCGCTCGGGCTCGACCTCGCTCTCGGTATCGGCGGCCTGCCGCGTGGGCGCATCGTCGAGATTTACGGGCCGGAAAGCTCGGGCAAGACCACGCTGGCACTGCATGCCATCGCGGAGGCGCAGAAATGCGGCGGCACCTGCGCGTTCATCGATGCCGAGCACGCTCTCGACCCGATCTACGCCCGCAAGCTCGGCGTGGACGTCGATAATCTGCTGATCAGCCAGCCTGATGCCGGTGAACAGGCACTGGAAATTGCCGACACGCTGGTGCGTTCAGGCGCTGTGGACGTGCTGGTCATCGACTCGGTGGCAGCCCTGGTGCCCCGTGCCGAACTCGATGGCGAGATGGGCGACACCCATGTCGGCCTGCACGCCCGGCTCATGAGCCAGGCGTTGCGCAAGATCACCGGCTCCGTGGCGCGCTCCAACACCATGCTGATCTTCCTCAACCAGATCCGTCTCAAGATCGGTGTGATGTTCGGCAATCCGGAAACCACAACCGGCGGCAACGCGCTGAAGTTCTACGCCTCTATCCGCCTCGAGATCCGCCGCATCGGGCAGATTAAGGATCGTGACGAGGTGGTCGGCAACCAGACCCGCGTGAAGGTGGTCAAAAACAAGCTCGCGCCGCCGTTCCGCCAGGTCGAATTCGACATCATGTACGGCGAAGGCATCAGCAAGCTCGGCGAGCTCATCGACCTCGGCGTGAAGGCCGGCGTGGTCGAGAAATCTGGTGCCTGGTTCAGCTGTGACAGCCAGCGCATCGGCCAGGGCCGCGAGAACGCGAAGCAGTTCTTGCGCGAACACAAGGACATGGCAGAATCAATCGAGAAACGGGTGCGCGACCAGGCTGGCGTTGTGGCCAACCTGATGATGGCGGCACCCACCGAGAGCGAGGAAGCGGAAGCTGCCGAATGATGCCGCTGCCACACTGAGTGTGGCGGATATTGAACTGATCGAAGCTGCACGGGCGGTGATGCGCAAGCATCACCGCCCGTTCTGGCATACGGTGGCCGCGGCCATCCGCGGCACCGATGGGCGGATCTGGACCGGGGTGCACCTGGGCGCCACCGTCGGTCGCCTGTCCGTCTGTGCCGAGCCGATCGCACTTGGCCGCGCCATTCTGGAAGGTGACGGCACCATCGACACGATCGTCGCCGTCCGTCATCCGAAGCCGGAGGAGCTTGACCAGTCGATTGCGATCGTCTCGCCTTGCGGCGCCTGCCGCGAGCTGATCCTGGATTATGCACCCGATGCGCGCATCATCCTGCCGGGGCCGATGGTGCGCAATGTGCGTGAAATTTTGCCGCATCCGTATCGGCGCTGACCCCCCAGCCGGACCGGCCCGCCTTCGGACCTACCCTCGCACAACGTCAAACGACGAGAACAACGCTGCCGGTGGTGCGGCCGGCTTCGAGATCCGCATGGGCACGGGCTGCGTCGGCCAATTGGTATTCCATCCCGGGCGGGCCCGCGAGCCCGGCGGCCAGGGCGTCCAGCAGCTCGGCCATCCCCGTGCGATAGAAGCCAGGGTCGCTGGCATAGCCGATCACGCTCGGGCGCATCAGCGCCACGGCGCCGACCGCGCTAAGCTGTTCCATCGACACCGGCGGAATTGGTCCCGCCGGCTGGCCAAGGCTTGCCGCGAGACCGAACGGGCGAACGCTGTGCAGCGTCTGCAGCAGCATTCCCCCGCCGATACCGTCCACGGCGAGATGCACGCCTTTGCCATCTGCCAGCGCTCGCGCCTGTTCGACCCAGCCGGGATCGCTGTGCAGTAGCACCGCCTCGGCTCCCGCGGCCTGTGCCAGCGTGATCTTGGCGGTCGAACCCACCGTGCCGATCACGCGGGCGCCGAGCAGGCGGGCCCAGCGTGTCACTATCTGGCCCAGCCCGCCGGCCGCGGCATGGACCAACAGCCATTCGCCCGGTTGGATCGTGCGCACCTGGCGCAGCAGCATCTGGGCGGTCAGGCCGCGCAGTAGCCCGCCACCGGCCATCTCGTCGCTCACGCCGTCGGGCAGGCGCACCAGCCGTTCCTGCGGCAGGTTGCGGCTCTCGGCATAGGCGCCGAGCGGCAGGCCGACATAGGCCACCCGATCGCCCGCCCGCAGGCAGGTCACCCCTGCTCCCACCGCTGCGACACGCCCGACCCCTTCCAGCCCCAGCACAGCCGGCGCGGCAGGGAGCTTGTAGAGCCCGGCCCGGAAATAGATGTCGACAAAGTTGACGCCGATGCGGCTGTGCCGGATCTGCACTTCCCCCTGGACGGGCGCGGCCAATTGGAGATCCTGCACCTGCAGGACCTCTGGTCCGCCGGCGTTCGTCAAGGTGATGGTGATGGGCATGGCGCGTCTCCGTTGGGAATGTCGGAGGCGAGGAAAGCCGATCGCGGTCTGCGTGAAAATTCCGGATTACTGTGCAAGACATGTGCAATAATTCACCGATGGACTGGCAGGATCTTTGCCATTTTATGGCGCTGGCGTCGCATGGATCATTCTCGGCCGCGGCGCGCGAGATGCGGGTGGATCATGCGACCGTCGCTCGGCGTGTGGCAGCGCTGGAACGCGACCTCGGGCTACGTTTGGTCGACCGGTTGCCACGCCGGGCGGTGCTCACACCGGATGGCCTTCGGGTTGCGGCACTTGCGGTAGGTATGGGCGAGGCAGAGCAGCGCATCGCGCGTTATGCCCGGAGTGCGACGACCACTCTGACAGCCACGGTGCGCATCAGCGCGCCGCCAGCGTTGGCTGCTTGCGTGATCGCACCCGCCGTGGCTGGATTTCGTGCCGCCAACCCAGGGATTACGCTTGTTATGTCGGGCCTGTCAGGTCTCGCGGCCATGGACCGTGGCGAGGCAGATCTGGCGGTTCGCCTGGCGCGGCCGGAGGATCCCGATCTGGTAACACGGCGTATCGGTCTCATCCGCTTTGCGCTCTACGTAACGCCGGAATGGGCTGCGCTGCCGCCGGCGGAGTGGCAGTTCATCGCCTATGACCCGACGCTGCATCACCTCAGCCAGGAAGCCTGGCTGAGGGCGTTCGTTGCCGCCCGACCGGTCGTGTTCGAGGCGAGCGACCTGTTCGCCCAGCACGCGGCGGCGCGGGCCGGCCTGGGAGCAGCGCTGCTGCCGCGCTTCATGGGCGATGCCGACGCCGGGCTGATCCGGACCGGCCCGGCGCCGCCGACACGAGATATCTGGCTGCTGACCTACCCCGACCTCAGACGTGCACCGGCGATCCGGCGCGCGATGGATTTTCTCGTCGAGGCGGTCGGCCGGATCTGTCCCTTGCTGCCATAAGAGTTCAGTCCACCGCCGCTACTGCGCCGGCAACTGAAGGTCCTGCACCGCCAGCCTGCGGGCGGCTTCCTCGGAACCCGCGGCGGCTGCGCGGCGCAGCCAGTCGTAGGCGAGTTTCTCGTTGGTCGGAACACCATTGCCGGCGAGATAGAGGTAGCCGATGTTCTTCATCGCCTCGGCATTGCCGGCCGCGGCCGCGGTTTGGAACTGCTTGAGGGCGAAGCCGTAGTTGGGCGTAACCCCGCGGCCCTGGGCGTAGAGCACCCCGATGGCGGTGATCGCGTCGGTGAACCCTTGGTCGGCAGCACGTTTATACCAGCGCAGCGCCTCGGCGTAGTCGATCCGGGTGCCGACGCCGAAGTTGTAGTGCATGCCGACCTGATACTGTGCCCCGGCGCGGCCATTGTTCGCGGCCTTGCGGAACCAGCCGAGGGCTGACTTGGTGTCCTTCAGCACGCCGCTGCCTCCGGCGTCGTAGATCAGGGCCACGGTGTATTGCGCGTCGACATCACCGGCATCCGCGGGTTTCTGCAGCCACTGCAGCGCCTCCGCAAAGTCCAGCACCACGCCAGTGCCATTGTAATACATGGTGCCGACCGAGCGGCTGGCGATGATGTCGCCCTGGTTGGCGGCGATCAGGTAGTTGTCGAGCGCTTTTTGGTACTGGCCAGCCTTCATCGCGATATCTCCCGCGGCATCCGCTTCTGCAACGGTGGGCGGCGGCGGCGGCGGTGTGGGATGCGAGCAGGCGGCCAAAGCCAAGGCCAGTCCAAGGGTTATCCGGTACAGACGCATGCTGGCTCTCCGCTCGAATTTTGGCGTGATACAGGATCGCAGCTGGACTGCGAAGCTTACCCAGGGTGACTCGCCGTCAACCCTGCGCTACTCCCATCGTCCCGCGCCCGCCGAACCGAGTTCAGGACCGTCATGACCAGCAGCAACGACATCCGCGCAACCTTCCTCGAGTATTTCGCCCGCAACGGCCACCAGGTGGTCGAGAGCTCGCCTTTGGTGCCGCGCAACGATCCGACACTGATGTTCACCAACAGCGGCATGGTTCAGTTCAAGAACGTGTTCACTGGCCAAGAGAAGCGGCCCTACGTGCGGGCCACGACAGCACAGAAATCGGTGCGGGCGGGCGGCAAGCATAACGATCTCGACAATGTCGGCTACACCGCGCGCCACCATACATTCTTCGAAATGCTGGGGAATTTCTCGTTCGGCGACTATTTCAAGGAACAGGCGATCACCCATGCCTGGACCCTGCTGACGCGGGATTTCGGCCTGCCGAAGGACAAGCTGCTGGTCACCGTCTACCACGAGGACGAGGATGCGGCGCTGCTGTGGAAGCAGATCGCGGGCCTGCCGGATGAGCGGATCATCCGCATCACCACTAGCGATAATTTCTGGCGAATGGGCGACACCGGCCCCTGCGGTCCCTGTTCCGAGATATTCTTCGACCACGGTCCCGCCATCCCGGGCGGCCCGCCGGGCAGCCCGGATGAGGATGGCGACCGGTTTATCGAAATCTGGAACCTGGTGTTCATGCAATACGAGGAGGGCCCACCTGGCACTCGCGTGCCGCTGCCGCACCCCTCGATCGACACAGGCCTGGGGCTGGAGCGCTTCGCCGCCATTCTTCAGGGCAAGCACGACAACTACGACACGGACACGTTCCGCGCCCTGATCCTGGCGAGTGCCGAGGCCGTCGGCCAGCCCGCCGACGGCACCTTCAAGACCAGCCACCGCGTGGTCGCCGATCATCTGCGCAGCACGTCCTTCCTGATGGCGGACGGGGTGCTGCCCTCCAACGAAGGCCGCGGCTACGTGCTGCGCCGGATCATGCGGCGCGCCATGCGCCACGCTCATATGATGGGCGCGCGCGACCCCGTGATGTGGCGCTTGGTGCCGGCGCTGATCCGCCAGATGGGGGCCGCCTACCCCGAACTCGGCCGCGCCGAAGCGCTGATCACCGAGACGCTGCGGCTCGAGGAAACCCGCTTCAAGGCGATGCTGGAGCGGGGTCTTGGCCTGCTCGCGGAGGAGACCGACCGCCTCGGCGAAGGCGGCGTGCTGGCCGGTGACGTCGCGTTCAAGCTGTACGACACGTTCGGCTTCCCGCTCGATCTTACCCAGGATGCGTTGCGCGAACAGGGCCGTGCCGTCGACGTCGCAGGCTTCGAAATCGCCATGGCCGACCAACGCAAGCGCGCACGCGCGGCCTGGGCGGGTTCGGGCGAGGCCGCCACCGAGCGACTCTGGTTCGAGTTGAAGGAAAGTCTGCCAGCCAGCGAGTTCCTCGGCTATTCCACCGAGCGCTCCGAGGGGCAGATTTTTGCCATCGTGCAGGATGGTGCCATCGTGGCCCAGGCAGGCGAGGGGGCCGAGGTCGCGATCATCCTCAACCAGACGCCGTTCTACGCCGAAAGCGGCGGCCAGGTCGGCGATCACGGGGTGATCTCGGCGGCTGGCGTGCTCATCGAGATCACCGACACGCAAAAGAAACTTGCCAGCCTGTTCGTCCATATCGGCCGCGTGGTGGAGGGCACGGTCCTGGTCGACATGCCAGTGCTGGCGGTGGTGGACCATCACCGCCGCACCGCCATTCGTGCCCATCACTCGGCCACCCATCTGCTGCACGAGGCGCTACGCCGCAGGCTCGGCGAGCACGTGGCCCAGAAAGGCAGCCTCAACGCGCCGGACCGGCTGCGCTTCGATGTCAGCCAGCCAACCCCGATCACCCGCGAGGATCTGACCTGGGTGGAAGCCGAGGTGAACGCGCGCATCCGCGAGAATTCAGCGGTCACCACAAGGCTGATGACGCCCGACGCCGCGGTCGGCGAAGGGGCGATGGCGCTGTTCGGCGAGAAATACGGCGAGGAGGTTCGCGTCGTCTCGATGGGCGATGGCGACGGGGGCACCGGCGACGACAACCGCTCGGCCTATTCGATCGAGCTCTGCGGCGGCACCCATGTGCGGCGCACCGGCGACATCGGCCTGTTCCGCATTGTGACGGAAGCCGCGGTGTCGGCTGGCGTGCGGCGGATCGAGGCGGTGACCGGCGAAGCGGCCCTGGCCCTGATCGGCGAGACCGATCGGCGCATGGCGGAAATGGCGGCAACCCTCAAGGCCAGCCCGTCCGAGCTGCCGGAACGCGTGGCAAGCCTGGTCGACGATCGACGCAGGCTGGAACGCCAGGTCGCTGAATTGCAGAAGAAGCTCGCCACCGGCGGCACCGCGGCTGAAATCGAGCAGATCGCCGGCGTGAAGTTCAGCGCCCGCAACCTGGGCGACGTCCCGGCGCGCGAGCTGAAATCCATCGCCGAGGCGATCGCCAAACAGCTGGAGGACGGTGTGGTGGCCCTGGTCTCCACCGCCGAGGGCAAAACCAGCATAGTGGTCGGCGTCACGCCGTCGCTGACCGCACGCTTTAACGCCGTCGAACTGGTGCGTGCCGCCAGTGCGGCGATGGGCGGCAAGGGCGGCGGCGGACGGCCGGATATGGCGCAGGCCGGTGGCCCCAGCGCCGACCAGGCCGACATCGCGCTCGCCGCCGTCCGCAGTGCCATGGCGGGGTAAAATGCGCGTTCTGGTCATCGAGGACGACACAACGACAGCCGACTACATTGCCAAAGGGCTGCACGAGCTCGGCCATGTCGTGGATATCGCGCGGACCGGGCGCGACGGGCTGTTCCTGGCGCTGAACGAGACCTTTGACGCCATCATCGCCGACCGCATGCTGCCGGGCCCGGACGGGTTGTCGATCCTGCGGGCGCTGCGGGCATCTGGTCTGCGAACGCCCGTGCTCATCGTCACCGCCATGGGCGAGGTGGAGGCGCGAGTCGATGGGCTGGACGCCGGTGCGGACGATTATCTTGCTAAGCCCTTTGCCTTCAGCGAGCTGCGGGCGCGGCTGGATGCCATGACGCGGCGCGGCACCGAGACATCGGCTGGAGAACCAGCGACTCTCAAAATCGGCGACCTGGAGCTAAATCTGCTGCGCCGGTCCGTGACCCGGGCCGGTCAGAAGATCGAGTTGCTGCCCACCGAACTGCGCCTGCTGGAGTTCATGATGCGCCACCCTGGCCAGGTGCTGACGCGGACGATGTTGCTGGAACGGGTATGGGATTTCAACTTTGATCCAACTACCAATGTCGTGGATGTCCATGTCAGCCGCCTGCGCCGCAAGCTCGACGCAGCTGGCCTTCCCATGATCCGCACCTTGCGCGGCGCCGGCTACATGCTGTCGGCGGATGCTGCGGCATAGTTTCGCCCTGCGAGTCGCGGGCCTTGCTGCGGCGCTCGTGGTGGTGGTGTGCGCGCTTGGTTTCGGTTGGGGCTACATGCGAGTCGAAGGAGCACTTCTCACCCAGCTCGATGCCGCCATTGCCAGCGATGCGCAGGATCTACTGAGCGACTACCAGACCGAGGGCCCGGGCGGGCTGGTCGCAGGCGTTGTTGACGCCACACGCCGGCATGGCGCGCTGGTGATGCTGCAGACGGCCCAAGGCACCACGATCGCCGGCAACATTGCAGGCGCACCGCTGGGACTGCGCGGATTCGACACGGTTCATGTGCCCGACGGGCGAGACCTGCGAGCACTTGGCGCGGGACTGCCCAACGGGCTCAGCCTGATCGTGGCCGCCGATATGGCGCCGATCCGCCGCAGTGCGGCCGCCTTGACGTCGGTGTTGCCGCTCGCCGGCGTGGTCGCTGCCCTGGCCGCGCTGGTGCTCGGTTTCGTCGTCGCGCGTAGGCTGGAACTGCGGCTGCGGGCGGTTTCCGATGCAGCCAGCGCTGTGATCGCCGGTGACCTTACCCGTCGGCTGCCGGAAAGCGGCACAGGCGATGAGTTCGACCGGCTCTCTGGCACGATCAACGCTGTGCTGGCTCGCGTGGAATCGTTGGTGGAGGGGCTGCAGGCGACCACCACGAGCATTGCGCATGACTTGCGCAGCCCGTTGTTCCGGCTGCGGCAAGCGCTTGAGTCAGCACTCGCGCGACCGCGTGAAGGCGAGGCGGATACGCAAACTTTGGAAGCGAGCCTCGTCGAGCTCGACTCGGTGATCTCCACCTTCTCCGCTTTGTTGCGCATAGCGCGTGCCGAGGCCGGCCTGCGTGGCGCGGGTTTTATGGCAGTTGACGTGTCCGATCTCGTGGGCCGTGTCTGTGAGACCTATGCGGCGGTGGCAGAGGAGTGCGGCCAGTCGCTGGTCGCCGAGATCGCCCCCGGCTTAACCTTGCGTGCAGATCCGGACCTACTGCGCCAGATGCTCGCCAATCTGATCGAGAATGCGCTGACCCATGGTGGCGCTGCGGTCGCGGTCCGGGTCGCATTGCGGCAGATGGGGGAGGGAGGCGTTGTGCTCATCGTCACCGACAATGGCCCGGGCATTCCCACGGCCGAGCATGGGCGCGTGCTGCAGCGCTTTCATCGGCTTGATGGCAGCCGCAACACGCCTGGAACCGGACTTGGTTTGGCATTGGTCGCAGCCGTGGCCAAGCTTCACGCGGCACGGCTGGAACTCGGTGACGCCAGCACAGGATTGCGCGTAACGGTGACCTTCCTGGCCACGACCACTGCAGGCTGAGCCGCCTATTCTGAAAATTTCGACATGGTGGCGCGTCTGCTTGTTCCATCAGGCCCGGACCATGTTCGCCTCCATGCGGTGCACAGACGGCACTGCGCACAACGAGGAGATTGAAACATGTCCATCCTTAAATCCCCCCGCCGGCTTGCTTTAGCTGCCGTGTTGCTTGGCGGCACTGCGCTGGGCGGACTGGGGCTGTCCGCCCATATGGCCGCCGCACAGCCGACGCCGGCTGCTGCGACCACCGCGCCGATCGCAGCACCTGCCACCACGTCGCTGCAGGGCTTCGGCCCGTTGGTCGCCAGAGTACGCCCAGCGGTGGTGACCATTACCAGCACCGAGCGGGTTCAGCCCGAGCAGGCTGGTTCGCCCTTTCCGCCAGGCAGCCAACAGGACCAGATGTTCCGCCGCTTCTTCCATGGCCAGCAAGGTCAGGGTCAGAACGGCGGTCAGGAAGAAAGCCGCACCGCCAAGGCGCTCGGTTCAGGGTTTTTGGTGTCTGAGGACGGTTTCGTGGTCACCAACAACCATGTCATCGCCGGCGCCACCAAGGTGGTCGTGACTCTCGACAGCGGGCGTGAACTGCCTGCCACGATCATCGGCCGCGACGAGCGCACCGACATCGCCGTGCTCAAGATCGACGCCGGCCAGAAGCTGCCGTTCCTCGCATTGGGCGACTCGGACAAGGCGCAGCCCGGTGACTGGGTGGTTGCCATGGGCAATCCATACGGTCTCGGCGGCACCGTCACCGCTGGTATCGTCTCCGCCCGCGGCCGCAACATTGGTTCGGGTCCATACGACGACTTCTTGCAGACCGACGCACCCATCAACCGCGGCAACTCGGGCGGCCCGCTGTTCAACACCCAAGGCGATGTAGTCGGCGTGAACACCGCGATCTTCAGCCCCTCTGGCGGTTCGATCGGCATCGGCTTCGCCATTCCGTCCAATCTGGTGAAGCAAGTGGTGGCCCAGCTTGAATCCAAGGGCCATATCGATCGTGGCTTCATCGGCGTGTCTGCCCAGAACGTTGACCCGGCGATGGCCTCCGCCCTGAAGCTTGCCAGTCCCGATGGGGCGTTGGTGGCCGAGGTGCAGCCCGACTCGCCGGCTGCGGTCGCTGGTGTTCGCCCAGGTGACGTGATCACCGCCGTGGGCAACCAGAAAGTGTCCGATCCGCGCGCGCTTGCCCGTATCGTGGGCGGCCTGCGCCCCGACCAGTCCGAGGACCTTGTGGTGCAGCGCGACGGCAACACGCAGACGCTGAAGATCACGCCGGCCAAGCTGCAGGACACGGCATCGGCCAATGATCAGGCTGACCAGCCGAGCAGCGGTGGGCGTCTTGGCCTGGCCTTGGCGCCGATCAATCCTGACACACGGGAAAGCCTCGGCCTTGCCAGCTCCGTGAAGGGTGCCGTGATCGCGGCCGTACGTCCCGATAGCCCAGCCGGCAACGCCGGTCTGCGCTCAGGCGACGTGATCGTCGGCGTGGGTGGCCGCGCCGTCACCTCGCCGGAAGAAGCGGTAAAGGCGATCGGCCAGAGCAAGGCCAACCAGGCTGTGGCCCTACGGGTCCTGCGTGATGGCCACAGCCTGTTCGTCGCAGTCGGAGGTGAGGGCTAATCCGGCTGCGCCGGGCGGCCTTCGGCCCGACCAGGGCGCTGCCCTGGACCTGGCAAAGGCGGTGCCTCTGCACTCCATTCGTTAAGGCCTGTCTCTGAATGAGGAAGGGGTCATACCCGCGGGTCGTAAAGACACGCGGGTATGACCCCTTCCTCATTCAGAGACAGGCCTTAACGAATGGAGTGCAGAGGCACCGCCTTTGCCAGGTCCAGGGCAGCGCCCTGGTCGGGCCGAAGGCCGCCCGGCGCAGCCGGATTAGCCC
>JANXSM010000129.1 GCA_025352665.1 Rhodospirillales bacterium | reverse complement strand
GGCGCGCGCGCGCCCAGCACGAGGGAGGCCGCTCGGTTGACCGCCGTGCGCGGCGTTGCGTTCGGTGCGATGGTGTTTTGTCGCAAGCGCGCCAGTCCGCGGACCTTCGCGAGCAGTTCATTCCGAAAACTATCGTCCTGGATCGTGGCGGTGGAGGGCTTCGGCACATAATCGGCTGCCCCCAGGCGCAGCGCCCGCAGCGCGACGTCAGCGCCTCGAACGGTCAAGGTGCTTGCCATGATGACGCGGATCAACGGGTCAACCTTCAGCAGCAGCGGCAAGGCCGTCAATCCGTCCATGACAGGCATTTCGATGTCTAGTACCACGACGTCGATCGTCTGCCGCTTCACCTCGGCCACTGCCGCCTCGCCATTGGCGACCCGGGCCACCACCTTGATCAGCGGGTCGGTTTCCAATATTCGCGCGATGGCGCTGCGGATCACCACGCTGTCATCGCAGATCATGACCCGTGCGACGGCCCGCCCGACTGTCTGGGTAACGGACTGGGAGTTAATCCGGCCAGTAGCCTGTCCAGCAGATACGGACGGTGTCGTCGGGAGCCCTGGGGCCTGGCCCAAGGCCATCGTCAAAGCAGCCCGACCTGGGCGAACTTGCCGAGCAGGATCTCCTCGTCGAAAGGCTTCATGATGAACTCCTGAGCGCCATTCTCAATCGCCTGCTCGATGAACGAGATGTCGTTCTCCGTCGTGCAGAACATCACGGGGGGGCGATCGGGGCCAAATTCCAGTCGCAGCGCCTTGAGGAACTCGATGCCGTTCATGACGGGCATGTTCCAGTCCAGCAGCACTGACCCGGGCATGTTGCGCCGGCAGGCCTCGAGCGCCTTTTGGCCGTCTTCGGCTTCTTCGATCGTGAAACCCTGTTGTTCCAGGATCCGGCGAGCCACTTTTCGCACCACCCGGCTGTCGTCTACGACCAGGCAGGTCCGGATTGCGTCAGACATGGCCGATTCCCTCACACATTTTCGGGTGTCAGAGCGAGCAGGCGTGCCACATCGAGCACGACCAGCAGACGCCCCAGCAGACGATAGATGCCGTTGCTGTACTGGGCCCATTCCTGCGGCAAAGTCGCGGGATTGCGCTCGAACTGCGCCGAACGCAGGCTCATGACCTCGGCTACCTGATCGACCAGCAGCGCATAAAGTTCCCCCCCCTGTTCTGCCACCACGGACATCTGCGGCGCGCCGGTGGGCTCCGGCGGCAGGCGCAGGCGACGGCGCAGATCAATGGCGGTCACAATGCGGCCGCGTAGGTTCAGGCTGCCCGCGACCTCCTGCGGTGCCAGCGGAATGCGGGTGATGGTTTGCGGGCCAAGGACATCGCGAACCGACAGAACTGGAATACCACACAGTTGGTCGGCGACCATCAGGGTCACGAAGACCTGCTCCTGCGCGTTACGGCCGGTGTCGGCTTGCGGGGAGCTTCGTGTTGTAAGTGCTTCAGATGCTGACATGGCTTTCCCTAGAGCGTGATGACCGAGGGTGGGATCACCGAAAGGTCTGAATCACGCGATAAAACAGAGAGCTAGAGCGGGATGATGTCGCCTATCGGACGTCACCCCGCTCTAGTGCTGAGACGGGAGGCGGAGACGCTGAGGCGGCAGCAACTGAGGGCAATCAGGCTACCATGCGCAGCGGGTCTGTGCTGCTGGTGCGAGGCTGCGAAACGCACTGGCGCAGGCTCTGCAAGAGTGAGTCCTTGGCGAATTTTCCGACATAGTCGGTGAAGCCCGCCTCGCGCCCATCCTCCACGTCACGGTCGCTGCTGCGCCCACTCAGGGCGATAACTGGCAGTTGCGCCCAGCTTCCCGAGGAACGCACCGCGCGGACAAATTCCAGCCCATCCATGTCCGGCATTTCGATGTCGGAGACGATAGCGTCAAACATCATGCCGGCATCGCGCAACGACAGGGCCTTGGCAGCATCAGGCACCGCCAGCACGCTGTAGCCGGCGGCCTCGAGGACGGGAACGATCATCTGGCGGAAGAAATGACTGTCCTCGACGATGAGCAGATGCGGGCGGCCACCGTGCTCCAGATCGCGTGTGTCCATCGGCTTGAACCAGTCCTGGTTGGCTTGAGTGAGCCAGTAGGACGTATCGATGACATCCGTAGCCCGGCCGGCAAGCACCGCGGTGCCGAGAATGCCTTCGCGGGCGCCGGACAACTCGATGCGCAAATTAGACTCGACGACGTCGACGATTTCATCCACGGCAAGTCCCATGCAGTTCTCACGGCCGACCCCTGTGCTCCCGTCGGTGAAAACCAACACTGCTTGCTCGGCTCGGCTTGGATCGAAGCTGCCGGACATCGGCACCAGCCGCATGAGGCGGCCGCGATATTGGGTAACCGGCGAGCCCGCCGCGGACTCGATGCGGTCGCGCGGGATGTTTTCCAGACGGGCGACCAGGCCCAGTGGAACTGCCTTCACATTCTCGTCGCCAGCACGGAACAACAACATGGCCGTGGTGCACGAGTCGGGATCGAAATCAGACGTCTTGTTGTCCTGGCTGCGTTCGAGCTGACGGCTGTCGCCGGAGCCGGCGATTCCCGTGGCGCGGGCGATGCCGCTGGGGTCGAGGATCATGATGACCGAACCGTCGCCCAAAATGGTATTGCCGCTGAACATGGAAATGTGGCGCAGCACAGGGGCTACCGGCTTAACCACGATTTCCTCAGTGTCGAACACCCGGTCCACGATCAGGCCGAGCAGGCTCGCGCCGACCTGGGCGACCACGATGGTCAGGCTCGAGTCGTGCGTCTCGGCCGGTGGTTTTGAGGTTCCACCGCGTGCGTCGCTGCGCAAGTGCAGCAGGTCGTCAAGACTGACCAGAGGCAGCAGCCGCTCGCGTAGGCGCAGTACTGGGGTGCCGTTGATACGCTCGATGGCGCTGCCGCTTTGCTCGTCGCTGCCAGCGGTGGTAGCAGCGTCGGAAACGCCTTCGCGGGCGCGTACCAGTTCTACCACGCTGATCTGCGGAATAGCGAAGCGCTCGCCGCCCGCCTCCACGATCAGGGCAGCCACGATGGCCAGTGTCAGCGGGATCTTGATGGTGAACACAGTGCCGTTGCCCGGCACGCTTTTAAGCTCGATCGTGCCGCCGATCCGTTCGATGTTGGTTTTCACAACGTCCATGCCGACACCACGGCCAGAGACGGCGGTGATGGCGGCGGCGGTCGAAAAGCCCGCTCGGAAGATGAATCGCTGGATGGCCTCGGGGCTCATGGCGTTGAGCTCGGCCTCGGTGCCGAGACCCTTCTGGATTACCTTGGCGCGGATCTTGTCGATCGGCAGGCCGCGGCCGTCGTCAGAAATCTCGATGACGATGTGGCCGCCCTCATGGAATGCATTGAGCGAAATGCGGCCGGTGTCGGGCTTGCCGGCGGCACGGCGCTCGGCGGTGCCTTCCAGGCCATGATCGCCGCTGTTGCGCACCATGTGCGTCAGCGGATCCTTGATGAGTTCCAGCACCTGACGATCGAGCTCAGTGTCGGCTCCGAGCATGACGAGGTCGATTTTCTTGTCGAGTTCGCGGGCGAGGTCGCGCACGATCCGCGGCAGCTTGTTCCACGCATAGCCGATCGGCTGCATGCGGGTTTTCATGATCCCCTCCTGTAGGTCAGAGGTGATGTGGGACAGGCGCTGCAGTGGCCCGGTGAAGCCAGCGTTTTCCTGGCTGCGGGCCAGCTGCAGAAGCTGGTTGCGCGTCAGCACCAGTTCGCTGACCAGGGTCATCAGGTTTTCCAGCACGTCCACGCCGACGCGGATGGTCTGGCTGGCAAGGCTTGCTTCACCACCGGCCGCGGCGAGTTCGGCGGCAACTGGCTCGGCCGCAAGAGCAGGGGCCGCTGTTGCCGGCGCGGGTGCGTTTGGCGCGGGCAGCAGAGCTGCGGCGGTCTGGACCGACTGCTCGACGACGGCAGGCGGTGCCTCGACTATGTCGAAATGCGAGTCGATGGACGGTTCGATGGCACGGACGGCCGACGGCGCGGTGTCGAGCGGACTGCGGCCTTCACTAATGGCGTCCAATACTGCAATCAGCACCGCATCGTCGCCGGCCGGTTCGGCACCGGTTGCGCCGAGCGTGCCCACGATCGACTTGATTCGGTCGAGCGCTGCCAGCACGTTGCTGACCAGGTCGGGAGTGACCGCGAGCACGCCGTCGCGCACACGGCCGAGAATGTTTTCACCAGCATGGGCCACCCGTTCCAGCCTCGGCAGGCCAAGGAAACCGCAGGTGCCTTTGATCGTGTGCACCAGGCGGAAGATGAGCGACAGGGTTGCGGCATCCTCCGGCTCTTGCTCGAGCTTGACCAATGCGAGGTCGAGAGCTGAGAGGCTTTCATTGGTTTCGGTGAGGAAATCCGACAGCAGGTCGTCCATCGCGTGCTCCCGCCCCGGTATCGCCCGCCGGGTGCATGTTGGAATCGATGACGGGAGTGTGGCGGGAAGAGACGAATAATAAGTTAAGGAGGCTAGCGTGCCGCGGATTTGGGTCGAAATGGCACAATACGATCAGTCGAGCGATATCAGCAGAGGTGGCGCCGGTTCCGTCTGCCGGGCAAGGAGCATCGCGACCCTGATTTTTGCGCGATGGGCGAGCAACGCGGTCAGTGGTGCCTGGAGATGGTTATGGGCGTTGGGCGCGGCGAGCTGGCGTTCGGCCGCGGCGGAATCGGCCAGCATAGCGGCAAAGCCAGGTGGCCAGGCGACCCGCGGGCCGGTGATGGTCACCATGATATCGCCGGTGAGGGCGCCCGAGGCGGTTAGTACGCCGGCGCCGTGCAGGCTTTCCACACCAAGCAGCAGTAGATTCAGCAACAGCCGAGCGGCCGAGGCGGTGAACTGGCGTTCCAGCGGCAGTTCGTCGAGCACAACCTGCACACGGCGACCGCTCGGCAGGCCGGCGCAGAGATCGACGATATCGCGCATTCCGACGCTGGCCTGTTCGGCGCCCTGGCTGCTGCCTGTGCCGCCCCAGGCAGAGCGCAGCAGACGGAGCCGCTGGCCCAGCTGCTGGGCGCCGTCTTGGGCTACTGGCCACGCCTCCGCGGCGAGATCTGGGTCGCTTCTGGCTAATTCGAGCGCTCCCATCACAGTGCCGAGCATACCCGCCATATCATGGCACAGGCGCGTAGCCATGGTTTCGCAGAAACCCAGCGCTGCGTCGGCGGTTTCGGCCGCAGTGCCATCCGTGGGGTGGGCTGACTGTGTCACGATGTTCTCCCTGCCCGGCGGCGACTTTCGCGGATGCTGGCACTCGACACCGGTAAGGCCCCATGCGACCACACAATCATTAGGTTCGGAAGGACGCGATGCAGGATAATCCGAGCAATTCTTCGAACGATCCACAGAACGATCGATTTTTTGCGGGGCTCGAACCCGGCCAACGGGTTCGCCATGCCGCCCGGCCCGATTGGGGCGAGGGGCAGGTGCAGTCAGTGGTTGGTGCGAGAGTGACCGTCAATTTCGAGAACGCAGGCAAATTGCTGATCAATGCCCGTGTGGTCACGCTTGACATCGTGGATGGCAGACCGCCTTGCAGTCAGGGTTGAAAGTGACAACATCTGGCAAATGAAGGACACTCCGCCTGCATGATCGATCCGTTCGGCCGCTCCATCACCTATCTGCGCGTGTCCGTCACCGACCGGTGCGACCTTCGCTGTGTTTATTGCATGTCGGAGGATATGACCTTCCTGCCGAAGCCAGACGTACTGACGCTGGAGGAACTCGATCGGCTGTGCGCGGCGTTCATCCGCCTCGGCACCGACAAAATACGCATCACCGGAGGCGAGCCGCTGGTGCGGCGCGAGGTGATGACGTTGTTCAGGAGCCTGGGCGCCCGGCTTGGGAACCACACCGCCAACGGGGGACTGCGTGAGCTGACGCTCACCACCAACGGCAGCCAGCTGACACGCTTCGCCGGTGATCTCGCGGCTGCTGGCGTGGGCCGGGTCAACGTGAGCCTAGACACGCTGGATCCCGCAGTCTTTGCCTCCATCACCCGCTGGGGAAAGCTTGAAAAGACGCTGGACGGCATCTTCGCCGCCAAGGCTGCCGGCCTAGCCGTCAAGATCAATGCGGTGGCGCTAAAAGGCGTCAACGAGCATGAGTTCGACCGGTTGCTGGCCTGGTGCGGAGAACACGGCTTTGATCTGTGCCTGATTGAAACCATGCCGCTGGGCGACATCGAAGGTCAGCGCTCCGACCAATATTTGCCCCTGTCTCAGGTCCGTGCCCGGCTTCGTAAGAACTGGCGCCTAGAGGATACCGACTACCAGACAGGGGGGCCGGCGCGATATTTCACAGTGGCGGAAACCGGGGGAAGGATCGGCTTCATCACGCCGATGACCCACAACTTCTGTGAAAGCTGCAATCGCGTGCGGCTGACCTGCACGGGTACCTTGTATATGTGCCTGGGCCAGGACGACGCCGCTGATTTCCGGCCGCTGCTGCGTGGTGGTGCAAGCGACGACGAGATCGACGCTGCGATTGTGAGCGCTATCGGCCGCAAGCCGAAAGGCCATGACTTCGTCATCGACCGCCGCGACGAAGCGCCGTCGGTCTCCCGCCACATGAGCGTCACTGGGGGCTGAGTGGCCCCCCGAGCGCTTCGGCCAGCGAGGTCTGCGCGGAGCCGGGACGCAAGGGTTGCGGCTGGCCGGGTCCGGGAGCCCAACCTGTGAGCATGGCGAGCCGCAGGGTGACTCGCATGCTGCCATCTGCCCCACGCATCCGTGCCAGCGCGGCCGGGAATAAGGCGCGGTGCGGCGTGCGGCGGCTGCGCAGTTGAGTTGCATTGGCCTCGCCAGCATGTCGGAGATCCCGTAGCAGAGCGAACGGCGTGCTATACAGCAGGCTGATGTTCTCCAGATCCACCACCGGCAGGGCGAAACCGGCCCGTTGCAACAAGGCGGCAGCGTCGTGCAAGTCCGGGAATGGAGCGACGCGAGGCGATGCGCCGCTCACCAACTCAGATTCCGCTTCGGTGAGCGCATTCCGCAATTCTGCTAGCGTGCCGAGCGCTGGCAGTGCTGCGAGGAACAGCCCATCTGGCATCAGCGCCTGGCGCAGCTGGATCATGGCACCTGGCAGATCGTTCACGCCGTGCAGCGACAAATTGGCGATGATCAGATCAAAGCTGGCGGGGGCGAACGGCAACCGCTCCTCATCGGCTGCAATCGCGACGCCGCCGGCGCAGGCTGCCATGGCGGGCGACAGATCGGTGCTGACGGTGGCGATGCCGCGTGCCTGCAGCAGCGGTGCCACCACACCTCGGCCACCGACGTCGAGCGCTCTGCTGAAGCTTCGGGTGGTATCGTCCAGCCGGTCGAGCAGACGCAGGGCGACGTCGAGCAACACTGGCTTCACCTCGTCGAGGTGGGCTGCTGCCCGATCGCGGTGTCGACGAAGGGCGAAGCGGTCGAAGATGATCGGTGTCATGGACGTGGATGTGACGCGGGATTGCCTTTGTGCCAAGGGCGCGCACCGCTAGCTTACGCCAATGCAACTCGGACAGATGGCGTGGCGGCAGGCAAACCAATGGGGCAGGGCGGTGCTGGACGCGCTGTTGCCGCCGCAGTGCCTCACCTGCGACGCACCGGTGTTGGAGCCAGGACGGCTTTGCGCCACCTGTTTCAACGCGACGCAGTTCATCTCCCAGCCTTGCTGCTGCCAATGCGGCGTTCCGTTCGAGATCGCCATTGAGGGCGGTCCAGACGGGCTGTGCGCGCAATGCCGGGAAACGCCGCCACCGTGGCGGGAGGCCCGAGCCGCCTTCTGCTACGATGATCAAAGCCGGCGCGCGATCCTGCCACTGAAACACGCCGATCGCACGGAACTCGCAGCGGCTTTGGCGCGTATAATGGTCTGCGCCGGACGCGAACTGCTCGATCAGGGCGAGCTTTTGATCCCAGTCCCGTTGCATCGCAGTCGGCTTCGGCGACGTCGCTACAATCAAGCTGCTCTGCTGGCCGCGCAGATTTCTCGCATCAGCCATGTGCCGGTCTGTCGCGATGCGATGCTTCGGTTGCGCGCCACCGGACCGCTCGGCGCGTTGTCTGCCAACGCTCGCCTTGCCGCGGTGGACGGTGTGTTTGCTGTCCGAGCGTCTCGCCGCGAGCAACTCGCAGGTCGCCGGATTATCCTGGTTGATGATGTGCTGACATCAGGCGCCACGGCAGCCGGTTGCGCGAAAACACTGTTGCGAGCCGGCGCGGCCCAGGTGGATGTGCTGGTGGCCGCGCGCGTGACTGACCCGCGTTCGCATTGACAGCGACACGTCGGTCTTGCGCCGAGTGCCCGGAACCACAACCCTTACGATCCGGACAGGAGTTCCCCATGGCCAAAATCGAAATCTATACCCAGGACTGGTGCCCCTATTGTGTGCGAGCCAAGAGCCTGCTGAGCAAAAAAAATGTCGAGTTCCGCGAAATCGACGCCCCCGGCGGCTCGCCCGCACGTGCCGAAGCGCTGGCACGGTCTGGTCGAACCAGTGTTCCGCAGATTTTTATCGATGGCACGCTTATCGGCGGCTGCGATGATCTGATGGCGCTCGATCGGGCCGGGAAGTTGAACGCGATGCTGGCCGCATGAGGCCTTGCCCGGGGCATTGCTTGACGCCAATTATGGTGAATGCTCGCCCAATCAGGACATCACGATGATTCACTATCAGCTTCGCTGTCGCCAGGACCATGGGTTCGACGGTTGGTTCCCCAGCTCCGCCGCCTTCGAAATGCAGGCGGCGAGCGGGCTGCTGGAATGCCCGGTATGCGGTGACGTCGAGGTGGAACGTGGGATGATGGCTCCATCGCTGCCGAAAAAAGCCAATGCCGTGGTGGTGGTGCCGCAACATCCGACCACAGCGGTTGCGGGCGAGACCATGCCGGCTGGGGTGCGCGCCGCCTTGCAGAAGCTACGCGCGGAGGTGGAAAAAAACTGCGACTATGTCGGCGCAGGATTTGCCGACGAGGCCCGGCGTGTTCACAGAAGCGGAAGCACCGCGCGCGGCATCTACGGCGAAACCACACCCGAGCAGGCGGAAGCCCTGGCAGAGGATGGCATTGCCATTGCAAGAATTCCCTGGGTCGACCGCGCTGACGGTTAAGCGCTGCCCGGTGCACGGGCGGCGAGAATGTAGTTCACGCTTGTGTCTTGGGTCGTGCGCCATGCGCCGCGACCGGGTGAGAAGCTGAGGCCGGCGATACCGGTGACCTGCAGAGCGGCTGCACGTGCCATCGCCGCGAGCTCGGCCGGGGTGATGAACTGGCGCCAGGTGTGGGTGCCGATCGGCAACAGTCTGAGCATATATTCCGCCCCGAGTTTCGCCACTAGATACGATGCTGTGGTTCGGTTGAGCGTTGACACGCACAGCACGCCGCCGGGCACGAGCAGTCCGGCCAGTGTGGTAAGGAACCCTGCGGGATCGGAGACGTGCTCAATTACTTCCAAGGCGGTGATGGCATCGAAGCGTGTCGGCTCTTTCAGTAGCGCTTCGGCCGTGATGGCGCGGTAGCACAGCGAAAAGCTTTCACCACTTTCGGCTGCATGCGCTTCAGCCGCGGCGATCAGTTCGGCTGCGGCGTCGATTCCGGTCACCTCATGGCCGCGCCGGGCGAGCGCCTCTGCAGCGAGGCCGCCGCCGCAGCCGACATCGAGCAGACGGACCTTGCGGCCGTAGGCGGCCTGGATCTGCTGATCTACCCAATGCACGCGCACCGGGTTCATGGCATGCAGCGGTGCCATTGGACCTCGGGGGTTCCACCATTTGGCGGCCAGCGCATCGAACCGGGCAATTTCGTTGGCCATCACGCTTGCGGACATTCCGATCTGCCTCCTCTATCTTGTTCTCTCGCTGCAGTATGTGGGGTGCTGCATGCTTGCCGGGAGCGGCGCGCACCCTCAGCGATCCAGAACCTCGCGCACCACCCGTGCCAGTTCGCTCTGGCGGAATGGCTTGGCAAGCATGCGCACGCTGGCCGCCTTGGTGCCTGGGGTGGCCGCTGTCTCGGCATAGCCGGAAGCGACCAGCGCCTTCAGCCCGGGGCGGAGTGCGGTGGCGGTTTCGACCAGACTGAAACCGTCCATGCCGCCGGGCATCACGACATCGCTGAACAACAGATCGACCCGCGTGCCTTCGTTGAGGCAGACCAAGGCCGCCTGCGGATGCTCGACTGCGATCACCTGGTAGCCGAGAAGCGTGAGCAACTCGGTCGTGATGGTTCGCACTGGCTCGTTGTCCTCGACCAGCAGGATTGTTTCGGTGCCGCCGAGCATTTCGGTCGGTTGCGGTGTTGCAACCTCCTCCACCGTGGCACCCTCGGCGCGCGGCAGATGCAAGCGGAAGGTAGTTCCGCAGTTGGGCGCGCTGTCCACCGTGATATGGCCGCCGGATTGGCGGATGAAGCCGAACACCATGCTGAGCCCCAGTCCGGTGCCGCGGCCTTCTGGCTTGGTGGTAAAGAAGGGCTCGAAGATCCGGTTCATGATGTCAGATGCGATGCCTATGCCGGTGTCGGACACTTCGATCACGACATAGTCGCCGGGCTTCTGCTCCTCGGCGCCGATCCTGCTGCGCCCCTCGCGGCCGACCCCCTCGCGCGATATTCCGTCGCGACCCAATTCAGGTTCCGCCTCGATCATGCGGTTGGACGTGGTGATCGTCAGGCGGCCACCAGTCGGCATGGCGTCTCGCGCATTGGTGGCGAGGTTGGCGATCGCTGTCTCCAGCCGCGTCGCGTCCGCGTTCACCGGCCAGATGGTGGTGCCCAGTGCCAAGCGTATCTCGATGCTGTCGCCCAGCGTGCGTTCCAGCAGCGAGGCGATCGATCCGATCCATGGATTGACGCTGATGCGCTGCGGCGCGAGCGGCTGTCGGCGGGCGAAGGCCAGCAGTTGGGTAATCAGATTGGCGCCGCGCAACGAGGCTTGCAGTGCCCGGGTGGCTGGCTCCTGGAACCTCGGGTCGACGTTACTTTGCGCCAGCAAGAACTCCATGTTGAGGCTTATCACGGCGAGCAAATTATTGAAGTCATGCGCCATGCCACCGGTGAGATTGCCGATAGCCTCCATCTTCTGTGACTGAGCAAGTTGGCGCTCGGCCAGCCTGTTGCTGGTGATGTCTTCGTAGGTGGCCAGCCAGCCACCATCGGGCATCGGCTGATGAGATACCGCGAGCGCGCGTCCCACCACGGTCTCTCGCGCTCCAGCCGCAAGCGGCTCACCCTCGACGACGAAGGCACCGGCTCGCTGGCCGGTTATCAGCGGCTGCTGCTCGTGCCACATGCGTTCGATCAGCTCGGCATCTGGCCCGGCAACGCGGCTGACGTCACGAAACAGCTGCCATGCAAAGGTTCCATTGAGCGCCTGTGCTGCCGGTTTGCCGAACAGGTCGCGGAACGGTCGATTGCACATGATCAAACGGTCGTCCGCCCCTACCATGCACAGCGCCTGTGACATATTGTTAAGCGCTGCGTCGAACCGACTGTTCTGTAGTCTTGTCTCCTCCACGGCATGCTTGGTGCCTTCATGCGCCAGTTCGAGCTCGCTGCCGGTGCGGCGGAGATTGGTGACCAATGCACCCACTTCGGCGTAGGCGTGCTGCAGCAGGCGATTGTGCAGGCTGAGCACCACGATCAGGCCGATCGAACACAGAATGAGCGCGATCAGCAGGCCGGAGAAGGCCCAGTGCAGCGTGCTGAGCTGCTTGAGATCCTGCGCCACCATATCGCCGCCATCGTCATGCGCGGCGCCGGCGAGCTTGGAGAGCGGCACGTTGAGCGGGCTGATCAGCGCGATCAGCTGGGCCGGCACGCCGGGCTGGTCGATGTGGTCCATCAGCTTGTCGGCGCGGCCCATGGCGTCGCGCACCTGGTCATAGATCGCCTGCAACTCGGCGCTGGCGTGGATCAGGTCGCCCGGCTCACCGTGGTCAAGCACCTGCACCCGGTTGGCCATGATGTCGAAGCGGACCTGCACGTGGCCGGGATCACCCATCGGCCCTGCCAGGGCGTATTCGCCGATCGTGGCCTCCAACCGGGCCAGTTCGAGCGCAGCCTGACTGGTCACCCATGTTAAGTTGTAACGCGACACCTGGCTCAGGGCCTTTTGTCGTTCGCGGATCAGCAGCGAGGTATATATGCTGGCCCCCAGCACCGCGACGCTGATCAGCGCCAAAAGTACAGTGAACAGCCGCGGACGCCGCCACCCGCGCACGGCTGCCACCGGCGGGATCATGCCCACCGGTTGGGCTGCACCTGGTCTTGAGCGCGCCTGTGTGCGTATGGCGTCGAGCATCCCCGGATCACGCATTCCCTTTTCTCGGTCGGCGCGGTCAGGCCTTGGTTGCCACCTGAAGGCCCGCTCAGAAAACCGCCACAGAGTCATTTTCCATGAACCAAGTAGCCGCCTCAAACCGAGGATCGGTCAGTGCAGGCTATTTTACGGTGAAGCTGGCAACCTGCCAGGCGGACCGGCCATAGTATTTTTGCTGCTTCAGTTCGGGGTCGCTGTCGTAGGGATAGACGACGAACAGCGGCCCCTTGTCGCGCACCGGCAGATAGCTGCCGTCACGCTTCAGCGCGAGGATGGGCTTAAACTGGGCGAGGTCGGCAAACGGGATGGTCGTGGAATAATCGTTGAGCGCGGTCGCCACGACGCTGTCGCCATAGGCGTCCACCGCGCCGAACACCGCGGTCATCAAGGGACCGTCAAAATGCTGCGCCTTGTCGTACCAAGGGGTTGTCGTATCAAAACCGGTCATGCCGAGCGCTTCGAGCATGGGACGGTCGAACTTCGCGGTCTCGCCGTCATTAAACACGCGGATCTTGCCCGAGATGGACAGGATCGGCCGTTCCGTGGGTTTTGAAAGGGCAGGGACGGGCGCAGGAGCTGCGGCGGCAATGCCGATCCGGGTCAGCAACAGGGCGCCGGCTGCGACGGTGATATTGCGGCGAGTCAGCAAAGACAACATTTGCAGGGGCTCCCTCGGTGGCGGCGATGTGTAATTGTCCTACATCATAACACGCCGCGAACGTTCACCAAAACGCAAGGACGTGAACGGACCTGGTTGCGCGACCGTCATGCGCCGGGCTCTTGCGATCCGTCGGTGCCGCCGGTATGCAGCCAGCCGCACGGCAGGCCGGCTCCGCCTGCCCATTCAATTACGGCAGGCCACCGGTTCCACAAGGTGACCCCAAAGGTTTGGCCCATGTCCCGCATCGTCATGAAATTCGGCGGCACCTCGCTGGCCGATCTCGACCGTATCCGCAACGTCGCACGACGCGTGGCGCGGGAGGTGGCGGCGGGGCATGAGGTCGCGGTCGTCGTCTCCGCCATGGCAGGCACCACCAACCAGCTGGTCGCCTGGTGCCAGGCGCTCTCCCCCCTGCATGATGCCCGAGAATATGACGCGGTGGTGGCCACCGGCGAGCAGGTGACCGCAGGCCTGGTGGCCATCGCATTGCAGGAGGCGGGGGTGGACGCACGGTCCTGGCAGGGCTGGCAGATCCCGCTGCGCACCGACGCCGCCCATGGCAAAGCGCGCATCGACGCCATCGACGGCGAGCTGCTGATCGCGCGCATGCGACAGGGCCAGGTGCCCGTCGTGGCCGGCTTCCAGGGGCTGGGTCCGGATGCGCGGGTCACAACGCTCGGCCGCGGCGGCTCCGACACCTCGGCCGTGGCGCTCGCGGCAGCGTTGAAGGCGGATCGTTGCGATATCTATACAGACGTGGACGGTATATACACGACCGACCCGCGTATGGTGCCGCGGGCGCGAAAGTTGCACCGCATCGCCTATGAGGAGATGCTGGAGTTGGCGTCGGTGGGGGCGAAGGTGTTGCAAACGCGCAGCGTCGAGCTCGCAATGAAGGAACGCGTGCGGGTTCAGGTGCTGTCAAGTTTCGCAGACGCCGATGGCGGCGATCTGCCTGGCAGTCTGGTGGTGGACGAGGACGAGATCGTGGAAAAGGAAGTCGTGGCGGGCATCGCCTATTCGCGGGACGAGGCGAAGGTGACCGTCAAGCGCGTGCCGGATCGGCCGGGGATCGCGGCGGCCGTGTTCGGCCCGCTGTCCGAGGCGGGCATAAACGTCGACATGATCGTGCAGAACATCTCGGCCGACGGCACCACCGACATGACCTTCACCCTCGGCCGCGCCGATCTTCCGCGGGCGCGGGCGACGCTTGAGGCGAACAAACCCAGCATCGGCTTCGCCGAGATCCTGGCCGATCCCGATGTCGCCAAGATCTCGGTGGTCGGCGTCGGAATGCGCAGCCACGCAGGCGTTGCCTCCACCATGTTCCGCACGCTTGCGGAGAAATCGATCAACATCCAGGTCATCTCGACCAGCGAGATCAAGGTCAGCGTGCTGATCGCCGCGGATTACACGGAACTGGCGGTGCGCGCGTTGCACACGGCCTACGGTCTTGATGCCGCCTGATCTCATTCCCCTCGACGCGGCACCCGCACAAGCCCGGCCGGCGCCCGCACGGGTTTCTGCCGAGCTGCAGACGCTGAACCGGCTGTGGGCGCGCGGCACGGCATTTCTGGGCTGTGAAATCGCCATCATGGGCGGCGCCATGAGCTGGGTCAGCGAGTGCCGCCTGGTCTCGGCGATTTCCAACGCCGGCGGTTTTGGCGTGATCGCGGGCGGCTCGATGACACCCGCCCTGCTCGACGCAGAAATCTCGGCCACACGGGCGCGGACCGACCGCCCGTTCGGTGTCAATCTCATCACCATGCATCCGCAGCTCGAGGCGCTGATCGCCGTGTGTCATACGCACGGTGTCAGCCACATCGTGCTCGCCGGCGGCATCCCGCCGGGGGCGGCCGTTCGCGCGGTCAAGGACGGCGGCGCCCGGCTGATCTGCTTCTCGCCGGCGCTTGTGCTGGCCAGGCGCCTGATGCGCACCGGGGCGGACGCGCTGATCATCGAAGGGTCCGAGGCCGGCGGCCATATCGGACCGGTGTCGCTGACCGTGCTGGCGCAGGAGATCCTGCCGCATCTGCGCGAGATCCCGGTGTTCGTTGCCGGCGGCCTCGGCCGTGGCGAGGCGATCCTGTCCTATCTCGAAATGGGGGCCGCCGGCGCCCAGCTCGGCACCCGCTTCGCCGCCTCCGCGGAAAGCATCGCCCATGCAAACTTCAAGCGTGCCTTCGTTCGCGCCAACGCCCGCGACGCGCTGCCGACGCGCCAGCTCGACGACGGATTTCCGGTCATCCCCGTGCGCGGCCTGGTGAACGAGGGCACCCAGCGGTTCATGGTCCACCAGGCGGAGACCATAGCGCGGTTTCAGTCGGGCGAGCTCTCGCGAGAGGCGGCGCAGCTGTCGATCGAGCATTTCTGGGCCGGTGCCCTGCGCCGCGCGGTGATCGATGGTGATGTGCAGACCGGCTCCGTGATGGCCGGCCAGTCCGTTGGCATGGTCACCAGCGTGCAGCCGACCGCCGAGATCATTGCCGAGCTGGTGAGCCAGGCGACCGCGGCGCTGCGGGCGCGGTCGCACCGTTTCGCCTTTCCAGCCTAAGACCGGCTGGGCGCATGTCCACGCCCCGCCGCCTGCTCGCCCGACTGCGCGATCTCATGGCCCGTTCCGGGACCGGCGCGGGGGGCACCAAGGCCGAGCTGCCCGCCGTGATGCGGCTGGTCGCGGCCGAACTGGTCAGCGAGGTCTGCTCGCTCTACGTCGCCCATTCCGGCGATATTCTGGAGCTGACGGCCACCGAGGGCCTGCGGGCGGAGGCGGTCGGCCACACCCGACTACGGGTCGGGGAAGGCATCGTGGGCCTGGCCGCGGCGACCGGCCTCACCCAGAACCTGCCTGACGCACAGAACCACCCTGCCTTCGCCTATCGCCCGGAAACCGGCGAGGATTTGTATGCCTCGATGCTCGCAGTCCCGGTTCGCCGTGCCGGCCGCACCCTGGGCGTGCTCGTCGTGCAGAACCGAGCGCCGCGGCGCTATGACGGCGACGAGGTGGAGGTGGTGGAAACCGTCGCTATGCTGCTGGCCGAGTTGCTCACCGCATCCGGCGTGGCACAGACGCAGCAGACCGGGTTCGACGCCGCCCTGCCGCGCCGGTTCGACGCCGCGACCTTGGCGCCGGGGCTGGCGGTCGGGCCAGTCGTGCTGCATCTCGGCCGCGCCGCCCCACAGCGCGTCATCGTCGACGATCCCGTGGGCGAGCGGGTGCGCCTGGAGGCCGCCTGGCAGCAGATGCAACGCGGGCTGGACCGGCTGATCCGCGACCATATGCCCGGTCCCCCCGAGCGGCGGGTGCAGGATGCCGGCGAATCGCGAGAAATCCTGGAAGCCTACCGTCTGGTCGCCGCCGACACCGGCTGGCTGCGCCGGGTGGTCGAGGCGATCGCCAGCGGTCTTTCGGCGGAAGCGGCGGTGGCCCGCGTCGCCAGCGACCTGCGCGACCGCATGCGCCGCATCGCCGACCCCTATCTGCGCGAGCGGCTGGCCGATCTCGAGGATATGGCCGGCCGCCTCCTCGCCCATCTCGACGGCGGTGCCGACAGCAGCCCGGTTCCGGTGGGCGCGATCCTTTTGGCGCGCCGGCTCGGCCCGGCCGAACTGCTCGACTGGCACGCCCGCGGTATTCTCGGCGTCGTGATCGAGGAAGGCAGCCCCAGCGGCCACGCCGCCATCCTCGCCAGGGCACTCGGCATTCCAGCCCTCGGCGGTGCCCGTGGCGTCGTCGACTCCGCCGAGCCCGGCGACGAGATCGTGATCGACAGCGAGGAGGAGCAGGTGCTGCTGCGCCCCGAGCAGGAGGTGGTGCAAGGCTATCTGCGCGCACTGGAAACCCGCTCCGCCCGGCAGGCCGGCTGGGCCGCGCTGCGCGACCAGCCCTGCCGCACGCGGGATGGCACGCCGGTTTCGCTCATGCTGAATGTGGGGCTCGCCCTCGAACTGTCCCAGCTCGCGAACACCGGGGCGGCCGGCATCGGGTTATTTCGTACCGAAATCGCCATGCTGGCGCGAGGTGCGGTGGTCGACACCGCCGAACAGACCGCCGTCTACGCCCGGGTGCTCGATGCCGCCGGCGGCCTGCCGGTGGTGTTTCGCACGCTCGACCTTGGCGGCGACAAGCTGCTGCCCGGCAGCCCGCCGCCCGAGGAGGAAAATCCCGCGATGGGCTGGCGCTCGCTGCGCATCGGGCTGGACCGGCCCGCCCTGCTTCGGCGCCAGCTGCGCGCCCTGCTGCTGGCGGCCGGCGGACGGAAGCTGTCGGTGATGTTTCCGATGGTGGCTACGGTCGCCGAATTCCGACAGGCCCGCGCGCTGCTGCTGGCCGAGGCGGCCAAGGTTCGCCCCGGCCCCGCGCAGCTCGACATCGGAACCATGCTGGAGATCCCGGCGCTGATGTGGCAGCTGCCGGCGCTGCTTGAGGAGGTCGACTTCATTTCGGTCGGCACCAACGACTTGCTGCAGTTCCTGTTCGCCGCCGACCGCAGTTCCCCAGCCCTCGCCGGCCGCTACGACCTGCTGTCGCCGCCGATGCTCGACCTGCTGACCGAACTGGTCGTCAAGGCGGCCCCTGCGAACGTGCCGGTGTCGGTCTGCGGCGAGGCCGCCTCGCGCCCGCTGGAGGCGATCACGCTGGTGGCGCTGGGCATCACCACCCTGTCCATGCCCGCCTCCGCCATTCTGCCGATCAAGGCCCTGCTGGCGGAACTAGACCTGCCCCGGTTCCGCGCCTTCCTCACCAGCCTCCGCCGCACCGCAGCTGGCGTCGCCAGCCTGCGTGAGCCGATCGCCACCTGGGCCCGCGAGCATGAGCTGCCGGTGTAGCCCTCTGTTCGGCTGCGCCGGATAGTTGGCAAGACCGGCGCTTCGGGTTAGAAGCCGCGGTCACCGACACGATGGACGGGCCCGGCTTCCCTCCATTTTGGCCTGTATCTCGCCTTTGGGGGGCCATCACGCGGTGCTGCACGATCGCAGGTCCAAATTGGCGGAAGGCCGGACAATGATGTCGCCTGTCAAGAACCCAGGTACTGACCACGGTTATGGCCAGGACAGCTATGGGCAACCCTATTTGATGCCCGGCGTGGGCACGGACCTGCGTGTGGCGCGCGAGCAACTCGGGTGGAGCCTGCCGGCGGTGGCGGCGAGCCTGCGCATTCGCCTGCCTTACCTGGAAGCGATCGAGGCCGGCCGTTTCGCCGAGTTGCCCGGCAATGCCTACGCCGTGGGTTTCGTGCGCACCTATGCCGGCGCGATGGGGCTCGATGCCGACGAGATCGCCCGCCGCTTCCGCGCCGAAGCGGCGGACGTGAACCGCAAGACCGAATTGTCTTTCCCGGCCCCGGTGCCGGAGCGCGGTGTGCCCGCCGGTGCGGTGATCCTGGTGAGCGTCGTGCTGATCGTGGTCGCGTATATGGGCTGGTACCGGTTTTCCGGCGAACGCCTGCCGGCGCCGGAGCTGGTCGCTGCGGTGCCGGAACGCCTGATCGCCGCCGCGGAATCACCGCCGACCCCACCGCCTGCGCCGGCCCCAGTCTCGCCGGTGGCGACGATGGCTGGTGCCGCACCTGGCCCTGGCCGTCCGGCGGTGCCAGTCCTGTCGGCCACGGCCACCCCGCAGCCGCCCGCTGCCGATGGCGGTCGCATCGTGGTGCGCGCCCGGTCCGAGGCCTGGGTGCAGGTGCGCGACCCCAAGGGCACCGTGGTGTTCAACCGCACCATGCGTGCCGGCGAAACCTGGCCGGTGCCTGGCCCGGTGGCGGGTCGCCCGACGCTGTTGCTGACCATGGGCAATGCCGGTGGCACCGATGTGCTGGTGGACGGGCTGGTGGTGCCGCCGCTGGGGGCTGACGGTGTCGTCAGACGTGATGTACCGCTCGACGCGGATCTGCTGCGCGACGGCAAGCTTGCGATCCCCCCGCCGCCTGGGGCAAAGCTTCCATCAGGGAAGCAGCCCTAAGCGTCGCACCCGAGCGCCGGCCGAGGCCTGGGCGCGTCACCGGAGACCAGCATCATGAGCAGCTACCGCCCGTACCAGGACATCCAACGCCGCAAGTCCCGCCAGATCCATGTCGGGACCGTGCCGGTTGGCGGCGACGCGCCGGTCACGGTACAGACCATGACCAACACGCTGACCACGGATATCGAAGGCACCATCGCCCAGATCAAGAGGGCCGAGAAGGCCGGCGTCGACATCGTGCGCGTGTCCTGCCCAGATGAGGAAAGTACTGCGGCCCTGAAGCACATCATCGCCGGGGTGAACGTGCCGATCGTGGCCGATATCCATTTCCACTATCGCCGCGCCATTGAGGCGGCCAAGGCAGGCGCTGCCTGCCTGCGCATCAACCCAGGCAACATCGGTAGCGCGGAGCGCGTGCGCGAGGTCATCAAGGCGGCGCGCGACAACAACTGCTCGATGCGCATCGGCGTCAACGCCGGCTCGCTGGAGCGCCATCTGCTCGAGAAATACGGCGAGCCCAACCCCGAGGCCCTGGTCGAAAGTGCCCTCGAACACGCGGCCATCTTGCAAGACAACGACTTCCACGAGTTCAAGATATCGGTGAAGGCGTCAGACGTGTTCATGGCTGTGGCGGCCTACACCCAGCTTGCCGAAGTTTGCGACCACCCTTTGCACATCGGCATCACAGAGGCAGGCAGCAAGCGCGCTGGCACGGTCAAGAGCTCGATCGGCCTGGGCAACCTGCTGTGGGCTGGCATCGGCGACACCATGCGCGTCAGCCTATCGGCCGAGCCGGAGGAGGAGGTGCTGGTGGGATGGGACATCCTAAAGTCGCTTGGCATCCGCCATCGCGGGGTGAAGATCATTTCCTGCCCGTCCTGCGCGCGCCAGGGGTACAACGTGATCGAGACCGTGCAGGAACTTGAGTCGCGCCTGGCCCACATCGAGACGCCGCTGACGCTGTCGATCATCGGCTGCGTGGTGAATGGCCCCGGCGAGGCGCTGATGACCGATATCGGCGTCACCGGCGGCGGCAACAACCGGCACATGGTGTATGCCGCCGGCAAGACCAGCCACACGATGGACGGCACCGATATGGTCGAGCATATCATTGCGTTGGTCGAAAAAAAGGCGGCTGCGATCGAAGCCGAGAAGGCCGCCGCCAAGCTAGCCGCCGAATAACCCGCAGGGTGGCCGCGCACCGCTGGCCTGCCTCTATGATCTGGGAATTGATTTTTGAACGACCTGCAACCGGTCCGTGGCACGCGTGACCTGATTGGCGAGGATTTCCGCCGCCACGCCCATGTGATCGACACGGCGCGCCGCGTCGCCGCGACCTATGGTTTCGATGAATGGTCGACACCGATTTTTGAGGACACGCGGGTGTTCGCGCGCACGCTCGGCGATACGTCCGACGTCGTGACCAAGGAGATGTATAGCTTCACCGATCGCGGCGGCGAGAGCCTCACGCTGCGGCCGGAAGGCACGGCGGGGGTTTGTCGCGCGCTGGTCACCGGTGGACTCACCCAATCCTTGCCGCAGAAGGTATTCTACGCCGGGCCGATGTTCCGCTACGAGCGCCCGCAGAAGGGCCGCTACCGCCAGTTTCACCAAATTGGCTGCGAACTGATCGGCCCCGCCGAGCCGCTGGCCGACGCCGAGGCGATTGCCTGCGGCTGGGACATCCTGACCGCCCTCGGCATCTCAGATGAAACCGTGTTGGAGCTCAACACGCTCGGCGACAAACCGTCTCGCGATGCCTACCGCGCGGCGCTGGTGGCGTATTTCACCGCCTATCGAGACAGACTTTCGGAGGAAAGCCTGTGCCGCCTGGAGCGCAACCCGATGCGTATCCTGGACAGCAAGGACCTCGGTGATCGTGCCTTGGTCGCCGATGCACCAACTATCACACCGTTCCTGACCGAGGCTGCGGCGACCTTCTACGCCAAGCTGCAGGAGCATCTGTCGCGCATGGGCGTGCCCTATCGCGAGAATCCCCGCATCGTCCGCGGGCTTGACTACTACAGTCACACGGCCTTCGAATTTGTCACCTCCGCTCTCGGCGCCCAAGGCACGGTGATGGCCGGCGGCCGATACGATGGGCTGGTGGAGGAAATGGGCGGGCCGGCAACGCCTGCGGTTGGCTGGGCGGCGGGCATTGAGCGCTTATCCATGCTGCTCGCAGCCAGCCCCGGTGTCGTATCCCCGGTGATCGTCATTCCCGTCGGCGACGGTCCGGAGGCTGTCGCGATCGACGCCGTGCAGTCGTTGCGCCGCGCCGGCATCCGTGCCGAGATCGGCTATCGCGGCAATCTCAAGCGGCGGATGGAACGCGCCAACAAGCAAGGCGCCCGCGCCGTGGTCATCATCGGCGAAGACGAGGCTGCGCGCGGGGTCGCCCAGGTGAAGGACCTGGCCAGCGGCGCCCAGTCCGAGGTGGCGCTGGCGGAGCTGGTCCTCAAACTCTCATGAACCTCGCCGACAAGCTCGACCGTATCGTCGCCCGTGCCGATGAACTGCGTGCGCTCATGAGCGAGGGCCTGGCTGGCGACGCCTATGTGAGGGCGTCCAAGGAGCTCAACGAAATCGACCCCGTGGTCGCCCGCGTCGACCAGCTGCGAAACGCCGAACGCGAACAGCGAGAGGCCGAGGCGATGCTCGGTGAGCCCGATATGCGTGATCTCGCCGAAGAGGAGCTGCGCGGGTTCAAGGAACGCATCCCCGCCCTGGAACACGCCATTCGCCTGTCGCTCCTGCCCAAGGACGAGGCCGACGATCGCTCTGGCTTGCTGGAAATCCGCCCCGCCGCCGGCGGCGACGAAGCTGGATTGTTCGCCGCCGAGCTGTTCCAGATGTATCAAAAATATGCGGCCTCGCAGGGCTGGCGCTTCGAGGTGATGGATTTCGATGAAAGCGAGCTCGGCGGCATCCGAGGTGCGACGGCCGAAATCACTGGAAAATCGGTGTTCGCGCGGCTGAAATACGAATCAGGCGTCCACCGCGTGCAGCGTGTGCCAGCCACCGAAAGCCAAGGCCGCATCCACACCTCCACGGTCACCGTCGCCATCATGCCCGAGGCGGAGGAAGCTGACGTGCAGATCGACGAGGCGCGTGACTTGCGGATTGACGTCTATCGCGCCCAGGGAGCCGGCGGACAGCACGTCAATAAAACCGAAAGTGCGGTGCGTATCACCCATCTCCCTACTGGCCTCGCGGTTGCGATGCAGGAGGAGAAGAGCCAGCACAAGAACAAAGCCAAGGCGATGAAGCTGCTGCGCGCGCGGCTGTATGAGCAGCAGCGCGCCGCCTTGCATGCGACTCGCTCAGCCGACCGCAAATCCCAGGTTGGGACCGGCGACCGTTCGGAACGCATTCGCACCTACAACTTCCCCCAAGGCCGCGTGTCCGACCACCGCATCAACCTGACGTTGTACAAGATCGACCGGGTCATGCAGGGCGAGCTCGACGAGTTCATCGACGCGCTGACCGCCGAAGACCAGGCCGCGCGTCTTGCCGCCGAGGAATGACCGCAGGCGAGGTACTCCGGGCCGCAGCCGTCGCCCTGCAACAGGCTGGCATCGACATGCCGCGCCTGGAAGCCCGCCTGCTGCTGGCCCATGCCCTCGGCCTGGACCGCTCCGTGCTGATCGACCGCGGGCGGGAAATCGACCCGACCGGCTTTCAAACGCTGCTGGCGCGTCGACTGACCCATGAACCGCTGGCGCTGATCACCGGCCATCAGGGATTTTGGACGCTCGATCTGGAGGTCTCCCGCGACACGTTGATCCCGCGCGCCGACTCAGAGACGCTGGTCAGCGCCGCCATCGCCCATTGCACCGCGCCGCCGGGGCGGATTCTCGACCTCGGTACCGGCACCGGCTGCCTGCTGCTGGCCTGCCTGGTGGAATTCCCGCAGGCATTCGGCGTCGGCATCGATCTGTCGCCGGCCGCGGCCAGCCTGGCCCGCCGCAATGCGGCCAGGAACAATCTTGCCGACCACGCGAGCTTTTTAGCCGGCGACTGGGCGCAGGCGATCACAGGTCGCTTTGAGCTCGTGCTGTCCAACCCGCCGTATATTCCGCAAGGCGAGATCGCCGGGCTGATGCCCGAGGTGGCTCGCCACGAACCCGCCCGCGCCTTGGACGGCGGCGCTGATGGTCTGGACGCCTACCGTGTCATCCTTGCGGAGATGCCAAGGCTTCTGGTGCCTGGCGGAGTTGGCGTCCTCGAACTGGGCGCTGGCCAGGATGGCGATGTTGGCACGCTGGCCCGTGACGCCGGGCTTGAAACCGTGGCCCTGTGTGCCGATCTCGGCGGGATTGCGCGAGCATTGGTGCTCAGGGCGCAGAAATCGTTTGGCAATGCCGCGTGGCACCGCTAACTTGCAACTGTCCAGCAGTCGGCCGCCAGCCAAGGCAGCGTCCGATTCTCTGACCCAATCAACCTAATCACTTGCGATTTCGATGATCGCGCCCGGTTGATGAGGCTCCCAGAGACGCCGGGCGGCCGTTCCGGCAACATTATCCAACGGCGCGGGGAACCCGGGCCACGCGGCGGCATGTATGGCTGTCGCACCCAGCACAGCAGACAGGAAAGCGCTATGATCTCAGCATGAACATGAAACGTATGCGTGGACGCAACAACAACAACAACCGCAGCGGCGGTGGCGGTGGCGGTGGCGGCGGCGGCGGCGGTGGTGGTCAGCAGATCCGGCCGCAGGGCGGCGGCATTCCTCTCAACCGCAATCATGTTTTCGACAGTTCTGGTCCCGACCTGCGCATTCGTGG
Source organism: Rhodospirillales bacterium (assembly GCA_025352665.1). Lineage (GTDB taxonomy): Bacteria > Pseudomonadota > Alphaproteobacteria > Acetobacterales > Acetobacteraceae > CAIQQQ01. The sequence continues at coordinate 110,494 of JANXSM010000129.1, read as the reverse complement.
CACCGCACAGCAGTTGTTCGAGAAATACCTTCAGCTGGGCCGGGACGCGAGCAGCGTGGGCGATCGGGTGATGGCGGAAAGTTATTTCCAGCATGCCGAGCATTATTTCCGCATTCTCAACGCCATGGCCCAGGCCACCCAAGCGCCCCAGGCCACAGGCAACGCCGGCCAGCAGGGCCACCAGCAGCAGCGCCAGCCGCGCAGCTACGAGAACAATGGCCCCGAGACCAACACCCACGACGTCGAAGGCCTGGAAGCGGAACTGCAACAGCAGATTGGCCACCAGGTGAACGGCCTCGGCGAACAACCCGGCGGCGAAGCCGTGGTGACGCGCGACATCCCGATCACCAACAACCCGCCCGAGGGTTGAACGGTCACAGCATGCCGAGCCGTTGAAACAGGTCGATCAGAACCAGATTGACGTTGAACTTGAAGTCGTCGGTGTCGCGCACGCGTTCAAACACGCGTGCGATCGGCCACAGCTCAAAACTCTCGACTTCGCCATCGGCGGCGCAGGGCCGGAAATCCGCCGGCAACTCCAGGTCATAGCACTGCAGCACGTCCCGGCGCAGGCCCTCGTCGCGGTCCAGAGCGTAACTTAGGGTGGCGCGAAAACACGCGTTGGCGATCAGCGTTGGTGGGATTGCGGCTTCCTCATCGGCTTCCTTCAAAAGCGTTTGCCACGCGTCCATGCCGGCCGAGACGCCGCCTGCGACGATGTGATCGAGCTTGCCGGGGTCGAGCAGCTTGTGGGCGGCGCGGCGCGCGATCCACAGGTGCAGGCCATCGGGGCGCCGCACCAGGCCGTTTAGGTGCACGCCCTCCGCCATGATGCCGAAAGCGGGCAGGGCGCCGCGGTCGATGGTCGTCAGCACTGTACCGCCAGGGATCGCCCGCACGTCGAACGCCTCATGGCGAAACGGATAGAAACCGCGCTCCGCCATGGTCCTGGCCAGCGCTGGCAACGCCGCAGCATCGGCCAGTGTCGCGCACTCTGCGCCCACCACCACACCTGAATTCGCGAGCGTGGTCGCGAATTCCCGGGTCAGATAACCGACATCGTCACCGCCCAGGCGAAGCACCAGCCGCTCGCCCGGCAGCACTGCGGCGTTGCAGGCGTCGATATGACGCTGGAATCTTGGATCCATCAGAAGCGCGCGTCCCGGATGAGCGGCCGGGTTGCGCTGCCAATGCTTTGCAATCCCCCGCTTTGGTGCCACATCGCGTCCATGAGATCCACCCCCGTCATACCGCCCAGCCCGCACGACCGCAGCGCGTGGCGCACCATCGTCGACCTGCTGCCTTATCTGTGGCCGGTTGGCGACAATGCCACCCGCATTCGCGTCGTGCTCGCAACGCTGTGCCTGGTGCTTGCCAAGGTCGCAACGGTCTACGTACCTCTGGTTTACAGCCGGGCGGTCGACGCGCTGGCTCCGGGCCAGGCGTTGCTGGTCATCCCGATTGGGCTGATCGGCGCCTATGGCCTGCTGCGCGTGGCCAGCGCGGGTTTTGCCGAAATGCGCGATGCCGTGTTCGCCGCAGCCCAGCAGCGCATCATGCGCAAGGCCAGCATGCAGAGCTTTCGACACATGCATCGCTTGTCCCTGCGCTTCCATCTGGATCGGCAGACGGGCGGACTTTCCCGCAGCATCGAGCGCGGCACCACCGGCATCGAGCAGGTCCTGCGCCTGGCCGTGTTCAACATTCTTCCCACCTTGTTCGAAGTGGTGCTCGTCACCGGCATCCTGTGGAAGATCTTTGACTGGCGGTTCGCCGCCGTCACCTTCACCGCGGTGGTACTTTATCTCGGCTTCACCATGGGTTTCACCGATTGGCGGGTGAAGTTCCGCCGCACCATGAACGAGACCGATGGCGAGGCCCGCACCAAGGCGATGGACAGCCTGCTGAACTATGAGACGGTCAAATATTTCGGCAACGAACGCCATGAGGCCACCCGCTACGACGGCGCACTCGCTCGCTATGAGCGGGCCGCGGTGACAAGCCAGGTGACGCTGAACATGCTCAACCTCGGCCAAGCCGCTATCATCGCAGCCGGCCTCGCGCTGGTCATGCTGATGGCGGCCCAAGGCGTGCGCGACGGCACGATGACCGTGGGCAAGTTCGTGCTGGTGAACACCTATCTCATGCAGCTCTACCAGCCGCTCAACTTCATCGGTTTCGTCTACCGCGAAATCAAGCAGGGGCTGGTGGACATGGAGCAGATGTTTCGCCTGCTCGCCACCCACGCCGAGATCACCGACCGCCCCGGCGCCATCACCCTGCCAGAAACGCATGAGGCCACCGAACTTCGGTTCGACCACGTGGTGTTCGGCTATCGGCCAGACCACATGATCCTGCGCGGCGTCAGCTTCACCGTGCCGCCTGGCCAGACGCTTGCCATCGTGGGGCCCACCGGTGCCGGCAAATCCACCATCAACCGCTTGCTATTCCGCTTCTACGACGTGAATTCCGGCGCCGTGCTGGTAGACGGCCACGATTTGCGCGACATCGCCCAGGACAGCCTGCGCGCGGCCATCGGCGTAGTGCCCCAGGACACGGTGCTGTTCAATGACACCATTCTCTACAATATCGCGTACGGCCGGCCGGGCGCTTCCGAGGCGGAGATCATCGAAGCCGCAAAGCTCGCCCAGGTGCACGACTTCGTCCAGCGTCTGCCGGACGGCTATGCCACCCGCGTGGGCGAGCGCGGCCTGAAACTCTCCGGCGGCGAGAAGCAGCGCGTGGCCATCGCCCGCACCATTCTCAAAAACCCACGCATTCTGATCCTGGACGAAGCCACCAGCGCGCTCGACACCGGCACCGAGCAGGAGATCCAGCAGGCGCTGCGCAGCCTGTCGCGCAACCGCACCACGCTGACCATCGCGCATCGCCTGTCCACTGTGACCGATGCCGACCAGATCATCGTGCTCGACCACGGCGAGATCGCCGAGCGCGGCAACCATCACACGCTGCTGGCGGCAGGTGGCATGTATGCCCGCATGTGGGCGTTGCAGGCCGAGCAGCAGCATCTGGCCGCCGATCTCCACGTCGAAGCCCTTTGAAAGGATACCAATGACCACCTCCCCGGACGACCTCGATGCGGCCCCGCCCGGCCTCAGCCACGCCGGCGCCGTGGTCGATCAGGCGATCGGCTTCATGACCGGACAGAACATCGACGGCGTTTCGATCGCCTCCGCCCTGCTGGGCGGCGCCATCGGCATGCTGACCCGCACGCTGGATGATGAGTCGGTGGTCCGCATCCTCGAAAACGCCATCGAGAGCGTCAAAGCCGGTGAATTCCGTGAGCCGGACGACCACGGCGATGCTTGACGCCGACGCCCCGCTTGGCCATAAGCCACCATCTTGCGATGCTGTCCGCGCGGCTCTCTTGTCGCGCGCCCACATGCTCACGACTGTTTGAGGATTTTTCAGATGTCTCGCCGCTGCCAGATCACAGGCAAGGGTGTCCTGTCGGGTAACAACGTCAGCCACGCCAACAACAAGACCCGTCGTCGCTTCCTGCCGAACATCCAGGCATCCTCGATGCTTTCCGATATCCTGGGCACGTCCATCACCATGCGCCTGTCCACCCGCGGCATCCGCACGGTGGAGCACAATGGCGGCATCGACGCGTTCCTGCTGTCGACCTCGAACACCAAGCTTCCCGAGGAAGCCCGCGTGATCAAGCGCCGCATCATCAAGGCGCGCGACAAGAAGGCCGCCGTGACCGCCTGATCCGATGCGCGTTGCCTGATACTGCGATGCGACGTTAATCTGGTGTTGGTCATTTTGCGACATTCTTCATCGCAATGAATGCCCTGACCGGTTTATCGACAATCCTCCCCTGGTGCCTAGCGGGCGCCGCATTGCTTTGTGTGGCGAACTTGGCCTGGCGCCTACGCGGCACCATACGCGCCTACCGGGCGTGCATGGAAATCTGTGCCGAAGCTCATGTGGGCGAGGCAAATGTTACCCGCATCCTGCGCCTGTTTGCCCACGAGCTGCAGGCCATGGCACTCACTCTGCGCGGCCACGCCGACCAGCTGGTCGCAGAAATTCATCCCAACGCTGCGGTGATGGGGGGGGCTGCGGCCCAGCTCGGCGGCCTTGCGGACGAACTCGAACATCATCTCATGCCGGCGGACGCGCGGCGCTCGCTCAACTGCGAAACCATCATCATCACCGAGCTGATGGCCGATGCTGTCATCACGATCACCACGGCCATCAGTCCCGGCCGGCGCAACTGGCGCGTGCCGCAGGGCGATGCCGCCGAACTGCTGATCTGGGCCGATCAGCGCGCCCTGCGCCAGGTGCTCGCCCGCGTGCTCGGTGAGGCGGTGCGCAGCTCTGGCCACAACGACTGGATCGAGATCAACTGGGCCGCTTCGCCCGATGGTATCGTCATTCTCGTCGAGGACGAAGGCACTGGGCCTGCTCGCCTAGACCATGCCGGCGGCGAACCCCGCGGCCATGTGGCCACCGACAGCCGCGGCATCGGCCTGCGCCTCTCCCTCGCCCGCACGCTCATCCAGTCGCATGGCGGCACGCTAGAGGTGGAGGCATTGGCGCGCATCGGCACGCGTGTCACTCTGACCCTGCCGGCCGGTCGCGCCCGAGGCCTCAGCCGCCCGATCGACACCAGCACCCGCGCCCGCAGCTTGGCCGAACTTTAGAGCGTGATGACCGAAGGTTGAATCACCGAAAGGTCTGAATCACGCGATAAAACAAAGAGCTAGAGCGGGATTGCGTCGCCTATCAGACGTCATCCCGCTCTAGAGCGTGATGGCTTGCGAACTACTCGCCCCAGGAACCGCATGTGTACCCCCCGGTTGTTAGATTGCCGGTGCTGGCAAAGGGGGCTGTCGCGATGATCATCCGTTGCCTTGTGCTGACTGTCGTGCTTGCCACCGCGGCCGGATCGGCCATCGCCCAGCCGGTGCCGCAGCTCTCAAGCCAGGGGGTGTGGGAAACGGGGCAGTGGCAGTGGAACGGCTATCGCTACATCTGGTCCGGCGACCAGTACATCGCTGATCGCCCGCAATACCGCGCGTTTATCCCCGGTCAACTGGTGCCACGCGGACGCGGCTGGGTCTGGGTGGGCGGGCACTGGAGTTAATCAGGTCGATCACAAGCCGCGCTGGAACTCGAACACGACGGGCACATGGTCCGAAGGCTGCGGCTCACCTCGCTCGCGTCGATCCGGGGACGCGGCGGTCACGGTTTCCGCGAGGGCAGGGGAGAACAGCGCATGGTCGATGCGCAGGCCGCAATCGCGTTGGAACGCGGCAGATTGGTAATCCCAGAACGTATAGACCGAGCCTGACGGATGCAGCGCGCGGATGCCGTCGGTCAAGCCGAGCCACAGCAATTCACGATACTTCGCACGCGTCTGCGGCCGCACCAGAGCGTCGTCTGGTGGCAGCGCGCCTTTTGCGTAGTCTTCATCCGTCGGCGCCACGTTAAAGTCGCCCAGAATGACGAAACGGCGATCTGCCGCGATAAGCTTGCGGGCCCGTTCGGTCAGCGCATCCATCCAGGCAAGCTTGGAGGCATAACCTTCATCACCGCCGGAATTGCCGTTCGGCAAATAGATCCCGATGATCGTGATATCATCAGCGATGATTTCGACGTAGCGCGCTGTCGCATTCTCGACGGGAAGCCCCGGCAGTTGGGTGTACACCGTCTCGAATGGGAGCCGGCTCAGCGCCGCCACACCATTATAGGCTTTCTGCCCGACCACAACGCTCTGGTAACCAGCCGCCTCGAAGGCTGAGGCAGGGAATATCGGCGCCTCGCATTTAATCTCCTGCAGCACCAGTACATCCGGTTGCACGCGGGCCAGCCAGCGCTCGACATGGCCCTGTCGCTGCCGGATGGAATTGACGTTCCAGGTTGCCAGCCGCACCTCGGTCAGTCGATCGAAAACGACGTGCCACAGCCGCAGCTGGCGGTCGCCTGCGGATTGCGCACGGCGAAATGACTGCCCATCAGCGCGTCGGTGTAGTCGAGTTCGGAGCCTGCGAGCAGGTCGAGGCTGGTGGGGTCGATGAACACCATGGCGTCACCATGGGTGATCACGACGTCCTCATCCGTGGTTTCCCGATCCAGCTCGAATTTATACTGAAAGCCGCTGCAGCCTCCGGCCAGCACGGCCACGCGCAGTGCGCCGCCGCCATTGGCGGTCGCTATTTCAGCGATACGCTCGGCAGCCCGGTCGGTGAGTCGGAACGGTTGAGTTTCCATAGTCGCAACATAGGCGCTCCAGGAGCGAGATTGAAGCCCCGCGCTGATTGATGCGGCACGGGCAACTGTGTATGCGCCGTGCATGAACACGCGCGCTGCCTGGGCGGTCCGCCCGGAAACCTCCCGCGGCCGGCTCCATCCCGAACCGCCATCCGGCACGCGCAGCCCGTGGCAGCGCGACCGCGACCGCATCATCCACAGCTCCGCCTTCCGCAAACTGCAGTACAAAACGCAGGTCTTCGTCAACCACGAAGGCGATTTCTACCGCACCCGCCTAACCCACAGCATCGAGGTGGCGCAGATCGCGCGCTCCGTAGCGCGCGAACTGGAGTTGGACGAAGATCTCACCGAGGCCCTCGCCCTCGCCCACGACCTTGGCCACACGCCGTTCGGCCATGCCGGCGAGGACGCGCTGGGCCTGGCCATGAAGCCGTTCGGCGGCTTTGACCACAACGCCCAGGCGCTGCGCATCGTCACCCTGCTGGAAAGCCGTTATGCGGATTTCGACGGTCTGAACCTCACATGGGAGACGCTGGAGGGGCTCGCCAAGCACAACGGCCCGCTGCGCAAGCCGCCGCCCTATGTGGCGGACTACGACAGCCGCCATAAACTCGATCTCTCCACCTATCCGTCCGCGGAAGCCCAGGTCGCCGCCATCGCTGACGATATCGCCTATCACAGCCACGACCTCGACGACGGGCTGCGGGCCGATCTGTTCACCGTGGCCGACATCGCCCATCTACCGGTGGTCGGAGAAGCCCTGTCCCAGGCGCGTCGGCTGAGTCTGGACATGCCGGCCCAGCGGCTGCGGCACGAAACGATCCGGCGCGTCATCAACACGCTGATCAACGATCTCGTTGCGGAAACGCGACGCCGTCTGGCCGAACTTCGCCCCGCCGACGCGGATGCGATCCGCCACGCCAGGCATCCGGTGGTGGCGCTCAGCCTGCCGATGGCTGAGGCGAACCGGGTGATCAAGGAATTCCTGTTCGCCCGCATGTATCGCCACTGGCGGGTCAACCGCATGACCGCCAAGGCGCGCCGTGTCACCGCCGAGTTGTTCACCCTGCTGCACGCGCAGCCTGGGCTGCTGTCAGACGACTGGCGCGGCCGTGCCGGCGACGTGCCGCACACGCCGCGCGCCGCCGTGGCTGTGGCCGACTACATTGCCGGCATGACCGACCGTTTCGCCCGCGACGAACATCTCCGCCTGACCGATCTTTCGGTCGCCGGCTGAATTTTTCAGGATACCACTCGTGACCAACATCTTTGCCGACATCCGTACGATCGTGCTCGCTGCCCTGCGTCAGGTGCTGCCGGATTTGCCCGACGACGTCGCGGCTCGCGTCGAGGTGACCGGCACCAAGGACCCCGCCCATGGCGACATGGCGACCAATGCCGCGATGGTCGCAAGCAAATCCGCCGGCCGCAAACCCGCCGATATCGCGGCCGGACTGGTCGCACTGCTGCAGACCGAGCCGATGATCGAAACCGCCGCCTCCGCCGGCCCAGGGTTCGTCAACCTCACCCTGCGGCCGGACGCGCTGCGGGCGCAGATTCCGCTGATCCTCGCCCAGCGCGAGGCCTATGGCGAAAGCGACATCGGCGGCGGTGTGAAGGTCTGTGTCGAATATGTCTCGGCCAACCCGACTGGGCCGATGCATATCGGCCACTGTCGCGGTGCCGTGGTGGGCGACGCCTTGGCCAATCTCATGGCCAAGGCGGGGTTCGCGGTCACCAAGGAGTTCTATATCAACGATGCCGGCGGCCAGGTCGAGGCGCTGGCCTGGGCGGTCTACTGGCGCTACCTGCAGGCGATCGGCACGGGCATGACGGAGGAGGAATACGCAGCGGTGGTGCCGGGTGGCCTGCAATACCGCGGCGAATATCTGATCCCGGTCGGCGAGACGCTGGCCGTCGTCCATGGCGACAGCCTCGCGGCGCCGGGCAAAACATCTGCCCGATCCGAGCTGTGGTTCGCCACCGTCCGCGACACTGCGCTCACCATGATGCTCGCCTCCATCCGGGAGGATCTCGATCTGCTCGGCGTCCGCTTCGACGTGTTCAGTTCTGAACAGGCGCTGTTCGAGAAACACGCAACCGACGCGGTCATCGAACGGCTCGACCAGCTCGGCCTGATCTACCAGGGCACGCTCGAGCCACCCAAAGGCAAGCTGCCCGATGATTGGGAGCCGCGCGAGCAGACGTTGTTCCGCTCCACCCAGTTCGGCGACGACGTCGATCGGCCGCTGCGCAAATCCAACGGCACCAACACCTATTTCGCCAATGATATCGCCTACCACGCCGACAAGCTCGACCGTGGTTTCGAAATCCTGATCGACGTGCTCGGCGCTGACCATGGCGGCTATGTCAGCCGCATCCGGGCTGCAACCTCGGCGCTCGGCGGCCAGCTCGACGTGCTGCTGTGCCAGATCGTCAAGGTACTGAAGGGTGGCGAGCTGGTTCGCATGTCCAAGCGCGCCGGCACGTTCATCACGTTGCGCGACCTGCTCGACGAGGTTGGCCGTGACGCGGTGCGCTTCACTATGTTGACGCGCAAATCGGACGCGCAGATGGACTTCGATGTCGATCAGGCGGTGGCCCAGACTCGTGAGAATCCGGTGTTTTATGTGCAGTACGCGCATGCCCGCTGCCGCAGCGTGCTGCGCGCGGCCGGCGAGAGCATGGACACGACGCCGGAGGCGCTGGCGCAGGCTTCGCTCGACAGCCTGACCGACCCTGCCGAGACCGCCCTCATCCGTCGCCTCGCCAGCTGGCCCCGCATGGTGGAAGGCGCAGCACAAGCGCGCGAGCCGCACCGAATCGCGTTTTTTCTCTATGACTTGGCGGCCGACTTTCATATGCTGTGGAACCGCGGAAGGGACGATGCTGCACTGCGGTTTCTCCAGGCCGACCATCAGGATGAAACCTCCGCGCGTGTGGCCCTGGTGGCTGCAACCGCCATGGTTATCCGGTCCGGCCTGTCGGTCATGGGGGTTACACCCGTCGAAGAGATGCGCTGAACCGGGCTCCCCGGTTTGCGCGGGGAGTGAGTGGATGCACGAGGATCTTGATATTCCATTTCCGGGCCAAGGTGCCGCCCTCGGCGAGCCGTATGCCCGTCCTGGCTACGGCCGCAGGCAAGGCGGCATGGATGCCAACACCAAGCGCTTGGCGATCATCGCTGGCGGCATCGGCGGCGCGTTGCTGCTGCTGGTCGGCGTGTGGTCGGCGATCGCGCCGCATCGCGCGGGAACGCCGGTGATCGAGGCCGATGCCCGCCCGCTGCGGGAAAAGCCGGTCAACAAGGGCGGCCTCAACATTATCGGCGCCGATGAGTCGGGGCTAAGCAGCGATATCGAAGGCAAGGCTGTTGTGGCCCCCGCGCCGGAAACGCCGGCGATAGCCGCTCTGAAAGCCACACTGCCGACACCGGCACCCGTGGTCGAGACTGCCGTAGCACCTGCGGCGGTGGCCAGGACCGCAGCCGAAGAGCAACCCAAGTCTGTGGCATTTCCTGCGGTAGCAGCGCCGAAGGAAGTGCCGTCAGGCGGTGTGCAGTTGGCCAAGCCGGCTGCACCGGCGCCCGTCGCGGTCGCAACCAACGCGGCGCCGCGTGTCGGTGCACCGGCGGCAGCGGCCATAACTGCCAAACCGACGGCCCCGGTCGGTGGCGCTCAGGTCCAGCTGGCGGCCGTTGGCTCCGAAGAAGCGGCGCAAGCAGAATGGGAGCGCCTGGCACGTAAATATCCTGACCTGCTCGGCAGCCGGCATCTGGTCGTCAGCCATGTGGATCGGGGCGCCAAAACGTTCTGGCGCGTGCGCACCGGCGGCTTTGCGAGTGTTGCCAGTGCCACGACTTTCTGTAACCAAATTCGTACCAAGGGCGCTGTCTGCTCGGTGGCGAGTTTCTAGGGCAATATCGCTTGAGGCCGGATCAACCGCGCGGTAAAATTGTGTGCTAAAATCAAAAAAAGTCGAGCCTGAGCGCTTCGCCTGATAGAGCGTGATGACCGAAGGTGGAATCGCCGACCGGTCTGAATCATGCGATAAAACAAAAAGCTAGAGCGGCATTATGTCGCCTGTCAGACTTCATCCCGCCTTAGAAGCGATCAGGCTCTAGCTACTCGACCGAGACCATCAGGCTGCGCGAACGTCCTCCGCAAAACGTTCGACCTTCTCCGAAAGCACGCACGAATCTCGTTCCAGCTTTTCCGAGGCGTTCAGAATCTGCAAGGCGCAGGTTCCGGTTTCCCTGGCAGCCTCACTGACCAGGCCGATGTTCTCGCGGACCAGTTCTGTGGCACCAGCGCTGTCCTGCACCAGGCGGGCGATGTCTGACGTTGCAGCACCCTGTTGTGCCACCGCCGAAGTGATTGCAGCCGCCACGCTACTGACTGCCTCGATTGTCGATGCGATGGTTTGTATCGCCAGGACCGCTTCACTGGTGGCCGTCTGGATTTCACCGATCTGGCGGCTGATTTCCCCGGTCGCCTGTGCGGTCTGGCTGGCGAGGCTCTTCACTTCAGATGCAACCACAGCAAAGCCTTTGCCAGCATCGCCGGCGCGTGCCGCCTCGATCGTGGCGTTGAGCGCCAGCAGATTGGTCTGGCCGGCGATGCCGCTGATCATGCTGACGACGTCGCCGATCTTCTGTGCGGCCACCGACAACGCGCGCACCGTCTCGGTCGTGGCGCGGGCGTTCAGCACCGCTTGGTCTGTGATCGCGGCGGAGCGATTGACCTGCCGGCTGATCTCCTCGATGGAGCCGGTGAGCGCCGCAGCAGCCTCGGCGACACTTTTGATGCCCTCGCCGGCCTGTCCCGCGGCCGTTGCGACGGCTGCCGAGCGACCGCCGGCCGTGTGCGCCGTGTGGCTCATGTTTTGCGCGGTCAAGGTCAGCGAGCGGGCCGCAGCACTCGCCTCGGCCAGGCTGGAACCCACCTCGGAGCGGAACAGTTCGGCCAACTGCGCGCGTTCTCGCCGGCGTTCTGCCAGCGCCGCCTCGACATGTTCCGAGCGCAGGGCCCGTTCCCGATCGCCCGTTAAGCTGTTGCTGCGGAACACGTCGACGGCGCGCGCCATGTCGCCGATTTCGTGACGACGGTCGGTGAGCGGGATCGGCCTTTCGCTGTGGCCCTCCGCCAGGTCCATCATCGCGTTTCGCAACAGGAAGATAGGCCGGCTGATGCTGCGGCCGACAACCAGAATCCAGGTGGTGACGAGCAAGAGGGCCATACCGCTGATCCCAAGCGTGCGCCACAGGCGGGTTTGCCCAACCGCTTCGATATCGTCGACGTAAGCACCGACCATGAAGCCCCAGCGCCAAGGCTCAAAACCGAGGGCATAGTTTATTTTGGCAACCGGGGCCGCCTCACCTGCGCGAGGCAGCATCACGTCAAGATAGCCGCCCCCGCTGCGGGCAAGATCGATCTGCAGAGCTACCTGCCGTTGGCCAGACCCATCGCGGAATTCCATCCGGTTGATGTTTTCGTAGGCCTTGTTGGCATGCACAAGGGTTAGCCCGTCATAGTCGTAGATGACGAAATAGTCGCCGTTGCCCCATCGCATCGCCCGCACGGCGGTCTTCACCGCGTTCTGTGCCTCCGCGCGGCCGATGGTGCCGGCACGCTCGGCTGCCTCGTATCGCGTTGCCAAGGCGATCAAGCCTGTTGCCAGATCATGCAGCTTGTCGCGCCGCTCCTGCAGCAGCGCGGCGTGGAACGACATAGTGTCCATCGCCACGAGGCCCAATACGAGAATGACCACGAAGCTCAGGATGAGGCCAAGCCGCTGCGGAATACTAAGGTATTTCAAAGCGTTTATGCTCCTCTATTTGTCCCTTTAGCGTTGGTGTGCCATGCCAGCGTAAAATTTGGCTTAACAGACATGCAGATCTCCGACTTTCGCGCAGCTGCCATCGTCGGCATCGCAGGCCTCATGCTCGATCCAGCCGAGGCCGATCGCCTGCGCACTTACGCTCCAGTCGGGGTCATCCTGTTCGGTCGCAATGTTGCCAATCCCGGCCAGCTTGCGGCCCTCACCGCAGCGCTGCGTGCCGTGCTCCCCGTGGGTGGGGTCATCATGGTCGACCAGGAGGGAGGCCGCGTGGCCCGGCTGCGTCCACCGGGCTGGCCTGCGCATCCGGCCGCGGGCGCGATCGGCGCATTGCATGCCCGCGCGCCCGCGGCGGGACTGCGGGTGGCATGGCTCACGGGTGCCCTGATCGGACTTGATTGTGCTGCCATGGGGTTCGATGTGGTCTGTGCTCCGGTGCTCGACATGAAGGTGGCGGGGGCGAGCGATGTGGTCGGCGATCGCAGCTTCGGGGCCTATCCCGCGGTGGTCGCAACCCTTGGTGCAGCGGTGGCAGACGGGCTTTTGGCTGCGGGCATTCAGCCGGTGATGAAACACATGCCCGGCCACGGACGCGCCCAGGTCGACAGCCATAACGCCATGCCCGAGGTGGCGGGGCTGTTGGCCGCTGAACTGGCCCCGTTTGCCGCGAATCGGTCGCTGCCCTGGGGCATGACGGCCCATGTGCTGTACCGCGGCTGCGACGATCTGCCGGCGAGCCTGTCGCCTCGGATCATCACAGAGATCATTCGTGGCCGTATCGGCTTTGACGGCGTGCTGTGCAGCGACGACCTGGCCATGCACGCCTTGTCCGGCCCGCCGGCCGCCCGCGCCCTGGCGTGCCTGGCCGCCGGCAGCGATCTCGCCCTTTATTGCACGGGGGAGGGAACGGATACCGCATCGGTGCTGGAGGCCTGCCCTCCGCCCACGCCGCAGGCATGTCACAGGCTTGCTGCTGCGCGCGCTCTTGCACAATCGCGGTCAATCGCGCTGGATGCGGCCGAACTCGCCGCCGAGAGGGCTGCCCTATTGCCATGATGGACATGATCCAGTCGTTCCTGCTCGCAGCCATCCCCGCGATCTTTGCGATCACGCTGCATGAGGCCGCCCACGGCTATGCCGCCTGGGCGCTTGGCGACCAGACCGCGCGTCGGCTGGGAAGGCTGTCGCTCAACCCGCTTGCCCATATCGATCGTGTCGGCACTATCCTGGTGCCCGGTTTTCTGCTGATCACCCAGCTGATCACCTTCGGCCGGGTGGATTTCATGTTCGGCTGGGCCAAGCCCGTGCCTGTGGCCGCCAGCGCTTTCGCCAATCCGCGCCGCGGCATGATGATCGTGGCGGCCGCCGGCCCCGCGATGAACTTCTTGCTCGCCTGGCTCGCGGGCCTCGCGCTGCACGTGCTTGATCTGCTGCCCGACAATTTCGCCGGCGTGGTGCAGGAGCTGCTGTACAACTTCATCCTGCTCAACCTCGTCCTGGCGCTGTTCAACCTGATCCCGATCCCACCGCTCGACGGCGGGCGCATCGCCGTGGGCCTGCTGCCGGAGCGGCTGGCCGTGGCCTACGCCCGGCTGGAGCGCGCCGGCCTCCTGATCGTGCTGCTGGCGGTGTTCCTGGTCCCTGAAATCGCCCGCAGCATGGGCTACCGGTTCGACCCGGTGCACGACGCGCTGCGCACGGTCATCCCTGCCGCCTTCGACCTGGTGACCCGGCTGTCCTTCCATGCCACAGCCGGCTGAAACCGCGCCCGTACCGGCAGGCGATTCTCTCGTCCTGCATCTGGACGGGTTCGACGGTCCGCTCGACCTGCTGCTCGATCTCGCCCGCCAACAGAAACTCGATCTTGCCACCATCTCCATTCTGTCGTTGGTCGACCAGTTCCTGGCGGTCATCGAGGGCGCCCGCCGGGTGCGTCTGGAGCTTGCGGCCGACTGGCTGGTGATGGCCGCCTGGCTTGCCTGGCTGAAGTCCCGCCTGCTGCTGCCCAAGGGCGAGGCGGCCGAGGAGGGGCAGGAGGCCGCAGAAATTCTGGCGGGGCGGCTGCGCGACCTGCAACAGGTCCGCGCGCTGTCCCATTGGCTCGGCGCCCGTCCCCAGCTGGGCCAGGATATCTTCGTGCGCGGCGCCGCCGAAGATCTCATCGAGACCGATCGCTCCCGCCTGGCGCTGGACATGCCCGGCCTGCTGCGTGCCTATCTCGCAGCATTGCGCCGTGGCGGAGCGGGCAAACCGTATCGGCCGCAGCCGGTCAACCTGTGGAGCGTGCAGGACGCTCTGGCGCGGCTGGGCACGCTGATCGGCCGCCTGCCCGACTGGTCGGAACTGCAGCGTTTCCTGCCAGATGCTCCTGCGACACCGTTGCAGCGTCGTGGCGCCCTGGCCAGCACCTTGATCGCAGGACTCGAAATGGCCCGCAGTGGCACGCTGGCCTTGCGTCAGGACGACGCCTTCGGTCCGATCCTGCTGCGGTCTACGCAGGGATTCCAAGCCATGGAACCGGATGATGAGTGACGCGCCTCTGCCGCTGCCCGATGCCGCCCCGGCCGAGGACGACATCCGCCTGGCGGAGGCGCTGATCTTCGCCAACCCCACCCCGGTCACGCCGCAGCAGCTGAAGAAGCTGTTGCCCGAGGGCTGCGACGTGACGCTGGTCCTGGCAGCGCTTGCCGCGCGCACCGTCGGCCGCGGCGTGGTGCTCGCTGAAATCGCCGGGGGCTGGCAGTTCCGCACCGCGCCGGATCTGGCACCGCGTCTCAAGCGCGTCATCGTTGTGCCCCGCCGGCTGCCGCGGGCGGCCATGGAGACGCTGGCCATCGTTGCGTACCACCAGCCAGTGACCCGCACGCAGATCGAGGAGATCCGCGGCGCGGCCCTGTCGCAAGGCACCATGGACCAGCTGCTGGAAGCCGATCTGATCGCCCCGCGCGGCCGCCTGGAAGCGCCGGGCCGCCCAACCCTATGGGCAACGACGCCGAGCTTTTTGGCCCAGTTCGGCCTCAACGACCTACGCGAGTTGCCCCGCCGCGGCGACCTTCTGGTGGAGCCGCAGGAGATTGGCCGCAGCCCGGAACCGGTGTCGCCGGACGTATCGCCTGAGGTCCGCGGCGACATGGACACGAAGCTGCCTCGCCCATGACGGGGTGGCCCTCCCAAACCCTGGCCGGGTTTCCCATCTCTAGGGTTTCCTGCTAGCAACCGGCCTCAGGAGACACGCACCCCCATGTTCGACTTCGCCTGGACCGAGATCGCGCTGATCGGCGTGGTGGCGCTTATCGCCATCGGGCCAAAGGACCTGCCGGTTGCCATCAAGACCATCGCTGGCCTGATCAAGAAGGCGCGGCGCATGGCCGGCGAATTCCAGGGCCATGTCGATGAAATGGTGCGCGAGGCGAACCTGCACGAGGTTCGCGACCAGATCAGCCAGTTGCGTAATTTCGACATTAAGTCGGAGATCGCCAAGGCGGTTGACAGCGACGGTTCACTGCGCGCCACCTTTGCTGAGAATCCGCTGAACCCGACATCGATCGTGACCCCGCTGTCGGTGTCCGACGTGTCGCTGACCCCCGCTCCGGGGACGGGGCTGGATGAGGGCCGCAACATCGAGCGCCCGTTCGAGCCGGCGCCGTCGTTCATCCCGCCCGAATCGGGTGGCACCGCAGCCCCTGCGCTGCCACCCAAGCCGCCGGCCCCACCACCGTCGTTCATCCCGCCGGAGTCGGCTGGCACCACCTACAGCGCGTAACAGGGATCACCGTGGCCACCACCGAAGCTGAAGACGTGATCGACGACAAGCCGATGCCGCTGCTCGATCACCTGATCGAGCTGCGCCGTCGCCTGCTGTGGTCAGCTGCCGCGTTCCTGGTGTGCTTCTTCGTCTGCTATTATTTTTCAGAGCAGATCTTCTCGTTCCTCGCGCGACCGCTGGCCAACGTGATGGAAGCCGAGGGCGGCGGCCAGAGAATGATCTACACGCATCTGACCGAAGCATTCTTCACCTATATAAAGGTCGCCTTCTTCGGCGCCGCCTCGATCTCCTTTCCGGTGGTGGCCGCTCAGGTATGGCTGTTCGTGGCGCCCGGGCTTTACCGTAGCGAGAAAAAGGCGTTCGCGCCGTTCCTGCTGGCGACGCCGATCCTGTTCATCGCGGGTGCGTGTCTCGCCTATTATTTTATTTTTCCGGTCGCCTGGAAGTTCTTCGCCGGTTTCCAGACGGCCAATGGCGCCGGCGGCTTGCCCATCCAGCTCGAAGCCAAGGTCAGCGAGTATCTCGATCTGGTGATGAAGCTGATCTTTGCTTTCGGCGTGGCCTTCCAGCTGCCCGTGGCGCTGTCGCTGATGGCCAAGGTTGGCATTGTCAGCTCGAAAAGCCTCAAGAAATACCGCCGCTACGCCTATGTCGGCATGTTTGTCATCGCCGCCGTGCTGGCGCCGCCTGACGTGATCACCCAGACCGGTCTCGCCGTTCCGCTGATCGCGCTTTACGAGCTGTCGATCATCGCTGCCAAGATCGTCGAGCCCAAGCCGCCTGCCGAGGACTGAGCCCATGCATGATATTCGGCTGATCCGCGCCGATCCCGCGGGGTTCGATGCGGCAATGGCGCGGCGGGGATTAGCGAGTGTTTCTTTCGATCTCTTAGAATTAGATACCATTCGCCGGCACCTCATTGCTCAGACTGAGGTGCAGCAGGCGCGTCGCAATGCGATTAGCAAGGAAATCGCGCAGCTGAAAAGGGTGGGTCAGACGACCGTCGACCTCGAAGGCGAGTCCTCGAGGGTGAGCGTTTTGCTAAAGGAAATCGCGTCACAGGCAGCGGACCACGATCAAGATCTCCGTGACCAACTTGCTGGCCTTCCCAACATTCTCGACCCCGAGGTCCCGGACGGGCGCGACGAAACCGCCAACGTCGTGCTCAAGCAGTTCGGCGAAGCCCGGATGCCGAATTTCGCGCCCAGGCAGCATTTCGAGCTCGGCGAAGCGCTCGGCCTGATGGAATTCGAACGTGCGGCCAAAATCTCAGGCAGCCGCTTCACCATCCTGCGCGGCCCGCTCGCGCGTCTCGAACGGGCGCTCGGCCAGTTCATGCTCGACCTCCACATCCGCGAACACGACTACGAAGAAGTCGCCGTTCCCCTCATGGTCAATGCCGCCGCAATGTATGGCACCAGCCAGTTGCCGAAATTCGAGGAGGACCTGTTCAAGACCACGGACGGGCGCTACCTCATCCCCACCGCCGAAGTGCCGCTGACCAACTATGTCGCCGGCGAGATTGTGCCCGAGGCGAAACTGCCCATCCGCTTCGCCGCCCTCAGCCAGTGCTTTCGCAGCGAAGCAGGCTCTGCCGGAAGGGATACCCGCGGCATGCTGCGCCAGCACCAGTTTCCCAAGGTGGAGATGGTCAGCATCACTCACCCCGACCACTCGGCCACCGAGCACGAGCGCATGACGATCTGCGCCGAGCGGGTGCTGGAGCTGTTGGAAATTCCCTACCGCCGCATGCTGCTCTGCGCCGGCGACACCGGCTTCGGCGCCGCCCGCACACATGACCTGGAGGTCTGGTTGCCCGGGCAAGGCGCCTGGCGCGAAATCAGCTCCTGCTCGAACATGCGCGACTTTCAGGCGCGGCGCATGAACGCGCGCTATCGCGGCCCGGACGGCAAGGCCGCTGGTTTCGTGCACACGTTGAACGGCTCCGGTGTCGCCGTCGGCCGCGCGCTGATCGCCGTGATGGAGAACAATCAACAGGCGGACGGCAGCATTCGCGTGCCCGACGTGCTGCTGCCCTGGACCGCCGGGGTGGATGTGATCACCGCCTCATAATATGAAGGCAACGAATAAGCTCGGCCACGCGTTGATCTATCAATCCATCGGAGACATGCCATGAGCGATCTCGTCGTTATTGCCTTCCCGACCGAAGCCCGTGCCGAGGAGGTGCGGGAGAAGATTCTGCATATGCAGTCGGAATACCTCATCGAACTGGAGGACGCCGTGGTCGCGGTCAAGCGTGAGGACGGAAAGGTGAAGCTCAACCAGATGGTCAACCCTCTCGCGATCTCCACCGCCTCGGGCACCATGTGGGGCGCCATAATCGGCATGATCTTCCTGATGCCGCTGGCAGGTGCCGCCCTTGGCGCCGCATCCGGCGCCCTCACCGGAGCGCTCACCGACATCGGCATCAATGACAAGTTCATGAAGGACGTCGCCGGCGCCATCTCGCCCGGCCAGGCGGCACTGTTCCTGCTGATCCGCCGCATGACCACCGACAAGGTGCTGGAAGACCTGCACGGCGTCGGCGGCACGGTGCTCCGCACCAGTTTCGACCACTCCAAGGAAGCCGCCCTGCGCGATGCGCTCGCGGCTGCCGCATGAGGGTGAGACCATGACGATTTCCGCCCTCGCGTGCCTGCTGGCCCTGCTGACGGTGACCGCATGCGCGCCCGCCTCGCTTGCCGATCGGCGCGATGCCGACCGCTCGCGCTGTCTGAGCATGGGATTCGCGCCTGGCACCGACGCCTATAAGGCGTGCCGTATCACGCGGGATTAAAGGGTCGGCGGCTGAGCCCTAGAGCTTGATGTCGTCTGATCAGCGACGTCATCCCGCTCTAGCCCTTTGTTTTATAGCGTGATTCAGACCTTTCGGTAATTCCACATTCGCTCATCAAGCTCTAGGAGGCTTGGCGCAGTTCGGCTTCGACGCGTTCGGGGAACAGGCTCAGCAATCCCTCCTCCGTGGCGTCGCACTGGCCGCGCTCAGTGATCAGACCGCTGACGAGCCGTGCCGGCGTGACGTCGAATGCCGGGTTGGCGGCGTGGCTGCCGCTCGGCACCACCCGCACGGTTGTGATCGAGCCGTCGAGCGCACGGCCAGTCATGGTGGTGACCTCGCTCGCCGCTCGCTCCTCGATCGGGATGTCCCGCACCCCGTTCGACACCGTCCAGTCAATGGTGGTGGACGGCGTCGCCACCCAGAACGGCACGCCGTTGTCGGCCGCCGCCAGCGCCTTGAGATAGGTGCCGATCTTGTTGGCGACATCGCCGGTGCGTGTCACCCGGTCGGTGCCCACGATCACCAGGTCGACTTGGCCATGCTGCATAAGATGACCGCCAGCGTTGTCGGCGATGACGGTATGCGCCACGCCGTGCTTGCCGAGCTCGAAGGCGGTCAGGAATGCGCCCTGGTTGCGCGGACGCGTCTCGTCCACCCACACATGCAGGTCGATCTTGGCCTCGAACGCCGTGTAGATCGGCGCCAGCGCCGTGCCCCAGTCGACCGTTGCCAGCCAACCGGCGTTGCAATGGGTCAGGATATTCACCCGGCCCGGGCGACGTACTGCGATATCCGCGATCAGGCTCGCACCGTGCTGGCCAATTGCGGCGCACTGGGCGGCGTCCTCGTCGGCAATCAATTCGGCCTCGGCATAGGCCGCCCGCACGCGCTCGGCCGCGGGCAGGGGGCGCAGCCGGGCCAGCATGCGATCCAGCGCCCAGCGCAGGTTCACAGCCGTCGGCCGTGTCTCGTTCAGCATCGCCGCATCGCGCTCCAGCGCGGTCGTGCCGGCATCGGCGCGCAGGGCCAGCGCCAGACCGTAAGCTGCGACCGCGCCGATCAGCGGCGCACCGCGCACCTGCATACTGCGAATGGCGTGGCCGGCCATCGCCACATCGGTCAGCTGCACAATATCCACCGACCACGGCAGCTTGGTCTGGTCGATGATATGCACCGACCAGCGATCCTGCGTGTCGAGCCACACGGAGCGATAAGGCGTGCCGTCGATCTTCATGGTCAGATCCTCTGGTGCAGAACGCAGACGAGCGTGAACAGCCGCCGTCCGGTTTCGAAATCAATGGCCACCTTGCCGGCCAGGCGCTCGCTCATGAGCGTGGCCCCTTCGTTATGCAATCCGCGCCGGCCCATGTCGATTGCCTGGATGCGGGCTTCGCGGCCTTCCTCCACCGCCTTGATGTAACTGTCCACCAGCATCTGGTAGTCCTTGATCAAGCCACGAAACGGGCCCAACGCCAGGGCGATGGTGCGCATCGGCGGCCCGTCCTCAGGCCGGTCGTCTATCCGGCGGATGTCAAACACCAGCCGTCCCTCCTGGATCGAGAGCGTGAGTGAATAGGGACCGCTTTCAAGACCGACCGGGGCGAAGTGGTTCTCTGCTTGGAGATCGGCAACTGCCTGCGCTCGGTCCGCCTCCAGGATCGGCGACAGGCGTGTCAGTGCCTCGCCGACCAGGGCGATGTGCGCAAGGCGAGTGGCCTGGTCAGGCATCCGGTCGCGCCAATGGCATTTCGTCGGCCGGCTTCATCATGCCCAGCTTCAACATCAAGCCCACTGTGGCGCCCTTGATGGGCCGCAGCAGGCCCAGCGAGAGACCGATGGTCAGTGGGAGCCAGATCGCGGCATGCACCCACAGCGCCGGCTGATACGCCCTCTCCACCATGAACATCAGCGGTATCACGATGTGACCAACCAGAAAGATGGTAAAATACGGCGGTGCATCATCGGCTCGCGCGCTGCCGAGCGGGGCGCCGCAATGATCGCACTCATCCACCACGCGCAAATAGCCATTAAAGACCTTGCCCTCGCCGCAAGACGGACATTTGCACTGAAGCCCACGCCACAAAGCAACACCCAGTGTCGGCACGTGCCACGCGGGTGCAACCTCGGTACGGTTTGGTGTCCAAACAACGGGCGTGTTCTGGTCCATGGGGCAAGCCTTTCCCGGCATCGGACATGTTTGGCCCGTGTGCGCTGCAGCATTACTTGCGCGCCTCGCGCCCCAGGTTCAAGTTTTCCGATATCACGCACCCCTGACAATCTTCCGGCGCGGGCCTCGGAGTGGGCGCCCAATCAAGCGAGACGGGGGCTCTGCCCCTCGACCCCAGCCAGGGGCCGAGCCCCTGGACCTCAATTTCAGTCAGCAAGTTTGAGAGTTAGGAGGGGGGATCACACCCGCGTGTTTTAACGACCCGCGGGTGTGATCCCCCCTCCTAACTCTCAAAAATTTCTCATCGAATGGTGTCCAGAGGCTTCGCCTCTGGCGGGGTCGAGGGGCAGAGCCCCCGTCTTGCTTGATCGGACACCCCTAGGCCAGGTCGGTAGAGCGGCGATGTGTGGGGGTGTCGCGGGACCAGACCGGGGGTTCGACGGCGCCGATTTGTTCGGTGATACGGGTGTAGGTTTCCGGGCGGCGATGTTTGTCGAACGCGAAGATGGTGGTTCGCCCGAGTGTGCACATGTCGAGATCACAGTCGGCGGTGATCAGTTCGTCGTCCCAGCTGGTGGCTTGCGCCATGATCTCGCCTTGCGGGTTGACGATGATGGAGTGGCCGAAGAGTTCGCATCCGTCTTCTGTTCCGGCTTTGGCGGTGGCCACGGCGAAGGTGGCGTTCTGGTATGCGCCGGCCTGGATGCTGAGGTGGCTGTGAAACACGCGCAAGTGGTGGGCTTCAAAGCCTGCGGCATCCATGTTGAGGCTGGGTGTGTTGTAGCCGAGCGTGACCAGTTCGACGCCTTGCAGGCCGAGCACGCGCCAGGCTTCCGGCCAGCGGCGATCGTTGCAGATCATCATGCCCATGTTGATTCCGGACAATCCGCCGATCGGGGCACGGATGACAGGGAAGCCGAGGTTGCCGACCTCGAAGTAGCGCTTTTCAAGATGCTGCACCTTTCGCTTCGGATCGAACTCGGCGTGCCCGGGCAGATGCACCTTGCGATATTTCAGCACGATCTCCCCTCGACCGTTCACGAGGATAGAGGTGTTGAAACGGCGCTTGCGCAGCGATCCGGTTTCGTCGGTCTCTTCGGCGAGTTCGGCGTAGCCGAGATGAAACGCGATGCCGAGTTTGCGGGCGAGCGCAAAGAGCGGTGCCGTTTCGTTGGACGGCATCGCGTGTTCGAACCAACCGTCGGCCTCGCCGATGTCCTCGTGATAATGGCGCGGAAAGAACGTCGTCAGCGCCAGTTCAGGAAACACCACGAGCTCGACGCCACGCGTTTGGGCACGCTCCATCAGTCGCATCATTCGTTCCACGGCGACCTGGCGGGTGTCGGCTTTCTGCAGTGGACCGAGTTGGGCGGCAGCGACGGTGATGATGCGGGGCATGCGGGGGCTTCCGGTGGCTGAGGCAGGTGCGCATTCTTACAATGTTACTTCGTTTCGCGTCGCACCAAGCCCTGCATTGGAAAAATGATGTGTATGCGCATGCCCGCAGAACCGCCTGCACGTGAAAAACACGATCATCGAAGGAAGCCCACACGCAGCCGCACAACGGGAAAGTATATCCGTCAAAAACCATAACTGAGGCGCGATGATCAGTTCGCCTGGAAGATAGCCTGCGTGGCCGCAGACAAGGCCGTGGCGCCTCGTGATCCTACCGAATTGATCGTCAATCGCCGGCCGGAGATTTCGGCTCGCGACATGGTACTTGGGCATCCGGGCAAAGGCGACGCCACGATCTTCGGCATGCCTGCGAGCCGGCGCGTCGGCCCCGAGCGGGCTGCGTGTGCGAACGGCACTGCGGTGCGCGAACTCGATATGCACGACACATTCCTTGCCGCCGAATACAGCCACCCTGGTGACAACATTCAACCGATCCTGGCGGTGGCGTAGACCAAGGGAAAGTCCGGCCGCGATTTCATTCGCGGCATTGCAACTGGCTATGGGATGCAGATCAACCTTGTGTGAACCATCAGCCTTCACGAACACAAGATCGACCATCTCGTGCCGGCCCAGGCCACGGGGATGGGCACGTTGCCGCGCCTGTCCACGCAGACGATCTTTTAGTCCCAGCAACAGGACGTGCATGTCAGCTTCAAACCCGCCAGTCCTGCAAGGGCGAGATTAGTTCGTGGAAGGCGTCCGCGCCAATGCCGGCAAGCTCGCTGTCGAAGCGGTGAACCACGCCATGCGCGGGGAGGAGCGCCGAGCCCGATCTATGAGGGCGAGGGCAGCGTGATCGCCTGGATGTTGGTTGTCCGAACCGCGCGCAACAAAGGATTGGCTGATGCTGTCTATCAGCTTCCGCTGCCGGAGCCGGGCGAGGCCAAGCGTGCGATCCTGTCGAGCTTCACCAAGGAGCACTCGGCCGAGTATCAGAGTCAGGCGTTGATCGATCTGGCCTCTCGCATACGGGACGAGATCGACAATTTCGAGGAGATCCAGAATATCATCATCCACATCAGCCACCACTCTCATTACGTGATCGGTATCGGTGCGAACGACCCGCAGAAGATGTATCCCAAAGATTCGCGTGAAACGCTGATTCATTCGATCATGTATATTTCCACCATGGCCCTACAGGACAGCGTTTGGCACTACTTTGACGGTTATGCACCGTGCCGCGCGCGCCGATATTGTGCGGCTGTGGCACAAGGTGGGGACATTAGAGGATGCGGAATGGATGCGCCGTTACCACTCGCGCGATCCCGACAAACTCGCTTTCGGGGGGCGCGTTAAAATCATTCTGAAGAATGGCCGCCGCGTCGTTGATGAGATGGTTGTGGCGAACGCCCACCCCAATGGGGCCCGCTCATTCGAACGAGTGGATTGCATCCGCAAGTTCCCAATGCGCGCGGATGGAATCATCTCTACCAGGAAGGGCGATCGCTTCCGCGAAACGGGATAGAATCTCACCAGGCTGCCTGCTGACGAACTGCAGCAACTTAATGTTTTGTGGCCATCGTGCAGTGTGGAGGCAGGTCACGCGGGCGTTTTATGGATTTTCACCATTTTGTATCTTGATAGATATAGTCATCAACAAACACCGCGCTCTGTTGAGTGCGGTATTGATGACTGCAAATCCAACGTAAAATAATTGAAGTCATGCATGGTTTTCGTTGACAAGAGCGCGGGCGTGCGCGGATAGCGGAGTCTGCATGTAGACAGATGATTCGCGATTCGCTTGTGAAAACCCGGATCAAAGGCGTGCAACAGGAAAGGGCGATCATGCGCGAAGGCGCAAATTCGTGGGAACCAGATAGGCTCCAGACGTATTCGCGGTTACACGTTATACTGCGACTGTTGTCACGGCCTGCATCATATCGAGCGAAACCAGCTGAGCGGCACATGCTGAGTTTGTTTCGTATTGAGACCGCGCCCCTCGCTCCCTCCGTATTTGCCCTATCCGTCTTTGCCAAAACCCGTCCCATCTCGACCGCCCGACCAGGAGTTTGACCCCCGTGAGCCATGAAGAATTGAAACCCCTCCGCGCCGTAGCTATGGCCATGCGCGCGGCGACGAAAAAAGCCGCTGCTCCCGTAAAGGCGGCTGTAAAGCCGGCCGCGAAAGCGGCCAAGCCAGCGGCCGTGAAGACTGCGCTGAAGAAGGCGGCGCCCACGGCGAAGCCCATCAAGGCCGCAAAGCCCGCGACCAAAGCCTCACCTGCAAAAGCTGCCGCGAAACCGGCCCCGAAGGCTGCGATCAAAAAGGCCCCAGCCGCAGCCAAGGCTGTTGCCAAGCCAGCCACCAAAACTGCAGCCAAGGCAGCGCCCGCCAAGGCTGCCAAGGCTGCCAAGGCAGCGCCTGCCAAAGCAGCAGCGCCCGCCAAGGCTGCCAAGGCAGCTCCGACCAAGGCTGCCAAGGCAGCACCTGCCAAGGTTGCCAAGGCAGCGCTGGCCAGGGCGACCAAGCCCGCCGCTAAGCCTGCGGCAAAAGTGACTGCCAAGGCAGCGTCTGCGAAAGCTGCTCCTGCCAAGGCCGCGAAGCCCGCGGCGAAGCCGTTGGCCAAACCAGCGCCCGCCGCTAGGAAGGCGAGAATGGTCAAGGCTGCATCTTCACCTGTCGAAGTGGCACCCGCACCAGCTCCGGTCGACCCAACGCCCGCGCCTGTTGTTAAGGCCAAGCGCGGCCGCAAGCCCGCGAGCGCCACGGCCTGAAGTTAAGTGCAGCGGCCGCGTGAAAACACGCGGCCGCTGTATTCTTCTATCCGAACACATGAAGCAGATCATCGACCTGCGCCGTCGATAGTGCGCGTACCGCTTGGCCACGCAGCAGCAGGAAAAGCTTGGCGGCCTCCTCGAGTTCTTCGGCGGCGGCCACTGCGTCGGTGAGACTGGGGCCGCTCACCACAGGCCCATGATTGGCAAGGAGCATCGCGCGGGCTCCAAGCGCTGCCGCGTGGATCGCCGGCTCCATCGCGGCATCACCCGGGCGGTAATACGGCACCACCGGTAGGCTGCGTCCCACGCGCATTACAAAATATGGCGTCAGCGCTGGGATCGGTGCCGACGCATCGACATCGCCCAGGCAGGCCACCGCGGTTGCCATGGTGGAATGCAGGTGCACCACTGCCTGCGCATCCGGGCGTGCGCGATACATTGCGCGATGCATGAACACTTCCTTGGAGGGAGGGTCGCCGGTGACATGGTTAAACCCAACGTCCAGCCTGGCAAGCCGCTCCGCCTGCAGCCGCCCCAGCGACGAGTTGGTGGGCGTGATCAGGAACCCATCCGCCAGGCGCACGGAGATGTTGCCAGCGCTGCCAACCGCGTAGCCTCGGTTGAACAGCGAGGCTGCAAGCGTGACCAGCAGCTCCCGGGTGGTTGTTTCGTCCATCAGGCGGCGGTCCCCGTGAAGGCGCGAAGAAAGAAATCGCGTCCGCCGAAATTGCCGCTTTTGAGAGCCAGCAGCAGCGGGACGCCGCGTCCCTCGGCAAAGGTCCAGGGCACACCAGAATCGATTTCGCCGCCGATGCGCAGGCGTTCGATGCCCAGGCGGTTCACCACAGCACCCGAGGTTTCCCCGCCAGCGACCACCAGGCGTCGCACGCCAGCGGCCACCAGACCTTCCGCAATGGCGGCCAAGGTCTCCTCCACCAGACTGCCGGCGGCCTCTCGCCCAAGCTTCGCCTGCAGCGCTGCGACTTTGTCGGGTGGAGCAGAGGCCGCAATGACCACTGGCTTGTCGCCGAGCTTGTCCGCAGCCCATGCCAACGCCTGGCCGGCGAGTGCCGCAGCATCGGGCGTGGCCAATGGATCCAGCTCCAGCGTGGGCACATGCTCGCGCGCGGTGCCGATCTGAAACAACGTGGCACGCGAACACGAACCCGCCAGCACGGCCGCATGGCCCCCGACCTGGGGTAATGCGTCGGCGTCGGCGGCACTTTGCAGCAGCCCTGCCTTGCGGAAATTCTCAGGCAGCCCGATGGCGATGCCCGAGCCACCGGTGATCAGCGCGTGTCCAGCGGCGGCCGCCCCGATATCGAACAAATGCTGGTCGCTCACCGCATCGACAATCGCGTAGCGGCGGCCCTGTTCTTTAAGGCCCGTCATCGCCTTGCGGATCGCGACTGGTCCTTGTGCTACCGTGGCATAGGGCACCAAGCCCACGTTCGCCTGGGTCTGGCGAGACAGCACCCGCACCAGATTTGCGTCCGTCATCGGGGTCAATGGATGGTGTTCCATGCCACTCTCGTTGAGCAGCGTCTGGCCGACGAACAGATGGCCTTGGAACACAGACCGCCCATTGGCGGGAAACGCGGGGCACGCGAGGGCAAAGCCGCAGTCCAGCGCAGCGACCAGCGCATCTGCGACGGGCCCGATGTTACCGGCCTCGGTGCTGTCAAAGGTGGAACAGTATTTGAAGAAAAACTGGTGGCATCCGGCTCGCTGCAGCCAAGTGAGCGCTGCCAGGCTGTCGCGGACCGCTTCGCCGGCCGCAACCGTGCGCGACTTCAAAGCCACGATGATCGCATCGGCTTCGGGCACGGCCGCACCAGGTTGCGGCACACCGATAAGCTGCACGCACCGCATGCCCTGGCGCACCAGCATGGAGGCAAGGTCGGTAGCGCCGGTGAAATCATCGGCGATGCATCCCAGCAGGGGGGAAGAGGTTGGAGGCATCGGCGCTGTTCCTTATTGTTTGCAGGCGGTGGCGAAGGCACCTGCCTGGTGGTCCCAGTCCGGCAACAGTTGGCCCGCATGCCATGCCGCATCCGCGAGGCTGGCGCGCAGCCCCGTGTCGAAGATCAGCCGGCGCAGCGACTTTGACAATGTCACGACGTCGCCGACTTGGCACACCACTCCGGTCTCCGGTGAGACCAATGCGCCGGCGGCCCCGCCGTCGCACACCGCCACCGGAAGGCCACGCTTTAGCGCTTCGGCGATCACCATGCCGTAGCCTTCGAAGTTGGTGGCGAGTGCGAAGACGTCGGCTGCCATCCATAGATCGGCCAAGGACTGGCCAGTGAGCTCGCCGAGGAAGGTCACCCGCTGGGTGATATCCAGCTCGGTCACCAGCGCCTGCAGCCCGTGGGCGTGCACCGGGTCGCGATCGGCGCTGCCAGCGATGGTCAGGTGCCAGTTGAGGTCGAACAGCTTGGCAAGCGCGTGCAGCAACACATCGTGCCCCTTGCGCGGAATCAGCGTGCCGATCGACAGCACGCGGCAGACCCCGTCGGCCAGGCCCGTGCTGCGCGGCGCGGCATCTGTGCCCGGCACGACCTCAGCGATGCGGGTGGCCGGCACCGCAAAATCCCGGGCAAGGATCCCGGCAGTATAGGGGCTGGTGACGATGACGCGCCCGAGCTTTGGGAAAAGCGAAAGTTCGAGTGCCTGCAATGTGGCGCTGGTGCAGGTGTCTAGCCCGGTTTCGAGGCAGGTGGGATGATGGATCAAGCCGACCGCACCCGCGAGCGCATCGCTGCGTTGCGAAAGGGCGGTCAGCGCCAACCCATCGACGATGGCGATCGCACCTGCTGGCACCGCGTCGAACGCTGCGACGGCACCGGCCGTGGCGGCCGCGTCCGGCAGTGGGAACTGTCCCTGCAGTTCCACGACGGTCACCTTGTGGCCGACCGCGCGCAGTCTGGCCACGATGCGACGATCATAGACGTAGCCACCCGAAATCAGGTCGAAGGGCGCCGGCACCAGCAGATGCAGGTCGAGCATCACACGTTGGCCTCGAACGCCGCCCACGCCACCGGGCTTTCGCGCAACAGGACTTTCAGCGAATTCACCTGCCGCCCGCCATCGCCCATCGTACCGGTGCGCAAGGCATGCGCCAGCAGCCCGTGGATATGCGCCGCCATGAATTCCGTGGTGGTGTTCTGTCCGGCAAGCTGCGGCAACGTGTCGAGATTGTTGTAGTCCACGGTGTCGAGCAGACGGCGCAGCTCGGTCTTTGCCAGACCGATATCGATGAGCAGATTCAGATGGTCGAGCTTGGCTGCGCGAAACTCCGCCTCCACCGCGTAGGTGGCACCGTGTAGCCGCTGCGCGGGCCCGAACTCTGCCCCCTGGAAGCTGTGTGCGATCATGATGTGGTCGCAGACCGTGAGGCTGTACATTCAGGTCTCTCCATAGGTGACAACGTGGCATAACCCGCCGGACAGCAAATCCGCCATTCGCTCCGGTAGATCTTCAAAAGATGTTCGGCTCTGCACCAGCGCATCGAGCCTGGGATCGTCCAGAAGCTCAAGGGCCTGGGCCATTCGGTCGCCGTAGCTACGCCTTGCGCGCATCGCGGGCGCGACCGTGCCGACCTGCGATGAGATCAGGCGCAGCCGCCGCTGGTGAAACGCCTCGCCCAAGGGCAACCCCGGGGTGCGATCACCGAACCAGCTGGCTTCCACGATGCGCGCCTCCGATGCGGCGCGATCCAGCGCGAGGCGCAGACCAGCCTCGCTGGCGGAAGTGTGGATCACGAGCTCCTGCTCGGCGGGAGCGGCATCGGGCAAGGCGAACCGGCACCCGAAGGCTTCGGCGAGGGCAGCGCGCGACGGATCGATATCGACGAGGGTGACGCGCGTTGCGGGGATCTGAGCGCAGAGAAACGCCGCAAGCAGGCCGACCACGCCCGCGCCGATCACCAGGATGCGTTCGCCGAGCAAGGGCTGCGCGTCCCACAGGATGTTCAGCGCCGTCTCCATGTTCGCCGCCAGCACGGCGCGGAGCGTTGGCACCCGGTCCGGCACCGGGATGCACATGGCGGCGGGGGCGATGAACCGGTCCTGATGTGGATGCAGCACGAACACGCGTTGGCCGGCCGCGGTTCGACCGACGGCGCTGTAGCCATATTTCACCGGAAACGGGAAGTCGCCATCCATCAGCGGGGCTCGCATGGTAGCGTATTGGCTCGGTGGTACCCGGCCGGCAAACACCAGCGCCTCAGTGCCACGGGAAATACCGCTCGCGAGCGTGGTGATTGCAAGTCCCGGCGAGTCTTGCAGAATTTCGTCGCGCAGTTCGCCTTGACCTGCCGCCACGATCCAAAAGGCGCGAGCTGTCACTGGCATGCCGGGGGCCGCGTGCGGTTGATGGGAATGTCGAGCAGCAGGTCGCAGCCCAGCCGGTGCGGCGTCCATTCCAGGCGCATGCCGTCCTGCGGGCTTGCACATCCTGGCAGGGTGAAGGCGGGAATGCCTTCGCCGAGCAGTAACGGTGCGATCGTCACATGCAGCCGGTCGAGCAGTCCTGCGGCGAGGAAGCGCGAGACAGTGAGTCCGCCGCCCTCTACGAAGACCCGGCGCAGGCCCCGCGACGCAAGGGTTGCCAGCAAAGTTTCGAGGTCGAGACCGCCGCCGGATGCGCGCGGCAGTCCGACCACCTCGGCCGTGCCGATCCGGTCCGGTCCTTGCAGCTTGGCATCGACCATCAGCAGCGTCGTAGGGCCGCCTTCGAATACGCGGCGGTCGGCCGGCAGCCGACGCTGCGTGTCCAGGATCACGCGAACCGGCGACGGACCGGCGCACGCGCGGGTGGTTAGCAGCGGGTTATCCGCTGCGATGGTACCGGCGCCGACCACAATCGCATCGCTGAGTGCACGCAGCCGGTGAGTGTGCAGAATATCCTGCGGGCCGCTGATCCAGAACGAGGCGCCGCTGGCCGTGGCGATCCGCCCATCGAGCGTCTGTGCGATGCGGCCGAGCACAAAGCCGGAGGCGGCTTGGGCCGACAGCATGGGCGCATAGAGTGGTGCCGCGGCGCTCGCCGCGGGATCACCACGCAGAATGGCATCCCAATCAGCCTGCTCTGCCGCCTCGATCCCGTTTCGCCGGTCCTCGCTGTCGTTGCGGATCGTTTCCATTGCACCCCGCGCGTTGCGGGACGCCGCCTATCACGCCCGCGCGGAGAGCGCCACCGGCGGCAGGTTGGCGCCGGCTGCGGCACCGCCCCGCGCGCCGTAGCGGCCGCCGTTGACGGCGGCCCGCGGCATGGCGCGGGCGATGCAGGCCAGCACACGGTCCTGCACCAGCAGCGCAGTCTCCAGGAGCTGCTTGTTTGTCGCAGCCAGGCCCTGCAGCCGTTTGCCGGCGGCGCGTCCAGCCTGGGTGTCCGACAGGGCTGCGCGACGCTGTGCCGCCACCAGCGTCTCGGTCGCTGCCAGCTTGGCATTCAACAGGGCGGTTGCGGCGGCAAGGTCGACCGCACGCAGGGCCGCGTTCTCCTGCTCCAGCAGGTGGCACAGCGTTATGGCGGCAGCGATCACGCCGGGGTCGGTTCGCACGGTAGGGTCGGTCATGGATCCTCCTTTTGGACTGGGCTTGAGTGTGCATCGTCGGCCTGTTGTTGCATCAGCAGGATCTGCCGATAGATCGGCATCGACAGCCCCAGGCCGCCGGTCTTTTCCATCTGCTTGGCCAACTCCTGTGTCATCATCGGTCGCCAGGTTTCTTCGCCTGAGCCACCGCCGAACAGGCCGGCCGAGGGTTTTACCGTCTCGAACATCGGCGCGAGCAGCTGCCCCAACGCCATCGACTCGAACTCCTGCGCTGCCTTCCATGCCTTGGCGTTCTTTGGCTCGTTGAGATCTACCGGAGCCGGGAGTGCGACGATCCGCATCAGCGCACCACCAGATCAGCCTGCAAGGCACCGGCTGCCTTGATCGACTGTAGAATGCTGATCATGTCGCGCGGACCAACGCCGAGCGCGTTCAGACTGGCCACCAAGTCACGCAAGGTGACGTTTGCGGACAGAATGCCAAGCTTCTTGTCCGAGCTGTCGTCCACCTGCACGTTGGTTCGCGGGACGATGGCGGTGGTGCCGCCCGAGAAGGCGCCGGGTTGGCTCACAAGTGGGGTTTCTGTGACCCGAATGGTCAGATTGCCCTGGGCGATCGCCACCGTGCTGACGCGCACATTGGCGCCCATGACGATGGTGCCGCTGGCTTCGTCGATCACCACCACGGCGGCATTGTCTGGCTCCACCCGCAAGTCCTCGACCAGCGCCAGGGCCTCGATCACATCGCGGCTGCCGAAGTTCAGCGCCACGGTCCGCGGATCGGTCGCCTTGGCGACGCCTGAGCCTAGCGTGCGGTTCACCGCCTCCGCCATTCGGCGGGCGGTGTTGAGGTCGGGGTTGCGGAGCCCGAGCCGGATCTGCGGGTGGCTTGCCAGTTGATACGCGACCTCGCGTTCGACAGTCGCGCCATTGGCGATCCGCCCGGCGGTCGGAATGTTGCGGGTGACCGAACTGGCAGCCCCGCGGGCCGCGATGGCGCCTGTTGTGAGCGCCCCCTGCGCCACGGCGTAGACCTCGCCATCCGCTGCCAGCAGCGGCGTGACCAACAGGGTGCCGCCGGTTAGGTTGGAGGCATCGCCCAAGGCGGAGATCGACACATCAATCCGGCTGCCGGTTCGCGCGAAGGCAGGTAGATCGGCGGTCACCATCACGGCGGCGACGTTCTTGGTCTTGAGCGCGCCGGCCTGGTCGCGCGTGTTCACGCCCAATCGCTCCAGCATGCCGATCAGCGACTGCTTCGTGAACACGGACGAATCGAGCTTGTCGCCGGTGCCGTTTAACCCCACGACCAGGCCGTAGCCTACCAACTGATTTTCCCGGATGCCCTCGACATCGGCGATGTCCTTGATCCGCACCTGCGCCCCGGCCGGGCGGGCGTGCAGCGTCGTGCCCAGCAGCAGGACCAGCAGGCTCAGCATAACTCCCATCCGTGGCGATGGCATGACCGCTCCTGTTCGGCGCCCGTGCTTGTGGCAACGGGACGCTGGATGAAGTGGGAGTGTGGTAGCTTCTGGTTAACGCTTTGCTTCCAAACTCAGAATCCGACGCGGTTTTTTTACAAGGCCGCTTGAGGCCTTCGGGCCCGGGCGGGCGTGGCAGGCGGCCCAAAGGAGTGCAGGATGGCGAGCGGTCCGATCACTGGCCCCCAGGGCCCCAAGGCCACGGCACCGACCGGCGCGCGCGCCATCGCGCGTCGCGGCGGGGCTGGCCAATTCAATATCCCCACAGATGTGGCAGAAACGCATGCCGCCGGCGAGACCGCGACGGTTGCCAGCGTTTCGCTCAGTTCCATGCTGGCCTTGCAGGAGGTGGACAGCCCCACGGAGCGGGACCGCAGCGCCCGCCGTCACGCCGAGTACATGCTCGACGAACTCGAAGGCTTGCAAATCGAACTGCTGGGACATCCCCTGGATCCGGAGCGGATGAGCCGCCTGTCCAGCCTGGTGCGCTCACTGCCGGTGGCGACCCACCCGGGCCTGCGGGTGGCTGTGGCGTCCGTCGCCCTAAGGGCCGGCGTGGAAATGGCCCGACAGGATCTGCGGGGCGTCGGCAGCGCGGCGCCGGGGCCCAGCAGCGCCGGACACGACTGATAGTGGGTTTTACCTATTTTCGAATCGCCGGTGCAAAGAAGACCCCAGAAGTCCTCTTGGCGGCGTGGTAAGCCGTCGGTATAAGCCCGGCCGTGGCCGTTGGATGGCCGGTGCAGCATGGCGCTGCACAAAACCGTCCGGTGGCTGGGTCGCCCGGGTATGCTCCGCGGGTCAGGCTGCAACGACGCAGGATCGCCACGCATGATGATCACACTGCCGCCCGACTATCGCCCGTCGGACGCCGAGGACTTCATGAACCCGCCGCAGGCGGAGTATTTCCGGCAAAAGTTGCTCCGCTGGAGAGCAGATCTGCTTCGGGACGCGGACGGCACCCTCGCCAGCTTGTCCGAAGGCGGCATTCATGAAGCCGATATCACCGATCGTGCCAGCGTCGAGACCGACCGGGCGCTGGAACTGCGCACCCGTGACCGGGCCCGCAAGCTGATCTCCAAAATCGACCAGGCGCTGCAGCGCATCGAGGCCGGCACCTACGGATACTGCGAAGAAACCGACGAGCCGATCGGCCTCAAGCGCCTCGAGGCTCGGCCCATCGCCACCATGTCGATCGAAGCACAAGAACGCCACGAACGCATGGAACGCGTCCACCGCGACGATTGAGCCGCTCTTGGGGGAGGGAGTCGGGTGAGCCGGCCCGGCTGCCCCGGATGCGCTCCTCGCAGGCATGCGCCCCTCCTCAGGCTGATACATGTCTTAACCGAATGAAGTGTAGAGAGCTACGCCTCGGCCGAGCCGAGGGCGAGGAGCCCTGGTCGTTCCTAGGGCCATCCGGCGCAGCCAGACCTGATCATCGGGTTTTGCCTTAGAATGGCGCTACGATGTCGAGGACTTGTTGACCCCACCGCGGGCTTTGCACATCGGTCAGCTGACCGCGGCCGCCGTAGGCGATGCGCGCTTCCGCCATGCGGTCGTGCAGCACGGTGTTGTCGCTGGCGATATCCTGCGGCCGCACGACGCCGGTGACTTGCAACTGGCGCAGTTCGCTGTTCACCCGCACCTCCTGCCGCGCCGCCACGACGAGGTTACCGTTTGGCAGCACCTGGGTAATCACGCCGGCCACCCGCAAGGTCACTGTTTCGTTGCGCTTGACCTCGCCGGCGCCGGTGTTGCCGTTGCTGCTGCTGGCGCCGACCAGGTTGGAGGCGACGGCACCGGCCAGAAGCTTAGGCAGGGCGGCCTCGAGGCCGAACAGATTGGGAAGCCCCATCTGTTCGCTGCTGGTCCGTGTGGCCGCAGTGTTGTTCTTCATGTCGGCTGTGTCGCTGATGTTAACGAGAACGGTGAGGATGTCGCCGACCTGGGCAGCGCGCTGATCCTTGAAGAATGCGCGGCTGCCGGAGCGCCACAGGCCGCCGACCTGGGGTACCGCCACCTGAGCGGCCGGCATCGGCATCGTCATCGGATGATATTCCGGAGCGCGCGTCGGGTCGGCACTTGGCGACAGCTCCGGCGGCCGGCCGACTTCCGAAAGTCGGGTAAGTGCGCCGCAGCCGGCAAGAGCCACGGGCAGCAGCAGGATGGCACTGATGGTTTTCATGGCAAGGACACCTGGCGGGAAAAGGCGGAACCGGGAACCGGCGGAAGCTGCGGGCGAGGTGCTGAATCGGGCGTGACGCGAACGTGGTCGGGGCCGAGGATTTCAGCCTCCACCACCGCGCGCGACAGCGGATTGAGCACTTTGATCCGCGCCCCCAGGCCGCCCGCCTCCATCGCCTGGCCGATGCCGGTGAGCGATAGGCCGGGCGTGCGCAGCTCCATGGTCACCCGACCGCCCTTCTGCACAACGATGGGAGCCGCCAGATCCGCCAGCGGAACCGGCGCACCCGCGGCTTCCATCCGCCGGACCGCGAGCCCGATCGCTTGTGCGGGATCGCAGACCACCTCGCCGCGGGTGAGATCGGCGCGGAGCCGCTGCACTGTGAGATCGCCCGGACCGATGACGGCACCCGGCGAAAGGCGGTGGGTCGTCACCACCACCTCTACCATCTCCTGCACCCGCCCGGACAGGCGGGTACGCTGGATCGGCTCACCGGCAGTGCTTATCGACAGCGTCGCGGTGAAGCGGCCGGTTGTGCGGTCGAAGTCAATCTGCTCGATCGCCGCCTCCGGTGCGGCCTCGGCCGCGACCAGCGGGGCGGCGAAGCCAGGCAGGTCGATATCTGCATCGGCCGACGCGCCGGCACCGGCCAGTGCCTGGCGCAGGCTCGCCATGACCTCCTCGCGTGCCACGTATTTTCCTGGGCGATCTATGACCACCCGATCCGCGGAGGAGGCCGAGCGCCAGGCAACGCCGAACTGGCGCGCGATGGCGGCCAACTGGGCGGCCTCCACCACGATCCGCGCGCCCGGGGCGGGGCCGGGGCCAAGCACCTTCTCGCTGGCGGATCCGGCATCGTCGAACAGGTCGGCGATGCGCACCGTCGCGCGGTCCAGCGTCGTGCTGGCGCGCAGGGTGGCGGCCGAGCCGGTGGCGGGCAGGGCCGCCAGGGCGCAGGCGAGCAAAGCCAAGGTGGAGCGCATGGAATACCTCACCGCAGGTTGGTCAGCGTGGACAGCATCTGGTCGGACGTTGTGATGACGCGGCTGTTCATTTCGTAGGCGCGCTGGGCCGAGATCAGATTGGTGATCTCGCTCACCACGTTCACGTTGGAGCTCTCGACGAAGCCCTGCAGCGTGGTGCCGAAGCCTGGGCTGCCGGGGGTTCCCGTCACCGCCGTACCGGACGCGGTGCTGGCCAGGAATAGGTTGCTGCCCTGGGATTCGAGGCCCGCGTCATTGGGAAACACCGCCAGCTGCAACGTGCCGACCAGCGTCGGCGCCGTGGTGCCACTGATCTTGGCCTGCACCTCGCCGCTGGCATTGATGGTGATGTCGGTGGCATTGCTCGGCACGGTGATGCCGGGTTGGACGATGTAGCCATCCGCCGTTACCAATTCGCCCGCCGGCGACAGGGAGAACGTGCCGTCGCGCGTATACGCGGTTTCGCCCGAAGGCATGGTGATCTGGAAGTAGCCGTTTCCCTGTACCGCAAGATCGAGGCTGTTGGAGGTTTGCTGCAGATTGCCCTGTTCGTTGATGCGATAGATCGCTGCGGTCTTCACCCCCAAACCGACCTGCGCGCCGGAGGGCACCACGGTACCGGTGTCCGACGAGTTGGAGCCCACCCGGCGCAAGTTCTGGTAGATCAGATCCTGGAACTCCGCGCGGCGGCGCTTGAAGCCGGTTGTCGTCATGTTGGCAATGTTGTTGGAAATCACCTCGACATTGGTCTGCTGGGCCATCATGCCGGTGCCGGCGATATCGAGTGAGCGCATGGGTAGGGCCTTTGGGAAGGGATGGGAACGGCGGCGTCTGGCGGGAGCGGCTCTTGCGTGCCCCGGTTCAGAATTTCGTTTCAGGGGCAGGACGCTAGCTGCGACGCTGGGTGATCTTGTCGATGGCCGATTGCTGGCGGTCCGACTCGGACTGTAGGAATTGCGTGGTGAACTGGAATTCGCGCAGGTCGGTCATCATCTTCGTGATCTCCAGTGCGGGCTTGACGTTGCTTTCCTCCAGCGTTCCCTGCAGCACCTGCGGGGCGGCAACAGGCGTCGTCGGGCTATCGCTCGCCAGCAGCCGGCCGCCCTCCGCGCGCATCCGGTTGATGTCGTCAGGCTGCACGATGCCGATCTTGCCGATCTGGCCGTTCTGGCTGGAAATCTGCCCGTTTGCGGCGATGGTGATGAAGGTGTCGGCTTGCGCCAGCTGCAGCTTCTTACCGTTGCTGTCAAGTAACGGGAGTCCCTCGGCGTCGACAATGGTGCCGTCGCTTGCCCGTTCGAAATGGCCCGAGCGGGTCAGCCTCGGACCGGCCGGCGTGTTGACGGTAAAGAAACCGGATCCAGCGATCGACAGATCGAGTGGATTGGCAGTGTGCAGCGTGGGACCGCTGGACGGATCACGATAGGTGGCACGGTCCTGCGTGAAGGCCAGCACGCGACCGCCGGGCGGCAGTTTGGTGGCATCGCTCGCGGCAGGCTCGCGCACCAGCCAGTCGCTGAAGATGACGCGCTCCGTGCGATAGCCGGGGGTGGATGCATTGGCCAGGTTGCTCGCGGTCACGTCCATCGCCCGGCTCTGGGCGACGAGGCGGGAGAGAGCAATCGAACTCGCGTTGTTCATGGTGCAAGGTCCTGTTTGGCGATACGGGCGTCTTGTTGGCGATACGGCCGTCTTGTTCCAAGCGCCGTGCCAAGCCTGAACCGCGGAATTCAGGCGGTTGTCCGAACCTCACCGGGGTGTGCCCGGCAAATCCTGCCGATACCGATCGGCGCACCCGGCACGAATGACCGGGCCTTGCCACCGCCGCCGCACATCGCCCGCGATGCAAGGTTTTCTTAACCACCCCGCGTCAGCATGGGGCTGTCCATCATGGGCCTTTGGGGTTTGGCGCGATGTTGCGGGGAGATCGGTTACCATCGAGTTTGCGCCGTCTCCGCTCGCTGCGGGACAGCCGGTCATGAGCAGCCAGCCTGCCAAGGCTGCGAAGCCACTGGCTGAGGCGGGGGCTGAGGCGGGCGCCGAAGGGAGCGCGCCCAAGAAAGGCGGCAAGAAGAAGCTCATTATTCTTGCCGCGCCGTTGCTGCTGGTGCTCGTTGGCGCGGGACTCTGGTTCGGCGGAATCCTGCCGCCGCTGCTTGGCATGGGTCATGAGGAACATGCCGAGGAAGGGTATGAGGGGGGTAAGTCCGCCCATGGCGAAGCAAAGGCTGGCGAGGGCAAGCCCGGTGAACACAAGCCGGGGGAGCGAAAGACCGGAGATCTGAAAGCTGAGGCTGCGGCCAAGGCGAAGGTGCCAGTGTTCGTCGACCTACCGGATCTGATCGCAAATCTCAACGTCGGCCAGCGCAAAAGCACCTTCATCAAGCTGAAGGCGCGCATCGAAATTGCCAAGGTTGAGGATACCGAGGCGGTGAAGGCGGCCCTGCCACGGCTTCAGGATCTGTTCACCACCTATCTGCGTGAAATTCGCCCCGAGGAGCTGCGCGGCTC
The DNA here is from genome assembly GCA_025352665.1 of Rhodospirillales bacterium. Lineage (GTDB taxonomy): Bacteria > Pseudomonadota > Alphaproteobacteria > Acetobacterales > Acetobacteraceae > CAIQQQ01. The sequence goes on along the minus strand of JANXSM010000129.1, from coordinate 72,789 downwards.
GGCCGGTACCTATCGCCTACGCGAGGAACTGCTGGCCCGGGCCAACATCGCGACCACACCGGCTCGGGTGGTCGATGTCCTGTTCACAGAAATGATTATCCAATGAGCGGCACGACACCCGAAGCTGAGATGTCCGAGGAGGACCTCGCCGCTGCGTGGGGCGCCGAGACAATGGCGGACGACGCCTCGGGCGACACGGATGACTTCGACAGTCCCGCGGTGGCCTCGGTGGAGCCCGCGCGGGTGCTCAACCAGGCTGAGATCGACAGCCTGCTTGGCTTCGACAACGGGCCGGGTGACGGTGAAAACCGCACCGGCATGCAGAAGATCATCAGCTCCGGCCTCGTGTCCTACGAGCGCCTGCCGATGCTGGAAATCGTCTTCGACCGGTTGGTGCGCATCATGTCGACTTCGCTGCGCAACTTCACCTCCGACAACGTCGAAGTGAGTATCGACAACATTCTCTCTCTGCGTTTTGGCGACTACCTGAACTCGATTCCGCTGCCCGCCATGCTCGCCGTTTTCAAGGCTGAGGAATGGGACAATTACGGCCTCATGGTGGTGGACAGTGCGCTGATCTATTCGATCGTGGACGTGCTGCTGGGCGGTCGGCGCGGCACGGCGGCCATGCGCATCGAAGGACGGCCGTATACCACAATCGAACGCACCCTGGTCGAGCGGCTGATCCAGGTGGTGTTGTCCGATCTCTCCGCCAGCTTTGATCCTCTGTGCCCCATCACCTTCCGCTTCGAACGGCTTGAGGTGAATCCACGCTTTGCCACCATCAGCCGCCTCTCCAATGCTGCTGTGCTCGCGCGGCTACGCATCGACATGGAGGATCGCGGGGGGCGCCTGGAACTGATGCTGCCATACGCCACGCTCGAACCTGTCCGCGAACTGCTGCTGCAGCAGTTCATGGGCGAGAAGTTTGGCCGTGATTCGATCTGGGAAGTCCACCTCGCCGAAGAGCTCTGGAACACCGACGTCGATATTGAGGTGGTGCTCGACGAGCAGGTGATGCCGCTGTCGGACGTGCTGGCGTTGAAGCCGGGCAGCCAGATCCTGCTTAATGCCCAACCGCATTCGCCGGTGTCGTTGCGTTGCGGCAGCACTGTGCTGTTCGAGGGCAAGGTCGGGCGTCACAAGAATCGTCTCGCCGTCCGCATCGAGCGTGCGACCGGCCGGCCGCAGGTACCGCAGCCATGAGCCAGTGTGTTGTTTTGATCATGCATCGGGTGGAGTCGGCCTGATGGAATGGTCTCTCGACATCGCATTGATCGTAATGCTTGCAGCCACGCTGTTTCACGCCCTGCGGCTGGAACGCGCGCTGGGTGTGCTGAAGCAGGACCGCGCGGCGCTGGAATCGCTCGTGCAGGGTTTCAACGAGAGCACCCGCTTGGCCGAGCAAGGCATCGATCGCCTGCGCCAGACGGCCGACGGCGCCGGCCGGCAGATCGCCCGCCAGATTGACCTGGCCACCGCGCTCAAGGACGACCTGGTCTTTCTGGGTGAGCTGGGCGAAGCGCTGGCCGAACGACTGGACGGCCTGGTGCGCGCGGCGCGCACCGCCACGGCCGATGCGCCGAGGAATGTGGCCGCCCTGCGTGGCAATGCCCCATCCGTTGCTGTGGATTTCAATAGAAACGAGCCGCTGCAATCGGCACGAAGCCGCTTGCCGGACTTTGACATCGCGCCCCGCGGGATGACCGACCGCGGCTCCCCTGAGCGAGCTATGGAGCGCGCGATGGCGGAACGCGCGAATTCCGAACGGGCCCTGACAGAACCTGTCCCAGCAGAACGCACCCTGTCTGAACGGGGTCTGGTCGATCTTCTGCCGCGCCTCGGGCTGCAGGAGCCAGAAAAAGGACCACGCCTTCGCAGCCAGGCCGAGCGTGATCTGCTCAAGGCCCTGAAGATGGCACGCTGACATGACCGTTAAACCAATCCCGCGTCGCGCCGGGCCCCTGCGGTTGCCGACCCCGCGGCTGCTGCCGGCTACGATCGTCGTCATGGCGGCGCTGCTTGTGGTGAAGTCGGGCGCTATCGTGCAGGCCTATGCCAATGGTTCGCCGCCAGCTGCACCCAGCCTGGTGCCGGCAGCCAAGGCGGCGGCCCCGTCGCCGCCGCATCCGGAGGCGCCTGCGGGCAAGCCCGCCGCCAAGTCGGAAACCACTGCGCCGGCGCCTTCGCCCGCGAAGGCCGAAGCGGGTGCTGGCGCGGTCATATCCGCCAAGGATAGGCCACAGCCTTCCGCAGTTACGACCGGCGCCGTGACCGCGGTTCCGGTCGAACCGGCGGTCAGCGAAAGCGAGCGCCAGCTGTTGACCGATTTGCGCCAGCGCAGGCTCGCTATCGACCAACGCGAACAGGCGCTCGCCGCCCGCGAGGCAACGTTCGCCGCGGTCGATCGCAGACTTGCCGCGCGCGTCGATGAACTGACCACGCTGCAGCATCGGCTGGAACGGTTGGAGCGCGAACACCTCGAGCGCGACGAGGCGAGCTGGCGCGGGCTGGTCAAGCTGTACGAGACGATGAAACCGAAGGATGCTGCAGTGATCTTAAACGATCTCGATCTTCCGGTTCTGCTGCCGGTGATGGATCGCATGAAGGAGGCAAAGGCGGCGACGATCCTTGCCGCCATGCTGCCCGACCGTGCCCGGCTGGTGACCACCGAGCTCGCCCAGATGCGGCTCAAGGCCAACAGTCTCGACGGCAAGCAGGCCGAAGCCAAAGCCGTGGACGCCAGACTGCCGCTTCCAGCGACCGCGCCCTCGCCCGCCAAGGCCGCGGCCGCTGTGCCAGCCAGTTCACCCGGGGGGTGAATTCGGACGGCGATCCGAAGGCCCCTGGTGTCCGAAGTTTCCGTTAATTGCAGAAGGGTAGACAGAATGAGTGTCGACAAGTCGATGAATGTGCTGATTGTGGACGACTACAAGACTATGCTGCGCATCATCCGCAATCTGCTCAAGCAGATCGAATTCAACAACGTCGAGGAAGCTTCTGACGGTGCCGAGGCGCTGGCCAAGCTGCGCGCAGGCCAATTCGGTCTTGTCATCAGCGACTGGAACATGCAGCCGATGACCGGCCTTCAGCTGCTGCAGGAAGTGCGGGCCGACACCAGGCTCAAGACCCTGCCATTCATCATGATCACTGCCGAAAGCAAGACAGAGAACGTGGTGGCCGCAAAAGCCGCCGGTGTCTCCAACTATATCGTCAAGCCGTTTAACGCGGAGACGTTGAAGGAAAAGATCGAAAAGGTCCTGGCCCATGCATAACCCCGATACGGCCAGTCAATCCCGGCATCCACCAGCGCGCGAGCCGCTCGCTGCGCGACTGCAGACGCCGTCCTCCGCAGAGCCGGCCGTTGTTGAACAAATTGTTCGGGAGGTGATTTCCACAATGCAGGGCGATATTTCGGCAAAAGAGACCGCACTACTGGCAGAAGTCGAGGAACTCGGCCGCACCATCGCCGCCGCCAAGGCGGAGATTGCGGCGCTGCAGGTGGACGACATCACCGACAGCCATATCCCATCGGCAACCGATGAACTCAGCGCCATCGTCGATCACACCGCAGCGGCCACCAACGCCATTCTGGAGGTGTGCGAAACGCTCGACGAAGTGGCGTCTGGCCTGACCGGCAAGGCGCGAGCGCAACTCGGTGACGCGACCACGCGGATCTATGAGGCCTGCAGCTTCCAGGACATCACCGGCCAGCGGATCAGCAAGGTGGTCCTCACGCTGCAGACCATTGACGCGAAAGTTGCCCATATCATTGCAACCTTCAGCGTTCCCGGCATGGCCTCGACCGCAACTGTCGTGCATGCGTCCAATGACCCGAAGGGTTTGCTCAACGGTCCGCAATTGCCGATGGCGGCCATGGACCAATCTGAAATCGACCGGCTGATGGCAGATTTCGGGTGACGCCCAGGGTTCGGCGCGGGCGGGTGTTCGGGCGGGCCGACGGACTGGCCCCGAGGTTGGCCCGAAGCTTGGCTCAGAGGCTGGCGCTGGCTTTGCTGCTCAGCCCGATGCCTGGCGTTGGATCGTTGCTGGCGCAAAGCAACGCTGTCCTCGCATCACAGCCGGCAACGCCCATTGCCCTGCGTACCGGAGACCACCCGGGCTTCGGCCGCATCGTCATAGATCTGGGGGATCGTCCGGAGCCGGACTTCACCCGCCGCGGTGATATGCTAACGATTAGCATCGTCGGATCGGTGCCGGGCGATCTGCGGTTGCCACGCAATGTCCGGTCTGTTGTGGCGGAGGGAGGCAACCTCTCCGTGCGCCTTGCAGCCGGCAGTGTCGTGCGAAAACTTGCGATGGAGCGCAAGCTGGTGCTCGACATTCTTGATCCGAGCCTGGCTGTGGCCGCGGTCGCCCGCACAGCGCCACCGGCCGCCGAACCTCCCGCCCGCGCCGCGATCGCGCGGCCGGCGAAACCGACCCTGGGCAGACCCGAACCGGCCGCACCGGTCAGGCCAAGGCCGGCCGAGGCGAAGGAGGCAACGACATCGGTGCGCACGTCACCTCCGGCACCTGCGGCAACCACGACCGCACCGATCGCCGCTGCGCGCAAGCCGGATGCAGCGACGGAGCCTAAGCCGCCGCCCATTGCGTCACCACCGGTCGTTGCCACGCCACTAGCCGTGGCAAGCCAGGCTCCACCGTCACCGGTGACAAGCGATTCCCAACCGTCGTCAAGCCAATCGTCGCCGCCGGCGGTAAGCCAACTGCCACCGCCGACAGAGCCGATCAGCATCTCTGCCAGCATTCAGCCCAACGCGAACGACCGCCCAGGTCACGCGCTTTCGGTGCCCTTCGAAGGCCGCGTCGGTGCGGCCGCGTTTCAACGCGGCCGATACGCCCTAGTCGTGTTCGACGCGCGCCGACCTGTCGATCTACATGCCGTGCAGGACGATCCAGTTTTCTCAGGTGCGGAGCTCCGGCTGCTGCCAGCCGCCACGGTGCTTCAGATGCATCTGCCACCCGGGGCGGAAATCCGCCTCAGCCGCATGACGTCTGCCTGGATCGTGACCGCGATCGGCAGCGACGTGGTATTGGCCACGTTGACCCAGATCATGCCTCAGATACAGGACAACGCCATGCTGCTGCCGGTCGCCGAACCCGGCATGGTCGTCTCGGTTCCAGATCCGCAGACCGGCGGCGTTCTGCTGGTGGGGACGCAACGCAAGTCCGGTCAGGGCGTGGCTGTGGCGCGGCGCGGTCCCGACTTCGCCTTGCTGCCGAGCTGGCAAGGCGTGGTCGTGGAACCCGTGTCTGATGCCGTCAGCCTGCGTGCGGCCAAGGAAGGTTTCGTGGTGGCACCGGATGGCGAAGACCGTCACCTAGTCATGTCGCCGGCGGTTGCGGAAATGTCCACGGCGGCCGAGGCAAGCCGGCTCAGCCGGCGCTTCGATTTCCCCGCCCAGCGCACCGTTGCGCTGCTGCGCCGCCTGCAAGGTGCGGTCGCCGCAGCCGCGTCGGCACCGGTTCAGTCGCGTGTAGAACCCCGCAAGCAGGTGGCCGAGGCAATGCTGGCGCTGGGTCTAGGGATCGAGGCCCAGGCGGTGCTGGACCTTGCCATCAAGGACGATGCGCGGGCAGCCGACGACCCTGGCCTGGTCGGCCTGACCGCCATCGCAGGCCTGCTGTCCGAACGCGCCGATACGACGGGGGCTCTGGCCGATCCGCGTCTGGACGGAACCGATGAGATCCAGTTCTGGCGCGCAGTCAAACAGGCCCAGGGCACGCCGGGATCACCCGTGGCGGCGCAGGTCTTCGCAAACACGCTGCCACTGCTGCTGGACTATCCGCAGACCCTTCGCCAACGCTTGCTGCCGCTGGTTGCCGAGACGATGGCCACAGGCGGCCAGGCCGCTATCGCGTCCGGCCTGCTCGATGGTCGCAAGGACGACCCGACCCTCGATATGGCCCGGGCCATGCTGCACCAGGCGAAAGGCGGCGACATAACGGAAGCGCTCGCGTTGTATGATCGGCTGGCGCAGTCGAGCGACCGCAAGATCCGCATCACCGCCGCTGAGCGAGGAGCCGAGCTGCGGCTTGTCAGCGGTCTGGCGACCCCCGCCCAGACTGCGGAGGTCCTAGGCAAGCTTCTCTACTCTTGGCGCGACGACACCACCGAAATCGACCGCCGTCTGCGGGTGGCGGAATTATTAGCGGCCTCCGGTCAGTTCAGGCCCGCGCTGCAACTTTTGCGCGAGACCCTGTCAGTCTGGCCGGAACGTAAGGACATCGTCGGCGCAAGGCTGAGCAGCATCTTTCGGACCGCGCTGACACCTGCCGTGCAGGCGAAGATGCCTCCGTTCGACCTCGTGACGCTGGCCCAGGAGAACGCCGATCTCATTCCGGCGGGCGACGTCGGGCAGGCGCTGGCAGAGCGGGTCAGCGACCGGCTGACCGAGCTCGACCTGCCAGAACGCGCCGCGCCCATGCTCGAGCGGTTGATGACGGCCGCGGGCCCGGGTGTCGCCCGTGCAACCTTCGGCGCACACCTCGCTGCAGCGCGCCTGCAGCTCAATGATCCCGTGGGAGCGGTGCAGGCGCTGACAACATCGACCACCGAGACGCTGTCACCCGGCCTGCTGGAAAGCCGGACGCTCACGTTCGCCGCAGCCGTCGCGGCCCAGCACGACTTGCCTAGCGCCGAGCGCGCGCTGATGGATTTGGACACCCCCAGCGGCGACGCGCTGATGGCCCGCCTGCGGGAGGAGGCCCAGGACTGGCCAGGCGCTGTGGTGGCCTGGAGTCGCACGGTGGCCCGCACGTTCCCACGCGATGGCCTGCTCGACCCCGGCCAGGCCGGGACTCTGGTGCGCCTGGCGGGGGCTGCGGCCCAGGCTGCCGACAATGCCACCCTGTCGCGTCTTGGCGCGCAGTATGCCGGAAGGCTTGCACCCGGCCAGTTGGCCGACACGTTCAACCTGCTGACTGCAGGGCCAGTCGCAACGATCGCAGACCTGCCGCGGGTGACAAAGGACGTCGCCCTGGTCAAGGCGGTTCCTGCCGCGCTCGCCGCCATGATCCCGCCGCCAGCCGCCTCCGCCACCCAGCCGATCGGTAAACCGTGAGCCTCAGCGCCGTCCTTTTGGTCGTGCCATGCGTGCGGGACACGGCTATGCGTCAATCCTGCCCAGACTGAGGCGTTTTTGCTTGCGTTGCACCCGCGGTTTCATCATGTTCCGCGGCCTTGGCCCCAGGGGGCCCACGCAATCGGCGTGGTGCCCAACAGGCTATCTGCTGGTTGGAAGGGTATGCGCCATGAACGCACTCACGCCACTGGGGATGGTCTCGGATTTCCCGAGCGATAACCAGGTTTCCGTTGCTGCCGACGCCGTAATCGCGCAGGAGCAAAAGGATTATTTCGTCGAGCGGGACGGGATGAAATTTGCCGGCACGCATTTGCTGGTCGATCTCTGGGGAGCCACAAATCTTGGTGATCCCGGGCACATCGACGCGGCATTGCGAGAAGCTGCGATCGTGGCCGGTGCCACGATCCTGCATAGTCACTTCCACCACTTCTCGCCAAATGGTGGCGTGTCGGGCGTGGTCGTGCTGGCAGAGAGCCATATTTCGATCCACACTTGGCCCGAGAAAGACTTCGCCGCCATCGACCTGTTCATGTGCGGCGCCTGTGACCCGCATCTCTCGATCCCCGTCCTTCAGGCGGCCTTCAAGCCGGCCCGCATCGAACTCGACGAACAACGCCGCGGTCGAGTTTACTGAAGGCCAGGCGAGGGGCTCTGCCCCTCGACCCCCGCCAGAGGCCGAGACTCTGGACACCATTCGCTGAAGCATAAGGCGAGAAGGGGCATATTAGCGGGCCAGATGGACCGCCGGACATGCTCCCTCCTTGCACTATGCTCAATACAATAGAGGTCCAGGGGCTCAGCCCCTGGCGGAGGCGAGAGGCAGAGCCCCTCGTCTTGCTTCCTTGTGCGGAGACCGACGATGACGACGGACATGTGGGTGAACGAGACGCTTTATCCGAGCTGGGGTCAGCGCTTTCTTGTCAAGCGCGAGCTGGCTCGGGTGCGGAGCGAATTCCAGGATATCGTCATCTTCGAAAGCCATGAGCACGGCCGCGTCATGCTGCTCGACGGCGTTGTGCAGATCACCGAGGGCGACGAGTTCGTCTATCAGGAGATGCTCACCCATGTGCCGTTGCTGGCGCACGGCTCTGCCGCGAACGTGCTGATCATCGGTGCCGGCGATGGCGGCGTGCTACGTCGCGTGTTGCAGCATCGCAACGTGACCCGCGCGGTTATGGTGGAGATCGATGGCGAGGTCATTCGCCTTGCCAAGGAATTTCTGCCAGGCATTGCCGGCGACGCGTGGGTCGATCCGCGGGCACACGTCATCGTCGGTGATGGCATCGACTATGTTCGTCGTGCGACGGACGCCAGCTTCGACGTAATCATCGTCGACAGCACCGACCCGATTGGCGTCGGCGAGGTCCTGTTCACCGACGAGTTCTACGAGAATTGCGCCCGCATCCTCACGGTGGGTGGCCTGGTGGTGAACCAGTGCGGCGTACCGTTCATGCAGCACGACGAACTGCACGACACCAGCATCCGGCGTGCCCGGTTCATTCCCCACGTGGGCGCGTATGTCGCAGCCGTGCCGACCTATGTGGGCGGCTACATGACGCTGGGTTTTGCCGCCAAGCAGCCAGGCCTCGACGCGGTGCCGATCGAGACCATCCGCGCCCGCGCGACAGCGGCGGGGATCGACGGCCTGACGCGCTACTGGACGCCGCAGATCCATGTCGGCGCCTTCCACCTGCCGCCGTATATCGCCCAGCATCTCCCCGGCGCTATTTGATCTGCCCGAAGCTCTGTACCAAGCTGCCGGATACCAGCCGCCAACCGTCAACAAGCACGAAGAAGATGAGCTTGAAGGGTAGCGAGATGACGTTGGGCGGCAGCATCATCATGCCAAGACTCATCAGCACGCTAGCGATCACCATGTCGATCACCAGGAACGGTAGATAGAGCAGAAAGCCCATCTCGAAGGCGCGGCGCAGCTCGCCGACCAGGAAGCCGGGAATGAGTACGCGCCAGCCGGCATCCTCCGGGGCGGCGGGCATCGTCTGGTGGGCGAGGTTGACGAACAACTGCAGATCCTCGCCACGCACATTGGCAGCCATGAACCTGCGAAACGGCTCGCTGGCCAAACGCAGCCCATCGAGCTCGCCGATCTTGCCCTCGCTCAGTGGCAGCAGGCCTGTCGCCCAGGCCTGGTCCAGCACCGGCTGCATGACGAAGTAGGTCAGGAACAGCGCGAGCCCGATCAGAACGGTATTCGGCGGCGTACCCTGCGCGCCGATGGCGCTGCGCAGCAGCGACAGCACGATGATGATGCGGGTGAACGCGGTCATCATCACCAGCAGACTCGGCGCCAGCGACAGCACGGTGAGCAGGGCTGTGAGCTGGATGATACGCGAGGTGGCCCCCCCGCTGCCGGAGGCGCCAAGGTCGATGTTGACTGATTGGGCCGAGGCCGCGAGCGGCATCATCAAGAGCAGCACGACCAAGGGGAGCCGCAAGCGCCTCATGCCTGCTCTCCCAGGTTTCCGATCAACAGGTCGTTCGGCCCGCCGGTCATTACCAGCACCACACGACCGTCGCAGGCCAGCAGCAACAGCCGCCGCGTTCGGTCGACCGGCAGCGTCTCGATCAGGCGAAGCCGACCCACTCCGGGTCTTGCTCCCGGCACCAACCGGCCGACGATCTGGCGCAATGGCCCCGCACGCATCAGTCGATGAATGACCCAGATAAGGCAGAGAACCGAGGCGAGGGCTGCCAATGGGAGTAACGTTTTGTCAATTTGCACGGATTTTCCAGTGCTGTCCGGGGTCTGATGTTCGGTGCGGTCATCGCCCGGCCTCGGGCATCCGGCTGCGGACCATATGTTCAAGTCGATCGAGGTCCGCGAGCAGTGAAATCAGGGTGGGCCGCAACAGGCGGCCGTCCGCTGGCTCGAGATCGAGCGTGCGGGCCACCAGACGGCCGACCCAGTTCTCCAGGCCGGTGATATCGATTTTGCGGCCGGCCTCGGCCAGCGTCGCCGCCATCCGCAACGTGCGGGTGACCGAGGCTGCCATGGCTGTGGCGGCGTTCCGCTCCGCGTCAGGATCGGCGCGCGTGAACAGCAGCGTCGCGAGATCGTCGTGCGGGTGTATCATTGCCCGCGCAGCATGCCCCGCAAGGTGTAAACGCGGTCTTAGCGGAGGGGAAGTTTCCTCAGCCCAGACACCGCGAACACGCGGACGTCATCAGTGAGGGCGGCGAGCGGCACCCTTGGCAGCCGGCTTGCGGGCGGCGTAGGGGCTTGCCGGCTTGGCCGCATGGGGCGCTGCCGGCCGGAACGCCGGCTTGCCCGGCTTGCGCTCGCCACCCGGGGCGAACACGCGCGGCGCCGGAGCAGCGCCGGCCGGGGCGATGGTGAACTCCTGCTCGCCGGCCCGGTCCACCGCGGCCGCAAACCGGGGTGCCGCAGCTTCGGCAATCTCGAACTTGGTCTCGCGGTCGAACACCCGGATGGCACCGATTTCGGCGCGGGTTACCTCACCCACTCGGCAGATCAGCGGCAACAGCCACTTCGGATCGGCATTCTGCTGGCGGCCGATGCTGATACGAAACCAGGCGGTATTGCCCTCGACCCGGGTTTTCCCCGGCCGCGGCCGTTCGGCATGCTCGCGGGTCAGGCCGGTGGCCGGTGCCGTGTCGAACAGCTCGGCCGGGGCCGGGAGGCGGGCGCGGTGCAAGCGGATCAGGGCGGCGGCTATTTCGGCGGCGGAGCGGCCTTCGAGCAGACGCTCAGCCAGCACCAAATCCTCGGCCGACGCGGTGTCGGTCAGGATCGGATCGGCCAGCAGGCGCTCCTGGTCGCGGGCGCGGATTTCGTCGGCGGTCGGCGGCCCGCTCCAGCTCGCCTGCACGCCGGCGGCCATCAGCAGCTGCTCGGCCCGGCGACGCTTCGGCGCCGGCACCAACAGAACACACATGCCCTTGCGGCCGGCCCGGCCGGTGCGGCCGGAGCGATGCAGCAGCGTTTCGCGATCGGTCGGCAGATCGGCATGCACGACCAGGCCGAGCTCTGGAAGGTCGAGCCCGCGGGCGGCGACATCGGTGCAGACGCAAACCCGGGCACGGCCGTCGCGGATCGACTGCAACGCGGTGGTGCGCTCGTGTTGCGACAGCTCGCCGGACAAGGCGACGGCGGCAAACCCGCGGTCGAGCAGGCTGGCGTGCATCCGGCGCACGCCGTCCCGGGTGGCGCAGAACACCAGCACGGCCTTCATTTCGAAAAAGCGTAGTACGTTTACCAGTGCTGCTTCGGTCTCGTGGCCTGCGATGCGGATGGCGCGATATTCGATGTCGGCATGCGGCTGGTGGCGCACCAGCGTGTCGATCCGCAGCGCGTCGGTCTGGTAGCGCCGGGCCAGGGCTGCGATGTCATGCGCGATGGTGGCCGAGAACAGCAGCGTGCGATGCGGCGTGGGCGTCGCTTCGAGGATAAATTCCAAATCCTCGCGGAAGCCGAGATCCAGCATCTCGTCGGCCTCGTCCAGCACCACCACGCGCATGGCGGACAGGTTGAGTTGGCCGCGTTCCAGATGATCGCGCAGACGGCCAGGCGTTCCGACCACGATGTGGCAGCCGGCGGCCAGGGCCCGCTGCTCCTGGCGCGCATCCATACCACCGATGCAGGCCACGAGACGGGCGCCGGTGCGCTCATACAGCCATTCCAGCTCGCGGTGCACCTGTAGGGCGAGCTCGCGGGTTGGCGCCACCACCAGCGCCAGGGGGGCTCCCGGTCGCTCGAATCGCTCTGCCTCGCCTAGCAGCGTGGTGGCGAAGGCCAGCCCATAGGCCACGGTCTTGCCCGAGCCGGTCTGCGCCGACACCAGCAGGTCCCGCTCGTCGGCACTCGCGTTCAGCACGGCAGATTGCACCGAGGTTGGCTCGGTGTATTCGCGCGCGGTGAGGGCTGCGGCGAGGGCAGGGTGGGTCGACGGAAACGGCATTGCGGATAGGGCCAGTCTTTAACAGGATATTCTTGATGGGGCGGCATCGGGCAGGGCATGGCGGTCGGCCCAGGATGTCGCGCGAAACGGCTGGATACAGGAATAGCCGCGCGCGCGCCATGGTTCTGCGGGGTGGGCGAGGCGCGCCAGCCCTGCGCCATGCGCCGGGCCGCAGCCGTCGCGGCACCGGTCGGGCCAGGGGTCCAGGCCGAGGGCCCAGGCTGGGGATTATCGTCATATCACTTGAACACAACCGTCATGAACCTGTCACCATGCGCGGTGTATCTCGCCACCAACCGCATGAGGGTTGCATGCTCCGTATCGCCGGCCTGTCCCGCTCCTATGGCGACCGTTTCGCCGCCCGAGATATTACGCTCGAAATCCCGCACGGCGCCTTCATCGGCGTGATCGGCCGGTCAGGGGCAGGAAAATCCACGCTTTTGCGCATGATAAATCGTCTGGTGGACCCCACCGCCGGAACCATCACCTTCGAGGGCCTCAACGTCACCGCGCTGAAAGGCGGGGCGTTGCGCAGCTGGCGCCGTCGCTGCGCGATGATCTTCCAGCAGTTCAACCTGGTCGGCCGGGTGGATGTGCTGACCAACGTGCTGATGGGCCGCCTGGGCCACATGCCCGGCTGGCGCGCCATGCTGAAGGCGTGGTCGCACGAGGACCGGGTGATTGCGCTCGCCGCCCTCGAACAGCTCGACATCGCAGCCCTTGCCGCCCAGCGCGCGGACCAGCTGTCCGGCGGCCAGCAGCAGCGCGTGGCCATTTGCCGCGCCTTGGTGCAGGAGCCCGACCTGATCCTGGCCGACGAGCCGATCGCCTCGCTCGACCCGCGCAACACCAAGGTGGTGATGGACGCTCTGCTGCGGATCAACCGTGAGTTCGGCATCACCATCATCTGCAACCTGCATTCACTCGACCTCGCGCGCACCTATTGCGACCGCCTGGTCGGCATGGCGCAGGGCCGGGTGGTGTTCGACGACGTGCCGGCCGCACTCACCGAAGCAGTGGCCCGCGAGCTGTACGGCCTGGAAGCCGGGGACGTCATGGCCCCAGCTGTCGCTTCCCAGGCTGTCGTTCCCGCCTGACTTTATTCCCTGAGGAGAATGCCCATGATCACCCGCCGTTCGCTATTCGCCACCGCCGCAGCCGTCGCCGCCACCCCCCTCCTGGCCAGCGTGGCCTCAGCACAGAGCTGGAAGGCGGCATATCCCGAGCTGACCTTCGCCATCGTCCCCGCCGAGAACGCCGCCGGCGTGATGGACCGTTGGACGCCGTTCCTCGCCTATCTCTCCAAGGAAATCGGCACCCCCGTGAAGCTGCGCGTCGCCAATGACTACGCCGCCGTCATCGAGGGCCAGCGCTCGGGCAACGTGCACATCGCCAACTACGGTGCGGCCTCATTCGCCCGCGCGCGTATCATCGGCGTGAAGACCGAAGCCGTGCTGACCGACATGAACGGCGACGGCTCGGACGGCTATTACTCGGTGTTCTACGTGCTCGCCAAAAGCCCGTACCAGAAGGTCGCCGACCTCAAGGGCAAGAACCTCGGCCTGGTCGACCCGAACTCCACCTCGGGCAACAACATGCCGCGTTTCGTGTTGAACGAAATGAAGATCAAGCCGGACGAATTCTTCAGCAAGGTCGTGTTCACCGGCAGCCATGAGAACGCGGTGATCGCGCTCGCCCAGGGGCAGGTCGATATTTGCGCCAACGCCTGGACCAACGAGCAGAGCAGCACGCTGACCCAGATGCTCACCAAGGGCATGCTGAAGTTTGCCGACGGCAAGCCGATGCAGTATTCCGACTTCCGCATCATCGAGAAGTCACCCTCGATCCTGAACGGCCCTTACGCGTTGCTCGAAGACCTGCCGGCCGATCTGAAGGCCGGCATCGTCAAGGCGTTCAAGGACGCACCGACCAAGGCCAAGACCGAGTTCGCCCGCCTGTCGGACGGCCAGAACAAGGGTTTCGAGGACATGACCACCGCCAAATACGACGACACTGTGAAGCTGGTCCGCTTCGTGGACTCGCTGCGCAAGGCCTCCTGAACCCAACGTTGCGGCTGAAATCCTGATTGGCCGGCCCTGCTTCCAGACCGGATGCTGGGCCGGTCGCAGCCGTTGAGGGGCGTGCGATGAACTTCGACCCTTTTGCCGTGCCGGCTGCGGCCATCGCCGACGCGGCACGCCATACATGACGACCAATCCTCACTTCGCCGGCGAACCCGGTTGGAACCAGCCTCGGAAGCCCGTTTTGGCCCAGACCATCCGTCCCGTCGCGACCGCCGAGATTGCTCAACTCGTCGCCGACTATGCCCGGTCCGTTGGTGAACGCCGTCGCCGTCTGTTCCAGGCAGCGATCGTGTTTCTCGTGGCCTTCCTGCTCGCCTGCTGGGCCGCCGAGGTGCGGCCGATCACCTTCTTCACCAAGCTTCCGGCTTTTGGCAACTACATCGACGCGATCTTCAAGCTCGACAGCGGGGAACGGGTCTGGAGCGATCCCGCCGAGTGGTTCTGGGGCGTCGGCACCTGGCTGCGGCTGCTCGGCGAAACGCTGGTGATGGCCTATGTCGGCACGCTCGCCGGCGCCGTGATCGCCTTCGCGCTGTGCTTCACAGCCTGCACCAACCTGGTGCGCAGCCGCTGGGTGGTGCTGATCGTGCGCCGCATCCTCGAATTCGGCCGCACGGTGCCGGAACTCGTGTTCGCACTGGTGTTCGTCTACGCCTTCGGCCTCGGCGCGGTCCCGGGCGTGATCGCCATCGCCATCCACACCACTGGAGCGCTCGGCAAGCTGTTTGCCGAAGTGATCGAGAATATCGACATGAAGCCGGTCGAGGGTATCTCCTCCGCCGGCGGCACCTGGATGCAGCAGGTCCGCTTCGCCGTGCTGCCACAGGTGCAGTCCAACTTCCTCAGCTACGCGCTTCTACGCTTTGAGATCAACGTGCGCGGGGCCGCCGTGATGGGCTTCGTCGGCGCGGGCGGCATCGGCGACACGCTGATCGTGTCGATCCGCAAATTCTACTATTCCGACGTCAGCGCGATTCTGGTGCTGCTGATCGCAACCGTCATGCTGATCGACTACGGCACCGAGAAACTGCGGCATCGGCTTATCGGTGCGGAGCGCCACGCGTGAGCATCACCTCCTCCTCGCGACTGCGCGATGCGATCCTGTCCTCCCAGGCGGCCATTGCTGCGCGTCATCCGGCGCATTTCAAGCCGGTCTGGCACTCCCAGGTCACGCCCGCGCTGATCGCCGCCGGTGTGATCGCGATGTTCGTTGCCGGCCTGATCTACCTCGGCTTCACCTTCGACATGATCACCCGCGGCGGCAACCAGCTGCTGGTGATCCTGGGGGTGATGCTGCCGCCAACTCCCGAAACCATGGCGCGGTTCCTGCTGTATCTCGAACAGCTCGCCGAGACGCTGGGCATGGCCTTCCTGGGCACGCTCGGCGCGGCACTGCTGGCGTTTCCGTTCAGCTTTCTCGCCGCCCGCAACGTGGTGCCGAACTGGATCATCCACATTCTCTCACGACGCTTCCTCGACACCATCCGTGGGGTGGACACGCTGATCTGGGCGTTGATCTGGATTAACGTGGTCGGCCTCGGCCCGTTCGCCGGTGTGCTCGCCATCATCTGCTCGGACTTCGGCGCCCTCGGCAAGCTGTTCTCCGAAGCCATCGAGGCGATCGACCGCAAATCGGTGGAAGGCGTCCTGTCCAGCGGCGGCAGCGACGTGGAGGCGGTGCGCTTTGGCATGCTGCCGCAGGTGCTGCCGGTGATGCTGAGCCAGCTTTTGTATTTCTTCGAAAGCAACACCCGCTCCGCCACCATCATCGGCATCGTCGGCGCCGGCGGCATCGGCCTATCGCTGTCAGAAATGATCCGCACACTGGAATGGCAGCAGGTGTCGTTCATCATCCTGATGCTGCTGATCACCGTCTCTGCCATCGACTACGCCTCGACGCGCCTGCGCATGGCAATCATCGGACCGCGCGCGGTCTGAAACCGGCCCGGGCACATCAGCCCCGGGCCGTGATGTGTCAGAGCTGCGCCACGAAGAAGGCCAGCGTGCGCTGCTGCGCGAGGGCGGCATCCTTCGGCGAGAAACTGGCTCTCTCGTCGCAGCCGAAGCCGTGCTGGGCGCCTTCGTAGACGAATACCTCCACACCCGGCTGGGCCTGCTTGATCAACTCCACGTCGGACAATGGGATGCCGTGATCCTGCTCGCCAAAATGCAGCTGCACCGCCGCATTCGGCGTCTCGGCGCGGGTGGCCGCGATCCCGCCGCCATACCAGCCGACTGCCGCCTTGAAGGTGGTGGAGCGGGTGGCGCCCCACCAGGCGATGGTGCCGCCCCAGCAATACCCGACGATCCCCAAGGACCTGTCGCCAAGCTCCTTGGCGCAGGCAGCGACGTCGAGCATCACGTCGGCGTCCTTGACCTTGCTGCGGAGCGCGACTCCAGCAGCCACGTCATCGCCGGTGTAGCCAAGTTCCACGCCGCGTTCGGCCCGGTCGAACAGTGCCGGAGCGATGACCCTGTAGCCCTCGGCTGCAAATTTCGCGCAGACATCGCGGATGTGATGATTGACGCCAAAGATCTCCTGAATGATGACGAGACCGTGCTTCGCATCCGCCGGCCCGTCCGCCCAGGCCGAGAAACTGTGACCGTCGGCGGCGGTGAGTGTGATGTTGCTGCCCATTGAAGGCTCCTGCTGCTTGACCTGAAGAATAGCGCGCGCAGGATGGCGATATGGGCGATCTGGTCAACCTCCGACAGGTGAAGAAGCAACGCGCCAAGGCCGCGGCCGCCGTGGAAGCGGAGGCGCAGCGCGCGCGGTACAGTCGCACGCGGGCGCAAAGAAACGCTGATCGCCTGGCCGACGAGAAGGCCCGCGGTGCCGTCGAACAGGCGAAACTCGACCCGGCGACCGATCATGAAGGATGACCGCGCAGTTCAAACGGCGCGAGAAACCTACTTGTTCAGCGGCACCGCGGTCACGCTGTTGAACGCGCTGCCGTCCTTGCCAAGGCTGATCGTCGACCACACGAGATAGACCAACACCTGCTTGTCCTTGTCGAACAGCCGCGACACGCGGATCTCTTTGAACAGCGGGCTCATCTTTTCGCCGAACACCACCTCGTTGTCCGGCACCTTGCCGCGCAAGGTCACCGGGCCGGTGGCGCGGCAGGCGATCGAAAAGCGGTTTGGGTCTGTCGCCAGCCCGAACGACCCTGCGACACCGCCGGTTTCGGCGCGCGACATGTAGCAGCTCACCCCATCTACCCGTGGATCGTCGTAACGATCGATGACGATGCGGTCGTTGCGGCCCACCACGCGAAACGTGGTGTCCACCTTGCCGATCCGCGTGCCATCGCCATCCGCCGCCTGGGCAGACCCGATGGCAAGGGCCGGCAGCGAGGCGGTCGCCATGGAAACGGCGGCGAACATCGTGCGAAGCAGCATGGGGAACCTCAGGGTGCAAGGCACGCGGCAAAGGGGATGAACGAGACCGCGAGGACCTCATAGATGGTTCGCTTGAAGGGCACTGCCAGGGCCGGCAGCTCCGAGAGTGCGGCCCAGCGCCAGGCGTCGAACTCGGGATGCGGATCGGCATCAAGCCGGATGTCGCTGTCCTGTCCGGTGAAGCGCAACGCAAACCAGCGCTGGCGCTGGCCCTTGTATCGACCGCCGAGCTGCTTGCCGAGCAGTTCGGGCGGCAAATCATAGGTCAGCCACTCCGGATGCTCGCCGATGATCTCGGCCTTGTCGGTGCCGATCTCCTCGGCCAGCTCGCGCAGCACGGCGCCGCGCGGATCCTCACCTTTGTCGATACCGCCCTGCGGCAGCTGCCAGCCACCGGCGGCCCCCTCGGCATTCGGCAAGTCGGCGCGGCGCGCGACAAAGATTTTGCCGGCCGGGTTGAACAGAACGGCGCCCACGTTGGGCCGGTAGGGCAGCTTGCTGTAATCGGTCATTTCAGCAGATTGGTCCGAACGGGGGTGGCGGTGGCATTGGCCGCTCGTGGCATCTGCACCACCACGGAGACCGGCGCAAGCGCGATGCCGCGCGTGGCCAGAGAGCTCGCCCAGGCGGCGATCCGCGCGATCGTCACCGGCGTGGGACGGCCGGCGATGCCCAGGGCACTGCCGCGATCGCGCGCCGCCTGTTCCAGCTGCGCCAGCTTCTGGTCGATATCGGTGCGGCCCGGCGGCTCGTCGAGCACGATATCGACCCCCCGGCCAGCGCCCCGCTGGGCGGCACTTCCGGTCAGGCGCGCCACGTTGGGGCGCGGATCGACATACAGCAGGCCGCGATCGGCGAGCGTGTCGAGCACTGGCGCCATCTGATCGGTCGCTGCGGCAAAACGCTCGCCGCGCAGCGTGCCGAGCGCCCCGGTGGCCCCGACATAGCCCCCGAATCGCGACAGCACCCACTCCAGACGCTGTGCGTTCGTCGCCTCGGTGGCACCCGTCAGCAGGGCGCGGTTGCCGGGATCGTTGAGCGGGTAGCCCAGCGGCTCCATCGGGATGGAGACCAGAAACTCATGTCCGCCGTTGCGGGCCTGGTCGAGCATGGCCTCCGGCCGGAACGCATAGGGGGAAACGGCAAGCGAGATCGCAGCCGGCAAGGCGGCCATGGCGGCGAGGCTCTCGGCCTCGTTCATGCCGATGCCGCCCAGCAGCACCGCCACGCGCGGTCGCGGATCGGTGGCGTTAAACGGGCTGGCATAGGCCTGCATCGGGGTTCGCCGGTCCGCGCCGATGCGCGGCAGCTTGCCGCCGGCATACAGCGCAGACAACTCCATCAGCCCGGCATCTGGCCGCGCCACGCTGCCCGAAGGCCGCGGCGGCAAGGGTGCCGGAGGCACTGCGGGAGCCACCGGCGGAAGTGCCTGGGCAAAGCCGTGCTCGGCCTCGCCTTGGAAGGCCGGTAGGGCCGCGACATGGCCGCCGCCCGCCGGTGCGGTGGCCGCCGCCACGGTGTGGTTCTCATCTGCGACAGGAACATGGTCCGCGACTTCCTTGCCGGAGCCAGCCGCAGCATTCGGTACAACCACGGCGTCATGCTCAACGAAGTGGGACGAACCATCCGGCGGGCCGAGCCACTGCAGCACCCCGGCGCCGACGCCAACGCTGACGATCACGGCGCCCCAAAAGGCGTAGAGCAGGCGCAGCGACAGCGGGCGCCGCGGCGCGGACCTGTGCCGCAGTCTCAAAGACGGGATAAAACCGGCAGCCGCGTCCGCGCTCACACCCTGACCTTTCTCAGCCGCACTCTGCTCGCGGATCCCAGTCGCTTGCTTCTCGCGTAACCCAGTCGCTTGCCGCTATCGGATCCATTCGCGTGCTCCTTGCGCAAACCACGATGGCGCGCATCCTACACGCTCGGCCGCGGTCTCGTAGCCCGGAACTTCCGGTGTATGCCGCCCAATCCGCCGACCGACGTCAGGCCGCGCGCACCGAGGCTACGAAGCCCTGCGCCTCGAGCGTGAACTGTGCCGCCTGGCGCGTCAGCTCGGTCGCTGCCTCACGCACCTCGCCCGCCGCCGCGTCGGCGTTCGTCGCCGCCTCGCCGATGCCTGCGATGTGCGCAGACATCTCATGGCTCGACTGTATGGACGCGGCCAGCGTCTCGGCGGCATTGGCCATCGTCTCCACACCAAGCCGCGTCTCATCGGCCGACCGTGCCACTCCCTCGGATCGCTGCCGGGTTTTGCCGGCCAGCTCCGTCATCGCCCCGGCGGTGCCGCCAAGCCTGCCCGCCCCTTCAGACAGGCCGCCGACCAGCTGGCCCAGGCTGGTATGGAACGAGCCGGCCAATTGCTCCAGCGACAGCCGGTGCGCCACGTCGCGCTGCGCCAGGTTTGCCGCCCGCTCGGCAATCGCAGCCGTCAACTGGTCCGACGCGGCCTGCGCCTCCGCCCGTGCCTTGGCGCTCTGCACGAACAGCACAACCAGGCGGTTCGCCAGCAGCACCAGTGTCAGCGCCTCGACGATGAGGCAGCCTGCGTGCAGCACCACTCGCCACAGATTGGGACCGTCTGGAAACACCAGCGCCGCGGCGAGAAAGTTGAGGCCGAGATGATGCACCGCCACCGTGCCGGCGCCGGCCAGCAGCACGTTGCGGTCGCAATAAGCGGCGAGGATCGCGAGCAGGACAAAGTACTACATATGGGTATCGGCCTGCCAGATCGTGCCATGGCACACGGCGGTCACCAGCGTGGCCATGATCATCAACGCCACGCCGATAGTCAGGCGCGTGCTCGACGCATCAGGCCGCATCCGCCACAGCAGGCTCGCCAACAGTGCCAGGCCACCTGCCGCCGGGGCCACAACGGAGGCGTTGCCACCGTTGACAGCCGCGATCCAGGCAAGGATCGGCACATGCACCCAAAGTGTGGCCACCAGGCAATTGCTCACCGTTCGCCGCAGTTCGACCAGGCTTGCGGGCAAGTTCGCGGGCAGGCCTACGGCGCCGGCTGCGGCCGTATCGAGGGCCAGGGTCATGGTGTCAGGCATCCCAATACGAATTCAGGCGCCATGATCCCCCATGCACCGGCGCCATGCAGGCCAGAAACATCCGCTCCAGGCTCCGGCTGCATCACCACGATGGACGGGATGGCGCCCACCGCGATCACGGTGCCAAAGCGCGAAGCCGTGGACACGCTCTGCGTCAGGTCCCACCACGGTGGAAACACCGCAGCGACCGGCCCGCCCGCATGTCCAGGCGCTGCGATCGACCCAACTCCGAGCATCGAGATGAACACAAGGCAAATCGGTATGAGCAAATCCTGCGGACCACCGCGCATCGCTCGCCTTCCTAAACTGTTCGCCCAGCTCCGCATCACGCGCCGGGCACCGCATTGGCGCGGCAAAACCCTAACGTCCGGTGAAGAGCGGGCTCCGTACTTGCTCTGGCTCCAACGGCGACCGTAGGTTTGGCCTTGCGCAAGGCAGGAGAGGCGGCGATGGCGATCAGGATGTACGGCTTCTGGCGTTCGGCCGCGACGTTTCGGGTCCGCATGGCGCTCAATCTCAAAGGCCTCGCCTTCACCGAGCAGATGATCGACCTCGACGCTGGCGCCCAGCACGACGACGACTACACCGCGGTCAACCCCCAGGCAGTCGTCCCCACGCTGATCATCGATGGCGGCCCGATCCTCACCCAGTCCATGGCGATCCTGGAGTATCTGGAGGAAATGCACCCGGCCCCGGCACTGCTGCCGCTCGGCCCCCAGGCCCGCGCGCGGGTGCGGGCTCTGGCGCTCATCTGGGCGGCTGATCACCACCCGCTGATCGTGCCGCGCGTCCGCCGCTATCTCGCCCAATCCATGGCCATCGACGAGGCGACCCGCACCGCCTGGATCCGTCACTGGTTCACCGAAGGCCTGCGGATCGGTGAGCTCCGCCTGGCGTCAGACATGGAGACAGGCAGTTTCTGCCACGGCGACACGCCCAGCATCGCCGATCTCTGCCTGATGAGCCAGGTGATTGGCGCCAAGGGTTTTCAGATCGACATCGCCCGGTTTCCCACCATACAGCGCATCGCCGACGCCTGCGTGGCCCTTCCCGCCATCGCCGCCGCCCTCCCGCAGCACCAGCCTGGCGCGCCCGCGGCGCACTAAGCGTTCGCCCGCGGCGCACTAAGCGTTCGCCCGCGGCGCACTAAGCGTCCGCCCGCGGCGCACTAAGCGTCCGCCCGCGGCGCACCAGTCGTCCACTGTGGCGCACGGAGTCTATTGCGCCAGCAATCCGGCCTGGACGACACTGTCGGCAACGGGAGGAACAACATGTTCAACAGACGCAAAATTCTGCAATCCGCCGCGGCCGCCGCCGTCATGGCGCCCATCGCGGCACGGGCCGACACGGTCACCATGCCGTTCGCCAACGGCGTGCGCCCACTCATCACGGTGCCCGGCAAACGCCCGCTGATCGGCCTCAGTGTCCGCCCGCCGCAGCTGGAAACCCCCTTCGCCGTCTTCAACGAAGGCCTGCTTACCCCCAACGACGCGTTCTTCGTGCGCTATCACCTCGCCGGCATCCCCACCGAAATCGACCCCGACACTTACCAGGTCACCATAAAGGGCAAGGTGGACCGGCCACTGGCACTCACCCTCGCCGACCTCAAGGCGCTACCGGCGATCGAGCTGGTCGCCGTCCACCAGTGCTCCGGCAACAGTCGCGCCCTCATTGAACCCCGCGTCGCCGGTGGCCAACTCGGCAACGGCGCCATGGGCAACGCCCGCTGGAAGGGCGTCGCCCTCAAAACCGTGCTCGACCGCTGCGGCGTGCAGGCGGGCGCCAAACAGGTCTCGTTCAACGGGCTCGACGGCCCGGTCCTGCCTGAAACCCCCGACTTCGTGAAGGCGCTTGACATCGACCACGCCCAGGACGGCGAGGTCATGCTTGCCTACGAGATGAACGGCGCCGAGTTGCCCTGGCTCAACGGCTATCCCGTCCGCCTCGTCGTTCCCGGCTACTACGGCACCTACTGGATGAAGCATCTCAGCGAGATCGAGGTGCTCGACCATGTGTTCGATGGTTTCTGGATGAAATCCGCCTACCGCATCCCCGACAACGCCTGCGCCTGCGTCGAACCGGGCAAGGCGCCGGCGGCCACCGTGCCGATCGGCCGCTTCAACATCCGCTCCTTTCTCACCAGCGTACTCGACGGCGCCCACGTCCCCGCGTCCGCCCCCACGCCCTTGCGCGGCATCGCCTTCGATGGCGGGGCCGGCATCGCAGGCGTCGCCGTCTCCATCGATGGCGGTCCCTGGCAGACCGTAACCCTCGGCGTCTCGCTCGGCAAATACTCGTTCCGCGAGTGGCGGCTCAGCGTGCAACTGCTCCCGGGCGAGCACGCCATCCGCGTGCGGGCCACTGGGGCCACCGGCGAAACCCAGCCGCTCGAGCCCAGTTGGAACCCGTCCGGCTACATGCGCAACGTCGTCGAGACCACCAGGCTGGTGGCAGCGTGAGGACACATCGGATGCACAAGACAATCCTCGCCGGCCTGGCCATCCTGCTCGCAGGCGCCGGCCTGGCCACGGCCGCCCCGCGCAGCTATGAGCTGCCGGAGCCCACGGCTACCCTCAAACCCGGCCCCGGATCAGACACCGCCCAGGTTTGCGCCGCCTGCCACTCGGTCGACTACATCGCCTTCCAGCCCTCTCAGAAGGGCCTGGCGTTCTGGGACGCCGAGGTGAAGAAGATGATCGCCGTCTACCGCGCCCCGATCGACGAGGCGGACGCCAAGACCATCGCCGCCTACCTCGCCAGCACCTATTGAGGATCTCCGCCGATCAATGGCATGAGGGCTGTTCCGCCTGTCGACGAGGCGGAACAGCCCTGGAATGAACGCATGACGAAACGGTTGGCGGCCAATGCACTGACCGCCCTAGGCCTGCTGCTGTCCGCAGCCGCAGGCCCCGCCTTCGCACAGACCAAATTAACCTTCGGCACCGACTGGCTGGCCGAAGGTGAGCAGGGCGGTTACTGGGCCGTCGCCATGGGCTTCTACAAGAAGCACGGGCTGGACGTGACCATCGAGATGGGTGGCCCGCAGATCAACGGCAACGCCGCCGTCATGGCCGGGCTGGTGGATGCGCAACTGAGCTCCGGCAGCTCGGGCGCGCTGGGCATGGTGCAGCAGAGCATTCCCGTGGTGGCGGTCGCGGCCTTCTTTCAGAAAGATCCACAGGTGCTGATCTCGCACCCCGGCATGGGCGCCGATACGCTCGCCGAGATGACGGGCAAGCCGATCATGATCTCGTCCGGTGCCCGCACCGGCTACTGGCTGTTGCTGCGCGCGAAGTTCGGCTTCACCGATGACCAGATCCGCCCCTACAACTTCTCCATGGCGCCTTTCCTGGCTGACAAGAACCTGATCCAGGAAGGCTTCGTCTCCTCCGAGCCGTTCCAGATCGAACGCGCCGGCGGCGTCAAGCCAGTCGTCAACCTGCTCGCCGACAACAGTTATTCCAGCTGGTCGACCGTGGTTCTCGTGCAGTCCAAAATGGTCGCGGACAAGCCCGACATCGTGAAGGCCTTGGTCGAGGCCTCCATCGAAGGCTGGTACAGCTACATGTACGGCGACCCCGCCCCCGGCGACGCGCTGATCCGCGCCACCAACAAGAACATGTCGCAGGAGACCATCGACAACGCCCGCAAGATGATGCGCGAATACGGAATTATGGATTCCGGCGACAGCCTCAAGGCGGGCATCGGCGTGATGCCCGAGGCGCGCTGGCAGGAGTTTCTGGACGTCATGGCGGGCGCCGGTCTCTACAAGGCGGATCTGGACGTGAAGAAGGCCTTCACCAACCAGTTCGTCGGCCATGCTATGCCATGGGCATGAAGCCGAAATGATTCTTACCAATGCACGCCTGCCCGAAGGCGCGCTCGTCGATATTGTGATCGAAGCGGGGCGGATCGCACAGATCCACCCCGCTTCGACACTTGCCGCAGACGGTGCGACCGACCTCGCTGGCGGCCTGGTGTTTCCCGGTCTGGTCGATCTGCACACGCATCTCGACAAAGGCCACATCTGGCAGCGCAGCCCCAACCCGGACGGCAGCTTCGCCGGCGCCCTCGCAGCCGTCGGCGCCGACCGCCAGGCTCATTGGTCACTGTCCGACGTTCGTACCCGTTTCGAATTCGGCCTGCGTTGCGCCTATGCCCACGGCACCGTCGCGATCCGCACGCATCTGGACAGCGCCAGCCCGCAGCACCGCATCTCCTGGCCGTTGTT
Organism: Rhodospirillales bacterium; assembly: GCA_025352665.1. GTDB lineage: Bacteria > Pseudomonadota > Alphaproteobacteria > Acetobacterales > Acetobacteraceae > CAIQQQ01. Next base: position 47,967 of record JANXSM010000129.1, on the reverse strand, counting down.
CGCCGAACTGCGCGCCGAATGGGCCGGCCGCATCGAACTCCAGGCCACCGCCATCGTCGGGCTCCCTCTCCTCGAGGATGCCGAGTACGCCAGCGAACTCGCCCGACTGGTCGCCGCCACCAAGGGCCAGATGGGCGGCGTGATCTATCCGATGGACCGGCTCGACGAACGCATCGCTACCCTGCTCCGCCTGGCCGCCGACCACGGCCTCGATCTCGACCTGCACATGGACGAAACGCTGGACCCCACGGCCCGCGCCCTGCCGCTGCTGGCCCAGGCGGCGTTGGACATGAAGTTCCCCCACGCCATCCTGGTCGGCCATTGCTGCAGTCTTACCGTGCAGAGCGACAGCGAGATCGACCGCACACTCGACCTCATGGCGGAAGCCGGCATCGACGTCGTCAGCCTGCCCATGTGCAACATGTATCTGCAGGACCGTACGCCTCACCGCACCCCGCGCCGGCGCGGGGTCACCCTGCTCCACGAAATGGCCGCCCGCGGCCTGCGCGTGGCCGTTGCCAGCGACAACTGCCGAGACCCCTTCTACGCCTATGGCGATCACGACCTGCTGGAAGTCTATCGCGAGGCGGTGCGCATCGCCCATCTCGACCATCCCCACGGCACCTGGTATCGCGCGGTCTGCACCACCCCTGCGGAGATCATGGGCCTGCCAGTCGGCCGGATCGCAGAAGGTGTCGTGGCCGACCTGATCCTGTTCAAGGCCCGCACCCTCAACGAGCTGCTCTCCCGCCCCCAGTCGGATCGTGTCGTGCTCAGAGCCGGCCAGAGGATCGACACCACCCTGCCCAACTACGCGGAACTCGACGCAGTTCTATAGGACAGGCAAGCGAAGCGCCGCCCATCCGTCCGGCCGTTCCTAAGGCCGGCATGGGAAAACGGTATAATATTACGATAACGTAACAAAATGGACCAGCCAAACCCCAGCCGTCACGCGGGGTCGAAAAACCGATCGCCCGCCGGTGGCTCCGCCAGGGTCAGGCCCAGAGCCGCCACAACGCCATCCAGCTCAACCGGAAAAACGGGTTCGACCGGCGCGACCATGTCAACCGCCTCAACCGCCTCGACTGGCGCCACCGGCAAGGGCACCACCGGCGCAATCAACGTCCGATCGATCCCGAGCATCCGGCACAGCGGACGCAGCGCCTTGCGCAACTGGGGCGAGGCCGCCAGCAGCGCCACCATCTCGGGATCGGTGAACAGATGGGCCAACTGGCTGCCAAACCCCGCCGCCTTGTAAGGCACCAGCACCACCAGCCAGGCAAACCCGCGCGGCAACAGCGACACAGGTGGCCGCACACGCTCCGTCCGCACCACAGCCGCCCGCCCGGGGCAAACCCAGCCACCCCGCAGCCGTCCCTCCCGGATCGCCGCAATCAGCCACAGCACCCGCGTCTCGATCCGACGCAGCCGCCCGCAGATCAGCAGGATCAAAGCCCCCGACAGCGCATTGCCCGCAATCCGCGCAGCCACCGCCTGATACAGCCCTTCCAGGGACAGCGAAAAGCGCTCGGTTAGGGCGACTGGAACATAAGGGAACATGAACGTATAAAGAATATATTCTATGAAGAATGGCAATACGTAGCTTTACTTAACCATTCCGCAGATTACGGGCCGGATGGTGGCGCCGTAGCCGCAATAGACCGAAGGGCAGGGGCCTCTTTGTCACGGAAATCAGCAGACTTTCGGAGGGGCCGCACCAGATCATTGACCAATATCGCACGGCTGGTTCAACCTCAGGCGATACCGCTGCACGATCTTGCGCGGATAACCGCCCATCAGGAACGCCCGCCACCGCGTCTGCCCATAGGTCACCACCGCCCCCGGTTTCTGCAAATGCGTGAGCCCTCCGCGCGCATTGCCATCGGGCTCGATGTGAAACGAAACTCCGGGTAGCATCACCCGATCGACATAGGGCCGCACCGGATCGATATTGGCGGGCACGTCGTGATAGCCAAGCCGTTCCGCGCGCGACGTCACCGGGTCGAACCCCTCGGCATATAGATCCAGCACATCCACCTCGTGCCGTGTCTCCAGCGCCGCCACGATCCGGTCTCGCAACGCCCGATTGTAGCTCTCCTCCACCGGATGGGCGTGCACCAGCAGCACGCGCGTCAGCGCGCCCCGCTCAACACCGCCACGGCATCCACGGCGGCAGCTCCGAAACCTCGCAGATGATGCATGCCCGCCCCGACCTGGTCCGCAACGAGGCCCGCGCTGACTTCGCCCCCAGCACCATCGGAATCGAGCAGCAATACCACTACCTCCGCGCCGAGGGGCGCGCAGTCGGCTTCGGCTGGCAAAGCCAGGACCTGCGCGAAGAAGGCGCTTGCGGCGACGCCACCGACGCCGATGCCACCCGCGGCGAACGGATCATCCGCTCCAAGGCCGAAGGTGTGGCCGTCCTCATGGCAGAAGTCGCCCGCTTCCCCCTGTCATCCCTCAAGCCCGGTCCGCTCAACCCGGCGCATCCGTCGGCAAAGTCACCCGCGTCGTCGCGTTGAGCGCCGCGATCAGCTTCTCAAGCAACGTCAGGCTCAAGGCGGATTGGTATGAGAGCGTGATGACCGAAGGTCCGATCACCGAAAGGTCTGAATCACGCTCTAAACTCGGCCGAGCGCCCGGCCATAAGCCGCCAGGGCAAGCCGTGGAAGCACCGCATCGTTCGCACAAACTGACTGCTCATGCGCCAGGTAGAGCGGCGCCTCCGCCGCCGTGGCGCTGCGGGCCAGGGTCGCCGGCGCAGCCGGCGGCGGCAGTGCGGCCGGTGGTGGTGTGGCGACGGTCACCGCCGCGGGAGTCTTATCCACCAGCCCCACGCTCGCCAACACGTCATGAGCGACATTGTCCATGTCGATCCCGGTCACATGCTGCATGAAGGCGCTCACCGCACTGATCGCCACCCCGATCGGCCCACCGAGCAGGCCGCCCACGATCATCGACCCTATCGCCCGCACCGCCTCGGGCGGCCGATCGCCGGTCATGGCCCGGTAGATTGTGCCCACCCCCGGCAGATACTGCAGAGGGTTCAATGCCGACAGGACGTCACGAAAGCTGATCTCGTGCTCCGGCGGATCGTCCGCCGGGGGGGCGGATCCCAGGAAAACCCCGGGCTGGACGGCGGCAACGGCAGCTTGCGGCGTGATCATGGCGACCCTTTTCGGTGACACCGGACGGTTGCGATCCAGCCGTCACTGCACGCGCCGTACCACCTTCTCCCCTGCTCTGCGCACGGCAATGGTTGACCCGGCGCGGGCCAAGGGCTTGCATGCCGACCGTGCACGACAGGGGCGAAACATGGGGCTGATCCGACCGGGTATCGAAACGCTGGAAGACAGCCCGATCATCGATGTCTGGCGCATGGGTTTTGACGTCGAAGGCGTCATAGGGATGTGGGCTGGTGAGCCCGACGTGCCCACCCCAGCCTTCATCTGCGACGCCGCGGCGAAGGCCATGGCCGACGGCCACACATTCTACGCGCACAATCGCGGCATCGACCCGATGCGCCAGGCGCTGGTCGACTATCACCGTCGTACCTACGGCATCGAGCTGCCGGAACGCCGCATCACCCTCACGTCCTCGGGCATGAGCGCCGTCATGCTGGTGGCCCAGGCGATGATCGACCAAGGCGACAACATCGTCGCCATCACGCCTTCCTGGCCCAACATCTGCCGCGCCATGCAGATGAACGGTGCCACAATCCGCGAAGTCTCAATGGGCCGCGGCGACGCCGGCTGGTCCCTCGATCTCGACGCCGTGTTCGCCGCCTGCGACGCGCGCACCAAGCTCATCTATTTGGCCTCGCCCGGCAACCCGACCGGCTTCATGCTGGAACGTGCCGAAGGCGAGCGCCTGCTGGCCTTCGCCCGCGAACGCAACATCGCCATCCTGTCCGACGAGGTTTACCACCGCATCGTCTACGACCGGAAAGTTGCCTTCTCGATGCTCGACATCGCAGGCCCGGATGACCCGGTGTTCATCATCGGAAGTTTTTCGAAATCCTGGGCGATGACCGGCTGGCGGCTCGGCTGGCTGGTTTATCCGGAGGGCATGACGGCGTCGTTCGAGAAGCTGGTGCAGTTCAACACCTCTGGCGCGCCGACCTTTCTGCAATATGGCGCCATCGCGGCGCTGAACGACGGTGAGGCGTTCATCGAATCCTTCGTCGCCCGGTGCGCTGCCGGACGCAACATTGTCAACGAGCGTCTTGGCCGCATGCCCCGTATCCGCAACATCCCCAACAACGGCTCGTTCTACGCCATGTTCAGCGTCGACGGGGTGACGGACACGTTGACCTTCTGCAAACGCGCCGTTGTCGAAGCCAAGATCGGCATGGCGCCCGGCGAGGCCTTCGGTCTGGGGGCCGCCGGCCTGGTGCGCCTGTGCTACGCCAAAAGCCCGGAGAACCTCACCGAGGCGATGGACCGCCTGGAACGTTTCGCCGCCACCTACCAGGAAGCGTGACCCGCAACCTGATCACCGACGTGGCCGGCATAAGCGTCGGCCACGCGACCGATCTCGCCCTGGGATCGGGCGTGACCGCCATCGTCTTTGACCGACCCGCCGTGGGTGCCGCCAGCACCCGCGGCGGCGCACCGGCGCAGCGCGACACCTCGGTGTTGGATCTCCACACCACATTGACCGAGGTAAACGGGTTTCTGCTCTCCGGCGGCTCCGGCTTCGGCCTCGACGCCACGACCGGCGCCCAGGCAGCGCTGCGCGAACGCGGCGTGGGGATGCTGTTCGCAGGCCAACTCCTGCCGATCGTGCCGACCGCGATCCTGTTCGACCTCGCCAACGGCGGCAACAAGGACTGGGGCCGCTATACGCCGTATCGCGAACTGGGCTTTGCCGCAGTGATGGCCGCCACGGAAAATTTTGCTCTGGGAACGGTCGGCGCCGGCACCGGCGCAACCACTGCCACCTGCAAAGGCGGCCTCGGCTCCGCCAGTGCCGTCACCAGCACCGGCCACACGGTCGGCGCCATCGCAGCCGTCAACGCGGTCGGCTCGGTGACGGTGGGGGAGGGGCCGCATTTCTGGTCAGCCCCCTTCGAACGCAACGCCGAATTCGGCGGCCGTGGCCTGCCGCAGCATTTCGACATCAGCCTGCGCCTGAAGAACCAGCCGCCACGTGCCACCGCCACCACCATCGCCCTCGTGGCCACCGACGCCACGCTCACCCAGCCGCAGACCGCGCGCCTCGCGACCATGGCCGACGACGGGCTGGCGCGGGCCATCCACCCCGCTCACGCGCCCATGGACGGCGACACCGTGTTCGCCGCCAGCACTGGCCGTCGCACGCTGGAAAACCCGGCGCCGGACTTGACCGAACTCGGCCATGTCGCCGGCATCGTGCTGGCCCGGGCGATCGCACGCGCCATATTCCACGCAACCCGGCTGCCCTATCTGCCGTCCATGCCGGCCTGGTCCGACCGCTGGGCGAGATGAAGCGTGCCGCCATCCTGTTTCTGGTCGCCGGCATCGCGGTGGCCGCCGTGCTCATTGCCGGCAGCGAATGGCACGCCATCGCGCAGGCCTTCGTGTCGCTGGGTCTCGGCGGTTTCGCCGTCATCGTGGCCGTTCATCTGTGCCTGATGGGCGTGATGGGCCTGGCCTGGGGCGTGCTCGCCCGCGGCCAGGCCGACGCGCGCTGGTTCATCTGGGGTCGCCTGGTGCGCGATGGCGCCGCCGAAGTGCTGCCCCTGTCCCAGATCGGTGGCTTCGTGTTCGGCTGCCGCGCCGTCGTGCTCGCCGGCGTCACCGCCCGCTTCGCCGCCGCCTCAACGGTGGTGGACGTGACACTCGAACTGGTCTCCCAGCTGGTCTACACCCTGCTCGGCCTGGCCCTGCTCGCCAAGCTGCATCCCGGTAGCGGCATCGAGTTGCCCGCCATCATGGCGCTTGTGGCCATGGCCGGCCTCGCCGTGCTGTTCGTCATCGCGCAACGACGCGGCATCGGCATGGTGGAACGCGCCCTGGCCTCTCTGTCCCACACCCTGTTCGGCGCCCATCCGCCCGGCGGCTCGCTGCGCGAAACGATCGCGCTGTTGCACGACCGCCCCGCCCTGCTCGGTCTCGGCCTGGCCCTGCATCTGGCCGCCTGGCTGCTGGTCGGCGGCGAAACCTGGCTGATGCTGCATCTGCTCGGCGCCCCGATCGGACTGGCCGCAGCACTGGTCATCGACAGCCTGCTGTCCGGCATTCGCAGCGTCGCCTTCATGGTGCCGCAGGCGCTGGGGGTGCAGGAGGGCGGCTACATGCTGCTCGGCGCCCTGTTTGGCGTCTCGCCCGAGGTCGCCCTTGCGCTCTCCCTGGTCCGCCGCGCGCGCGACCTCACCATCGGCGCACCCGCCTTGATCCTGTGGCAGATCCTGGAAGGCCGCCGCGCCCTGCGCAGCCGGGCGTGAACCGGCCGGCAAATCGCCGCAAACCCCAGTATTCCCGCTCGAACCGAATAGCCGGGCGCGGCACACTGCGCCGATGCGCGCCCTGTTCCTCTGCCTGCTTCTCCTCTTCGCCCCCGAGGCTTCGGCGCGCGACCTCAAGCTCGCCGCCTGGAACCTGTCCTGGCTTACCCTGCGCCCGGCCGGCGGCCCAGACCTGCCAGAGGACGTGCAGCCGAAGCGGCCGGAGGATATCGCCCTGCTGCGCGGCTACGCCCTGAAGCTCGACGCCGATGTCGTTGCCTTCAGTGAGGTGGACGGCCCGGAACTCGCAGCCGAAATCTTTCCCCCCGACCGCTACAGCATCCACATCACCGGCGACCGCGTGGTCCAGCGGGACGGTTTCGCCATCCGCCGCGGCATCGCGTTTTCGAAAAACCCCGACCTGGTCGGCCTCGATCTCTACCGCAACGCCCGCTTCCACTTACGCAGCGGTGCCGACATCACGCTCGACCTGCCCCAGGGCCGGCTGCGCCTGCTCGCCGTGCATCTCAAATCCGGCTGCCGCCAAGGCCGGCTCGACGATATGAGCGACCCCGCCTGCCGCACCCTCGGCGGCCAGCTGCCGGTGCTGCAGGGCTGGATCGCCGAACGCACCCGCGAAGCCGTGCCATTCGTCCTGCTCGGCGACTTCAACCGATGGATGGAAGGCAACGACCGCTTCTTCGCAGGCCTCGAGACCGCAACGCCCCTGGCCCGCGCCACCCAGGGCCACCATTCGCCCTGCTGGGGTGGCGGCGGCTTTCTCGACCACATCATCGCAGGCGGCGCCGCCCGCGCCTGGCTGCGGCCGGAATCGCTGCGCGTGATGCTCTATCAGCAGACCGGCCCCGCGTGGAAGGAGCGCCTGTCGGACCACTGTCCGACCTCCGCCTATTTCGATCTGCCCGATTGAAAAGGTTCACTCTTCGTTCATTTTTCTCGCTTACGCTTAGGCTTCGTCGTCGTGCAATCCCCGGGAGTGAGATGCCATGGAATTGATCAAGTTCGGCTCCGACCATATCGACAACCTGGTCGCCCAAGACCCTGGCCGGCTCGACCGGCTGCCGTTCGGCGCCATTATGGTCGACCCCAGCGGCCGGATCCTGAAATACAACGCGTTCGAAGCCGAAGCCTCCAATCACAAGGCCGCGGACGTTCTCGGCCGGAACTTCTTCGACGATGTCGCCCCCTGCACCAAGACGCACCAGTTCCAGGGATGCTTCAAGGACGGCGTCGCCAAAGGCGCCGTCAACACCATGTTCGAATATGCGTTCGACGCGGTGGCACCCGCCAAGGTGCGCGTGCACATCAAGTCGATCGCGCCGGAGGAGGGCGTGTGGATCTTCATCAAACGCGTTTGACGCCGGCCACCTCGGGGATCGCGGTGCTGTCACGTGCCCAGCGTGCCATCCTCGTCAACCGCGCCCACCGTGTGCTCGCCCGCGCCGCGCACCGTCAATCGGTTGCCGACCCTGGCGCGTCACCGCGAACCCGGCACGAGCGCACAGTGGTTCACGCCTCCGTTGAAGACTCCGAAATCACACAATCAGGTTTCATGTTCGACCCGCAAACGACCCCGCCGGAACCGGTGTCGCTCACCTGGCTGCCGGTTGATCCCGAACCCGCCGATCCACCATCCACGCCAGATGCACCGCTGACACGTGCCATCAGTTTCGGCCCGGCCATGCTGCGGCGGCTCGACCAACTTGGCTACTGCACATTGTCGGACCTCGCCCACGCCAACCCCAACCGCCTGCGCGCAGACCTCGGCGAGATCAGCCGCCTGCTCGACATCGACCGTTGGATCGATAAGGCCCGCGACGCCCTGCAGCATCACACCAACCCCAGGGCCGCCTGCGCCGCGTAGTCTGGAGCGGGTTGGTATAACAGGGTGCCGAAATGAGCTGCTGCCGGCGAGAAGGTCTTCAAGGTTCTAGTGCAACGCATGCCATTCGGCCGTGGCAGGCAAAAAGCTGATTGGACCACGCCTGTTCGGGGTCGCCGGCCGGACCGCCGGCAGCGACGCGGAGTTCCGCTATTCCGCCGCCAACGAGGGCTCCGGCTTGACCTGGGATGCGGCGCCCGTGGGCCACGATCTGACGTCTCCGAGCACCGTCGTGCCAGGAACTCTCATGACCTATGCCGGTCTGAAGAACGACACTCCGCGCGCGGATCTCATCCAGTGTTTGGCGACCTTGAAATAGACCGCAGCCCAGCCTCGCCTCAGTGAGAGTCGCTTCGCGTTCGATACCAGAACATGCGTGAGAGGATGTCGCTGCCCAGAATATGATGCAGCAGCGCCATGGCGGCGTGGCCGATCAGGTAGGCCCACATCACGTTCGACAGCAGCCTGTGGAGCGACAGCACCGTCCGGGCGCTGGCCCCGCCATCGATAATGAAATACGCCGTTCCGGTGACGGCCATGGCCGTCAGAGTTAACAGCCCCAGGCCGTGGATGGCGCTGGCCATGGCGCCATCCGCGTCGTCGGGAACCTTGCCACGCAGGATAAGACCGGCTTGGTCGCGGATATCACGCACGACCGCCTGCATCCTGGCCGGAGAAAGCCACGGCACCAATCGGCGGAGGCTGGTCTCCCCGCGCCGGATCATGCTCCACAGCCAGAACAGCATGACCAGAGCCATGCTGGCGAGGCCAACATATTGATGCACGATCATGGCGAGATCGGGCGTCTCGCCCGGGATTGGGCGTGACAGGAACTGGCTGCCGATCAACTGATACAACACCGCTGCAAGGATTGAGCCGTGCAGCAACCGCGTGGCAATCGACCGCGCGGGCTTGGTGGGAACGGAGCTTGGATGAGGGTTGCGAAACCTCCGCTCCGGCACGAAGGTCGACGCTGCGCCGTTGTCAGAAGGCATGGCAATCAGTCCTTGTACAGATCGTGACAGGCGGCGCAGTCGGACGCGAGGCGCTTGTAATCGACCTGCAATGCGCCCCGCTCGCCGATGTGCTGAAGGGCGCTTTGGGCATTCGCCCGAAACGCCACGAACCGGTTTCGGATATCGCGGGCGTCGCCGGACTGCCCGTTGAGCCCATTCACGATACGCTCAGTATCCGCGATGTAGGCGACGAACGTGGCTTTGATTGTGGCTTCATCGAAAGTGGCACGGCCGTTGATCATGCTGACGGTGGCACGATCGTCGCGCTTCCAGGTTTTCATGATGCCACGCAGCGCGGAATTGGCTTCGGCGATCAAAGGTGTTGCCAGAGTGGCGACGACGACGACAATGGCAGTCACCATGGCGTGGCGCTTCCGGGAGCGAGGAGGATTGACTTGCACGCAGGCAGTTCCTTGTCTGATCGGTGGCCCGGGAGCAGCTTTAGAGCGCGAAGCTTACAGCCACCTTATCGGCACGAGGGCCATCCGCCATAAGGGGTGTGTAAGCTGCAAGGCGCAGGCTTGGGCGTTATGGGTGTGACATGCCATGCGACTGCTCGTCGTCGAAGATGAACCCGATCTGCTGGTGCTGATGAGCCGTGCGCTTGAACGCGGCGGCTTTGCGGTCGATGGGGCACCGGACCTGGCGCAGGCTGACCTGCATCTGGGTCTGGCGTCCTACGACGCGCTGATACTGGACCTCAATCTGCCGGATGGAGACGGGCTCTCTCTGCTTCGCCGGCTGCGGGCGCGGGGCTCCCGGCTGCCCATTCTCGTCTTGACGGCGCGCGATGCGTTAGAGGATCGGGTCATCGGCCTCGATGCCGGAGCGGACGATTATCTCGTCAAACCGTTTCATACTGTTGAACTGATCGCCCGTATCCGTGCCCTGCTCCGCCGGCCCGATGCTGTCCTGGGGGTAGTTTTGGAACTCGGCAACCTTGTGCTCGAGACGACGACCCGACAGGCCAGTGTTGCGGGGGTCGATATCAGCCTGTCGGTTCGCGAGATGGCGCTGCTGGAACAGTTGCTGCGCCGTCAGGGCAATGTTGTGCCGCGCGAAATGCTCGAAGCAGGTCTCTACAGCTTCGATAGCGAGATCGGCTCGAACGCGATGGAGGTGCTGGTGCATCGGCTGCGTCGCAAACTGGCCGATTCTCGTGCCAGCGTTTGCCTCCATACCGTTCGCGGCGTCGGCTATCTGCTGGCCGACGCACGATGACAATGCCCGTTGGGCGGTCATGGTCGCTGTCCGCCCGATTGGGGTGGCGGTTGGCGGCGGTGATGTCGGTGGCGATCCTGCTCGCTGCCGGTGCCGCGGGCTGGCGCGCCATCGCCGCGGTGCATGAGTTGGACGACCTGGCACTGCAGAAGCAGGTTGCATTGGTTGCAGCAGAATTACCACCGCTCGCCAAGGGAAACCCGGATGCCGTGTCGATGCCCGACGCGTTGGTTCGCGTGTTCCGGGCGTCGGATGGCGATAACGTCTTTCTGATCTACCAGGGCGAACGCCTGGTGAGCGTGTCCGACCCGATCGCCGTTGCCCAAATCATCCCACTGTTGCGCAAGGATTTCCCCCACGGCTTCTTTCGGCTGCCTAAAATGCACGGCCACCATCACGGCATGGTCGGTCTTTCGACCCCGGCGGGGCGATGGCAGGTCGTGGTGCTGCAGGGTCGGGAGCAGACGGCCGTGCTGCTCGACAGCCTGACGCAGACCTTCACCGTCGGTGCTGTGGCGCTGCTGCTGCCGATCGGACTTGCGACCATCCTTGTGGCGGTGTTGACGGTACGCCGCGGGCTGCGTCCGTTGCGGCAGGTGTCTCAAGCAGCTTTACAAATCGGCCCGGCGCAACCCGGGTCGCGCTTACCAGCGGTGGGCTTGCCGGACGAAGTGCTGCCGTTGGTTCGAACCGTCAATGGAGCGCTGGCCCGTCTTGACCAGGCCCTGATCGACCAGCGCCGCTTCATGGCGGAGGCGGCGCATGCGTTGCGGACCCCGCTGGCCATCATGACGGCGCGTCTGGGCATTATGGAAGGCTCAGCGGATCTGGCGGGCCTTCGCCATGATGCCGATCGCATGGCCAGGTTGGTACAACAGTTGTTGGGCATGGCGCGGCTAGAAAGCGTGGCACTCGACATGACGCAATCGGTCAAACTGCATGCAGTGGCCGCGGAGGCGATTGCGGCCCTGGTACCCCTGGCGCTGCAGTCGGATATCGAACTTGCGCTTCTGGACCGTGACGGGCTGATGCCGTTCCACGGCAATCATGCTGCTCTGGTGTTGGCTTTGACCAATCTGATCGAGAACGCGATTGCCCATGCGCCGCGCGGATCATCTGTCGAGGTTGTCTTGACCGGGCCCGCCCGTGCGGCGGTGCAGGATCGCGGCGCGGGAGTGGCGCCCGAGTGGCGCACGCGGATCTTCGAGCGGTTTGTGCGGGGCCTGGGCGAACGCGAAGGCGGGGCAGGCCTGGGCCTTGCGATCGTCGCCGAGATCGCAGCCGCCCATCATGGTTCCGTAAACGTCGAGGCGCTGGAGGGCGGCGGCTGTGCGTTCGTGCTCAACCTCGATCCGGCATGTTTGCCAACGGCTCGAGAAAGCCGATGGAGTTCATGAAACGCTGTTTCGCTGTCGTTGTTCAATCGAATGCCGGACCGGAGAAGCTTGGCACCTCTCAGGAACCGGTAGCGATGGGAAACGTATTGGAGAATTCCCATGTTGAAACGTATATTGCCGCTCGCCACCTTGGGCTCGGGCGCATTTATTGTCGCCGGCAAGGCGATGTACACCGCCGCCGGCGTGATGCCGGCCGGCTGCACCGAGACGGTGCTCGCCGTGCTCAGCGGCTTTGATCATCGCCACCTTTACGGCGTCGTTCACAACGAGGCACAAGAACAGGGCCTTCGCGAATATTCCAAGGACGGACTAAAGTTTGGTGGTGAATTGATCGATGTCGTGACGTAGCACCCGCCGCAGAATGATGGCGAACCCGCTGCAATCGAGGTCGTAGGCGACTCCATCGCGCTGCTGAAGACCGCCGGGCTCGGCGTGAACAACGAAGCAAGGAAGCCATCAGCGCTCCCTTGCCTTACTTCCTCAGCGCTGTGCCAAACCTACCCCCGCATACGGCCGCCGTTGGGGTCGAACAGCGGCTGGCTGATCACCCGCGCGCTGCGCATCACGTCCAGAATCTCCACGTCGAAACATGCATCCTCGACCGCCATTTCGGCGGGGATATAGGCCTGGGCAAGAGACTTCCCGACCCAATGGCCATACCCGCCCGAGGTCACCCAGCCGATCGCCGTCCCATCGCGACGCACCGGCTCGTCACCGACGACATCGGCATCATCGGCATCGATCACCAGTGACACCAGGCGCAATCCCGCCTCTGCATCCCGCGCTCGCAAGGCGGCGTCGCGGCCGATGAAGTCGGCCTTCTTGAAGTTGATAAACCGGCCCAGCCCCGCCTCGAACGGCCCGTAGATCGGCCGATACTCGCGCGCCCAGGTACCGAAGTTCTTTTCCAGCCGCATCGAGTTCAGCGCCCGCAACCCAACGTCGCGCAACCCAAGCGTCGCCCCCGCGGCCCACAGCGCGTCATAAACCGTTGCCAGCCGGTCAGGTGCTACCCAGATCTCGTAGCCGAGATCGCCGGTGAAGCTGAGCCGCCCGATGGTTGCCGGCACCATCGCAATTTCCATGCGCCGATAATGCATGAACGGGAAGGCCGTGTTGGACACATCATCCGACACAACGCGTTCCAGCAGCTTTCGCGCATTGGGTCCTGCGATGGAAACCCCCGCCAGGCTGTCGCGCAACGGCTGCAGGCGCACGCCGCTCTCGGCCAGATGCGCCTCCCACCAGCGGCAATGATAATCCTCGGCGGGACCACTGCCGAACACGTGGAAACACTGCTCGGACAGCCGCGCCACGGTGAAGTCGCCGATCAGCCTGCCGTTCGGATTGAGCATCGGCGCCAGCACGATCCGACCCACCGCCGGCATCCGGTTGGCCAGCATCCGGTCAAGGAAACTCTCAGCCCCAGGGCCGGTGAATGCGTATTTGGCATAACCGGTGGTTTCGATAATGCCGACCGCCTCGCGCACTGCCCGCACCTCGGCCCCCACCGGCCCATGCGCGTTGGAACGCCGGAACGTCACCTCTTCCACAGGTTCCATGCCGTCAGGGGCGAACCATAGCGGATATTCCAGCCCCCAGGCCGCCCCGAACACGGCGCCCTTGGCTTTCTGCCTGTCATACAAAGCCGAAGTCCGCAGCGGCCGCGCCGCCGGCAGTTCCTCGTTGGGGAAGCTCACGCGAAACCGTCGCCCGTAATTCTCCCGCACCTTGGCTTGGGTATAACCCTGGCTCGCCCAGTCGCCGTAGCGGGCCACATCCATCGCCCATACGTCGAACCCGGGGTCTCCGTGGATCATCCAACCAGCCAGCGCCAGCCCCACGCCGCCGCCTTGGCTGAAGCCGGCCATCACGCCGCACGCCGTCCAGTAGTTGCGCAACCCCCGCACCGGCCCGATCAGCGGATTGCCGTCGGGTGCGAAGGTAAACGGCCCGTTGATGATCTGTTTGATCCCGGCATCGGCCAGCGCTGGAAAATGCTCGAACCCGACTTCCAGATTATCGGCGATCCGATCGAGATCCGGCACCAGCAGCTCCGCCTTGAAGTTCCAAGGCGTCGTCCGTGTCGACCATGGCACGCCTTTGTGCTCATAGGTGCCGAGCAGCACGCCCTGGCGCTCCTGGCGCAGATAGATCTCGCCCTCGAAGTCGATCGTGTGCGGCAGCTCATGGCCGGGCAGCAAATGCGGCACATCCTCGGTGATCAGATACTGATGCTCCATCGCCAGCACCGGCAGCTCGATCCCCACCATGCGCCCGACCTCGCGCGCCCACAGCCCACCGGCGTTCACCACATGCTCGGCCACGATGGTGCCTTGGTCACACACCACGTCCCAGCCGCCATCTTCGCGTGGCAGCAGCTGCTCGACCTTGGTTTTACGATAGATCTCAGCACCCGCCATTGTGGCACATTTGGCATAGGCATGGGTCACGCCATAAGGGTCCACATGTCCGTCCAGCGGATCCCAGAGAGCACCGACAAATTTCGACTTGTCGATCAAAGGCAATAGCCGGTACGCCTCATCCATCGAGATCAAGGCGGCATCCATGCCAAGATAGCTGCCTTTGGCGACCGCTCCTTTCAGCCAATCCATCCGCGCCTTGGTGCCCGCCAGCATCAGCCCGCCTGGCATATGCAGCCCGCACGAAACGCCGGAGACCGCCTCGAGCTCCTTGTACAGCTCGATCGTGTATTTCTGCAGTTTCGCGACATTGGGATCGCCGTTCAGCGTGTGCATGCCGCCCGCCGCATGCCAGGTCGACCCGCAGGTGAGCTCGTCGCGCTCCAGCAGCACCACATCGCTCCAGCCGAGTTTCGTCAGATGGTACAGCACGCTGGCGCCGACCACGCCGCCGCCGATCACAGCCACGCGCACATGCGATTTCATGGGTATTTCCTCAGAATGACGTCGCGGCCTGGCGAAGCCAGTCGCGTAAATAAGGAGCAAGTGGCCGATCGACATGGATGTGCAGCAGCCCAGCGCGGCGGTACAGCAGTGTTTTCACCCCCGCGAACAGAGTCTGCGCACAGCGACCCTCACCGAGCGCCGAAGCGGGCAGGGCGCTGCCCATTGCGAGCAGCTCCGCCGCATGGACGCGCACCACGAACAGCGCCGACCCCTGCGTCACATCGGAGACGAAACCCGCCGGCGGTGTCGCCGTGACAGCCAGGCACCGTCCGGGTGCCAGCCAGCAGAGATACCCATCGTCGACTTCCACCATGCTGTTTGGCGCAATATCGTTCGGCGCCGAGACCAGGAACAGGCCGGTCGGCGCAGGACATTCGAAGACATCGCTGTCGGTCCAGCCGATCTGGTCCGCAAGCGAGGTGAGGACGAGCTCAACCATGCAGCTTCTCCCCCGCGGGATCATGAAACACCGGCGCACAGACCTTGGCTTGGCTCACGCGTCCGCGGTCGAACAGCTCCACCACATCGCCGATCCTCGCGCGGCCACCTGAAATCATCGCAAGCGCAATCGAACGCCCGACCGTTGGGCTATAGGCAGACGTCGTGATCCAGCCGAGGCTTTTACGCGAAGCATCCACCGCATGGGTCCCCACCGGCGGCACGAAATTGGGGTCTTGGGGCAACAGCCCAACGAACTGCCGCCGATCGGCTCGCACGCCGTCGGGCGTGGTGAGCGACCGACGCCCGACAAAATCGACCTTCTTGGCGCGCAGCGGGCCGGACATATCGAGGTCGGCCGGCATGGTCAGACCATCAGTGTCTGTGCCGATCAGGATATAACCCTTCTCGGCGCGCAGCACCGACAGGCTCTCGATGCCGTACGGCGTCGGGCCTTGCGCCAGCAGATGCCGCCACAGCGCAGGCCCATAACCAGCGGGCACCGAAACCTCGTAACTGCGCTCACCGGTAAAGCTCACGCGCGCGATCCGTGCGGGCACGCCGAGCACATGTCCATCGGCCAGCGCCATATGCGGCAATGCCGCGTCTGACAGATCGATTTCGGCCGCCAGGCTCGCCATGATGTCGCGCACGCGCGGCCCACAAACGACAAACGTCGCCCATGCCGCGGTCACGTCGTGAAATGCCACGTGCATGGCGGGATATTCGGTCTGCCGCCACTGCTCCAGCATCGCCAGCACGCCGGCTGTGTGGGAGGAGGAAGGCGACAGCAGATAGCGATCCGCCGCCAGCCGCGCGATCACGCCGTCGTCATAGACAGTTCCGGCTTCGCGCAGCAGCAGCACATAGCGCAGCCGGCCTGGCTTCAAATTTTCGACGTTGTTGTAATACATCAGGTTGAGGAAGGCCGCCGCATCCGGCCCGCATACCTCGATCTTGCCCAGGCTCGACCCGTCGAACAGCCCGGCATCGGCGCGCACCGCCGAAGCTTCTCGGCGTATGGCGGCAGCGGTCGTCTCATCCAGCCTGGGATAGCAAGCCGGCCGCATCCAGCCGCCGTATTCGCGCATGTCTGCGCCAAGCGCCAGATGCTCCCCGTGTGCCGGCAATTCTCGCCGCGGCGAGTACAGCAAGCCATGGCGCGACCCCGCGAGCCCCCCCAACGACACCGGCGCATAGGGCGGCCGGAACGTTGTGGTGCCGGTCTCGGCAATTCCCCGCCCGGTGAGCTCCGCCATGACGGCGATCCCGTTGACGTTGGACGTCTTGCCCTGGTCGGTCGCCATGCCCAGCGTCGTGTAACGCTTGAGATGCTCGACGCTCTGGAAATTTTCCCGCGCCGCCAAGCCCACATCCTTTACGGTCACGTCGTTCTGCAAGTCCAGCCATTGCCGTGCGCCGGGGATGCGCACGAACCAGAACGGCTGCAGCGGCGTTTCCACCGCAGCTGGTTCGGCTCGCGGTGCTGCAAGCATCGTCGCTCCACTCGCAGCGATCCCGGCGCGATGCCCGCTCGCCAGGCACTCCGCCAAGCTCGTCACCCCATTCATGCCACCGGACAGCTGATGGTCCTGCCGCCCAATCCCTGGCAAAAACGCGCTCGCCGCCGCATCCCAGCGCAGCTTGCCGCCGGATTGGCTGAACAGATGCACCACCGGCGTCCATCCGCCCGAACATGCCACGATGCTGCAAGACACGCGCCGCGTGGCAGCTTTCTTGCTGGTCGCATCCGCTGGCCCGATGTCCGCCCAGCGCACGCCAAGCCTGCCGCCGGTGTCGGTCACCACCGAACCGGGGATCACCGAAACGCCCAACGCCGTCGCATCCTTTGCGGCCTGGCCCGGCGCGGTTCGCACATCGGCCACCGCCACTTCAGCTCCAGCCAGCCGCAAGGCCGCAGCGGTTGCATAGGCTGAGTCGTTGTTGGTGGTGATCACCACGGAACGCCCAACCAAGACGGCGTATTGCCTCAGGTATCGCAGCACCGCGGCAGCCGACATCACCCCAGGCCGGTCATTGTGCGGAAACACCAAGGGCCGTTCTAGGCTTCCGGTCGCCAGCACCACCTTCCCAGCGGTCACGCACCACAGCCGGTCTAGGGCCCAGCCGGGCGCTGCCGTCGCACGCCGCTCCATCAGGCCCAACGTGTTGTGATCGTAATAGCCAAACGCGGTTGTGGCTGGCAGCAGCGTCACTCCCTGCGCCGCAAGCTCCGCCGTGGTTGCAGCCGCCCAGTCAGCTGCTGGCCGATCATCGATGGTGCCGTCTTGCCACAGCAACGAGCCGCCGAAATCCGGGTTTTCATCCACCAGCATCACACTGCGCCCAGACGCTGCCGCAGCTCGCGCAGCCGCCAGCCCGGCCGGACCGGCGCCAACCACCAGCACATCTATTTGGATGTTGCGCGTTTCGAACTGCCGCATATCTGGCTGATGCGACGCACGCCCGAGCCCTGCCATTCGCCGGATATTGGCTTCGTAACGGCTCCAGCTCGGCCGCATGAAGGTCTTGTAGTAAAAACCTGCCGGCAAAAACCGCTGCAGCAGATCAAGCGCTGCGAACGCATCACGGGTCACGCTTGGCCAGCCTGCGATCGGCCGTGCCACGATGCCATGCTGCAATGTCACTAGGCTCGCCCGGGCATTCGCATCATGTCGGTCGCCGATCCGCACATCGACAATGGCGTTCGGCTCCTCCACTCCGGCGGCAAAGATGCCGCGCGGGCGATGATATTTGAAGCTGCGCCCCACCACGCGCACGCCATTGGCCAGCAATGCCGAGGCCAAGGTGTCGCCGGCAAAACCCTGCAGCACGGTATCGCCCCACCGGAATGGAATTACCTGTCCGCGATCGATCCGCCCGCCCGAGCCCAGTCGCGTCCCGGTCATGCACCCATCTCCCGTGTCGTGTGGATCGCATGGGTCACGGTATCGCGCTCCATCACGAACCACTGGCCGCAGCCGGCCGAATGGCACCAAAGCTCGGTGTTGCGTCCCTTTGGGTTGGTTCGCATGTACAGATAATCCGCCCATTCGGTGTCGCTGGCCGAAGACTGCGGACGCACCGCCGGTTCGCCGCCAAAACCAAACTCATGTTCGCTGCGCGGCCCGCACCAGGGGCAGGGGATCAAAAGCATCGTGTCTGCCCTTCAGTGCGCAATGCCGGCGCCGGCGGCTTCATCCACCAGCATGCCGGAGGTGAAACGACCAAGATCGAACGGCGCCGAAAGCGCATGATGCTGTCCGGTTGCCATCAGATGCGCCAACAGCCAACCGCCCACCGGGGTCGCCTTGAACCCGCCGGTGCCCCAGCCGCAATTCAAATACAGACCTTCCACCGGAGCCGGCCCGATCACCGGCGAATAATCCCAACACACGTCCACGATCCCCGCCCATTGCCGCAGCATCTTGAGCCGGCGGAACGCTGGAAACAGCTCCAGCATCGCGGCCACGATCGCCTGCCCAGTCGGCAGATTGCCGCGCTGCGCATAGGACGGATACAGATCGAGCCCGGCGCCGAACACCAGCTCGCCTTTGTCAGACTGGCTGACATACATGCCGGTCGCCGTCGACATCACCACCGTGTCCAGGATCGGCTTCAATGGCTCGCTCACCATCGCCTGCAGCGCGTAACTGGTGATCGGCAGCCGGAAGCCGGCCATTTCAGCCATGACGCCGGAATGCCCGGCCACGGACATCGCGCAAACACCAGCGGATATCCGCCCCAGCGACGTCTCGACCCCCACGATCCGACTACCTTCGCGCAGCCAGCCCGTCACGTCGCAGTTCTGGATGATGTCCACGCCAAGATCGGACGCGCCGCGCGCATAGGCCCAGGCCACGGCATCATGTCGCGCCACGCCGCCACGCCGTTGCACGAAGCCGCCATGGATTGGGAAACGCGCGCTCGGGGAGAAGTTCAGCAGCGGCACCTCGTCGCGCACCTGTTTCGCATCCAGCAACTCCACATCGATGCCGTTGAGCAGCATCGCATTCACGCTGCGAGTCATCAGTTCCATGTCGTGCTCGGTATGCGCGAGGTTCAGCACGCCGCGCTGGCTCAGCATGATGTTGTAGTTGAGCTCGCGGCTGAGACCCTCGTAAAGCCGCAAGGCGAAGTCGTACATCGCCGCACTTTCGGCAAAGAAATAATTCGAACGCACGATGGTGGTGTTTCGCCCGGTGTTGCCGCCGCCGATCCAGCCGCGCTCCAGCACCGCCACGCGCTTCAGCCCATGCACGCGTGCCAGATAATACGCAGCAGCCAGGCCGTGCCCGCCACCGCCCACCACGATCGCATCGTAGCTGCGCTGCAGCACCGGCGTGCGCCAGGCCGGCTGCCAGCCGGCATTCCCGCGCAGACCCTGTTTCAGCAATTGCCAACCGGAATAGCGCATCAATCGTCCTTCGTGCCACGCTTGGTGATTGCATGAGAAGCCATTTCGGCAAGCCGGGGCGGGGCCGCGCCGGTCGGCATGAAGCCGCTTTGCTGGTCCATTGGCACTTCCGCCCGGTTCAGCATGCGCAGAACCACGAACCCCGCCAAGAGCGCCAACGCCGCGATGAGATAGACGAACAGGCCGACCGGCCCCAGCTGCCCCATCAGCACGCCGGCCAGCGTCGGCCCGATCGCAGCGCCCACCGACCACGTAAACAACAGCCCGCCGGCAGCTGCCACGTATTCACCGCGCTGGAGCCGATCGTTGGTCTGCCCGGCGCCCAGCCCATACAGCGGCGACATCGTGCCCGCCATCAAACAGCCGAAGCCTGCGATTGCGAAAATGGAATGCCCCGCCACCGCAACGATGCCAACGGCACCGCCCATCGCCAGACACAGCACCAGCAATGTCAGCTTCCGCCGCTCCACGCGGTCGGCCAACATGCCGATCGG
Organism: Rhodospirillales bacterium; assembly: GCA_025352665.1. Classification (GTDB taxonomy): domain Bacteria; phylum Pseudomonadota; class Alphaproteobacteria; order Acetobacterales; family Acetobacteraceae; genus CAIQQQ01. Next base: position 27,724 of record JANXSM010000129.1, on the reverse strand, counting down.
ATATTGCACCACCAGTGCTGCCACCAGGACCGTCGAAGCGAAGGCCGAAATCTCCACCGCATTCAGCCCGTTGCTGCCGAGATATACCGGCATCATGGCGTAGAACGCCGAGTTCAACAGCCCCGAGGCCAGGCAGCACACCACCCCCACCGGCGAAACCGCGAACAGCCGGCGCAGGTTGAGCCGGCTGCCCTCTCGCAGATCCGGATTGGCCTGCTGGGTCAGCGCCATCGGCAATAGCGAGGCGGCAAACGTCATGCCCACGGCGGCAAACAGCACCGAACTCGGCGCCACCACGCTCAGCAGCAGCGGCGCCACCGCGGAAGCGCCCCAATTGGCCAGCTGATAGGCGCCAAAGAAACGCCCGCGGGTGGTGCTGTCGGCTCGGTCGTTCAGCCAGCTTTCCGCCACCAGGAACAGCCCGGAGCTCGCATAGCCCATCACCAGCCGGGTGATCGAAACCGTTAGCGGATCGGTGAAGAACACCATGAACTGCGCGGTGATCGCGGCCGCCGCGGCGAACACGGCGAAGGCGCGGATATGCCCAACCAAATTCACGATCCGCGCAGCCGTCAGCGAGCCCGCCAGGAAACCGATGAAATACGCCGAGGCGACCAGCCCGATCAAAGGCGTTGCCACTCCCTGCTGCAGCATCAGCAGCGGGATGAGCGTGCCCAGCAGCCCGAGCCCTACCTGGGCCAGGCCCACGCCCAACAGAACCGGCCCGATCGGAGCGAGACGTAACATCATGGCCTATCATGCGCTGGCCCCCGTTGCAGCGCCGCATCCGATTTTGTGATGCGGGGATCGGATTTTCCGATCCGTTCCCGACGCAAGAATGTCATGTGAACGCTTGGTTCCCGCAGCGACCTGACCCACGATGCGATCCGCAGGAGCATAGGATGCCTGACCGCCCATGGTAGCGATCACCGAAATCGAGATCACCCAGCACCGCCTGGCGTTCGAGCCGCCGTTCCGCGCGAGCTGGGATAGCAAGCCGCGCCATCACTGGGATGCCACAATCGTGCGCGTGCACACCGATGTCGGCCTCACCGGCTTCGGCTCCGGTGATCTCATGCTCGGTTTCGCCGGGCACGAGCATCTGTTCATCGGCCAGGACCCGATGGCGCTGGAACGGCATTACCGCACGCTCAACCACATCAACTTCCATTATGGCCGCTGCTGGCCGATGGACCTGGCACTGTGGGATCTCGCCGGCAAGATCACCGGGCAGCCGTGCTGGAAGCTGCTCGGCGGCCTCAACAGCCGGGTTCGCGCCTACGCCTCCTCCGGCACGCTGCGCGACCCCGGCGCCATGGCCGAAGCCGCCGAACGCTACCGTGCCGCCGGTTTCCCCGCCCTCAAAATCCGTTTCCAGCGTGGCGACTGGCGTGACGACATCCGCGCACTCGAAGCTGTCCGCGCCCGCATCGGCGACAGCATGGAGCTGATGGTCGACTGCAACCAGGGCTGGCGCCTGCCGCAGGACACCTACGCCCCCTGGTCGCTGAAGGACGCAGTGCCGGTCGCCCGCGAACTGGAACGGCTCGGTATCTACTGGATGGAGGAGCCGCTGCACCGAAGCGACCGAGAAGGCATGCGGCGCCTGCGCGAAATGGTCGATGTGCGCATCGCCGGCGGCGAAATGACCCGCGAGCTCTACGAATTCCGCGACCTCATCGTCGACGGCTGCCTTGACGTGTTGCAGCCGGATGCCGCCCTGGTCGGCGGGATCACCGGCCTCAGGCGCGTCGCCGTGATGGCGCAGGAGCATAATCTTGCCTTCACCCCGCACACCTGGGGCAACGGCATCGGCCAGATCGCCAACGCCCATCTCACCGCGGGCCTCACCGACGCCGCCTTCCTCGAGTTCCCCTACGACCCGCCGGAATGGGACCTCGACCGGCGCGACTACATGCTGGCCGAACCGTGTCGCGTCGACGCCCAAGGCTGGATCCAGCTCTCCGAAGCCCCGGGCCTCGGCATCGTGCTGGATGAAGCGGCCCTCGCAAAGACCCGCGTATGATCGCCCCCGCAGCAGAGCTGCGCATGATCGCCCCGCAGCGGAGCTGCGAATCATCGCCCCCGCAGCGGAGCTGCGAATCATCGCCCTCGCTGCGGAGCCGCAAATGATAGACCGCCGCTGGCTGCCTCTGAACGCCCTGCGTGCCTTCGAGGCGGTCGGCCGCAATCTCTCGTTCACCGTCGCGGCCAACGCCCTGTCGGTGTCGCAAAGTGCCATCAGCCGCCACGTCATCGCGCTGGAAGCCCTGCTCGGCACGCCCCTGTTCGACCGCAAGCCCGGCCAGTTCGCCCTTACCGAAGCAGGCGCCGCCCTGCTGCCGGTGGTGCGCAAAAGCTTCGACCGCATGGAACTCGCGCTGAACGACGTCATCAACGACCGCGGCGCCAAGGTGCGTGTGCTGCGTGTGCAGATGCCCACCAGCTTCGCCCATCTGCTGGCCGTGCCGATCCTGCGCGAGTACCGCTGCGAGTATCCGCAATTCGTGCTCGACATCGAAAGCCCGCACGCCGTCGGCCACGCCGCCCGCGATGCCGATGCCGCCGTCATCTATGCCAAACCCCAGGTCAGCGACCAGGTCGCCAACCTGCTCTGGATGGAACGCCTCACGCCGCTCTGCCACCCCGACGTCGCCCCCCCGCCCGGTGCCGCCATGGCCGAGTTCCTCACGAAATCCGAACTGCTGCACGTCAAGCTCGAGGGCGAGCCGCGTCACAAGATGTGGCAGATGCTGGCGGGCGAGGCCGGGCTGAAGCTCGACGTCGAGCGCGGCCTGGTGTTCGACACCTCGGCGCTTGCCGCCCAGTACGCCCTGTCCGGCGCCGGCATCGCGCTGCTCGACCGCCAGCTGTTCCGTGCCGAGATCGAGACCGGCCGCCTGGTCGCCCCGTTCGAGACCGTCCTCGAAGGCGGATACGGCTATTACATCAGCGTGCATCCCGAGGATCTCGGCGACCCCGCCATCGCGCATTTCCGCGAATGGATGATCCGCCGCTTCGCGCTGCTGTCCCACCAGCCCGAAATGCCCCGCCTCGTCACCCGCCTGGTACCACGCCCCGGACGATCCGCATGATCCCCACCATCGACATCGCTCCGCTGTTCGGCCCGGACGGGCCGGCCCGTCATGCGTGCGACGCCGCCATCATGGCCGCCGCGACCACCAGCGGCTTTCTGCAGATCACCGGCCCCGCCGCTCTCATCCCCACCGACCGCGCCGCCCTGCTGCGTATATTCACCATCCCCGCCGCAACCAAGGCCCGCCTGTCCCGCCGCAGCTTCGTCGCCACCAATTCCAATGTGTACCGCGGCTGGTTTCCGCTGCAGTCAGGCCATGCCACCTACAAGGAAGGCATCGACATCGGCCCAGACCTCCTTCCGGAAAATGCGGCACGCGGCGGCGCCGATCCGCTGCTGGAACCCACGCCGCTGCCGGATGATGCCGAACTGCCCGGCTGGCGCGCCGCCGCTGCCGACTACTACCGCGCCATGGAACGGCTCGGCCGCATGCTCATGCGCGCCATCGCCCGCGGTCTCGACCTGCCCGAAACCCGCTTCGACGCCGATTTCGCAGGCGGCATCTCCACCCTTCGCCTGATCCGCTACCCGCCCCGCCCGCAAGCCCCGATCGCCGGCGCCCCCCATGTCGACTCAGGCTTCGTCACCCTGCTGGCACAGGACCGCGTGCCAGGCCTGCAGGCGCAGGATCACGCTGGCGCCTGGATCGATGTGCCGCCGCGCGACGGCGCACTCGCCGTAAACTTCGGGGCTCTCCTGGAACGCTGGACCGGCGGCCGCATCCGCGCCACCCGCCACCAGGTGCTCGGCGGTCCCACCGAACGCTGCTCCATCCCATTCTTCTACGAACCCAGGGCCGACGCCCGCATCACCTCGCTTCAAGGCGACGCGGACGCAGCCTCGTTCCTCTACGGCGACCATCTTTGGGCAGCGATGACGAAGTTCGTCGAATTCCGCGGCATGGAGCAGCAACGTTCCCCCGCCTTGGTTGACATTGGCGACGCTACCCCGCGATGATTGCATAACAGGGGTGAAGCCACCGCAACGCGCCGCGCCACCACAACAACAACAACAACCATCAACGAGGCTGCCATGAGCGAAATCGAATTCCTCAAGAACCTGCACAACGCAGGGCGCATCAATCGACGCGAATTCCTCGGTCGTGCCGCAGCCGCAGGTGCGGGTGCTGCTGTGCTCAACACGCTGGTGCTGGGTGCTGACGCCTATGCCGCGGAAACCCCGCGCAAGGGCGGCCTGCTCCGCCTTGGCGTCGGCGGTGGCAGCACCACGGACAGCCTCGACCCCGCCAGCTGGAACGACACGGTCCCCACCGCCAGCGGCAACGCCTTCTACGATCCCCTGATCGACGTTTCGCCCGAGAACAAGCCGCTGCCTGGCCTGGCCGTCAGTTGGGAAGCCAAGCCCGGCGCCACCGAATGGGTGTTCAACCTGCGCCGCGGCGTCACCTTCCACAACGGCAAGACCTTTTCGGCCGATGACGCGATCTACTCGATCAACATGCATCGCGGCAAAACCAAGTCAGGCGCCGCGGGTTCGTTCTCCGCCATCACCGACGTCAAGAAACTGTCGGACACCCAAATCATCATCACGTTGAAATCCGCTGACGCCGAATTCCCGATGGTGCTGACCGACTACCACTGCCGCATGGTGCCAGCGGGCACGACCGATTTCTCCAAGGCGATCGGCACGGGCTGCTTCACGCTGGAAAGCTTCGACCCCGGCGTGCGCATCAAGGGTCGCCATTTCGTCAATTCCTGGCGTACCGATCGCGGTTTCGTCGATGCGTTCGACATGACCGTCATCAACGACAGCTCGGCTCGCATGAACGCGCTGATCTCCGGCCAAGTCGACATCGTCAACCGCGTCGACCCCAAAATCGCGAACCTGATCAAGGCCAAGAAAAACCTTGAACTGGTGCAAGGCCGCGGCGGCTGGCATGCCGTCGTCTCGCTCATGCAGGACAAGGGCTCCATGTTCGAGAACAAGGACCTGCGCCTTGCCATGAAATACGGCATCGACCGCACCCAGGTGGTGAAAACACTGTTTGGCGGCTTCGGCACCGTCGGCAACGACACCCCGATCCCGCGCAGCGATCCTTATTACAACCCCAACATCGCCCAGGCGTCGTTCGACGCCGACAAAGCGAAGTTCCACTTGAAGAAGTCCGGGTTTGCCGGCGGGCTCACCATGCAGGCCTCCGAAGCCGCCTTCAACGGCGCCGTCGACATGGCAACGCTGATGCAGGCGAGCCTGACCAAGGTGGGCCTCAAGATCGACGTGAAGAAGGAACCGGCAGACGGGTTCTGGAGCAACGTGTGGCTGAAGGGCGCCTGCGTCACCAGTTACTGGGCTGGCCGGTCCACTGCCACCCAAATGCTCGACGTCGGCTATGGTCCAACTGCTCCTTGGAACGAGAGCCACTACAGGAACCCGAAGTTCGGCCAACTGCTTGACAGCGCGCGCGCCGAGCTCGACGAGCCCAAGCGGAAGGCGATCCTGTTCGAAGCCCAGGCCCTGATGTCCGACGACGTGGCCTCCCTCGTGCCAGCCTTCCGCGACACCGTCGATGCCCATAACGACAAGGTGGGCGGTCACACGCCGCACGCCCTATCCGACCTCGACAGCTCCAACATCACCAGCAAGGCATGGCTGAAAGCCTGATGCACAAACCAGGCGCTGCGCGATGATACGGCTTGTCGCGCTGCGCCTGGTGTTTGGCCTGGTGACAATGTGGGCTGCCTCGGTGCTGATCTTCGGCGGCACCGAGCTGCTGCCCGGCGACCTCGCCACGGCTATCTTGCAGAACTCCGCCACCCCGGAAAATCTCGCAGAACTCCGCGCCCATCTCGGCCTCGACCGACCTCCTTTGGTGCGCTACGGCGAATGGCTTACGCGTGCGGCACACGGCGACCTCGGCACCAGCCTGTCCAACGATCGTGACGTGGTCGAGGAAATTGCCCCCCGTCTGCGCAACACCGTATTCCTGGCGGGCTTCGCAGCCCTCATCGCCGTGCCGCTGGCCATCGGCCTCGGTTTGCTTGCCGCCATCTGGCAAGCCAGCGTGTTCGACCGCGTCATCAACTTCGTGACCCTGCTGACGATCTCGGTGCCCGAATACCTCGTTGGCTATCTGCTGGTGAAATACTTCGCCGTGCGGTGGGATTTGTTTCCAGCCCTTGCAAATGTCAGTCCCGAAACCGACCTCGGTGGCCGCATCTACCTCACCGCGCTGCCTGTCGTCACACTTGTCCTCGTTGTGGTCGCCCATATGATGCGCATGACACGGGCCAGCGTGCTCAGCATCATGGCGAGCCCCTACATCGAAATGGCCTTTCTCAAGGGCCTGTCGAAACCCCGTGTCGTCGTCCGCCACGCTTTTCCCAACGCATTGGCGCCGATCATAAGCGTCGTGGCGCTCAACCTCGCCTATCTCGTGGTCGGCGTGGTCGTGGTCGAACAGGTGTTCGTTTACCCCGGCCTCGGCCAGCTCATGGTCGATGCCGTTTCGAAACACGATCTGCCGGTGGTGCAAGCCTGTGGCCTGATCTTCGCCGGCGCCTTCATCATGCTGAACATGATCGCCGACATCATGGCCATTCTCAGCAACCCCCGCCTGCGACGGCCCAGATGAACAGTTTCCAGATCAGGCTTGGTGGGCACCGCCTGTCGTGGCCTGCTGCGATCGGCCTGTTGATCATTCTGGTGTTTATCATCGCCGCTATCTTTGCACCGCTGCTGGCGCCGTTCCCGGAAGCCGAGGTGGTCGGGGACGCCTGGGCCGAAGCAGACGGAACCCATTGGCTGGGCCTCGACAATCTCGGCCGCGACATCTTCAGCCGTCTGCTGTTCGGCGCCCGCATGTCGATCGGTCTCAGTCTGCTGATCACCTGCATCAGCTTTACCGTCGGCATCATCACAGGCTTCACGGCGGCCATCGCCAAAGGCTGGGTCGACGCGCTGCTGTCTCGCGTGGTCGACTTGATCCTTGCAATGCCCACCTTGATCTTTGCCTTCGTGGTGCTCTCCGTGCTGGGCACCGACTTGCCGGTGCTCGTCGTCACACTGGCTCTGCTCGACAGTGTGAAAGTGTTCCGCCTTGCCCGTGCACTGGCCATGAATATTTCGGCTCTCGAATACGTTGAGGTCGCGCGCGTCCGCGGCGAGGGCCTGTGGTGGGTGATCACGCGCGAGATCCTGCCCAATGCCACCGCACCGTTGATCGCCGAGTTCGGGCTGCGCTTCACCTTTGCGTTTCTCTTCGTTGCAGCCTTGTCCTTTCTCGGTCTGGGTGTGCAGCCGCCGTCCGCTGACTGGGGCAGCATGGTGCGCGACTACCGCGACGTGATCGCCCTCGACCTCGCAGCCCCGCTCTATCCCGCCGGGGCGATCGCGCTGCTGACCATCGCGATCAACTTCGTGGTGGACTGGATGCTTTCAATCCATTCGCGCGGCCACGGCGAAGGCGCATGAGCGAGCGCATCCCCGGCGAAGTCATCCTCGATGTCGCCCATCTGCGCATCGCCGTCAGTGAAGGCCCCGTGCTGGTCGACGACATCAGCTTCACGCTGCGCCGTGGCGAGGTGCTCGGGCTGATCGGTGAAAGTGGGGCTGGCAAATCCACCATCGGCCTCGCTGTCTTGGGCTACACCCGCAGTGGCTGCGAAATCACCGGCGGCAACCTGATGTTCGAGGGCCAGGACATCCGTACGATGACACCGGCCCAGCGCCGCGCATTGCGTGGCAACGGTATCGCCTACATTTCCCAATCCGCCGCGGCCAGCTTCAACCCCGCCCATACGTTGATGCGCCAGGTCTGCGAAATCCCGTTGCGCGACGGCTGCACCACCGCAGCCGAGGCCCGCGCGCGCGCCATTTCTTTGTTTGCCGAGCTCGATCTTCCCGATCCCGAACATTTCGGCAATCGCTATCCCCACCAAGTCAGCGGTGGCCAGCTGCAGCGCGCTATGGCGGCCATGGCGATGGCCGCCAAACCCGATATCATCGTGTTCGACGAACCCACCACAGCACTCGATGTCACCACACAGGTCGAAGTGCTCGCGAGCTTTCGTAAGCTGATCCGCGAACACGGCACCGCTGCCATCTACATCACCCATGATCTCGCCGTCGTCGCCCAGATCGCTGATGACATCATGGTGCTTCGCCACGGCCGGATGGTCGAGCACGGCCGCTCCACCGATATCCTGCACAACCCGCAACAGGACTACACCCGCCGCCTGGTGGCCGACCGCGCCGAGGGCCACGCCCAGTTCCCGGCACAGGATGAAACCCCGCTGCTCGAAATCTCCCATGTCGTGGCCAGCTATTCGGGCCTGGTGCGGGTGATCGACGACGTCAGCTTCGCCGTCCATCGCGGCGACACGCTGGCCGTGGTCGGCGAAAGCGGCAGTGGCAAATCCACCCTCGCGCGCGTCATCATGGGCCTGCTGCCACGCGAGGCCGGCGACGTGAAGTTCCACGGCGCCAGTCTGCCGCCGCGCCTGAAACACCGCACCGTCGACCAATTGCGCCGCGTGCAGATGATCTACCAAAGCCCAGATGTCGCGCTGAACCCGAACCAGACGCTGCTGCAAATCATCGGCCGCCCCGTGCAGTTCTACTTCGGCCGCAGCCGATCCGAAGTGCGCGACCGCGTGCTGGAACTGCTTCGCCTGATGGAACTGCCGGAAAGCTTCATTGACCGCAAACCTGCAGCGCTCTCCGGTGGCCAGAAACAACGCGTCGGCATTGCCCGGGCGCTCGCAGCCGAACCCGACCTCATCATCTGCGACGAGGTCACCTCGGCCCTCGACCAGCTGGTCGGCGAGGAGATCCTGCGCCTGCTCAAACGCCTGCAGGACGAGCTCGGCATCGCCTATCTGTTTATCACCCACGACCTCGGCACCGTCCGGCGCATCGCCAACAAGGTGGCCGTCATGCTGAACGGCAAGTTCGTCGCCGGCGGGCTGACGGCCACGGTCTTCGCACCACCGCTTCACCCCTACACCGAGCTGCTGCTGTCCAGCGTGCCGGAGATGCGCGCCGACTGGCTGGACGAAGTGCTCGCACACAACCGCAGGATAGCCTCGTGAGCATGTCTGATGAATATGACTACGTGATCGTCGGCGCCGGCTCGGCCGGCTGCGTGCTGGCAGACCGGTTGAGTGCCAGCGGCTCCAACCGCGTCGCAGTCATCGAAGCCGGCCCAGCTGACCGATACTTTTGGATCCACGTGCCGCTCGGCTACGGCAAAACCTTCTACGACCGGCGCATCAACTGGGCCTATCGCACCGAGCCCGACCCGGGCCTGGGCGGCCGCGCCGATTACTGGCCGCGCGGCAAGGTGCTCGGTGGCTCCAGCTCCATCAACGCCATGGTCTGGATCCGCGGCGATGCCGCCGATTACGCGGACTGGGAGGCTGCGGGAAATCCTGGCTGGGGCTGGTCCGACGTGCTGCCGCATTTCCGCCGTATCGAACACAACGAAGCTGGCGCCAACGAATATCGCGCTCAAGGCGGGCCAGTCCATGTGTCGGATCTCACCGATCGCGTGCACCCGTTGGCGGCGCGTTTCATCGCGGCGACGGTGCAGGCGGGCCTGCCCTTCAACTCGGACTTCAACGGCCCCGCCCAAGAAGGCGTTGGTATCTACCAGACCAACACCAAAGCCGGTTGGCGGGTTTCGGCGGCCCGGGCATTCCTGCGCCCCGCCATGCGCCGCGCCAACGTCACCGTGCTCACCAGGGCATTGGCCACGCGGATCATGTTCGACGGCAGCACCGCCACCGGTGTCGAGATCCTGCAATCCGGAACACGCCGCGTGCTCACGGCACGTCGCGAGGTGATCCTGTCAGCGGGTGCGGTCAACTCGCCGCAGCTGTTGCAGCTGTCTGGCATCGGCCCCGGCGATCTGTTGCGCACCCATGGCATCGAGATCCGCCACGAGAACGCCCAGGTCGGTGCCAATCTGCAAGACCACGTCGGCATCAACTATACGTATCGCACCACCGTGCCGACGCTGAACCAAGAGATCGGCCCGTGGTGGGGCAAGCTGTTGGCCGGGGCCAACTTCCTGCTGCGCGGTCGTGGCCCGCTCAGCCTCAGCATGAACCAAGGCGGCGGCTTCTTGCGCACGCGTCCCGGCCTGGACCGTGCGAACGTGCAGTTATATTTCCAGGCCATCAGCACCCATCAGGCAAAAACCGGATCGCGTCCACTGCTGGGTCCGGATGATTTTCCGGGCTTTTCGATTGGCCTGTCCAATTGCGTCACCACCAGCCGTGGCCGCATCTCGATTTCTTCGGCCGATCCCACGGCTCCGCCCTCCATCCAACCGAATTCGCTGTCCACCGCCAGCGACGTGCAAGATGTGCTGGAAGGCATGAAATTCCTGCGCCGGATCGCAGACCAACCCGCACTGCGCGACATCATCGTCGAGGAACTGGCGCCGGGCCCCGCTGTGCAGACGGATGCTGAACTGATCGCAGACTTCCGTGCCCGCTGCGGCACGGTGTATCACCCTTCGTGCACCTGTCGCATGGCGCCTGATGGGGTGGTGGATGCACGTCTGCGCGTTCACGGCATACACCGCCTGCGCGTGGTCGACGCCTCGATCTTCCCGCAACTCATTTCCGGCAACACCAATGCACCCGTCATGATGGTGGCCAGCAAAGCCTCCGATATGATCGAGCAGGACCAAGTCTGAAGGACCATCGTGACCCATTTCATTCTGACGCTGTCCTGCGCCAATCGCCCCGGCATCGTGGCGGCGGTTGCCACGGCTATTTTCAGCCACGGCGGCAACATCCACGAGGCGCAGCAATTCGACGATACCGAGAGTGCCAGGTTCTTCGCCCGCATCGTGCTCGACCATCCCGAGAACCAGCTCGACCTTGAAGGCCTCCGTCTGACGCTTGCAGCGGTTGCCCACCGCTTTGCCATGGAGTGGTCTCTGCGAAACGCCGCCCAGCTGCAGAAGGTGATGCTGCTGGTGTCGCGCTTCGACCATTGCCTGACCGACATCCTCTACCGCTGGCGCATCGGCGAACTGCCGATGGAGATATCGGCCATTGTCTCCAACCACCCGCGTGAGACGTATAGCCATGTCGATCTCGATGGCATCGCTTTCCACCATTTGCCGGTGAACCGCGACAACAAGCCGGCGCAGGAGGCGCAGATCTGGGATCTGGTGCAGCAGACCAACACCGAGCTGGTGATCCTCGCCCGTTACATGCAGGTGCTGTCGGACGATCTCGCCGGCAAGCTGGCTGGCCGTTGCATCAACATCCATCATTCTTTCCTGCCTGGCTTCAAGGGAGCGAAGCCGTATCACCAGGCCCATCGCCGCGGCGTCAAGCTGATCGGCGCCACCGCGCATTACGTCACGGCCGACCTCGATGAAGGCCCGATCATCGAGCAAGATGTGGAACGCATCAGCCACAACGACACGCCGGACAGCCTGGTCCGCCAAGGCCGCGACATCGAGCGGCGCGTGTTGTCGCGCGCTCTGCGGTGGCAGCTCGAAGGGCGGATTCTGCTGAACGGCGCGAGAACCGTCGTGTTTCGAGACTGACAGGACAGATCATGACCCTACAGACCCAAATAGAAGCGCTGTTCGCCTCGCTCGGCATCGAGATTGGCCTGGCCGCAACCCATCTGCCGACGGGTCAAAGTGTGGCGATCAACCCAACCACGCTGTTTCCCACCGCCAGCGTGTTCAAGGTTCCTGTCATGGTCGAGGTGTTCCGCCAGGCCGAAGCCGGCGCGTTCGATCTGGCCGACCGCCTGCCGATGCCGGACCGCCAGCGCACCATCGGCTCCGGCGTGCTGCAGAAGCTGGAAACCGGTGCCGCGCTGACCATCCGCGACCTGGTGATGCTGATGATCATCATCAGCGACAACACCGCCACCCAGATGCTGCTCGATCTCGTCGGCGCCCCCCGCGTCACCGCCACGATGCGCGGATTGGGGCTTGCCGACATCCACGTCGTGCTGAGCCTGCCGGAGCTGTTCGCCTACGCCTACGACCTGCCGCGCGATCCGCTGCCGGGCTACCCGCAGATGCTCGCCCTCTCGCGCACCCGGTCGATGGACTACAATTCGCTCACGTTCCAGGGCACGCCGGCCAACACGACCGCCTCGGCCGCCGACATGGCGCAGCTGATGGCGCTCATCTTTCAGGACAAGGCAGCGGGCCCCGCCGCCTGTGCCGACATGCGCGCCATCCTGCACGCCCAGCAGCTGCGCGACCGCGTGCCGCGGTATCTCCCCACATCAGCGGTCGGCAACAAGACCGGCACCTTCCGCGGCGTGCGAAACGACGCCGGGCTGATCGCGCGCAGCGAAAGCGATGTGCTGAGCTTTGCCCTGTTCACCTTCGACCGGACAGCGCTGCCGCTGGGAAACTCGCGCCTGCTGGCCGAACGCAACGCCCTGGTGAATGGCGTGATGGCGGAGTTCGGCCAGCTGCTGTGGGACGGTCTCGGGGTCTGATACCAGCCCGCCTTGATGGCGACTGTTCCAGCATCATCAGCCAAGGAGGCTGCGCAGCGCCAGCAGGCCCAGGATGCCGCCGTTGAACAGCAGCAGAACCGGTGCGAACCGCGTGATCGCGCCGTTCCACAGCAGCCCGGCCCGGTGTCCTGCGATCCCCACGATAACAAGGGCCGGTACCGTTCCCAATCCAAAGGCCACCATCGCGAGCGCGCCGCCGGCCGCACTTCCGGCCGCGGCCGCCACCGCCACCGCCGAATAGAGGAACATGCAGGGCAGCCCGCCCAGCACCAGCCCCAACAGCAACGCGCCGCCGGGACGCGTGACGTCCATCCGCGCGGCCAATCGGCGCAACGGCTGCAGCCAGCCGGAGGCGGCACGCGGGATCCATTGGCCATGGGCAAATCCTGGTCGCAGCCGGCCGGCCGCCTGCAGGATGAACAGCATAGCCCCCAGCAGCAGCAGCCAGCCCAGCGCCGAGTTGACCCATAGCCGCGAGGCCAGACCCAGCGAGGCCGCGGCGGCGCCGATCGCGGCATAGGTGGTGATGCGCCCGATATGATAGGGCGCCAGCACAGCCTCGCGCAGCCGTGCGTGCTCGCAAAGCCGTGCCGCCGGCACACGCTGCAAACGCGCACCCACCTGGGCCAGCACCAGCGGCCCGCACATCAGGCTGCAATGCACCACACTGCCGGCGAGCCCCGCCGCCAGCATACCCGCGAGCAACAGCCAGCCCGCGGCCGCCCCCTGCGGGCTACATAGGGCGGCGAGCGCTGAGACATGCTCCATCATGTCACCCATGTTGCTCGGCATTCCACCCGATCACCTTGATCCAGATCAATGCGCCAGCTCAACGGTGCGCCCAAGGTCTCCTGGCACCCGCATTTTGGCGGCGCTGGCACAACCGGGATCGCATCATGAAAGACAGTGGAGAGATTTTCGTGGGACTGATGGTGGCAGCCCTCGGGTTCGCCGGCCTCGTCCTCGCGTCGGGCGCGCTGGATGACGAGATGTACCTGTTCGGGTTCTCGCTGGCTGGCTTTGCGCTGTTCTTCGACCTGATGCTGCTCAAGCACCACTACGACCGGGTGGACGCGGCACGCGCCGAAGTCCGCCCCATGGCCCGCGGAGCCGCGCGCCATGACTGATGCGTCGATTACTTATATGGCTCCGCACCAGCTCTCCACCCGGCTGGCGCCGGTGTATAACGAGGCGATCGTGCGCAAGTTCACCATCGCCACGATGTTCTGGGGGATCGTGGCCTTCCTGGTCGGCTGCACGATCGCGGCCGAGCTCTGCTGGCCTGGTCTCAGCATGGGCATCTCCTATCTGAACTTCGGCCGACTGCGGCCCGTGCATACGTCCGCTGCGATCTTTGCCTTCGGCGGCAACGCCTTGTTCGCAACCTCGCTCTATGTGGTGCAGCGCACCTGCCGCGCGCGCCTGTTCGGCGGCGCCGCCCTCGCCGAGTTCCTTTTCTGGGGCTACAACTTCTTCATCGTGATGGCGGCGCTGAGCTACGTCATGGGGTTCAGCCGGAGCCAGGAATATTCCGAGCCACCGTGGCATGTGACCATTTTCCTTGTCATCGTCTGGGTGTGCTACGCGGTCGTGTTCGTCGGCACGCTGCTCAGGCGGGAAGAGCCGCACATCTACGTTGCCAACTGGTTCTACCTCGCCTTCATCCTGACCGTCGCCATCCTGGTGCTGGTGAACAATGCGGCCGTGCCGGTATCACTGTATTCCTCGCACGCCTATGTCGCCTACGGCGGCGTGCAGAATGCGCTGATCCAGTGGTGGTACGGCCACAACGCCGTCGGTTTCTTCCTCACCGCCGCCTTCCTGGGCATGATGTATTACTTCATCCCCAAGCAGGCCAACCGCCCGGTCTACTCCTATCGCCTGTCGATCGTGCACTTCTGGTCGCTGATCTTCATGTATATCTGGGCCGGTCCGCATCACCTGCACTACACCTCGCTGCCGGACTGGACACAGACCCTGGGCATGGCCTTCAGCATCATGCTGTGGATGCCGAGCTGGGGTGGCATGATCAACGGGCTGATGACGCTGTCCGGCGCGTGGGACAAGCTGCGCACCGATCCCGCGCTGCGCTTCAGTGTCACCGCCGTGGGATTCTACGGCATGAGCACCTTCGAAGGCCCGGTGATGTCGGTGCGCGACGTGAACGCCTTGGCCCATTACACCGACTGGGTGATCGGCCACGTGCATTCCGGCGCCCTCGGCTGGGTCGCCTTCATCAGCTTCGGCGCGATCTACTATCTGGTGCCGGTGCTGTGGAACCGCACTGGCCTATACAGCAAGAAACTCGTTGCCTGGCACTACTGGATCGCAACGCTCGGCATCGTGTTCTACATGACTTCGATGTGGGTGGCCGGCATCATGCAGGGTCTGATGTGGCGCGCCTACGACAAGTTCGGCTTCCTGCAGTATTCCTTCGTGGAATCGGTCAACGCCGTTCATCCCTACTACATCATTCGCTTGATGGGCGGCCTGATGTTCCTGGTCGGCGCCCTCATCATGGTGTTCAACCTCGTCATGACCGTGCGCAGCCGCACCACCGAGGAATTCGCGCGGACATCGCAGGATTATCCCGATGCCGTGATGGCGGGAGAATGACCATGCAGTTCCGTCATGAATGGATTGAAAAGAACGCCTTTCTGCTGCTGGTGCTGACGGTCGTGACCGTTGCCATCGGCGGCATCGTGGAAGTGGTTCCGCTATTTACCATCGAAACGACCGTGGAGCATGTGAAGGGCGTCCGCCCCTATTCGCCGCTCGAACTCGCCGGACGCAACATCTATGTCCGCGAAGGCTGCTACCTGTGCCACAGCCAGCAGATCCGCGCGCTGAAGGATGAGGTGGAGCGTTACGGCCATTATAGCCTGGCCGCCGAGAGCATGTATGACCACCCGTTTCAATGGGGCAGCAAGCGTATCGGGCCGGACCTCAGCCGGGTCGGCGGCAAGTATTCCAACGACTGGCACTACGCCCATCTGACCAACCCGACAGCCCTGGTGCCGGAGACGCTGATGCCGCGCTACGGCTTCCTCGCGCAGGCACCGCTCGACTACCAGGTGATCGAGCGCCATCTCGCCGCCAACAAGGTGATCGGCGTTCCCTACACCGCCGAGGACATCGCCCACGCGCGCGAGGATCTCGAGACCCAGGCCAACCCGCAAGCCGACACCGCAGCACTTCTGGCGCGCTATCCCAAGGCGGTCGAAGCCTCCGGCAATGGTCGCGTCGTCAGCGAGATGGATGCGCTGGTGGCGTATCTGCAGGTGTTGGGCACCATGGTGGACTTCGCCGACACCACCACCGAACAGCTGCAGCAATAGGGGGCGGCGATGGAATCGATCATGGCAATCATCGTGTGGCTGCAACAGCATTTCGTCGTGCCGGTGCTGCTGGTGTTTCTGCTGATGGTGGTGGTCACCTACTGGCCCAGCCGCCGTGCCGAAATGGAACGCGACGGCCGCATCCCGTTCGACGGCGATGTTTGAGGAAATATCAAGGTGGCATTGAAAACCGACAAGATCGTTTCGCCCAAGCGCGAGGTCGAGACCACGGGCCATGAATGGGATGGCCTGGCCGAGCTTAACAATCCGTTACCGAAATGGTGGCTTTACATCTTCGCCGCCTGCATCGTGGTCGCCCTCGTGCAGATGTTGCTGTACCCCTCCATCCCGGGGATCACCGGCTACTGGCACGGCCTGCTTGGCTATTCCACCCGCGCCGGGGTGGAGCGCGACGTGAAGGCCCTGGTGGCCGAGCGCGCCGTTAGCATGGACAGGATCGCGGCCCTGCCGATCGCTGATGTGGTGCGTGATCCCGGGCTGCTGCAGGTCGCCAACACCTCTGGCCACATCACCTTTGCCAACAACTGCCAGCCCTGCCACGGCGCCGGCGGGGCAGGGGCTCCCGGCTACCCGGCCCTGGCCGCGGGCGCCTGGATCTGGGGCGGCAAGCTCGAGGATATCGAACTGACGCTGATCCATGGCATCCGCAGCGGTGATGCGGATGCGCGCATGAGCGCCATGCCGCATTTCGGTGCCGACGCCATTCTGTCGCCGGCCGAAATCCAAACGGTCGCGGATCATGTGGCCACTCTCTACGGTATCGCCGGCGCGGCACCGAGTGCGAAGGGCGCCGAGCTGTTCGCCGCCAACTGCGCCGCCTGCCACGGTGAGGCCGGTGAAGGCAATCGCAGCGTGGGCGCACCGGCGCTGAAAAGCCGCGTGCATCTGTATGGCGACACACGGGCTGCGATCGTGGCGCAGGTCACCAATCCGCGCCAGGGCGTGATGCCGTTCTGGAACACCAGGCTCGACCCTGCCACGATCAAGAGCGTTGCCATCTACGTGCATGGGCTCGGCGGCGGCGAGTAATCATCATGTCCAACGCTTCTTTCGCGGCCCGTGTCGGCGTCTATCCCAAGGCCGTGCGCGGGCCGGCGCGGCGGGTCAAATGGGTGATCCTGGCCGTCTGTCTCAGCATCTACTACCTGCTGCCCTGGCTGCGGTGGGACCGTGGCCAGGAACAGCCCAGCCAGGCCATCCTGCTCGACCTGCAGAACGAACGCTTCCATTTCTTCAACGTCACGTTCTGGCCGCAGGACATCTACTTCCTGACCGGTGCCTTGATCATGGCAGCCGTGGGCCTGTTCCTGGTCACCAGCCTGTTCGGCCGCGTGTGGTGCGGCTATTCCTGCCCGCAGACGGTGTGGACCGACCTGTTCATGCTGGTGGAACGCCTGATCGAAGGCGACCGCAACGAACACATGCGGCGCGACCGGGGGCCCCTGACTGCGGGCAAGGCCTGGCGCAAGGTCCTCAAGCACAGCGTCTGGCTCGGCGTCGCGTTCTGGACCGGCGGCGCCTGGATCATGTATTACGTCGATGCCCCCACGGTCACCGGCGAATTCTGGCGCGGCACGGCATCCACGCCGGTCTATGTTTTCACAGCACTGTTCACTGCCACCACCTATCTGCTGGCCGGCTGGGCGCGCGAGCAGGTGTGCACCTACATGTGCCCATGGCCCCGCTTCCAGGCGGCGATGCTGGACGAGCAGAGCCTCACCGTAACCTACCAGGCCTGGCGCGGGGAGCCGCGCGCCCACGGCAAGCGCCTGGTCGCTGATCCTGTCGCGGGGGGAAACCCCGCCCAAGCCATTGTGGGAGACTGTGTCGATTGCAACGCCTGCGTGAATGTGTGCCCAACCGGCATCGACATCCGCGACGGCATCCAGCTCGGCTGCATCAACTGCGGCCTGTGCGTGGATGCCTGCAACGACATCATGGAAAAAACCCACCAGAAGCCATGGTTGATCACCTGGGACACGCTGGCCCGCCAGAAGGCCAAGGCGCTCGGCCAGCACGGCGCACTGCGCCTGCTGCGGCCACGCACCTTCATCTACGCGGGGGCGCTGTTGCTGGGTCTGTCCGTGATGGGCGTCGGCCTGGCCATGCGCACCAGCCTCGAACTGTCCATCGAGCACGACCGCGCACCCTTGTTCGTACGCGTGCAGGACGGTGAGATCCGCAACGCCTACAGCGTCAAGATCGTCAACAAAACGCCCTATTCGGTGGCCTTCACCCTGTCGGTCGAAGGCATTCCCAAGGGCCAGCTCGCGCTCGCGCAGGAGGGTGTGTGGCGCGACTATAATCTGGTGCTTCCGGTGGGGTCGGACACGGTGGCCGGCTTCCGTGTGCTGGTGTTCGGCCAACCCGCGCCGGGCACGCCGGCGCAGCAACCGCTGACCTTCACCCTGCGCAACAGCGTCACCGGCGCCACCACCACCTACCGATCCCTGTTCATGAGTCCCGGCGAAGGAGCATCGAAATGAGCGAGGCCGCACGATCCGGCTGGCGTTTCTTCCCCTATGCCATGGTCGGCAGCATCGGCCTGATGGTGGTGATCGACAGCGGTCTCGCCTGGACCGCGCTGCGCAGCTTCCCCGGCCTGGCCGCGACCGACGTGTTCGATCACAGCAATCTCTACGACCAGGTGCTCGATATCGCAGCCCGCGAGGCGCAGCTGGGCTGGACCGTTGCCGGCACGGTCGAGAACGGCCAGCCGCTGCTGGCGCTCACCGACCGCGCAGGCCAGCCGCTGCGCGGCCTGCGCATCGAAGCCACCGCCGAGCGGCCGCTGGGGGCCGCCAACATCACCACCCCGAGCTTTCGCGAAGTGGCGCCGGGCCGCTATCTCGCCACCGTGGCTCTGCCCCTGCCGGGCCAATGGGATCTGAAACTGGCTCTGCACAGCGAGACGGCGGTTTTGCACGCAACCCGCCGTGTGATCGTCAAATGAGCGAGAGCCTCGCGCCATCGGCCGAGGCCGTCTGCGCCCATTGCGGCCTGGCGGCACCCGCGGACCAGCGGTTCTGCTGCCCCGGCTGTGCCGCGGCGTTCGACACGATCCGCGCGATGGGGCTCGACAGCTACTACGCCCAACGCCTGCTCGACCCCGCGGTGCGCCCACCGCGGCCAGACGGCGAGGTCCGTCAGGGCCTGGCCCGGCTGGCCACCACCGGCGCCGACGGCACACATACCCTGCTGCTCGCCGTCGACGGCCTGCAATGCGGCGCCTGCGTCTGGCTGATCGAACAAATGCTGTCCCGCACGCCCGGCGTCACCCAGGGACGGGTCAACATGACCACACGGCGGCTGCGCCTGTCCTGGCGCGGGCCGTTGGAGGACGCAACCCGACTGGTCGGTGTCATCGAGGCCCTCGGCCACCGCCTGGTGCCGTTCGACCAGGCCCAGCTGGAAACCGCGCGCGACCAGACCGGCCGGCGGCTGATGCGCGCCCTGGCGGTCGCAGGCTTCGCCGCCGGCAACGTCATGCTCATATCCATCGCCATCTGGGCGGGCGTGTTCCAGGGCATGGGCCCGGCCACGCGCGATCTGCTGCACTGGATCTCGGCGCTGATCGCCATGCCCGCCATCGCCTATGCCGGCCGGCCGTTCTTCGTCTCCGCGTGGGCCGCCCTGCGCCAGGGCCGCTCCAACATGGACGTGCCGATCAGCATCGGTGTCATCCTGGTCACCGCCATGAGCCTGGTCGAGACGATGCAGGGCGGCGAGCACACCTATTTCGACTCCGCCGCATCGTTGGTGTTCTTCCTGCTGATCGGCCGGGTCATGGACCATAGCGCCCGCGCCCAGGCCCGCGCGTCCGCCGAGCAGCTGCTGGCGCTGCAAACGGGCGACGTCACCATCATCGATCCCGCCGGCCTGACCCGCAGCTGTCCGGCATCGAGCGTGGAGCCGGGCTGGCAGATCCTGGTCGGCATGGGCGAGCGCATCGGCGTGGACGGCGAGATCGTCTGCGGCCATACCACGCTCGACGCCAGCCTGGTCACCGGCGAGAGCCTGCCGGCCGCGGCCGGCCCCGGCGCCGTGGTCTATGCCGGCACCGTCAATCTCGGGCTCGCCATCACGGTGCGCGCAACCCGCACGGGCGAGGCGACGCTGCTGGCCGACTGCGTGCGTCTGATCGAGGCGGCGGAACAGCGGCGTGGGCGCTTCGTGGTGCTGGCCGATCGCGTGGCGCGCCGCTACGCCCCTGTCGTGCATCTCTGCGCGGCGCTGACGTTCCTCTACTGGTGGGCCATCGCCGGGGCATCCGTTGGCCAAAGCCTGCTGACTGCGGCGGCCGTTCTGATCATCACCTGCCCCTGCGCCCTCGCACTCGCGGTGCCGGCGGTGCAGGTGATCTCCACTGGCCGGCTGATGCGCGCGGGCATCCTGCTGAAATCCGCCACCGCCCTCGAGCGCCTGGCCGAGGTGGACACTGTGGTGTTCGACAAAACCGGCACGCTCACCTTGCCCTCGTTGGTCCTGCTCAACGGCCACGAGATCGAGCCCTCCGACCTTCGCCTGGCAGCAGGCCTGGCCGCCTCCAGCCGTCACCGCCTGTCGCAGGCGTTGCTCGCAGCTTCCGGCCCCGCGCCCGTGGCGCCCGGCGTGGTCGAAGTGCCCGGCTTCGGCCTGCGCATGGTCGGCCCGACCGGCGAGATCCGCCTCGGCAGCCGCCCGTTCGCGGGCAATCGTTCCGCCCCTTTGGCCACCGGCCCAGAGTTGTGGCTGTCGCGGCCGGGGCGGGCGGCGGTGGGTTTCCGCTTCGGCGAACAGCCCCGCGCCGACGCCGGACCGGTGATGCGCGCGCTCGAACGGATGCGGATCCAGGTCAGCATTCTCTCCGGCGACCAGCCGGAGGCGGTGGCCGAAATGGCCGAGCTGCTGTCGATCTCGCGTTGGGAGGGCGGCTGCTCGCCGGTCGACAAGGTGGCCCGGATCGAGGCGCTGAAACAGGCCGGGCGGCGGGTTCTGATGGTTGGCGACGGGCTGAACGACGGACCGTGCCTGGCTGCGGCCAGTGTTTCGATCTCGCCTTCCAGCGCGGCCGATCTCAGCCAGACCGTGGCCGACGTGGTGTTTCAGGGCGAGCGGCTGGCCCCGGTGCTTGCGGTGCTGCGCATGGCCCGGCGCACCCGCACGCTGATGCGCGAGAACATCGGCCTGTCGCTGGTCTACAATGTGTTGATGGTGCCGCTTGCGATCTCCGGCCACGTGACCCCCTGGCTTGCCGCGGCCGCCATGTCAGGCTCCTCGCTCCTGGTTCTGGCCAATAGTTTCCGCGCCCGCGGAGAAAGGCTGATGGCATGGAAATGATGCTGTTCCTGCTGCTGCTCAGCCTGGTGCTTGGCGGCGGCGGCCTTGCCCTGTTCCTGTGGGCGCTGCGCTCCGGCCAATACGACGACCTTGACGGTGCCGCCAGCCGCATCCTGTTCGACGATCCCCCGCGTCAGCCTGCCGCCGACACCACGCCCGAGGAACGGCGCAGGCGGGCGTAGATCTGCCCGGCCACCAGCACCACACAGAGCGAAACGAACACCGCGCTGATCGGCCGGCTTATGAAAATCTCCAGGCTGCCGCGCGAGATCAGCACGGCGCGGCGGAAATTCTCCTCCAGCCGCGGACCCAGCACGAAACCGAGCAGGATCGGCGCCGGCTCGAACCGCAGCTTGACCAGCACATAGCCGAACACGCCGAGGCCTAGCGTCATCGCCACGTCGAACAGCTGGTTGCGGGCGGCGAACACGCCGATGCAGATGAAGAACAAGGCGGTGGGATACAGCAGCCGGTACGGCACGGTCAGCAGCCGCACCCACAGGCCGATCAAGGGCACGTTCAGCACCACCAGCATGATGTTGCCGATCCAGAAGCTGGCGATCAGGCCCCAGAAGATGTCCGGATGCTCCACGATCAGCCGCGGCCCCGGGGTCACGCCATGAATGATCAGCGCCCCCAACAGCAGCGCCATCACGGCATCACCGGGAATGCCCAGGCTCATGGTCGGAATGAAATCGCCCTGCACGGCGGAATGGGTCGAAGCCTCCGGGCTTGCCACTCCCGCAATCGCGCCATGGCCGAACCGCTCGGGATGACGCGACAGTTTCTTCTCGGTGGCGTAGGCCACGAACGAGGCGATGGTCGGCCCGGTGCCGGGGATCAGCGAACACAGGCTGCCCACCAGCGTGCCGCGCAGGATGGGAAACGCAGCCTGGCGCAGCTCCGCCCGGCTCGGCCACATGTCGGCCATGGACAGCCGCGCGTGCGCGGCGTTGACGGGGGCGGTGTGGTTCACCGATTTGAGAAACTCCGCGATCCCGAACAGCCCCAGCGACAACGCCACCAGCTCCACGCCATCCGACAGTTCCACCTGGCCGAACATGAAACGCTCGACGCCTGTGTTGATGTCGGTGCCGACGATGCCCAGCAGCAGGCCCAGCATGGTCATCGCAACGCCCTTGAGCGGCGAGCCCTTGGCCAAGGTCGCCCCGGCCAGCAGGCCGAGCAGCATGAGCGTGCAGATCTCGGGCGCGCCGAACGAAAACGCCACGCGGGCGATGAACGGCGCCATGAAGATCATTTGCAGGATGCCGAACGCGGCGCCGCAGATGGCAGCCACCATGGTGATCCCCAGCGCCACACCGCCGCGCCCCTGGCGTGTCATCGGATAGCCGTCGAGGCAGGTGACGGCATGCGGCGGATGGCAGGGCAGGTTCAACAGGATGGAGCAGATCGCGCCGCCGTACTGCGCCCCGTAATAGATGCCCGCCAGCATCAGCATGGCCGGCACCGTGGGAATGGCGAAGGTCAGCGGCAGCAGAATGGAGATGGCCGACAGCACGCCCATGCCCGGCAGCACGCCGACCAGGTTGCCGATCATGACGCCGGCGAAACACCACAGTATGTTGTGCCACTCGAGGGCCACCGAAAATCCGTGCGCGAGGCCGGCCATGCCGGTGCTGCCCATCACATGGCACCCAGGATCGGGATCTGCACCTGCAGTCCGTAAGCGAACACCAGCAGCCCGAACACCGTGACCCCCGTCGCCAGCGCCAGAGACTGGCGCAGCTTCGCCCGCCGGTCGCCGATCGCGGCCACGAACACGCAGGCAAATATCGCAGGCAGCAGGCCGGCATATTGCGCGAGCCCGATGAACAGCAGCACGGCTGCAATGATGCAGCCCCAGCCGCGCCAGTCTGGCGGGGTCTGCGGGCCGTGCAGCAGATCCGGCGGTGGCGGCGCCTTGCTGGCACTGGCCGCGATCAGCACGCCCATCACCACCATGCCCGCACCCAGCGCCACCGGAAAGAAACCGGACCCCATGCGCGTCATCGACCCGATGCCGTATTGGCTGCCTTGCACCATGGCGCCGGCGCCCAGCAACGCCATCAGGGCACCCGCGTAATGATCGCGCCGTTTCTCGTCCATTCCGGATCTTTCCCGCGGCGGTTCAGCCATCGCATACCGGAGTTTGAACGGAGAACCCTGGCTTTGCAAAGTGAAGTCGCTTGTCAGGCGGTCATGCTTGGTGACAGCATGAGCGCGGCCGTTTGGCCGATGAAGCAACAAGGTCCATGAATGGCCTCCCCCAACGAGCTCCAGGCCAGCAGCGTTGCGCCAGATCGCCTGGAACGGTTCATCCGCGCGGCCTTCCTTGCCCTGGGCCTGCCCGACGCCGATGCCGCCACGGTCGCGCGGCTGATGGCGGAGGCCGACCTGCAAGGCTCGGACGGGCATGGCGTGATCCGCCTGCCACAATACGCGCGCCGTATCCTGGCCGGCGGCATCAACACCCGCCCGGCCATTCGCGTGGTGCAAGAGCGGCCGGGCATGGCGCTGCTCGATGGCGACAACGGAATGGGCCATCTGGTCATGCGCCGTGCCGCCGTCATGGCCGTCGAAAAGGCGCGCACCACTGGGATCGCCTGGGTGGGCGCGCGCTGGAGCAATCACGCGGGCCCCGCCTCGCTCTACGCCCGCATGCCGCTGGCGCACGGCATGATCGGGCTGTATTTCGCGGTCGGCAACGCCAACCACATGCCGGCCTGGGGTGGGCTCGACATGCTGCTGTCGACCAACCCGATCGCAGCCGCCGTGCCATCCGGTGACGAGCCGCCGATCGTGCTAGACATGGCCTCCACCGTCGCTGCCTACGGCAAGGTGAAGGCCCTGGCCGCCCGCGGCGAGATGATGCCGGAAGGCTGGATGATCGACCGCGCCGGCCAGCCGTTGACCGATCCGAAACGCGCCGAGGAAGGCTTTCTGCTGCCGCTCGGCGGGATGCAGGCGGGCTACAAGGGGTATGGCCTGGCCATGCTGATCGGCATTCTCGCGGGAACCCTCAACGGTGCCGCAATGGGCAGCGACGTCATCGACTTCAACCACGACGACGGCAGCGCCACCAACACCGGCCAGGCGGTATGCGCCATCGACGTCCAAGCCTTCGGCGATGTCGCCGCGTTCAAGTCCCGGATCGACACGCTGGTGCGGGAGCTGCGCGCCAGCGAACGCATCCCCGGCGTGCAGCGCATCTGGATGCCGGGCGAGCAAAGCCACCAGCGCCGCATCGCCTACGCCCGGGACGGCATTCCGCTCAGCCCCAAACTGCTGGACGATCTCGGCCGGCTCGCGCAACAGCTTGGCATCGCCTCGCTGCAGGAGACCTCCCATGCTTAAGCTGCTCCGACTGCTTTCCACGGCAATCCTGTGTGTCCCGCTGGTCGCCCCGGTCGTCGCACAAGCCCAGTCCGATTACCCGAACCGCTCCATCCGCATGATCGTGCCGCTCGCCGCCGCCAGTGCCGTCGACGTCGCGGCGCGGATCGTTACGCAGAAGATGTCGGCCAACATGGGCCAGCAGATCATCATCCTCAACCAGGTCGGCGCGTCCGGGGTGATCGGCGCCGGCCAGCTCGCCCGCGCGGCGCCAGACGGCTACACGATCGGCGGCTTCAACGATGCCATCCTGACCATGGTGCCAAATCTGCAAGCCAAAATGCCGTGGGATCCGATAAAGGATTTCGCCCCGGTCTCGCTGGTGGCCACGGTGGAATGGGGGCTGATCGCCAGCAACCAATCGCCGTACAAATCCGCAGCCGATTTGATCGCCGCGGCCCGCGCGCATCCCGGCGAGATCAACTACGCCTCATCTGGAAGCGGCAGTCCGCAGCACATAGCCATGGCGTTGTTCGCCTCCCAGGCCGGCATCCAGCTCACCCACGTGCCGTATCGCGGTGCCACCCAGGCAGCCATGGACGTGGCGGCGAACCAGATCCCGGTCGGCTTCCAGGGCCTCGCCACCGTCGCCTCCCTGGTGCGCGACGGTCAGATGCGGCTGATCGGCGTGCCCACCACGCAGAAACTGGTGCAGTTCCCTGATGCCCCCACCATCGCCTCCTCCGGCCTGCCTGGCTTTTTGTTCAACTCCTGGTTCGTCATCGAGGCGCCGGCCGGAACCCCACGTCCGATCATCGACCGTCTCAACGCCGAAGCGAAACGCGCGATCGCCGACCCCGAGGTAAAGCAGCGACTGTACGATCAGGGACTTTCCCCACTGGGCAGCTCGCCGGAGGAGCTGGCACAAATGACCCGCGATCAACTCGCGAAATATGCAAGGCTGGTCAAGGAGGCTGGGATCACCGCCGAATAGGAGATGTGCGATGCGAATGATCTGGTGGGCGTTGCTGCCGGTGACAGCGGTCGCCGTCGTTGCAAGTGCGACGGCTTCGCACGTCTCGGGCAGCCCCGAGCCAGTCTTCCACAAGGTCGACTGGGCGCTGCCGATCGACCCATGGGGCCCCGGCCAGGCCTTCGTCTGCGAAGCCGGCCCGGGTTGCGCAACCCCGGTGCGGCTTTACGCCCGCACCAAAAGCGGTTTTTGCAACTGCTACGGCGGCGTCGCCGATGACACAGAAATCGACCGGATCGGCGATGTCGACCTCCACGGCGACGACTTCAAGGGCCTCGACCCCGGCGTCGTCACCAGCCTTGCCGGGCTTGCCGGCCGCGCGCGCCGCTTCGACGTGATTGCAGGCCCTGGCAACACGCGGCGCGTATTGTCCATCGTGGTGGCGTCGGACTGCAAGGCGGTGGTTGCCACACTCGTATCAGATGCGGACATTACGGGTAGTGCGGAGCAGGCGGCGCGTCGCATCCTGGGTGAGGCGCCGTTCCAGACCTGGGCGGCGGCACAGTAACGAACGGAGCAAGCACATGAAATCAGCGCTGTCCTTCCTGGTGGCGGTGGCATGCCTCGCCGTGACACCCCTCGCTTACGCGCAGATCCGAGCGTCGGCGCCACAGATCGGCGACCCCCCGGAAGCGCTGAACATGCAACTGGCCGGCTACGACCGCATGCAGGCCCGCGCCGCCTATCAGCCGACCATTCAACACCAGGGCGACCGCTACATCGCCTATGTCGGCCATCACGGCGGCACCACGACTATTCCCAACCCAATCAACTCGATGACCGGCAAGGAGGAACCCAACGGAACCTCGGTGCTCGACGTCACCGACCCCGCGCATATCCAATACCTCGCCCATATCCCAGGCGAGTCGGGCCTCTACGAAGACGGCGGCGCCCAGATGGTGCGCGTGTGCAACGGTGCCGACCTGCCGCACGGCGACAAATCCGCCGTCTACATGCTGCGCACCTTCGGCAACTCCGCCCATGAGGTCTGGAACACGGCGGACCCCGCTCATCCCAAACTCGTCGCCCGACTCGAGGGCCTCAAAGGCACCCATAAAAGCTGGTGGGAATGCGACACCGGCATCGCCTACCTCGTCTCCGGTGCCCCCGGCTGGCGCGTGCCGCGGATGACGCAGGTCTACGACATGTCAGACCCCGCTCACCCCATCTTCATCCGCAACTTCGGCCTGGCCGGCCAGGAGCCAGGCGCCACCGGCCCGGTGCCCACCATGCTCCACGGGATGATCTCGCTCGGCGTCAAATCGAACCGCGTGTATTTTGGCTACGGCACCAACGGCGGCGGCATTCTGCAGATCGTCGATCGTGACAAACTCATCCACGGTGCCCCCGAACCCACCAGGGAAAACCTGCTCTCCCCCCAGGTCGGCCGCCTCGACCTGTCGCCCCTCATCGGTGCCCACACCACCTACCCGATGATCGGGATCCCCGTGCCCGGCATGCTGCACGACAAAATCGGCGCCACCCGCGACTTCCTCATGATCGTCAACGAACAGATCGCCAATGAATGTCAGGAAGCCCGCCAGATGGTGTGGTTCGCCGATATCAGTGCTGAAGCCAAACCCATGGTGGTTTCCAACTACACCGCCCCCGAAGGCCCGTCAGACTTCTGTGCCCGCGGCGGACGCTTCGGCTCGCATGCCTCCAACGAGTCGATGTACCCCGTCTTTCGCAACAAACTTGCCTTCATCTCCTACTTCAACGCCGGCGTCCGCGCGCTCGACATCCGCAACCCCTACCAGCCCCGCGAAGTCGGCTACTTCATCCCCTCCATCACCAAAGACACCGACAGCCGCTGCATCAAGGTCGACGGCAAGGATCGCTGCAAAACCGCCATCCAAACCAACAACGTCGAAACCGACGACCGCGGCTACATCTACATCGTCGACCGCGCCAACACCGGTATCCACGTCCTCACCGTCACCGGCGACGCCGCCGCGGTGGCGGGGGTGAAGCCGTAAGTCGGCGTCCGGCTGCGCCGGAAGGGCCTTCGGCCCGACCAGGGCCTTGCCCTGGACCCAGCAGGGGCCGTGCCCCTGCACCCGGTTCATTGAAGCGGGTCTCTGAGTGAGGCGGCGGTCATACCCGCGG
>JANXSM010000121.1 GCA_025352665.1 Rhodospirillales bacterium | reverse complement strand
CGAGCGGTTTGGGTCAGAACCTGGCCCTTCAGCGGGATGCAGGCGAGGATGATGTCGAAGGCGCTGATCCGGTCGGTGGAGATCAGGATGCGTTGGCCGTCGGCGAGGTCGTAGTTGTCGCGCACCTTGCCGCGGTAGTGGTGGGGCAGCTCGGGGATGGTGGCGTCGCGCAGCACCAGGTGAGACAGGGCGGCGATGTTAGCGAAGTTCATGCTGGCTCCTTGCGCGAGGTCGCGCGGCTGGATTGTGGGTGCGAGGTCGCGCGGCTGGATTACGGGCGCGAAATCGCGTTGCTGAGCTATGGACGTGCGTTGGCTCTGGGGTACTCGATTGCCAGGATTTCCACCAGTTCCGGCCCGCGGGGGGTGATCATGCGCACGGTGTCGCCGACGCGTGACTGCATCAGGGCGCGGGCGATGGGTGAATGCAGGCTGACTTCCGCGCGGGTGAAATCGGCCTCGTCGACGCCGAGGATGGTGACGCTGCGCTCCACCTCGGCCTCGTTCACGTAGGTGACGGTGGCGCCGAACAGCACGCGGCCGCGATCGGGGGTGGCCGCGGGGTCGACGACCTCGGCGATGTGCAGGCGTTTCATCAGGAAGCGGGCGCGGCGGTCGATCTCGCGCAGGCGCTTCTTGCCGTAGAGGTAGTCGCCGTTTTCCGACCGGTCGCCGTTGCCGGCGGCCCAGGAGACGATTTCGACCACCTTGGGGCGTTCCACCTTCATCAGTTGGTGCAGTTCGGCCACCAGCCGCGCGTGGCCTGCGGGGGTCATGTGGTTGCGGGCGCCGCCTGGCAGGGGCGGGCCGTCGTCGTCGTCATCATCGTCGTCCATGTTGCGCATCATAGGCGGTCCTGGCGTTGCGCGACACGGGTTGCTGCCATGCAACATGAAACCGTTGGTTGACGTGGTGGGGGTGCGACCCGGACGATGTGGCATGTTCCGTTACTTCGAAAACCTGCTGAATCCGACTGATAACCCCCCCGAGGCGCCGCCGCCGCGTGATGGCGAGCGCTCGCTGGTGCGGTTCTACTGGCATTACGCCCGCCAGGCCCGCTTTCTGGTGCTGTCGCTGTTCGGCGCCGGGCTCATCGTGGCGCTGATGGACAGCCTGATTCCCATTTTTATCGGCCGCCTCGTCACCCTCGTGTCCAAGCGTGATCCGCTGAGCCTGGTGGCCCAGGAATGGCCGCAGCTGCTGGCGATGGCGCTGGCGCTGCTGATCGGGCGCCCGGCGTCGATCCTGCTGCGCTCGCTGATCACCGGACAGGCGCTGGCGGCGGGGCTGACCAACCTGGTGCGCTGGCAGTCGCACTGGCATGTGGTGCGGCAGAGCTGGAGCTTCTTTCAGAACGATTTTGCCGGCCGTGTGGCCAACCGGGTGATGCAGACCGGCCCCGCGCTGCGCGAGAGCATCGTGGCCTCGATCAACGCCGTTTGGTACATTTGCGTCTATGGGCTGACCGCGCTCGTGCTGATGTTCACCAACGACTGGCGGCTGACCCTGCCGCTCGGTGCCTGGCTGATCGGCTATGTGCTGATGCTGCGCTGGTTCGTGCCGCGCCTGCGCAAACGCTCGCGCCACATGAGCGAGGTGCGCTCGGGGCTGACCGGGCGCATCGTGGACAGCTACACCAACATCCTGACCGTGAAGCTGTTCGCCCGGGCGCGCGACGAAGACGCGTTCGTGCGCGAGTCGATCGACGAGCATACCGACGCCTTTCGCAGCCAGCTGCGCATGATCACCATGTACGGCCTCACGCTCAGCCTGATGAACGCGGTGATGGTGGCGGGTACCGCCACCGTTGCCATCCTGTTGTGGACGCACGGGGTGATTGCCGTGGGTGTGGTGGCGATGGTGCTGCCACTGGCCTGGCAGATTTCCAACATCTCCGGCTGGGTGGCTGACAACGTCACCAGCATCTTTGAGAACGTCGGCATCGTGCAGGACGGCATGAAGTCGATCGCGGTGCCGCGGCAGATGCCGGATGCGCCGGATGCCAGGGAGCTGGTGGTGAGCCGAGGCGAGATCCGTTTCGAGGACATCACCTTCGGCTATGGCACCCAGCGCGGCGTGCTGCACAATTTGTCGCTCACCATCGCACCTGGCGAGCGCATCGGGCTGGTGGGCCATTCCGGTGCCGGCAAGTCCACGCTGGTGAACCTGCTGCTCAATTTCCACAAGCCCGACAGCGGGCGGATTGTGATCGACGGACAGGACATTTCGCAGGTGAGCCAGGAGAGCCTGCGCACACAGATCGCCATGGTGACGCAGGATACCTCGCTGCTGCATCGCTCGATCAGCCAGAATATCCGCTACGGCAGGCCTTGGGCGTCAGACGCCGAGGTGGTGGCGGCGGCCCGCCAGGCGGAGGCGGAGGATTTCATCGAGACGCTGGAGGACTGGGACGGGCGCACGGGGTATGAGGCCCATGTCGGCGAGCGCGGGGTGAAACTGTCCGGCGGGCAGCGCCAGCGCGTCGCCATCGCGCGGGTGATTTTGAAGGACGCGCCGATCCTGGTGCTGGATGAGGCGACCTCGGCGCTCGATTCGGAGGTGGAGGCAGCGATCCAGAGTCAGCTCGATCATCTGATGCGCGGGCGTACTGTGATCGCCATTGCGCATCGGCTATCGACGATTTCGAAGATGGACCGCGTGGTGGTCATGGAGCACGGCCGGATCGTGGAGATCGGCAGCCACAACGCGCTGCTGGAGCGGGGCGGTGCCTATGCGCGCATGTGGGGGCGGCAGTCGGGGGGATTTGCGGAAGCTGCGGAGTAGGTTGCCAAAGCCGGTGCGGGCGGGCAAGAAACTCGTCTCTTTCAGGCAAGGCCGTTCCATGTCCGATGTATTGATCACCGCCGGTCCCTACCGGTTCACCGCCCGGTTCGAGGATGAGCTCGCGCCCAAGACCTGTGCGAAATTTCGCAGTCTGCTGCCGTACAGCGAGCGGATCATCCATGTCCGCTGGAGCGGCGAGGCGTGCTGGATTCCGTTGGGCGAGCTTGATCTTGGTCTCGGCTACGAGAACCACACGAGCTATCCGGCGCCTGGCCAGATTCTGCTGTATCCGGGGGGCATCAGCGAGACGGAGATTCTGCTCGCCTACGGCGGCGTGCAGTTCGCGAGCAAGATGGGCCAGCTTGCCGGCAACCATTTCATGACGATCACCGGCGGGATGGAGAATCTGGCGGCGCTGGGCAAGTTGACCTTGTGGAGCGGTGCGCAGAGCATCGTGTTCGCGCAGGGCTGAGGGGCTTCAGTCCGCCACGCCGATCACGAAGGCCAGCAGGCGCTTGAGGGCGAGCAGGGCTGCATCGTCGGCGCGCCCGATGACCGCGCCGCAGCGATCGCGGGGAACCGCGAGAATCTTGTCGACCATCACGTCGGATGGCTTGCGCAGACTGGTTGCGGCATCGGTCGGCAGGGGCAGCCGATACAGCGGAGCCGCGCGCAGCGTGCTCGTCAGCAGGCAGACGAGCACGCTGTCCGTGTCGACGAGGTGGTCGGACTGGATGACGATGGCCGGCGTTGGCTTCCCGCCGTCTCCGCTAACGGCGACGGTCACCAGGTTGCCGCGCCTCACGCCTCGTCAGGGCCAAAATCGGCGGCGGCCATGATGAAGTCGAGGGCTTCGCGCTCCTCGGGGGCATGGCGTAGGAGGCCGGCCTGCCGGTGGGCTTCTGCGTGAAACCCAGGTGCCTCGGGATTTGGCACCCACACGCGCAACAGCTTCATGCCACGCGCCTGGCGCGTCGCGCGGTAGCGCGTAAACTTGTTCAGGCCATCGGTGGTGGCGGGGCGGGGCAATGTCGGACTCCGCTACGCTCCCAACGTAGCGCGGGACCGACGGTTTTGCACGATTTTCAGGCGGCCTCCCGCAGCACGCGGTCCACTGCATCGCCAAGCCGGTCCACGATTTCGGCGATATCGGCGGCGGTTGCGATATACGGCGGGGCGATGAGCACGTGGTCGCCCAGCCTGCCGTCGATCGTGCCGCCCATTGGGTAAACGGCGACGCCGCCTGCGAACGCTTGCTGCTTGATGCGTTCGTGCAGGTGCAGGGCTGGGTCGAACGGGGTTTTGCTGGTGCGGTCGGCGACCAGTTCGATCGCCTGGAACAGGCCGCGGCCGCGGATGTCGCCGACATGGGCGTGGTTGCCGAAGCGCTCGGTGAGCCTTTCGTGCAGCACCGCTCCCATGGCGCGGACGTTGTCCAGCAGATGGTCCTCGGCGATCACCTGCTGCACCGCAAGCGCTGCGGCGCAGGCGACCGGGTGGGCCTGGTAGGTGTGGCCGTGCATGAAGCTGCCGGTGCCGGCGCGGAGTGCCTCGATCACGCGGCCGGCCACCAGCACGCCGCCGATCGGCTGGAAACCGCCGCCGAGGCCCTTGGCGATCACCTGGATGTCGGGCGTGACGGCCTCCTGCTCCCAGGCGTGCAGCGTTCCGGTGCGGCCCATGCCGCACATCACCTCGTCGAGGATCAGCAGCGCGCCGTGGCGGTCGCAGACCGCGCGCATGGCGGGGAAATAGCCGGGCAGGGCGGCCACGCATCCCGTGGTGGCGCCGACCACGGGCTCGGCGCAGAAGGCTGCGACGTTGTCGGGACCGAGGCGCTGGAACTCGGCGTCCAGCTCGTTGGCGAGGCGTCGCACGTAGGCGTCGTCGCTCTCGCCCGCGGCCTGGAAGCGATAGGCGAAGCAGGGGCCGACATGGCTGAACGCGTCTGACAGCAGGGCCGCGTAGGGCGCCCGGCGCATGGCGTTGCCACCGGCGGCGAGCGCGCCCAGCGTGTTGCCGTGGTAGCTGGCCCGCCTGGCGATGAAGCGCGTGCGCGCGGGTTGGCCGATTTCGAGGAAATACTGCCGCGCGAGCTTGATCGCGGTTTCCATCGCCTCCGAGCCGGAGGAGACGAAGAAGGCGTGGGTGAGGCCACCGGGCTCGTGGGCCAGCAGCGTGTCAGCGAGCTCCTCGGCGGCCTGGTTGGTGAACAGGCCGGTGTGGACATAGGCGACTCGCTCGAGCTGGGCGGCGATGGCGGCATTCACCCGTTTGTTGCCATGCCCCAGGCAGGCCACCGCGGCGCCGCCGGAGCCGTCCAGCACCCGCCGTCCATCCGCCATGATGATGTGCATGCCCTCGCCGCCCACGGCCAGATGCGGGGTTTCGTGCAGGCTTCGGTGCAGGATACGGCTCATCGGTCACCTCAAAACCACAAGCGGGACGAAACGACGCCGATCGTCGTCTCCGGCGGACGTGACATTCTTGACACCTCGGCGTGCCAAGGCTAGCAAGCCCTCGCTTTCCGGCAAGGTTTCTTGCCAAGGACGCAAAGATGAACGAGCACACGGGTGATGGCGGCGGATCTTTCGAGAGCCGCCTGGCTGCCGCCCGCAAGAAGCAGGGATTGGACCCTACGCCACCCGCCCAATCAGTAGGTGGATCGCAGACCACCTCGATGGGAGTGGGCCTGCGGGTGGGGGTGGAGCTGCTGTCGGCACTGGTCGTGGGCGTGGCCCTCGGCTGGTATCTCGACAGATGGCTGCACACTTCGCCAATGCTGCTCATTGTGTTCGTGCTGCTGGGCGGCGCTGCTGGGATTGCCAACGTGTGGCGGCTGATGGCGCCCAAGCGTGGCTGAGACTGAACCGAGTTTGAAGGACCTACACCTTGGCGGCTGAAGAACTTCCTTCCATCGACGCGCTCGGCCAGTTCGAACTGACGACTTCGCTGGGTGCCTTCGGCCGCTCGGTGAACTTCACCCAGTCCAACACCATGATGCTGATCGCAAGCGCCCTGGTGCTGGGGATGCTGTATTTCGGCATGCGCCCCAAGGCTGTGGTGCCCGGCCGGCTGCAGGCGCTGGCGGAGATGGGCTACGAGTTCATCTACAACATGTGCTCGGATCAGATCGGCCACGAAGGCCGCCGCTTCTTTCCGTTCGTGTTCACGCTGTTCTTCTTTGTGCTGATGGGCAACCTGCTCGGCCTGTTGCCCTACTCGTTCACCTATACCAGCCACATCGTGGTGACCTTCGCGCTGGCCGCGGCGGTGATCGTGCTGACGACGGTGGTTGCGCTGTATCTGCACGGCTGGAAGTTCTTCACCTACTTCTTCCCAGCCGGTGCGCCCAAGATGCTGGCGCCCCTGATCATTCCGGTGGAAGTCATCTCCTACCTGTCGCGTCCGGTCAGCCTGTCGATCCGACTGTTCGCCAACATGGTCGCCGGCCACGTGATGTTCGAGGTGTTCGCCTCCTTCGTGGTGATGCTCGCCGCCGCCGGCACGCTGGGCGTGGTCGGTGCGATCGGCCCGCTGGCGCTGAACGTGGTGCTGGTCGGCTTCGAGCTGCTGGTCGCCGCCTTGCAGGCCTATGTGTTCGCCATCCTGACCTGCATCTACCTGCACGACGCGGTTCATCTGCACTGAGCCGGCTTGCCGCGTCGCCAGATCGCCTTTCCCCCCATCGCCTATCTCACCGCTTCGCGTTAACCCAGAAGGATTGATTGATATGGACGTGCTCGCCGCCAAGGCCCTCGGGGCCGGTATCGCCGTGATTGCGCTCGCCGGCGTCGGCATCGGCATCGGCAACATCTTCGCAGCCCTGGTGACCAGCGTTGCCCGCAACCCGTCGGCCCGCGACCAGGTGTTCGGCCTGGGCATTCTCGGCTTCGCGCTGACGGAAGCCGTGGCGCTGTTCGCCCTGCTGATCGCCTTCCTCATCCTGTTCACCTGATCCAAGGCCGGACGATGCGTGGCATCACGTCACTCGCCAGTTTGGCATTCACCCTGACGACCTCTGCGGCATTCGCCGCGGAGGGCAAGAGGGGCATGCCGCAGCTGGATGTCGCCAACCCGCTTATCACCTCCCAGGTGGTATGGATGGCGATCATCTTCTTCGCCCTCTACCTGCTGCTGTCCCGTTGGGGGCTGCCGAAGGTGGAATTGGTGCTGAAGGCGCGTGCCGCCACGATCGCCGGTGACCTCGATGCGGCTCGCGCGGCCAAGGTGCTGTCTGACGCCGCACGGGACGAAATGATGTCGGCGACGCAGAAGGCCCATGCCGCGGCCCAGGCGCAGGTGACGGCTGCTGTCGACCAGGCCAAGGCCGAAGCCGCCGCCCAGGCGGTGACCGCCAACGCAAGGCTCGATCGTCAGCTGGCCGAAGCCGAGAGCCGTATTGCCGCCGCCCGTGCCTCCGCGGTCGACGCGCTGCGCGAAGTTGCAACCACCGCCACCGTCGATGTGGTGGCCCGGCTCGCCGGTTTCGCGCCGGACCAGGCCGTGATCAACGACGCGGTGGGCCGTGCGCTGACCGCACGCGCCGCTTAAGGATATCGCAATGAATCACGAAGCGAGCCTGTTCTCCGATCCCCGCTTCTGGGTGGCGGTCGCCTTCGTCATCTTCTTCGTGATCTTTGGCAAGAAGCTATGGACGCCCTTGGTCGGCGCGCTCGACCGGCGTGCCGTCAATGTTCGCGCCGAGCTTGCCGAGGCGCAGCGCCTGCGCAGCGAGGCCGAGGCGATGCTGGCCGAGGCCGCCGCCAGCCGCAACGCGGCGCTGGCCGATGCCACCGCCCTGCTTGAAGGTGCCAGGCGCGAGGCTTCGCGTTTGGCGGCGGTTGCGGTGCGCGACGCCGAAGCCTCTGCCGCGCGGCGCGAGCGGATGGCGATGGACCGGATCTCGGCCGCCGAGAAGGCCGCCGTGGATGAAGTTCGCCTGGCCGCGGCGGATGTGGCCAGTGCGGCCGCGCGGATCGTGATCGGCGAGCATCTTTCTGCCGAGGCGAGTGCCGCCATCGTCGACCGTGCGATCGCGGGACTGCCCAGCGCCCTGTCGCCGCGTCGCGCCGCCTGATTTTGCGCCGCCTGATTTCACCCCCGCCTGTTTCCACGGCGGCGATGCAGGCCATCCCTGCGTTATTTGCAGTCCTAGGACGGCCGTTCCCTTGATTGACCGAAATGTCCCCCCGGCTTAGCGTTATCGCTAACAATCAAGGGGGAAAGACAGCGTGACGAACAAGATCAAGCAGGCCTGGTCCGAAGGCAAAGCCGTCATCAACGGGTGGCTCGCCATTCCGTCAGGCTTCTCCGCCGAGGTGCTGGCCCAATGCGGTTTCCACTCCGTCACGGTTGATTTGCAGCACGGCGTTCAAGACTATCAGTCCATGGTGCAGTGCTTCCAGGCGATGCAGGCACATCCGGTTGTGCCAATGGTGCGCGTGCCTTGGAACGAGCCTGGCATCGTCGGCAAGGTGCTCGATGCCGGTGCCTACGGCGTGATCTGTCCGATGATCAACACTGCCGCCGAAGCTGCCGCCTTGGTGTCTTATGCGCTGTATCCGCCCAAAGGTGCCCGGTCCAACGGCCCAATCCGCGCTGCCATGTATGGCGAGGCGACCAACTATCAGAAGACCGCCAACGACGAGATCCTGATCATTCCGATGATCGAGACAAAACAGGCGATCGAGAACCTCGATGCCATTCTCGACGTGCCCGGCATTTCCGGCGTGTATGTCGGCCCGTCCGACCTCGGCTTTTCATATGGGCTGATCCCCATCCTCGATCGCGAGGAGCCGATGATCCTGGAGATCTACGAGAAGATCCTTGCCGCCTGCGCCAAGCGAAAGATCTATGCCGGCATCCATTGCGGCACGGCGGCCTACGCCGCACGCGCCATCAAGATGGGCTTCCGCCTGGTGACCATCTCCAACGACAGCGGGCTGATGGCGGTGGCGGCGAAGGCTGCGATCAAGCAGGTGCAGACCGAAGCCGCGGGAAAGCTCTAAGCCATGGCAACCCCCGTCATTCGCCTTCACGAGAGTGACGGGGTGGTGATTGCGCGCGCCACCCTGCTGCCGGGCACCGAGCTCGGTGGCGGGGCGGTGGCGACACAGCGCATCCCGGCCGGCCACAAGGCCGCCACGCGGGATTTCGCGGTGGGCGAGCCGATCATCCGCTACGGCCAGATCATCGGCTTCGCGACCGCTGCGATCGCTTCGGGCGCGCATATCCACACGCATAACTGTGGCATGGGGGATTTCGCCAAGGACTACGCCTATGGCCAGGCCTCCCAGCCAACGGAATATGTCAACGACCCCGCCACCTTCCTGGGGTTTCACCGGCCAGATGGACGCGTGGCCACGCGCAACTACATCGGCATCCTCACCAGCGTGAATTGCTCGGCCCATGTCGCCCAGGTGGTGGCCGATTGTTTCAAACCCAACCCGATCACCGGCCATGACCCGCTGGCCGATTACCCCAATGTGGACGGGGTGGTGGCGCTGACCCACAAGACCGGCTGCGGCATGACCCAGCACGAGCCGTTGGCGGTGCTGCGCCGCACGCTCGGTGGCTACGCGCGGCATGTGAATTTTTCCGCCGTGATCGTGCTCGGCCTGGGCTGCGAGGTGAACCAGATCGGCGGGCTGATGACGGAGCAGAAGCTGGCCGGCCGGCTGCGCGCCATGGATATCCAGGACATGGGCGGCAGCCGCAAGACGGTTCTGGCCGGCATCGAATTCGTGAAGGAGGCGTTGGCCGAGGCCAACCAGGTGTCGCGCGCGCCGGCCCCGCTCAGCGAGTTGATCGTGGCCCTGCAATGCGGCGGCTCGGACGGCTATTCCGGCGTATCCGCCAACCCGGCGTTAGGCGTTGCCAGCGATATGGTGGTGCGCAATGGCGGCACCGTGATCCTGTCGGAAACGCCCGAGACATACGGCGCAGAGCATCTGCTGACCCGGCGTGCCACGCGCGAGGTCGGCGAGAAGCTGGTCGGCCTGATGCGCTGGTGGGAGGCGTACACCGAGCGCGAGGGGGCCGAGATGAACGCCAATCCCTCGCCTGGCAACAAGGCCGGCGGTCTCACCACCATCCTTGAGAAATCGCTGGGCGCCATGGCCAAGGGTGGCAGCACCGACCTGGTGGACGTGCTGCGTTATGCCGAGCCGGTAACCCGGCGTGGGTTCGTGTTCATGGACACGCCCGGCTACGACCCGGTGGCCGCCACCGGCCAGGTGGCCGGCGGGGCCAATCTGGTATGCTTCACCACGGGCCGCGGCTCGGTGTTCGGCTGCAAGCCGGCGCCTTCGATCAAGCTTGCCACCAACACCGCCATGTTCACCCGCATGGAGGACGACATGGACATCAACTGCGGCACCATCCTGGATGGCGATGAGACGGTGCAGCAATGCGGGGCGCGGATCTTCGACCATATCGTTCGCACCGCCTCGGGCGAGAAGACCAAATCGGAGCTGTTCGACTTTGGCAGCGCCGAGTTCGCGCCCTGGGTGCTGGGTGCCACGATGTGATCATTCGGTAACACCCGCAGCGATCGCTCGGTGCGCGGGTCGTCCGGGGCGTATGTTGCGCTGCAAAGTCGAGGATCAGCAGCGATGGACATTCTTCCTGCCACGGCGGACGGCATGATCGAAAACCGCGTGTTCGATGAGATCGTCATTGGCGAGACGGCCAGCGTCGTCCGCACCCTCACGCAGCAGGACATCGATCTGTTTGCCGTGGTGTCGGGCGATGTGAACCCCGCCCATTTGGACCCCGCCTATGCCGCGACCGACATGTTCCACCATGTTATCGCGCACGGCATGTGGGGTGGTGCGTTGATCTCGGCCGTGCTGGGCACCAGGCTGCCCGGTCCCGGCACCATCTATCTGTCGCAGGACCTGCAGTTCCGGGCGCCGGTGGCATTGGGCGACGTGATCACCGCCAAGGTGACGGTGCGGGAGAAGCAGCCGGAAAAGCACCACCTGGTGCTGGACTGCAGCTGCACCAACCAGGACGGCCACGCCGTCATCACCGGCACCGCCGTGGTGGTGGCGCCGAGCGAGAAGATCTGCCGCCCCCGCGTCGAGCTGCCGGACGTGCGGCTGAACCGCCACCAGCGGTTTCGCGACCTGATGCTGCGGGCGGCCGGCTTGCCGCCGGTGGCGATGGCGGTGGCCCACCCCTGCGATGCGCTGTCGCTCGGCGCAGTGGTGGACGTGGCGAGGCTGGGGCTGGTGGTGCCGATTCTGGTCGGGCCGCGGGCCAAAATCATCGCGGCGGCGTTGGCCATCGGCGTCGATATCTCCGACTACCGGCTGATCGACACGCCGCACAGCCATGCCTCGGCGCAGGTGGCGGTGGCGCTGGCGCATTCCGGCGAGGCGGGAATGCTGATGAAAGGGTCGCTGCACACGGACGAGCTGATGCATGAGGTGGTCGCCACCACCACCGGGCTGCGGGTCGGTCGGCGGCTGAGCCATGTGTTCATCATGGATGTTCCCTCCTATCCCAAGCCGCTGCTGATCACCGATGCGGCGATCAACATCGCACCGACATTGGAGGAGAAGCGGGACATCGTGCAGAACGCCATCGCGCTCGCGCATGTGATGGGGGTGGAACAGCCGCTGGTGGCGATCCTGGCAGCGGTGGAGACGATCAATCCGCTGATGCAGTCCACGCTGGACGCGGCGGCGCTGTGCAAGATGGCGGATCGCGGGCAGATCACCGGAGGGCTGCTGGACGGTCCGTTGGCGTTCGACAATGCGGTGAGCCCGGCTGCCGCCCGGGAGAAGGGCATCGTGTCCAAGGTGGCGGGGCAGGCGGATATTCTGCTGGTGCCGGATCTGGAGTCAGGCAACATGCTGGCCAAGCAGTTGTCGTTTCTGGCCGGGGCCGATGCGGCTGGCGTGGTGGTGGGGGCGAAGGTGCCGATCGTTCTGACCAGCCGAGCCGATTCGGCGCGCACGCGCATCGCCTCCTGCGCGATTGCGGTTTTGATGGCGCAGGCCGCGCAGGCCGCGCAGGCCGCGCAGGCTGCCAAGGGCGTGACGGCGTGACCGATGCGGTGCTGGCGCTGAACGCCGGCTCGTCCAGCATCAAGTTCGCGCTCTACGAGGTGGATGCGGGCGACGCGCTGGTGGCGGTTGCGACCGGCGAGCTCGAGGGGGTCGGCACGGCACCGCATTTCATGGCGGAGGATGCGGCGGGCAAATCGCTCGACGACGCACGCTGGCCGGACGGCGATCACGAGGCGCTGCTGGGCGGCCTGCTGAATTGGGTGGATGGCCATCTCGGGGCCGATCGGCTGATCGCCGTCGGGCATCGGATCGTGCACGGCGGCAGCGACTTCACCGCCCCGACCCGGCTGACCGAGGCTGTTGTGGTGGCGCTGGACAAGCTGGCGCCGTTGGCGCCGCTGCACCAGCCGCACAGCCTGGCGCCGGTGCGCGCGATCGCGCTGGCGCGGCCGGGGCTGCCACAGGTCGGCTGTTTCGACACCGCCTTCCATCACACGATGCCGGCCGTCGCCACGCGATTCGCCATTCCCCGGGATCTCACCGAGGCGGGCGTGCGTCGCTACGGGTTTCACGGCCTGTCCTACGAATACATTGCAAGCCATCTGCCGCCCGAGATCGCCGATGGGCGGGTGGTGGTGGCGCATCTGGGCAACGGTGCCAGCCTGTGCGCCATGCGGGCGGGCGTGAGCGTTGACACCACCATGGGTTTCACGGCGCTCGACGGGCTGGTGATGGGCACGCGCTGCGGCACGTTGGACGTGGGTGTGGTGCTGTATCTGCTGCAGCAGAAATCGATGTCGGCGCATGAGGTCGAGACGCTGCTGTACAAGCAGTCTGGCCTGCTTGGGCTGTCCGGCCTGTCCAGCGACATGCGCACGCTGGTGGCAAGTGCCGATGTGCATGCGAAGGAGGCGATCGAGTCGTTCGTGTTCCGCATCGCGCGCGAGACCGCGGCTCTGGCGGCTTCGATGGGCGGGCTGGATGGGTTCGTGTTCACCGCCGGGATTGGCGAGCACGCGCCGGAAATCCGTGCCCAGGTTTGCGAGCGGCTGGGCTGGCTTGGGGTGGTGCCTGGCGAGGACCGCGGGCATGGCTGCATCAGTACTGCGGGCAGCAAGGTTGCCGTGTATGTGATCCCGACCGATGAGCAGCTGATGATCGCGCTCCACACATTAGCGGTGGTGCGGGCGTAACGAGACACCCCAGAGTGAGTTCCCGTGCAGAGCCGCGTTTACCGCGGCCGGCCGCGCAGGGCCGCGTTCACCGCCGTGTCCAGCGCCGACAGGAACTTCGACCGATCCGCCTTGGTCAACGGCGCCGGACCGCCGGTGGTGACGCCGATCTCGCGCAGATGCTGGCCGATCGCCCGGCCCGCCAGGGCGGTGCCGATATTGTCCGTCGTCCAGCCGTGTCCCTTCGGCGACAGCGCCCTGCCGCCGGCCTCCAGGCAGCGGCCTGCCAGGGGGATGTCGGAGGTGATGCACACATCGGCCGCCGTCATGCGCTCGGCGATCCAGTCGTCGGCGATGTCGGCCCCCTCCGAGACGGTGATCATGCTGACCAGCGGATTGTCGGGTGGGCGGATCGGGCGGGAGCCGTTGGAGACCACGAACACCTTGAGCTGCAGCCGCGTGGCGACACGGAACACCTCCTCGCGCACCGGGCAGGCGTCGCCGTCGATATAGATCGTCGTCATGGCCGTCGCAGCAGGGCGAGCGCTGCGGCGGTCGCGGCGCAGAGCAGCAGCGCCACGCCGAGCACCGACAGCAGCGGCGAGGCGCCGAGATGCGGCAGGGACGCGAGCGAGGCGGTGCGGCCCTGTGTCATGGTCAGGGCCAACGCCACCAGGCTGGTCGCCAGCGAGGCGGCCGCGGTCAGCAGGCATCCGGCGGCAATGCCGGGCATGGCCAGCGGCAGCACCACGCGGCGATACGCGCCCGCTGGCGACACCCCGCTGCTGGCGGCGGCCTGCAGCAGCCGCCGGTCGACCGGCAGAAGGCCGAGCAGGCAGCATCCGGCCCCCAGGGCCAGGCCCAGGCTGGCGTGGCCGGCCAGCAGGATCGCCTGGCCATCCACATCGCCACTGCCGCCGAGCAACGCCACGGGGAGCAGCAGGGGCGCCAGCACCATGGCCGTCACCAGGCCCCAGCCGCGTCGCCACAGGGCGATGCCCGCCGGTGCGCCCAGGATCAGGGCCGACGCGAGTGCGACGAGCGCCGCCAGCGGGGCGGGGCCGTCGACCAGTCTCTGCCACAGCAGCGGCCAGGAGGCCGTCGGCTGACCGGCCAGGATCAGGGCGGCGGGCACGGCGAGCATGGCCAGCTGCAGTGCGGCCAGAACCAGCAGCAGAAGCGTTGCGATCAGACCCCGTCGGCTCATGCGGCCTCCGGCCTGAAGGCGTGGGCGTGGTGCGGCTGCCAGGCCAGGCTCACGGCCGGGCCGCGCGGCGGCGGCAGGCCGGCGGGCCTGCTTGCGATCAGCGCGATCGCCGAGTCGCCGAGTGCGAAGCGCAGGCGGGTGTGCTCGCCTTCGAACAGCGCCTCCACCAGCCGGGCGGGAATGGCGCCTTCACCCATGTCGCTGCCAGCGACTGCGATGCGCTCCGGGCGGATGGTGACCACGCAGGCGGCGCCATCGGCGATTTCGTCCACAAGCTTTGCCTCCACCACCAGGCTGCTGTCGATGCGGATGCGGGCGATGTCGTCCTCCTGGTCGAGCTTGGTGCCGGCGAGGCGGTTGACCGGACCCAGGCTGGTGGCGACCGACAGGCTTACCGGGTCCTCATACAAGGTGCGGGGCGCTGCCAGCTGCAGCAGGCGACCGGCTTGCATCACGCCGATCCG
Organism: Rhodospirillales bacterium; assembly: GCA_025352665.1. Lineage (GTDB taxonomy): Bacteria > Pseudomonadota > Alphaproteobacteria > Acetobacterales > Acetobacteraceae > CAIQQQ01. The sequence continues at coordinate 7,535 of JANXSM010000121.1, read as the reverse complement.
GTCGGACAGGCCGAGCGCGTGGGCGACGTCTCCGGTGGCGTGCAGCACCGCCATGCCCCGTTCGGTGCACAGAGCGCGCAGCAGGTCCTTCACCGCGGCGCGGGACCCGGTGGGAAGACCCGCCAGAGGATCGTCGAGCAGGAGCACCGTGGGGGCCGGGGCGAGGGCACGGGCGAGTGCCACGCGCAGGCGCAGCTCGGGCGAGAGCTGGTGGGGCAGGCGGCGGGCGAAGCTGGTAAGGCCCAGACGGTGCAGCACCGCCTCGGCCTGGGCGCGGGTCACGCCGGGCGAAAAGCCTGCGTGGGCCGCGACGTCCAGATGCGGAAACAGTGCCAGGCCGCGCGGCACCACGCCGAGCCCGCGGTGATGCGCGGGCGTGCGGTCGAACGCGAAGCCCGCGACAAGCAGCTCCCCGGCATCGGCGCGGGCGAAGCCTGCCAGCAGGGCGAGCACCGCCGAGGGGCCTGTGCCGGTGCCCAGCAATGTCACCAGTTCGGCCGGTGCCACGGTGAGGTTGAGCTCGGCCAGGCCGAGGCGGGTGGCTGAGGCCCGCAGGATGGCGATGGCGGCCGGGGGGCGGGCCGGAGGGGTGGTCGGGGGGGAGGTCGGGGGGGAGCGCATGGCCCCCCATCCTCCGCCGGGGATCGTCCGGGCGCAATGTGGAAGCTAGAACGTCATGAATTCTGGAGGTGGAGACATGCAAGAGGCCAGCGTGGTGGTGTCGGTCGAAGGGCGCACCGGCCATATTCTGCTCAATCGCCCGCGCACGCTGAACGCGCTGGACCATGGCATGATAGTGGCCATCGCCCGGGCGCTCGACGGGTGGCGGGACGATCCCGCGGTCCACGCCGTGGTGATCGAAGGGGCCGGTGATCGCGCTTTTTGCGCCGGCGGCGATATCCGCGCCATCCGCGATGCGGTGGGCCGCGCCGACTGGGACATGGTCCGCTGCTTCTTCACCGACGAATATGCGCTGAACGCTGCGATCGGCGCCTATCCCAAGCCCTATGTGGCTCTGATCGACGGCTTCTGCATGGGCGGCGGGATCGGCGTGTCCGTGCATGGCCAGATCCGCGTCGCGACGGAGGCGGCGCAGTTCGCCATGCCGGAGACGGCGATCGGACTGTTCCCCGACGTGGGCGCCACGTTCCTGCTGCCGCGGCTGCCCGGCGCACTCGGGATGTATCTGGGGCTTACCGGCACCCGACTCACCGGGGCCGATGCGGTGCACGCAGGACTTGCCACCCATTTCGTCAGGCGTGCGGCGCTGAAGGCGTTGCGGGTCGATCTCGCCGACGCCGGCGTGGCCGTGATCGCAGCCTATGCCGAGGCGCTGCCACCGTTCACCCTGGCGCCCAGCCGGGCCGCGATCGATCGCTGTTTCGGCCTGGAGAGCGTTGCGGCCATCCAGGCGGCGCTGGAAACGGAAGCCTCGGACTGGTCGCGGGAGACGCTTGCGACGCTGGCCCGCATGTCGCCGTCATCGCTGCGATGGAGCCACGCAATCATCCATGCCGGCGCCGGGCGCAATTTGTCGCAAGCGCTCGCGGCGGAGTTGGCGCTGACGCTTGAGGTGACCCGCCACCCCGATTTCGCCGAAGGCGTACGTGCGATGCTGATCGACAAGGATCGCGCACCGAAATGGGTTTGACGCAGGCAACAGCGCCGCGCCGATGAACGGGCCAAACGTTCGGCGGTGATCCGGATACCTTGGAGCGATATGACGCCTATCAGGCATCATATCGCTCCAAGAGTTACGAGACAGACATCGCCTCGCCGCGGTCAGAAGGTGAGTAGCGAGCGAACGCCGAGCACCGTTTCGTTGCGCAGGCGCTTGGTGGGCCGTGACGGATCGGCGATGCCGGCACCGGGCAGAAACACGTATTGGATGTCGGGCTGCACCTGCAGCCAGGGCGTGACCTGGGCCTGGTAGGTGATCTCGACGAAGCTCTCGCTGGTCCGTATCGGCGTGTAGACGCCGCTGGCTCGGGCGGCTGCGTCGGCGGCGCGGGAGGCCTGGCCGACATGGGCAAGGCCGTAGCCGATGCCGAAGCTGTCGTCGTCTCGGCCGGGGAACGGCGCTTTCAGCGTGACGCCGGCGTCAAGGCTGAAATCGATCATGTTGCGGTCGCCGGAAGCGCCCATGGCGCGCGCGAACACGCCGATCGCGCGAGCGGCTTCCGAGTCGGGCCGCCACACCATCTGGTCGACCACGCCGTACAGGCTGGCGTTGCCGCGGCGGAGATTGCCGGTGCGTGCGTCGGGGAAACCGGCGGTGTCATACCACACGCCCAGGCGGTAGGTGCCCGGCAGTCCCGACGGTTTCGCCGCCTCGGCACCAGCGGCCCCAGTGGCCGGCTGGTTCACGGCGTATTGCACCTCGGCGATGAACAGGGCTCCGGTGCGCAGGTTGAAATTGGCGCCGAAGCGCGTGGTGCCGCGCAGCTGGCTGTCGTTGGCGAACGGCCCGCCCGGCGGGTTGTCCTGAAACACGCCGCCGAGCACGGTGATGTCGCTCGTTGGCTGCCCGCGCAAACGCACACCGAGCGAGGACAGCGGATAGGCCGGCCCGCCGGCGTAGAGATCGGCCGACGGCAACATTGGCCAGCCCATCATGGTGTTGACGAACAAAGCTGACCCGGTGCTGACCATGAACTCCTGGTCGATGCTTTGCTGGCCGAGCTTCACGTCGAATTTTCCGTCGAGGAAGGCCTGCTGATACCAAATCTCCCACAGGCGCGTGGTCGGTGTCGCCTCGATGCCGCTCGCGGTCTGCAAATTGCCCAGGTAGTATTGGCTGAGGTTGCGGCCGTGGATCTGCAGGGCACTGAGATTGACGGTGCCGCCCTCCCAGCCGAACGCCTTCTGCGTGTCCATCATGAGGGTGAGGGTGGTCAGGCCATCGAAGGTCGCGCCCTGCTTGAGGCCGCCGCTGACATTGCCGAGCACCTCGCTCGTTTCGGTCAGGCCGAGGGTGATGCCGGCGCGGCCGAGGGCGGTGCGGATGCCGCCCATGTCGCCAAGCAGGTTCGACCGCCGCCAGAATCCGGTGCTGACGTCAGGATCATCCAGCGACGGCGTGGCGACGGCTGCCGGCGGCAGGGCCTGCGCCAGCGCGAGACCAGGCAGCAACCCCATCGATGCAGCCAATGCGAGTGGCAGTCGGTGGGCGAACAAGTTTCGGATCATGAAGCAGGCCTTTTGCGAGCGGGCACCCCGGCTACTGCGAAGCATTTTTACGTGCAAGGTGAAAAGTCATTTGCGTGATGGTGGGTCAAAGGCGGCGCAAGCCGCTGGGCGCGCGCAGGGTGCGGCCGCGGCTGCGGCTTTGGCCCCACAGGGCCGCGGGTTCGGCCAGAGCCGGGCGCAGGCCGGTGCGGTCGAGCATCAGTTCAGCCGCCAACTGCGCCTCGTCCAGCACCTTGCCGATATCGATATGGGGCACACGCCTGTCTTCCATCAGCACCTGTCCGCCGACCACGACGGTTGCGACATCCTGGCCGTTGGCGAAGCACACCAGGCGCCACAGCGGCATCTGGCGTGGCGCGAGATGGGGTTTGCGCAGATCCACGGTGATGATGTCGGCGAGCTTGCCGGGTTCCAGGCTGCCGATGTCGCGGTCCATGCGCAGGCCGCGGGCGGCGTCGATGGTGACCATTTCCAGCGCCTTGCCGGGCGGGATCAGGCTTTCGTCGCGGTGCTCGCGCTGGTGCAGGCGGCGCGCCATGAACATGTGGCGGAACATGTCGGTGCTGCGGTCGGGCGCCGTGCCGTCGCTGCCGAGCATGACGGTGATGCCGCGTTCCAGCAGCGCCGGCACCGGGCAGTAGCCGTGCACCGAGGCGATGGCGGAAGGGTTGTGCACGACGGCCACGTTGTGGCGTTCGAGGGCTGCGATATCCGCCTCGGTGAGATCGGTGCAGTGCGACAGGAAGGTGTCCGGTCCCAGCAGGCCATAGACCCGGTCTGCCACGTCGATGCTGCCGGCGCGGTGGCCGTCCTGGTGGAACAGCAGGCGGTGCCGGTGTTGCAGTTCCTGAACCAGGCGCGACTGGCGTTGGATGACCGCCTGTTCGGCGGGATTGATATCGTGGCGGGCCACCAGCATCAGCATGGCGACTTGCACGCGGCCGCGGTTGTGGCAGGTTTCCACCAGGGCCTGCATCGTCTCCAGCTGCTGCTCGAAGGTGACGGGGTATTCGATCTTGCGGCCGGCCTCCCAACTTGCGTAGCTGCGCGGATGCGGCGGCCGGGTCGGGCCGATCGCCATGATGGTGCGGATGCCGATCTCGTCGGCACCGGTGCAATGGGCGATGCCGTGGGCGGGGTCGTCGGTGCGCATCACGCTGTCGCCGCCGCCGAGCAGGGACACACCGGTGGTGACGCCGAACATCAGCCGTTCCAGCGCCACCAGTCGCGCCTCGGCCTGCCAGAAGCTGGGCGAGGAGCCTTGGGTGTAGATCAGCCGGCACGCGTCCATCCAAGCCGCGCTGTCGCCGCCGCACAGCGACTTCACCAGGCCGTGGCCGGCATGGCCGTGGCCGTCGATCAACCCGGGCAGGATGGCGTGGTGGGAGGTGTCGATCACCCGCTTCGCCGGATGCGCGCGCATCACGTAGCTGCGCGGCCCGACGGCGATGATGCGGTCGCCGCTGATCGCCACCGCCCCGTCCTCGATCACGCTGCGCGCGGGATCGACGGTGATGATGGTGCCGCCGCTGAGCAGCAGGTCGGCCTTCACGCGGATGGGTTTTGTGGCAGAGGCATGGCGCCACGCTAAGGAAGGCGGTCTCCCCGTCAACCTTTATGGTTTTGATTCGGAGGATTGCGCGGCGCCCAGGTTGAAATCAATTGGCTCGTTACAAACTACGCGCCTATAACGGCCGCACAGCTGATGAGGCGACGATGAAGTCTGTCCTGATCTTGGCCCTGGGCCTGGTGCTGCTTGAGGTAACCGCCCTGCCGGCGGCGGCGCAGACCGTGCTGCACCTTTCGGAGACCGCGCGGGTCAGCGTGCGGCCGGATGAGCTGGTGGCGACGTTCAAGATCGGCGCGGCCTCGCTCAGTGCCGCCGAATCGCAGAACCGGGTGAACCTGCTGGTGGCCAAGGCGCTCGAGCAGGTGAAGCTGGTGGCGGGCGTGGTCTCCGCCACCGGCAGCTATCAGGTCTGGCACAGCTCCCAGCCGGAGCAATGGAACGCCGAACAGACGCTGGACCTGCATGGCCGCGACGGCACGGCGTTGCTGCGCCTGGTCGGCACCTTGCAGGCCCAGGGGATGACCCTGTCGCGGCTCGGCTGGCGGGTGGCAGGCAACACTGCGCGCACCGCCAAGGCCGAGGCGACCCGCATGGCGCTCGGCAATCTGCGGGCCCGGGCGGATGATGCGAGCGGCGTGCTGGGCATGCGGTTTCAGTCATTCCGCGAGGTGCGCCTGGATGGTGCTCCGCCCAACATGGGGCCGATGCCGCGCATGATGGCGGAGAAGGCCGGTGCTGCGGCGCCGAACGCGGAAGCGGAGGATGTCGCGGTGGAAGCCACGGTCGAGGCCGATATCGTGCTGCAGCCGGGGCCAGCTGCCCCGCCGGTCAAGCGATGATGCCTGCCGGATTCCTGCGCCGTCCACATCTGCTGCTCAGCATCGGCCGCCTGCACCGGGCGGTGATGGCCGATATGAGCCAGCCTGCCTTTCGTGTGGCCGCGCAGGTGATGGTGCTCGCCATGGCGCTGCGCGAGGGGTTGCAGCATGTGCTGCCGCAGACGCCGCCGTTCGTCACGCTGCTTCCCGCCATCGCCGTGATCGGCGTTCTGTGCGGCCCGCGCCTGGGCATGCTCGCCACGGCTGTGGGCGCGCTGGCCGCCGATTTCCTGTGGATGCCGCCGCGCTTCACCCTGTACGCGACCAATCCCGGCGACCCCATCGACCTGCTGCTGTTTCCGCTGGGTGCCGCCTTGATCCTGGGCAGCGGCTTCCTGCTGCGCACCGCGGTGTTCGAGGCCCGCTACGCCCGCGCACTGATGGAGGTGTCGCTCGCCGCGGCCCAGATCGGCAGCTGGGAGTTCGACCCGCGCACCGGCCTGGTCATCGCCTCTGGCCCCACCGAGCGCTTGCACGGTTTGCCGCCGTCTGGCCGGCCGCGGCCGCTTGACAACTTTCTCGCAGGCCTTGCACCCGAGGACCGGCGCCGTGTGCGAAGCGCCCTGCAGGCCGCCGCCGAGGGGGCCGCGCTGCAATGCGACTACCAGCTGCAGCAGCCGAATGCGCCGTCGCGCTGGATCAGCCTGCGCGGCGGCATGGTCGGCCATGGCCGTAAGCGTCGCCTTGCCTGCGCGCTGGTCGATCTCACCGACCGGATCGAGGCCGAGAACGCCACCTGCCACAGCGAGGCGACGCTGCGGGCCAGCCAGGAGCAGCTGTTCCTTGCGCTGCAGGCGGCGGCGCTGGGCGTTTGGCGCACTGATCTGCAATCTGGTCTGAGCGTGGTGGACGCGAGGGCGGCAGGGTTGCTTGGGCTTCCGGAGGGCCTGGCCCGCGCCGCGTGCGAGCAGCCGTGGCGGCCGCTTCTGCGGCGCATCCATCCCCACGACCGCGCAATGGCGGCCCGCGCCGTCAGCGCCGCCGTTCCCGGGGCGGGCAACTTCACAACCGAGTTCCGTGTGCAGTCCGACGGCGGCGCGATCTGTTGGCTGATGGCCCAGGGCATGGTGCAGGCGGCCGAGCCCGGTGTTTCCGGCGGGCGTATCATCGGCGTGATGCGCGACATCACCCACCGTCGTCTTCGCGAGAATGCGCTGCAGGAGACGGTGGTGGCGCGCGAACTGCTGGTGCGCGAGGCCGACCACCGCATCAAGAACTCGCTGCAGCTGGTGATCAGCCTGCTGACGGTGCAGATGCGCAACCAGAGCGACCCCGCCATGATCGCCGCACTGCAAAGCGCTGTCGCGCGCGTCAACGCCGTCGCTGCCAGCCACCAGGCGCTGTACAATAGCCACAACCTCAAAACCGTCGACTTCGCCGCCATGCTGCGCGAACTGTGCCGCCATTTCGCGGGGCTGGCCGCGCATGTCACGCTGGAATGTCTGCCCCACGGCGCATTGCCGCTGGATGCGGATCGCGCCATCCCGCTGTCGCTCATGGTCAGCGAACTTGTCACCAACGCGCTGCGCCACGCCTTTCCGCCCGGGCGCCACGGCCGCGTCACCGTGGACGCCCGAACCGAACCCGGTATCCTCGTGGTCATCGTCACCGACGATGGCATCGGCATGCCAACGGGAAAACCAGTCCGCGGGATGGGCTCAACCGTTGTCCGCTCGCTGGCCGGACAAATCTCGGCCAAACTCGACATCGTCTCCTCCGCCACCGGCACCCAGGTCACGCTCCGCCTGGGTACGTAGGTCAGGGTGTTCCGGCTGCGCCGGATGGCCTTCGGCCCGAGCATGGCTTTGCCCTGCACCCATCAGGGGCTGAGCCCCTGAACCCGGGTCATTTAAGCGGGTCTTTGAGTGGGGAGGGGTTCATACCCGCGGGTATGAACC
>JANXSM010000116.1 GCA_025352665.1 Rhodospirillales bacterium | reverse complement strand
TGTACGCGCCGGAGACAAACTCCCTCACTGAAGCGGCCGTGTTGTCCGGATTCGCCGGAGTAAAACTCCATCAGTGAAGCTCTTTGCGTTGATCGCAGAGGGCTGGGGGATGAAGCTCGTGGAACTGTATGGTCGGGTCCGTTACGCGGTCCGGATTGAGGGGATCAGCCGTCGGGAGGCGGCGCGCCGTTTTGGAATAGATCCTCGGACGGTTGCCAAGATGCTGACGTTTTCGGTGCCGCCTGGTTACCGTCGCAGCGGCGCGCCGGTGCGTCCGAAGCTGGATGCGTTTGTGGGGATCATCGACCGGCTCTTGGAGGATGATAAAGCGCGGCCGGTGAAGCAGCGACACACTTCGAAGCGGATCTTCGAGCGTTTACGCGACGAGCACGGCTACGACGGCGGCGTGACGATCGTGAAGGATTATGTGCTGGGACAGCGCCAGCGGCAGCGTGAGGTGTTTGTGCCGCTGCGGCATGACCCCGGCCATGCCCAGGCGGATTTCGGCGAGGCGCTTGCTGTAATTGGCGGGGAGGAGCGGAAGATCCATTTCTTTGCAATGGACTTGCCGCACAGCGACGCGGGCTTCGTGCAAGCCTATCCGGCGGAGACGACGGAGGCGTTCTGCGCTGGACATGTTGCGGCATTCGCGTTCTTCGGCGGCGTGCCGCCGTCGATCCTTTACGACAACACCAAGCTGGCGGTGGCCCGGATACTGGGCGACGGCAGGAGACAGCGCACGCGCGTGTTCAGCGAACTGCAATCGCATTACCTGTTTGCCGACCGGTTCGGGCGACCCGGTAAGGGCAACGATAAAGGTTAAGGTAGAAGGATTGATCGGGTGGGTCCGGCGGAATTACCTGGTCCCGATACCCCATGCTGAAAGCTTTGCCGCGCTCAACGAACGGTTGCTGGCGGATTGTCATAAGCGCCTTGGCGACCGACTGCGCGGCCACGACGCGACGATTGGCGCACTGCTGGCGAAGGACCAGGCACGCTTCAACGACCTACCGCCTATGCCCTACGACGCATGTGACAAGCAACCGGGCCGTGTGAGTTCGCTGTCGTTGGTGCGCTACCGCGGAACGGACTACTCGGTGCCGACCGCCTACGGCCATCGGGAGGTTCTGATCCGCGGCTATGTCGACAGCGTGATGATCTCTTGCGGCGCCGAGATCATCGCCCGGCATGTGCGCTCCTACGAGCGAGAGGACTTCGTGTTCGACCCGCTGCATTACCTGGCGCTGCTCGAGCGTAAGATCGGTGCACTCGACCAGGCCGCCCCCCTGGCCGGTTGGAACTTGCCGGAGGCTTTCATGGTGCTGCGACGCCTCCTGGAGGCGCGCATGGGGAAGCAGGGCAAGCGTGAGTTTGTGCAAGTGCTGCGGTTGATGGAGGTGTTCACCCCTGAGGACGTCGCGGCTGGCGTGCGTGCCGCCATCGAGCGCGGTGCGATCGGCTTTGACGCCGTGAAGCATCTGGTGCTGTGCCGGATCGAGCGCCGTCCAGCCCGGCTCGACATGACGGTGTATCCGTATCTCCCACACACTAGCGTGGCGATGACCTCGCCGCGAACCTATCTGGATTTACTCAGTGGGGCGGCGTCATGACCGATACGTCTGTCGCCACGCCAGCAGGCTCGCCGCAGGTCCTGCTGACGCATCACCTGAAGACGCTGAAGCTGCCGACCTTTTTGCGCGAGCACGAAAAGCTGGCGCGGCAGTGCGCCAGCGAGGGTGTCGACCATGTTCGTTACCTGTTGCGACTGGCGGAACTTGAGCTGATCGACAGGGAACGCCGGATGGTCGAGCGCCGCATCAGGGAGGCGCGGTTCACGTCGGTCAAAAGTCTCGACAGCTTCGACTTCCTGGCGTTGCCGTCACTGAACAAAGCGTTGGTTCTGGAACTGGCCCGCTCGGATTATGTGCTGCGGCGAGAGAACGTGATCGCGGTCGGCAATAGCGGCACCGGCAAGACGCACGTGGCCCTCGGCCTAGGACTGGCGGCCTGCCAGAGGGGATTATCGGTCGGCTTCACCACGGCGGCGGCCCTGGTCCATGAACTGATCGAGGCGCGCGACGAGAAGCGGTTGTTGCGCCTGCAACGCCAGATGTCCGCCTAC
>JANXSM010000105.1 GCA_025352665.1 Rhodospirillales bacterium | reverse complement strand
CGGCTCATAATAGTGTTGGCGCGGAACTTGCCCGTGGCCCACTGCTCCAGATTCTGGAAATCGTAGTGAATCATGAGCACTTCGATTCCATGGCGACCTTGGCGTCCATGAAGATCTTATCCACGACCTCACCCTCGGCCTTGAACCAGAGGACGGCGTGATCTGGGTCTATGGCATCGACGACGATGCGATCTTGGCATTCACAGATGAAGGCATCGAGGAAGTCCAACGGCTGCTCGACGAATACCGGCACGACGATACCACAAAACCGTAACCTGCCTCCGCGTGCTACGCCGGATGCTTACCTCTAATTATCGATAGTCAAATCTGGATGTATGTAGAAGGCAAAAACATATTTCGCGCTGCAACCGGCGTTATATAGTTGACACTTTCGTTTCAAAATATGAATAATAATCCCCAGATTTTGAACAGAAAGAGCGTCTAGTGACTGACACGAATAAGTCTGAACTTCTGATCCTTGCGGCCTCCATCGTGTCCGCACACGTGGCCAACAACTCCGTTACTGCGGACAGCCTGCCTTCTCTAATTTCATCGGTCTATTCGGCATTATACGGCTTGGGATCTGAACCAGTGGTGGTAGAGGAATTGCGACCGGCCGTTCCAATCAAGAAATCCGTGTTTGCCGATTACATCGTGTGTCTGGAGGACGGCAAGCATTTAAAAATGCTCAGGCGTCACTTAACGACCTTTTACAACATGACGCCAGCGCAGTATCGAGAGCGGTGGAATTTGCCATCAGATTATCCCATGGTTGCCCCTAACTACGCCGAAAAGCGTTCAGCGCTGGCGAAGTCGTCGGGCCTTGGCCGTGGTCGCAAGCGCGCAAAGCTGGCGGAAGCCGATGCGCCAGCTCCCAAGAAAGCAGGCAGGCCTAAGAAAGCCGCCTAAAAGCGGGTCGGCTGATCGCTGATCATAGGGCTGGGTGCTTCGCACCCGGCCCGTCCTATATGCGTCGGGAAACCCGCGTATTTACTCGGGGATTTCTTTCACGGATAAAATTAGAATTTGGAGAACAAAGGCAGGGGGCACGGGCTATGTCGGTCCTGCCCTTGGCCAGCACCGGCACCGTGGTGTCGTCGCCGTGCAGCCGCTCGGCGGCAAAGACATGCGCCTCAAGGCACCGGAAGATTGGCTCCAGTACTGCACAGCACGCACCGACCTGATCCGCCATCGTCGACAGACTGATGGCCACACCCCCGCGGGCGTAGCGTTCGGCCTGTCGGTTGAGCGGCTGGTGTTGCCCGAACTTCTCGAAGGCGATCATGGCCAGCAGGTTGGGCCCGCCCCAGCCACGACGGACGACGTGGAACGGCGCCGGCGCCTGGCTGATGGTCTCGCAGTCGCGGCAGCTGAACTTCTCGCGCACGTGCTGGATGACCTTCCAGCGCCGCGGGATGACCTCGAGCGTCTCGGTGACGTCCTCGCCCAGCTTGGACAGTCGCGCGCCGCCACAGCATGTGCAGGCTGTTGGTCCTGGCACGATGACCCGCTCACGTGGCAGGTGTTCGGGGAATGGCTTGCGGGCCGGCCGCTTGCGGCTGAACGCTGCGACCGTGGTTGTCTTGGCTGCATCCCGCTCGGCCCGGAGTTCATCCTCGGTGGCCGAGGCCTCCAATTCCTCGAGTTCTAGTTCCAGCTGATCGATAAGACGGCGCGCCCGCTCCGATCGCGGCCCGTACATCTCGCGCTTGAGCTTCTCGATCTCCAGCTTCTGCCGTGCGACCAGTGCCTCGGCATCGGACTGCTGGGCGCGTGCAATGGCGGCCTCGGCCTGGGCTGCATCGGCGCGGGCACGCTCTGCAATCAGCGCTGCTTTAAGCACCGTGACATCGTCGGGCAGGGCTGTGGGATCGGCCGCCATTAGGCCAATCGAATCATAAATCGCGCCTGTTTGTTACTGCTTTTTCGTACACAGCCACGGTTTGCGCTAACCTGCGGACGTTGGTCGCCAAGTCATCTGCGGGTTGCGCCAGTCGATTGCTTCCAGGAGATAACCCATCTGCGCGGCTGTCAGCGGAAGTGCGCCGTCCACCGTTTGTGGCCATATGAAGCGGCCGCGATCAAGACGTTTGGCATAAAGGGATAAGCCGAGCCCGTCATGCCAAATCGCCTTTATCAGCGATCCGTTCCGCCCACGGAAGACAAAGACGTCGCCAGCAAATGGATCTCGTTCAAGTCCCTCCTGCACCTGCAGCGCCAATCCGCGCATTCCACGACGCATGTCGGTATGCCCAGTCGCGATCCAGATCCGCACACCCGCCGTGACGGGGATCACTCGCGCAGCGCCGCCAGCACGCGCCGCAGGGCGCTAAGGTTCACGTCGCTGCCGACCCGCACATGCTGCCCGTTCGCGAGCTCGATCTCCATCACTCCCGTTGCTGCAGCGGGGCAGGACGGAGATGGTGGGCGCCTCGGATAACTGTCTGGCGCCGAAGGCGACGTCCTCGTAGCGCCGACCATCTGCACCGGCACAAACACGGGAACATCGGGCGAAGCCACCAATGTTTGAGGTTGCCCCGATCTCGTGGACGGTTTGTGGACTTGGGAGCTACGTGTTGGCTTCTGCCGTTTGCATGCTGGCTTTGTAGGCCACGGGGGAACGATAGCCCAGGCCGGAATGCAGCCTGGATGGATTATACCAACCCTCGATGTAGCTGAAGCAGGCCAGCCGGGCCTCGGCGTGGGACGCAAACCGCCTGCAGCTCAGCAACTCGGCTTCGAGCGTCGAGAAGAAGCTCTCAGCCATGGCGTTGTCGTAGGCGTCGCCGACCGATCCCATCGACGGGCGCACGCCAGTCTCGCCACAGCGCTTGCCGAACGCCACCGAC
>JANXSM010000059.1 GCA_025352665.1 Rhodospirillales bacterium | reverse complement strand
GAACACCACGGCATTCATCGCTGCCTTGCGGGTCGATCGGATCGACGCCCCCTGGTTGCTCGATGGCCCGATCAACAGCGAGAGCTTCCGCGTCTATGTCGAGCGCGAGCTGGTGCCGACGCTCAAACCAGGTGACATCGTGATCGCCGACAACCTTGGCAGCCATAAGAACAAAGCCGCGCGGCGCGCCATCCGCCAGGTCGGTGCACGGCTGATCCTGCTGCCGAAATATTCACCCGACCTCAACCCGATCGAATAGGTCTTCGCCAAGCTGAAGCACTTGCTTCGGAAAGCCGCAGCTCGCACCCGCGAGGCACTCAGCGACGCCGTCGCCGACCTGTTGCAAACCTACACACCGGCCGAATGCGCCAACTACTTCAAAAACTCAGGCTATGTATCCACCTAAAAGCATCCCGCTCTAACGCAAAAGCTGCCGGGCATTAGAAAGACGACCATGCCTGGCCGCAGGAGCGGGGCCAGGACGGCCGCGATGTCGGGTTGGGCAGTGGGCCGGGCGCGGGGGCATATGATCAGCGCAGCATCCGCCACCGGGGCCGCCATGTCGGTTGTGGTCAGCGCGGGCGTGGCCGTTTGGCTGCCGGCGAAGTCCTTGACCGTGATATGACCGCCGGCGGCACGGTGGACGTCGACGGCTGCCGCCTCGCGCCGTCAGGGGGTGGTGACATGCCCTGCGAGAGCAAAGTCGGCGGCGGCGGCTCACGAGCCGTTGCCGCCGCCAAGTAAGGTGATGCGCATGCGTTGATCCTGGGAACGCGCACCACCGTGGCAGCGGGGCGCCGGGTTCAAGTCATGCGCTTTTGGGTCAAGCTTGAGACGCGCCGGCCTTCAGAGCAGCTGCCTGCACCTCCGGGCCGACCTGGCCCCAGAACGGCTTGAAGTTCTTCTCAAACCGGCCGACCAGGTCCCTGGCTGACGCGTCATAGGCGGATTTGTCAGACCAGGCCTTCCGAGGGTCCAGCACGCTGGAGGGAATGCCCGGCACCTCCTCGGGGATCACCAGGCCGAAGAACGGCTCGGTGTGGAACCTGACCTTGGCCAGCGAGCCGTCCAGCGCGGCGTTGATGAGCGCGCGCGTGTGGCGGATCGGCATGCGGTTGCCGACGCCGTATGCGCCGCCGGACCAGCCGGTGTTCACCAGCCAGCAATCGGCGCCGTGCCTGGCGATCAGCTCAGACAGCATGCGGCCGTACAGCTCAGCTGGGCGCGGCAGGAACGGGGCGCCGAAGCAGGCGGAGAAGGTCGCCTGCGGCTCGGTGCCCAGGTCTTTTTCGGTGCCTGCGACCAGGGCGGTGTAGCCGGACAGGAAGTGGTACATCGCCTGTGCCGAGGACAGCTTGGCGATGGGCGGCAGCACGCCGAACGCATCGCACGCAAGCATCACCACGTTGCGGGGAATGCCGCCGACACCTTCTGGCACCGCGTTGGGGATGAATTCCACCGGGTAGCAGGAGCGCGTGTTCTCAGTATAACGCTCGTCCGACAGATCGAGCCGGCCGCGATGGTCGGCCACCACGTTCTCGACCACGCTGCCGAAGCGGTGCGTGGCGGCCCAGATCTCGGGCTCGGCGGTTTCGGACAGATTGATGACCTTGGCGTAGCAACCGCCTTCGAAGTTGAATACGCCGGTCTCGGACCAGCCGTGCTCGTCGTCGCCGATCAGCGGGCGTTGGGGGTCTGAGGAGAGCGTGGTCTTGCCGGTGCCCGACAGGCCGAAGAACAGCGCCACATCGCCGTCGGTGCCGACATTGGCGGAGCAGTGCATGGGCAGCACGCCTTTGGCGGGCAGGATCCAGTTCATGACGGTGAAAATGGATTTCTTGATCTCGCCGGCATATTCGGTGCCCGCAATCACGATCAGTTTCTGTTGGAATGACAGCGCGATTGCGGTGCTGGTCCGCGCTCCGTCCACCAGCGGGTCTGCGTGGAAATCCGGCGCGTGCAGGATGACGTAGTCAGGCACGAAGCCGGCCAGCTCCGCTTCGGGCGGGCGGATGAACATGTTGCGGGCGAACAGCGCGTGCCACGCGCCGGTGGTGACCAGGCGGACGCGAATGCGATAAGCGGGGTCTGCGCCGGCGTAGAGGTCCTGGGTAAACAGCTCCTGGCCCTGCAGATAGGCCTGCGCGCGGGTCTTGAAAGCGTTGAACTGGGCCGGCGCCATCTTCTGGTTTGCCTTGCCCCAGTCTATATCGGCGGAGACTTCGGGGTCGTCCACCACGAACTTGTCCTTCACCGAGCGGCCTGTATGCACACCGGTGATGGCGATGAACGCGCCATCCTCGGACAGCGTGCCTTCATGCCGCAGGATCGCGTGCGTGATCAGCGCCGAGGCGGTGAGGTTCGCATGCACGTTCGAGCGCTTCTGGACCCCTGTGCCAGCCAGGGGAGAATTGTTTTGTTTCAATCCAGCATTCATCGTCGGTCTCCTCGGAGGGGGCTGGGCCCAGCTTTAACGATCAATTACGTTCGATACCGAAGAGGGTCCAGTCGAGAAAGCCGTGGTATCGCAACCATTGGCTAAACTTGGCGTGCATGGCGGGCGAGCTGAATCAGTTCGCGACGTACTTCGTCGGGATTGTCGACCGGAGCAGACCAGGGTATGCGGCGCACCAGATCGCCGGCGGCGAGATCGCAGCCGTCGACGTCGGCTGCGACCATACGCCAGTCGCCGGTGGCACCTGCCAGAAGCGCCAACGTGTCCGGATGGTCGGCATTGCAATGGCTGCAGATGTCCGCTTCCGCCGCTGCCAAGGCGGCGACGGCGGCGGGATCCGGCGTCAGCTCAGCCCGTCGTAGGCGGGTGGCGCGGGCGAAGCCGCCGACCATCAGGGCGGCCAGCGGGCGAATGCGCCACAGGTTGAAATCTCCAAAATCGGCGTAGAACGCGGCGTAAGGGTGGATGGAGACCCAGCGCGCCCTCAAAGCCGGATTGGCTTCCAGCTCAGCCGTCGCCGTGATCGTCACACGCGGCGCGGTCTGCGGATTGGCGGTATCCGCATTCCCGACGGCGAGTATCGAGCAGCGGGGATCATGACGTAGGTGGCGAGTGTGCTCCGACAGATCGGACAGCAGCAGCAGAATCGACAGGTCCGGCGCGCTGGCAGGCGTCACCAGCGAGGCGAATGGCTGGCCTTCCATCGAGGTCGCCAATGTTGCGGCCCTGACGGCGCGCAGCAGCAGGCGGGCCTGCCAGGCAGGCGTAGGTCCATCAGATGCTGGGTCCGCCATATTTCGTTCACCCTCCTTCCTCATTGCGCCACAATTCCGTGTTTTAATGGAAGTCGCCAATGAGAGTTGCCACCCGCCGGCATCTAAAAGGAGCGCCGCCATGAAGCAGACCATCGCCCTGGTCGATGACGACCGCAACATCCTAACCAGTGTTTCAATGACTCTGGAGCAGGAAGGCTTCATCGTACGCACTTACACAGACGGGGAGCAAGCGCTGCAGGGCATCACTGCACGCCCGGTCGATCTCGCAGTGCTCGACATCAAGATGCCACGGATGGACGGCATGGAGCTGTTGCAACGACTTCGCGCGCGCACCCAGCTGCCGGTGATCTTCCTCACCTCAAAGGACGAGGAAGTCGATGAGCTGATGGGCCTGCGGCTGGGCGCCGACGACTACATCACCAAGCCGTTCAGTCAGCGACTGCTCATCGAACGCATTCGGGCTCTGCTTCGCCGCAACGAGACCAGCCGCGCCGAAGGCTCAGGCGCGCCAGCCGGCGGGGTGATGGTGCGCGGCGAGCTCACGCTCGACGAGACCAAGCACCAGTGCCACTGGCGCGGCTGCGACATAGCGTTGACGGTGACCGAGTTCCTACTTGTAAAGGCCCTTGCCGCCCGTCCGGGCATGGTGAAATCACGTGATCAGCTCATCGACACCGCGTATGGCGAGAACATCTATGTGGACGATCGTACGATCGACAGCCACATCAAGCGGGTTCGCAAAAAGTTCCGCAACGCCGACGACAGCTTCAATCATATCGAAACGCTCTACGGGATCGGGTACCGCTACAAGGAAGCCTGATCTCGAACGCCAGAGGAGACTGATGCCCGAAGGTATCGCGCAAGCTGGGGTAGCGTTGCCGGCCGGCCTGAAGCCCGTCCCCGGAGCAGGGCGAATGCAGGAGCGGCTTGTCTCGCCCCTGCTGCGAAGAATCCTGTTGGTCAATCTGCTGCCGTTGGCGTTGCTGTTGGCGGCACTGCTGTACCTTGATCAGTACCAAAACGGGCTGCTCGAAGCGGAGGTAACCACGCTTCGGGAGCAGGCACGGATCTATGCTGCAGCGCTTGGTGAGGCTGCGGTTCATGAGGACACGCCCGACAATCCAGCGCTGGTGCCGGATCTGTCGCGCCCACTCCTGCGCCGGCTGACCGAGCCGACGCCAAATGCCCAGGCGAAGCTGTACGGCCCCGACGGACAGGTCCTGGCTGATAGCCGAGTACGCGAAGGCGCAGGAGGTGCTGTGGTCACAGAGCCGCTTCCGCCGGCGGTGGAGCGCGGTCGTATCCTGGGCCTGGTCGGCAAATTCTATGATGATATCCTGACTTTGCTTCCCCACGCCGACCACGCCAGGCTGCTCGACCCCGACCGCCCGGCCGCCGGCACCGACTGGGCGCCAGACGTGCGCGAGGAGCTGAAGCTCAATACGACCACGCCGGGGCGCCAGATCCCGCCCTATATCCGGCGCACCGAAGACGGTCGCTTGCTGGTGAGTGTCGCCGAAACGGTCTCACGCAACCGCCGCATACTTGGCATTGTGCTACTGACGCGCGAAGCGCGCGAGGTCGATGACAGCGTGTTGGCAGTAAGGCTTTCGATCCTGGCCCTGTTCGCATTGGCGTTGGGGCTTACGGTCATGCTGTCTTGGTACCTATCGCTGACCATTGCCCGGCCGATACTGCGCCTGGCAGGGGCCGCGGAGGGCATGCGCGAAGGCCGTGGGCGCGCGGGCGGCGTGCAGGCCTCGCTCCTGCGGCGTTCGGATGAAGTCGGTGAACTCGCCCGCGCTTTGTCAGAGTCGGCGCGAGCACTATGGACCCGCATGGATGCGATCGAGCAATTCGCCGCCGACGTCGCCCACGAGATCAAGAATCCGCTAAGCTCTATCCGCAGTGCAATCGAGACCCTGCGACGGATTGACGATCCTGCCAAGCAACGCCGCCTGCTCGCAATCATCGCTGAAGATGTCGGACGACTTGATCGGCTGATTAGCGATATCTCGGATGCGAGCCGAATCGATGCCGAATTGTCCCGCGTCGCGACCGAACCAGTCGACGTGGCACCTATCCTCGCGGCCTTGATGGAGATCGACGAGGCGACGCGCGACGAGAGCGACCCGCGGATCAAGCTAGACCTCGCAAGCCCGCATCTGGTGGTGCAAGGGGTGGAAGGCAGGCTGGTCCAGGTATTGCGCAACCTGATTGGCAACGCGCAGAGTTTTTCGCCTCAAGGAGGCAAGATTTTTCTGCGCGGCCACGACGACGGCTCCTGGGCGGAGATCGCGGTCGAGGACGAGGGCCCGGGGATCCCAGAGGCAAAGCTTGAACATATTTTTGATCGGTTTTATTCGGAGCGCCCGCAGGGAGAGCGGTTCGGGCAGCACTCCGGGCTGGGCCTGTCGATCAGTCGGCAGATCGTGGAGGCACTGAAGGGGAGCATCTCAGCAGAGAATCGCCGAGATGGTACCGGGAAGGTAGTCGGAGCGCGGTTTCTGGTGCGATTGCCGAAGGGCTAGGAGCCTGTCTGAGTAATCGTGGCCGTAACGAAAAACGAAAGAGGCTTGCTTCAGAGGGGGCATGCTTATTCTAAAAAGGATCAGCGCCGCCTCGGCTGCGAATCAATGTTGCGCGGTGTGCTTACGTAAGCGATTACTCGGACAGGCTCCTAGAGCTGGATGACGTCTGATAGGCGACGTCATCCAGCTCTAGCTCTTTGTTTTATCGCGTGATTCAGACCTTTCGGTGATCCCACCTTCGGTCATCACGCTCTAGCCTAGCCCAAGCGCCAGGTAGGCACGCTGGCTCGCAGGCCACGCTGCCATGACCTGAGAGCGCCAGAGCACAGCGCCGAAGCCCAGGGAACCCACCAACAAAAGGCTAAGGACCCAGGCGGCGGCTATGCCCCCTCGGTGATAACGCACCGTTGGTATTTCTTCGTCGTCATCAGGGCTCGCGAACAGTTCATCGTGAGGGTTGATGCCTTCTGGATAGTCACGCGCACGAGCTGCGAGGTTGTCATCAGTGGAACCTAACGCACCGTCGATTGCGGAGTCAGGCACTGACACGAAGGTTTGAGCCGGCGAGGCGTGGCCAACCGAGTAGCCGGCGCCTGAGATATTCGAGGGAGGTATCTCGACAAGCCATTCATGCTGACAGCGCGCACAGAGCAGCATCTGCCCCACATCTGTCAGAAGATGGCTTGGCACGTTGTACTCGGCGGTGCACTCAGGACAGGAAATCAGCATGAACAACACGGATTCTGCATTAACGCGCTCAGAAATGCAACCCTAAGCTGTGGCTACGAACGCACCTTACCGATCGCAAGCCTTCCGGCACAGTGCGAATCAGTGGCACAAGGGGCAATTACGGTGGGTGGACACCATGGTTCGGCTAGAAGACGTTGGGCTGCACTACCTGTCGAGCAACAAGCCCGGCGCTGAAGTGCTGCGCGACATCAGCTTTCGCATCCCTGAGGGCGGATTTCGCTGGCTACAGGGCCCCTCGGGCGCCGGCAAGTCCAGCATGCTGCGACTGCTCCATCTCGCGAGCCAGCCCCAGCGCGGCCGCGTGATTGTGATGGGCACCGATGTCACCCGCGCCACTCGCAGCATGCTACCACCCTTGCGCCGGCGCATCGGTATGGTGTTCCAGGATTTCCGGCTGTTACCGCATCTGTCGGCTTTCGACAACGCAGCCTTGCCGCTGCGTATCGCCGGCCGTCCGGAAGGGCAGATTCGCGCCGATGTGTCAGAAATGTTGCGCTGGGTGGGTTTAGGCGGGAGGGCGGATGCACGGCCGGCGCAGATGTCGGGCGGCGAGCAGCAGCGGGTAGCGATCGCGCGCGCGGTGGTCGGGCGACCCGCGTTGCTGTTGGCCGACGAGCCCACCGGCAATCTCGATGAAGCGCAAGCAGAGCGGCTAATGCGCCTTTTGGGCGAACTCAACCGGCTAGGTACCACCGTCATAGTCGCCACTCACAACGACTCGCTCGTGCAACGCCATCCGGGCCCCACCCTTCGTATCGATGCTGGCCGGCTAATCCACGATGGGTAGGTCTCTCGCAATCCTCTCTCCGGCGTGCACCCTGCCGCTTGGCACCCGACCGGCGGCAACCCGCCGCTCCGAAGCGAGGCTGTTACGACCGCGGGCGTTCGATGATCTTGGCCTCAAGCGCGCCTTGGGCGACCGGATATTACCGTTGCTGGTGGCGGCGATGGCTTTTCTGGCGGCGCTGTCTTTTGGTGCTGCGCTTGGCTCAGCCTCGCTCGCGGGACGCTGGCAGGGTGGTGCGGCTGCGGCGCTTACCGTGCAGGTACCGCGAGCCACAGACCAAGGTCTCCTCAACCAAGTGCTGGCAACGCTACGCGCCAACCCAGGCGTAGGGCAGGCACGCGTGCTCGCACAGGAGGAACTCACAGCCTTGCTGCGACCCTGGCTGGGTTCGGTTGGAAACGGGTTGGCGCTTCCATTGCCGGCGGTGATCGAGGTTCACCTCAACAAACCACCGCCCGACCTCGCAACCCTTGCGCGTGAACTCGAGGCGATCGCCCCGGGCACTTTGACTGAAAGCCATGGAGTGTGGGTGCAGCGCTTGGCGGTCCTGGCGCGCAGCCTGCAGGCCTGTGCATGGTTGGCCGTAATTCTCGTCAGCGCCGTTGCTGCGGCTGTCGTCATGGTGGCGACGCGGGCTGGGCTGGCGGCGCGGCGGGACGCAATCGAAATCGTGCATGGGCTCGGTGCCACCGATGGTTATATTGCGGGCCGCTTTGCCAGCCGCGCTACGCGGCTCGCCGCTATTGGCGGGTTCTGCGGAGCACTTGCCGCCCTGCCCGTGCTGCTCACCCTTGCCGATCTTGCGTCGCCTTTTGTGCATGGTAATGCCGCCCCGGCAATGATTTTGGAAGCATTGCCGCTGGAGTTGTGGCTGACCGTCCCCGGCCTGCCATTGGCGGCTGCAATGGTCGGCTTTATCACGGCGCAAATGACTGTGCGCCGATGGCTGCGGCACCTCCCATGAGGAAACCGGGATGAAGCACCTGCTATTGCTGCCGGTGGTGATTGCCATGGCGTGGATCGTAGGCTTTGCTTGGTTCATCCACACCACTTGGCGACCCGCTGATGTGCCGCCGCATACTGACGGGATTGTCGTTCTAACCGGCGGAGCCGAGCGCATACAGGCGGGCTTGCATCTGTTGGAACAGGGCGCCGCCTCGCGACTGCTGGTCTCGGGCGTCGGTCGGGCAGCGGACTTTCCGCGACTCGCGCATCGTACCGGCGTCGACCTCGGATTGGCGCCTCGGGTGACTCTTGGACACCACGCCGACTCTACGCGTGGTAATGCGAGTGAGACTGCGGAGTGGGTGGCGGCACATAATATTCGCTCGCTGATCGTTGTGACCGCCGGATATCACATGCCGCGTGCGCTGGCCGAATTGCGTCAACGCCTTCCAGGTATCACGTTGCATCCGTTCGCGGTGCAGCCACCCGGTTCGAGCGCGTTGGCTGAGCTATCGGCATGGCGACTTCTCGCGGGGGAGTATACCAAATTCCTGGTGGCCGAACTCGGCCTGACCGAACTCGCCGGCCGCATGCTCGCTGCCGGTAACCTGGCGATCGGCCAGCCTGCGGGAGAACATGGCGGATGAGGTTGCTGCGGTCGGGTTTGTTCAGCCTCTGGTTTTTGGGGGTGAGTATCATAATGGTTCTCACCGGAATTTTCCTCAAACCGACAAGGCTGCCAGCCTGGGGTATCCAATGGAGCCGACTAATTCTATCCGGCATGTGGATCGCCGGGATGCGGGTTGAGATCACGGGGCAGGAGAACCTGCCGAGGTCCGGCCCGATGCTGATCGCGTCCATGCACCAATCTGCGTTTGATACTCTGATCTGGCTACAGTTGCTGCCCTACGCACGCTATATCGTGAAGGCGGAGCTGATGCGCATTCCTCTGTTTGGTATTCTTGCCGCCCGCTCGGGGCAGATCGGTGTTAACCGCAGCGGGGGTGCAGCTACGATGCGGGGATTGCTGCGCGACGGCGGGGCGGCATTGGACGAGGGCAGCCAAGTTGTGATCTTCCCTGAAGGCACCCGCGTGCCCGCGGGCGAGACGGTGGAGCTCCAACCTGGGATCGCGGCCCTCGCCATGCGCAGCCGCCAGGGGGTGCTCCCAGTGCTCACAGATTCCGGTTTGTGTTGGGGTCGCGGAGCATTTTCGAAACGACCAGGTGTGATCCGCGTGGTGATCCTGCCGGCCTTGCCGGTCGGCCTGCCACGGCCGCAGCTGATGGCACGGCTGACCGAGCTCTATGCCAAAGAAGCGTCAGCGCAACGGGCACGCGTGGCTGTGGACAACTTTGTGCACTGAGCTTTCGCAGCGCTGCGAATTTGCGCGAGAATATTACTTTAACAACCTAAAAACATAGATAATTCTCCATCCCATTGACACTTCGTATCGACAAAATGTCCCTTGTGGATAACCATCTGTCGTAAGGACCGAAAACGTTGCGTCGACCCCTTTTAATCTCCATCGCCGTGCTCGGCACGCTGGCACTTGCTCATACACTGGTGTGGCGATGGGCTGTTGGTCGCGTTGAGCAGGCCCTGTTGGCGCAAGTTGAGGTCGCCCGTGGCCGCGGCTGGTCGATCGAACTCGGCGCCATGCGCGCAACCGGGTGGCCGTTGTCAGCCATGGTCGGCATCGAGGCTGCAGTGGTCACTAGCCCCGCAGAGCCCACCAAGCTGCGGGTAACTGCCGACCACGCCGCGTTCGGCGTCAGCTTACTCAACTCGAGTATGCTGCTCATCGAGGCGCATGGGGCGCTACACACCCAAATCGGCGAAAGCCCCCAGGTTGTAGAGGCGATTGATACGGCGACCCTGCACATACCCCTCGCGAATAATGAGCCCATCGGCTTGGCCGACCTTGATCTCTACAATGGCCGGGTCGGGGTGCCGATGCTGTTCAGCCTGACACGCCTGCAGATACACCTAGACGCCACCACACCCACCCTCGGAATTACTCTCAAGGCCGGACCCGCCACCTTCCCTGCGGAACCGGTCGCGGGAATGGCGAAGCTGCTCTGGGCCTTCGGTCCCACAATGGAACGTCTGGATCTTCATGCCACTGCTCTTAGCCAGGGCATGATTGCCGGCGGTGCGTCCAATTGGGCGACCCGGTGGCGCGACCAGGGCGGCAAGCTTACCGTGCTCCTTACAGCCCTCGATTGGGGCAAGGTGGCCGCCTCCGGCACCACAACGCTTAGTCTTGACGCTAATCTACAGCCGACCGGAACCGCCACGCTGCGCCTTTCCGGCTTCTCTGAAGCCCTCGATGCGCTGACGGCCGTGGGCGCCCTGCATGCGCGAACTGCAAGCACCGCCAAAGCCATACTGTCACTCATGGCAAGGCCGCAAGAGAACGGTCCGCCGGTTGTGGAGGCACCGCTTACACTGCGGGACGGCACCGTGCAGCTCGGCCGAATTCCTCTGACGCGTATGCCAGAACTGCGATGGTCGCAATTGGATTGATCGATTAACCGGGATTATGATTGCCCCGGTTTCGTGGACACCCTGAAGCTTTCACCAGAGGTGCTCCTGATGCCCAGAACCCATTTACCATTTTCGCCTGAGTTCCGCCGCTAGACAATCGATCCGGTCCGTGCTGGACGGTCTATCGAGAATCTCGTTCGAGGGTTCGAGCCTACGGCACAGTCAATTGGTGCCTGGGTGGCTCGGCCGACGAGCCGCCGCCGGTTCCTCTCCCCGGCCGAGGCCGAGATGGCCTGTTTCAGCTACATCGAGGGCCGATACAACTCGGTGCGGCTGCATTCCGGCCTGGGCTACCGCTCACCGATGACCTGCCAAGCAAACCTGCAGCCTTCAGAAGCCCTGATGTAGCTCCCAAGTCCACAACCTGTCTACGAAAACGGGGCAATCGCGTTACCACCCAAAATACATTTGCGGACACACACGCTATACATCAATGGATGGTGTCATAAGCGCGACTTCGTGATCGCAAAATGATGCAATATCCCGTCGCTTCGCGTATTGCTGCAGCATGTCCACTCAAATTACGAGCCTCAACCCCTCCTTAACCCCATCGCTTGAGCAGTTCATCGCCGAACCGGTATCGTCGGGTTGCAACCAGACCGCGAGCAAAGTCGTTAGCGCTAGGCTTCGGCTTTTGAAGCATACCGAAACGGCGCACTCACCGCTGCGGAATAGTACTATGGAGCGTGCGTAGATGTACCAACGTGGTCGTCCTGCAATGCTGAGCGGCAGCGGCACGCCTAGGGAGGCTTTACGTGGCCGAGGGATTAACCCTGGCGGGCGCGTGACATGGCACGCGGCCTCGAACGGCTTCTTAGCAAATTTGTGACGGAGGGCCGACAGGTTTCCATCGGCCGCGGCACCGGGGCGGGCGAGGCATGGCTGGCTTATCTGGCACAGTTGTCAGCAGCCTCTCTTGAGCTGTCCGTACGTGCGGAGATCATCAAACGCGCGGCCGAGACGTTCGCTGCGTTCGAACACTGGCGGAACGGATGGAGTACCTCGCCTCATGACTGACCCCGACATCACGATAGCGTCCGTTGACATCACGAACTGCGACCAGGAGCCGATCCACATCCCGGGCGCGATCCTGCCGCATGGCGCGATGCTGGTGCTTGACGCCGACACGCTGGAAGTGTTGCAGGCGGCCGGCGACACATCCCGCCTGCTGGGCGCGCCTCTTGAGCAGCTGCTCGGGCAGTCTGCGACTGTGCTGTTCCGCCCCGACCAGATCGAGAGCCTGCGAAGGCTGGTGGCCACGCTCAATCTCGCGAAGCCGCGCCATCTGCTTGACCCGCAGTTGCGCGTGATTGCCGATCAACCGCTCGACGCAAGCCTGCACCGCAGCGCCGGGTCACTGGTCCTGGAGTTCGAGGCTGCAGATCTGAGCGACCGCTTCGCAGCCGATCCGCTTGCTGGTGTCGAGGAGATGGTTCACGGGTTCGAAAAGTCACTCTCGCTCCAAGCATTGTGCCAGCTTGCCGCCGAACGGGTGCGCGACGTCGCCCGCTACGACCGTGTACTGATTTACCGGTTCATGCACGACGAGTCCGGCTGGGTCATCGCCGAGAGCCGGGAGCCACACCTCGCGCCATTCCTAGATCTGCATTACCCAGCCGCCGACATCCCGCAGCAGGCGCGTGCCCTCTACGTGAAGAACTGGCTGCGGCTGATCACCCAGGTCAACTACGACGCGGCTCCTTTGGTGCCTGTGGCCAATCCGCAAACGGGCGAGCCGCTGGACATGAGCCAGGCGATCCTACGCAATGTATCGCCGATACATCGCGAATATCTCCGCAATATGGGCATCGACGCCTCGATGTCGATTTCAATCATCTGCGGCGGCAAGCTCTGGGGCCTCATCGCGTGCCACCACTACAGCCCACGCATTCTGCCGCGACACCTGCGCGCCATATGCGAGCTGTTCGGCTCCATGTTCTCGCTCCAGCTTGATGCACGCGAGAAGGGAGATCAGTTCGATGAGCGGCTGGCGAGCCGCATGGTGCTGCAAAACCTGATGCTCAACCTGGCCAGCGCGGACGACTACGCCGTCGGATTGACCAAAGAGTCACCCAACCTGCTGGACTACATCCATTGTGGCTCGCTAGCCGCAGACGGAATAATCCGCGGCGGCGTCGCGGTCAGCATCAAGGGCAGCCTGACCTTCCTGGGAGCTACGCCCAATCAGAGTCAGATCGAGGAACTGATAGAGTGGCTGAACGCGCGCGTGTCAAAGAGTGGCGGCGTGTTCTCAACCGACAGGCTGGCGGAGATATGGCCGCCTGGTGCTGCGTTCGCCGACATTTCCTCTGGCTTACTGGTCATATCGGTGTCCGAGGGCCTGTCCGACTTCATCATCTGGTTCCGGCCCGAACTTGTGAGCACATCCGCCTGGGCCGGTGAGCCGGCGAAGCTGGTGGCGAGCGGCCCGAACGGCGAACAATTAAGTCCACGCAAGTCCTTCGAGGCATGGCAGGAGACGGTCCGTGGACGGTGCTTGCCATGGACGCCAGCCGATCTCGATGCGGCGTTCGACCTGCGCGTCTCCCTGCTCCACGTGGTCCTGCGGCGGATCAACACGGCGGCACAGGAACGCAAGCGGGCAGGTGAGCGCGACAAACTTCTCATGGCTGAACTCGACCACCGTGTGAAGAACACGATCGCCAACATCCAGGCCCTTGTCGTACAGACAAGCCGCAACGCGGACTCCTTGACGGGCTTCGTCAAAGGGCTGGAAGGCCGTATCCAGGCGATGGCCAAAGCGCATAGCCTGCTGTCCCAGAGCCGCTGGGAAGGCGTCTCGATCGATAAGCTTCTGCGCGAGGAGCTTAACCTGTATGCGAGTGAAACGACTGCGGTCACCCTTGGCGGTAACGACATGCAGCTAACGCCGAAATCGGCCCTCTCGCTGTCCCTTGCGATCCATGAGCTGGCGACCAATGCGGCAAAGTACGGGGCCCTCACCGCATTCGGCGGGCATGTGGCAGTAGGCTGGCGACCGGCCACCGACGGCGGCGTGGAGTTATCCTGGACCGAGACTGGGGGGCCGCTCGTCGAGCAACCCACGCGCCGCGGCTTCGGCTCCACGCTCATCGAACGCGCGCTGTCTATGGAGACCGGCGGACGTGCGATCGTGCACTACCTGCGGGCCGGGGTCGTGTGCGACATCTTTTTACCCATGTCGTCAGTTATTTATTCCGATGCGAATGCACGAGGTGGCGCGAATTCACAAACGGAAGCGAGGCTGATTGCAGACGTGCCGGATGCGGCACCTCCAGAGGCATTTCGGATACTCGTGGTCGAGGATTCGTTCCTCCTCGTCATGATGATCCAAGCCACGCTCGATGATCTCGGCTGGGTGACGATCGGACCGGCGACTCGCAAGAGCGAGGCGCTCGTACTTGCACAGTCAGAGATGTTCGACGCGGCCCTGCTCGACGTCAATCTTGACGGCGAGTCGTCCTGGGACGTGGCTGCGGTGCTCAGGACGCGCGGCATCCCGTTCGTGTTTGGCACCGGATACGACGTGTCCACCGTGCTGCCGGACGACCTTGCCGGAAGCGTCGTCATTGGCAAGCCCTACCACAACAGGGACGTCGAACTGCGGATCCGCGAGGTGATAGCAGCCAAAAGACGCAGCCTGACTGCGATTGAGACGACCTAGCTCAAAGATCATCAGCTTGCGTGCAAAACAATCGAACTCTCGGTTCCATTGCTACCGAAACCCAATAATGGCATGTCAGGGAACGTATTTCGTTCTGTGCGATGCGCTGGCCACCAATGGATGAGGCCGCGCTGGCTTTCAGCAGTTCCAACAGGCCTTCTAGCTTTATGCGTCGCCCTCTCACACTCTCCGGCCGGGGCAATCGGGTGAAATGAGTCTATCACCCAGCCGCCGCCGGTGATGAATGGCCCGCGTTCGTGATGCTGCGAAATCGCTCGAAATGTTGGCTCTTCCACGATTTTGGTGCAGGTATCGAGAATGTCATGCAACACATAATCTCGCGCGGAGCAGATCGAGATTTTCACTGCCATACATCTGGCGCTTGATCATCTTGAGTTTGGTGATCTGGCCTTCAGTTTTGCCATTGGACCACGGCTCAACGATGAGCGGCGGCAACAGCCTTTCTGTCAGCAATAATCCCCTTTGCGAAGGATGCGAACAAACTGCCGGCACCGCCTTTGATCCAGGTTGCCAATGCGCCGTCCGCCTTGGACCAAATGATCAACTGGAAGCGGTCGATCAGATCGTGCCCGGTGACGAGTTCCGGAACCGCCTTCCAATCACCGCCACCGTCACACCGGCAAGCGCGTTCGATGCTACAACGCCGTCGATCTGGTGAACCAACTGGAGAAGAAAAAGCAGCAGGGCAAATCCGGGAATATGGCCCGGCAACTGGTTCAGACAGACGCCGTCATCCTCGATAAACTTGGCTATTTGCCGTTCCCGGCGTCAGGGGGCGCGTTGCTGTTTCACCTGATCAGTCAGCTTTACGAGAAAGCCTCGCTAAACATCACAACCAATCTATCTTTCTCTGAATGGATAACGGTCTTTGGGACGCCAAGATGACCACAGCCCTGTTGGACCGCATCACACACCATTGCGACATCCTGGAGACAGGCAACGTTTCCCACCGCTTCAAACAGCGCGAAAGACAGCCGAAATCGGCCTGACCAACTGGAAACTATTGGGTGCTGATTGACCCCCTTCATTTTCCGTTCATGCCTCCGACTCGACCTCGATCGTGACATGCGACAGTGTTTTAAACCCGGCTAGGCGGGCACGGTAGAAGGCCGCTCCCCTGTCCCGGATCGTGGCGACCGACAGGATGGCACCGAAATGTCCCGGTCCTAGCCGCCAGAGATGCAGATCGGTCAGGCGGTCGCCGTCTTGCTCGATCATGTCCCTGACTCTGGCCGACATCTTCCTGTCTGGGTTCATATCGAGCAGGATCGCGCCCGTGTCCCGGACCAGACCGTAGGCCCAAGACGCGATTACGCAGGCACCGACAATTCCCGCGAGGGGGTCCATCCACAGCCAGCCGAATGCCCGTGCCATGATCAGTCCGACGATGACCAGCACGGAAACCGCGGCGTCGGCGATCACGTGGACGAAGGCGGCCCGCATGTTGTTGTCCCGGTGCGCCGCGCCACCGCTGTGGTCATGCTCCTCGAAGACGACCGTGTGAGCGGTCCCGGCGACGTTGACCTGGGCGGTGAATGCATGCGGCTCCGGAATATCCTCGATGGACTCCAGATAGCCGCCCCGATCAGCCATCGTGAAGACTTGGCTTACACCGCCGGGTCGAACGGTTTCGACCGTGACATCTGCTGCTGAAAGCGTGGTGGTCCCTTCGCTGCGCAGGCGGAAGACCGGAGGCACGCCCTCCTCGAAGACGCCGAGAACAAGCGCGCCTCCGACGGCTTCGATGCAGTGCTCCTCGTCATGACCCTTATGCGCGTGTCCGTCATGACTTTGCCCATCACCGTGCCCATGGTTGTGCCCGCCGCCCAGCAGCCAGACGGAGCCGATATTCACAGCAAGGCCGAGGCAGGCGATCGGAATGGCCTCGGCGAAGTGGATAGGCACCGGCGAGAACAGCCGGGCGATTGACTCGTAGCCAATTAGGATCGCGATCATCGCCAGGACAATGGCGGAGGTGAAGCCCGCCAAGTCGCCCAGCTTTCCCGTGCCGAAGGTGAACCGCTCGTCCGTGGCATGCTTCCGCGAATAACTGTAGGCGAGTGCCGCCAGCAGTAGCGCGCCTGCATGGGTGGACATGTGCATTCCGTCCGCCACCAGGGCGATGGAACCAAACGCCAGGCCGCCGACGATCTCGAGCGCCATCATGGCCCCGCAAAGCCAGATGACCGCCCAAGTGCGCTTCTCCGATTGCTCGTGACCCTCGCCAAGGAAGACGTGAGAGTGCCCGAGAGCAGCGGTATTCAGGGTCTGTGGCATCGGCTCGACTCCTATTTCAGGTAGCTGCGGACGACATCGAGAAGCTGCTCGACGGCATCCTTGTCCAGCGCACCCGGATGTTTCTCTTCGTCGACCAGGTGCGTCCGAACGTGGTCTTCGACGACCTCGGCCATCAGACCGGCCATGGCACCGCGTGCACCTGCGATCAGATGCAGCACCTGCTCGCAGCCCGTCTCACCCTCCAGGGCACGCTCGATCGCTTCGACCTGACCCTTCAGGCGCCGGACCCTAGCCAGCAGCTTCTGCTTCTCGCGTACCGTGTGCATCGCAACCTCTGATATATAGGGGGGTAACCTATATGTCGGAAGTCCACAACCTTTGCCGCCGCCCTCGATTTCGCCGACGTCGGCGAAATCAAGAGCACCCTCAGGACCATTCGGCACAAAGACCCAAGCCATTTGATCAGGCGGAGTGCCCGGCTAAATACTGAGATGCTGGCCAGGGATGGGCGAAGCAGCCTCTACTCGAATGAGGGTGGCCAGCCTCTGTCAGTTCCGGCGTTTGCAGACCAGCCGACTTCCCCCGGTTCTCATGACGCCTCGTTGTATCGGACCTCGGTCATCATCCCGACGGCCAAGTGGTAGAGGTTATGGCAGTGGAACAGCCAGCGGCCGGGATTGTCCGCATCGAAGGCGACCTTCACCGAGCCGTTTGCGGGAACGAGTATGGTGTCCCGGATCGCGCCGGACAGGGGAGTTCCGTTCAGGGCGGAGACCTGAAAGTGATGCCCGTGCAGGTGCATCGGATGAGCCATCGCGCTCCTGTTCGAAATCTCGATTTCCACTCGCTGTCCCTTCGCGACAGCGAGCGGCTTGTGGTCCGCCCAGGTATGGCTGTCGATCAGCCAGCTGTAGGGCATCATCGCGCCGGATAGTTCGACCTTGTAGACAACGTCTGCGCCGCGCTTCCCGAGCGGCGCGAGAGCCTGGAGCATTCGTTCCATCGAGTTGTCGACGGGTGCAGCGACCTCGGTCGCATCCCCGGAGACCTTCGCGACCGCGGCACCCGACGTGGCCAGGATGATGCCCGTCCTTTTCTGGTCGCCCTCCCGCTGGGCGAGGACCGGAAATGCCCCGCCGTCCGAGGGCATCGTGAGAATGACATCGACCCTATGGGCCTGCGCCATCGGGATGCGCTTCACGCTCAAGGGCTTCACGGGGTTCCCGTCGACCGCCACGACTATTCCCTCAAGCGCGCCCAGGTCGATCCAGAATGCCGTTGATGTCGCCCCGTTGATCAGCCGCAGCCGAACGCGTCCAGCCCGCGCGACCCGGACCACCGACGGGTCGGCGAGCGTGCGGTCGTTCGCCAGGTAGGCGTCGTATTCGATGTCGTTCAGATCCGGTGCACCGCCCGTCATGCTCATGCCCGGCATCGAGTTCCCCGCTTTCGGGTCCTTGCCGCCCGTCAGCCCGGCGAGGATCTCCGCGGGATCGCGGAAGGAGAAGTCGTGCAGTAGGACGGTTACCTCCTGGATGTCGGCCGCGGCATCCTCCGCCGTCCGGACGATCAGCGGAGCCGCCATCAGGACCTGTTCCTGCAAGCCGTGATGGGAATGCATCCAGTGCGTGCCCGGCCTCGGCGCGAAATCGTAAGTTTGGGCCGCGCCTGCCGCAATCACCGTCTCGAAGCCGGTATCGGTGACCCCGTCCTGCCGCACGGGAGGCGTCTGTCCGTGCCAATGGATGATCGTGGGTTCACCGCTTTCATTGGCCAAAGCAACGACAAATCGCTGACGGGGATCGAGGACAACGCCTGCTGTGCCGTTCGGCTGGCGGATTCCGAATACGGATGCTGCCCGGCCGTTCACGTCGAGCACCCTGCGTTCGGCCGATAGCCTGATCGGACCTTCCTGTGCATAGGTGCGGCCCGCCTGGGTGACACCGTAGGCGGTAAAGGCTGCTGTTGCCGCGAGGAGTCCGCGTCGGTTGAGAACTGATGGCATGTGCCTTGGTCCTGTGTTGGAGACGTTAGACCGGGGTGATTTCTGATAGGCGAAATCATCCCGGTCTGGCTCTTTGGCTTTCCTCGTGATTCAAACATTTCGGTCCGCGAGCGTCTATCGCGCCGCGGGGTGCTTCGCCTGCCACGTCTTCATCTCTGCGATTTCCTTGTCCTGGGCGACCACGATCGCACGAGCCAGCTTCAGCATCGCCGGATCCTTGCCGTGGGCCAGCTCGAACTTCGCCATGTCGATGGCCCCCTGGTGGTGTGGGAGCATCATGCTAACGAAGTCACGGTCGACATCGCCGGTCATCGGGACCGCCGCCATGTCCTTCGACATCCTGTCCATCGCCGACATCATAGATCCCTCGGCGGGCGTGGCACCCGGCTTCATCGGCATCGCTAGTCCCGGCATCGGTGCCGTCTGCTGCGCCAGAACGGGAACTACGGCCGCCGTCGAGAGGATAGAGATGAAAGCTGCAGAGTTGAGAAAACGCTTCATGGTGAACTCCTGGTTTCAGTGAAATCGGATGCGGCTACTGCACGGACGCGAAGCGGGCCTGCGCTGTCTTTCCGGACACGGTGAGCGACAGCACAGTGGTGGTCTTCCCCATGGCCGCGGTGGGCGGCTTCCCGGTCATGCAGTTGGTGTCGCCGGGTGCCAAGCCGATCTCCTGGGAGTTTCTGGTGACAAGGACTGTTGCCTTCCCGCCGTGCGAACGGTCGGCGGCCGATTCGAAGGAAAAGGACGGGGGTCAGCAGCGTATCGAGCAGCGTTGTGCTGACCAGGCCGCCGAAGATGGTGATCGCGACCGGGTGCAGGATCTCTTTGCCCGGCGCGCCCGCCCCAATTATCAACGGCTGCAACGCAAATCCGGCGGACAATGCCGTCATCAGCAACGACGTTAGCCGCTTGAGGCTGCCGCAAACCACCATGTCCGACCAGAAGGCGAAGCCCTCATGCCAGGCGTGGTTGATGTAGTGGCTGACCTTGAGAATGCCATTGCGCGCGCTGATGTCGGTCAGCGTGATGAAGCCGACCATCGTGGCCACCGAAAGCGGCTGGCCCGCGAGCCAAACTGCTGCGACAGAGCCGATCGGCGCCAGCTGGATGTTGCTCATGATGAGCCGGACAAGCACAGCGGAGCGATAACGCGAATAGAGCACGGTGGAGACCATTGCGAGGCTAACCAGCGACAGCACGCCGATCAGCTTTGCTGCCTCCCCCTGCGCCCAGAACGAGCCTAACGGCCCGACGCTATACCCGGCCGGCAGCGCGAGGTTCCTGGCCTTCGATTGGATCGCCCGGATGATGGCGCCCATGTCGGAGCCGTCCGTGTTCGCTTGCACGACGATCCGGCGACGGCCGTTCTCGCGCAGCACCTGGTTCGGACCGTTCGTGTTTTCCACGTCGGCGAATGTCCGGAGCGGCACGCATCCCTTCGGCGTCTCCACCAGCAGCCCGGCCAAGGCTTCTGTGGTTCGCCCAGCGCCGCTCACGAAGCCGCCGCCCAGGGACGGGGACCTGGCGTGAAGCTGTCTGCTGATCTGCGTCGCGCAGTTGCCGCCGCTTGCCGGCCCGGCGAGCCCGCAAGTTCCGGGCTGCGGTCCCAGGCGGGGTTCACCGCGGCGCGGAGGCGGGTTGACGCTTCGGCCAACGGCAAGGCAGGGGTGTGCGGCCCCGACCTGGATGCCGGGAGGGCCGCTCTTTGGACAACGACCGCACCCGCATCGGCAGGCTCCCCGGGGTGGTCCCGGTGTCGGGAGACGCAGGTTGTGCCGCGGTCGGGCTGCTGACGGAGTGGCCTCCGGTGCGGCCTGCGGTGCGGCCTGCGCGGGCGCAGGGTTGGAAGACTGGCCTGGAGGCGAGACAGCCAGCGCACCGGGAGAGATGAAGCCCTGCGCCCCGGCGGTGGTCGCAAGGCAGGTAGCCGGCGCTGCCGTCAGCATTGCTGCACGAAAATTATGGGAAGGCATGGTGGTCCTTGTCGCAGGTCCGCGGGGTGGCGCGGGCGCATCCGTTCAGCGTGGTGACGGTCTCGATGTGCACGAAGCGCAAACGGACCGTCGTGACCCGCTCGAGGCGGGCCTAGCTGTTGAGGACGGTTCTAGGCGGGTCAATATCGCCCGAAGGCGAAACCCCCGGTAGCGCGCGCGCTGCTGCCGGATTCCAGGCGGCAGCCGACGGAAACGCCGTCCATTCCGCCGTGATAGGCAGGACGGCCAGTCCCAGGCAGGAGACTGCGCAGGCTGCGCCCGTCATGCATCCGGGACAGTGAGACGATTTACCTGAGTTCCGGTCGGCTGCTATCCCGACGCTGCGATGTTCCATTCGGCCGACATGGCTGTGGACGCATCCGTCGGCGTGCGTATCGGTTATTGCAGCAGGCGATACGTCGTCGGGCATCGTCGACGCAATCGAGGGCATACTCAGCCCGGTGACGAGCACCAGAATAAGCAGCCAGGCAAAACGCCGGATACGCGTAAGCACCATGGAATCAGAATACCGGCGGCCGGGCGGCAAAGTCGAGTTCCGCCTCTACCGGCATCCTTCGAAGTTGACCGAGACCGCCGGTCACAGCCTCGCCGCCTGCAGCCGCAGCGCGTTCGCGATGACCGACACCGAGCTGAGGGACATCGCCAGGGCCGCGACCACAGGGCTGAGCAGGATGCCGAACAGCGGGGAGAGCACGCCCGCGGCGATGGGGATGCCGATGACGTTGTAGGCGAACGCGAACACCAGGTTCTGCCGGATGTTGCGCATGGTCATCCGGCTTAGGTTCCGCGCGCGGGCTATCCCTGCGAGATCGCCCTTCACCAGCGTGATCCCGGCACTCCGGATGGCAACCTCGGTCCCGGTCCCCATCGCGATCCCAACATCGCCCTCCGCCAGGGCCGGTGCATCGTTAACGCCGTCTCCCGCCATGGCGACAACCTTGCCCGTATTCTTCAGCTCGCGTACGATCTTGTGCTTGTCGTCCGGCAGAACGTCGGCATGCACGTCATCGATACCGAGCTGACGTGCGACGGCCTCGGCCGTCGTCTTATTGTCTCCGGGCAGCATGACGATGTGGATGCCGGTCGACTTCAGGTCGTCAAGGGCCGCCTTGGTCGTCGCCTTGATCGGGTCGGCAATGGCGATCACGCCGCTCGGCTTCCCGTCAATGCCCACGAACAGTGCGGTAGCCCCGTCTTTGCGGAGTTTGTCTGCTTCCCCTGCAAGAACTCCCAAATCCAGATGGCTATCCGCCATCAATGCCGCGTTGCCCAGGGCGACGGAGCGGCCTCCGACCTTTCCGGTGGCGCCCTTCCCGGTGACGGACACGAAATCCGCTGCATCTGGAACACCTGCGTTCGCTGCTTTGGCCGCGGCCACGATCGCGGCCGCGAGTGGGTGTTCGCTCGATCGTTCCAGAGCTGCCGCCATCCCAAGCAAGTCGGCCTCGGAGATATCAGGCGCGGTGACAACCTTGGTTACCTTCGGCTTGCCTTCGGTCAGCGTGCCTGTCTTGTCCACGACCAGCGTGTCGACTTTCTCCATCCGCTCCAGGGCCTCGGCGGACTTGATCAGGACGGCCCGCACCGGCTCCTTTGCCGACGCCGACACCGATGGACATCGGCGTCGCCAGGCCCAAGGCGCATGGGCAGGCGCTGATGACCACCGAGACGGCGGCGATCAGCGCGTAAGACAACGATGGTGCCGGTCCCCAGAAAGACCACGCCGCGAATGCCAGGACAGCGACCAGCAGCACGATGGGAACGAACCAGCCTGCCACGGTGTCGGCCATGCGCTGGATTGATGCCCGGCTGCGTTGGGCATCCGCGACCATGGCGACAATCCGGGCCAACATGGTGTCGGACCCGATCTTCTCTGCCCGCATCACCAGCGAGCCGGTGCCGTTGACCGTGCCGCCGATCAGCTTGCCGCCAGTCTCCCTGGCGGCAGGCATGGACTCGCCCGAAACCATCGATTCATCGACGGCGCTCTTGCCCTCCAGGATGACCCCGTCCATCGGCACCCCGTCACCGGGGCGGGTACGCAGCTTGTCGCCGACGGCGACCTGATCAACTGAGATCTCCTCGTCGTCGGCCCCGTTCCTCAGGCGCCGGGTGGTCTTTGGCGCAAGATTTAGAAGCGCCAGGATGGCCCCGCCAGTCTGCTCACGGGCACGCAGCTCCAGCACCTGGCCCAGAAGCACCAGCACCGTGATGACAGCGGCGGCCTCGTAGTAGACCGCCACCGTGCCGCCCATGTCGTGAAGCCCGCCGGGAAGATGCCTGGAGCGAAGGTGGCGACCAGATTGTAGAGATATGCTGCACCCGTGCCCAGGGCGATCAATGTGAACATGTTCAGGTGACGGCTGACCAGCGACGCCCAGCCGCGCTGAAAGAAGGGCCAACCTGCCCAAAGGACGACCGGGGTTGACAGCACCAGTTGGATCCAGATGGAAGTTTGCGTTGGCACAAGCCGGTCCAACCCAAGTGCCGGGATGTGGCTGCCCATCTCCAAAATGAGGACCGGCAAGGCGAGCACCTGGCCGACCCAGAACCGTCGGGTCATATCGGTCAGTTTGTGACTCGGCGGTGCCTCTGCCGTGACCTCGACCGGCTCCAGGGTCATGCCGCAGATCGGGCAGTTTCCCGGACCCTGCTGTCGGATCTGCGGGTGTATCGGACAGGTGTAAATGGCGCCGGGTTTTGCGGGGGCCGCACTCGATGCCGCCTTCGGGACGAGGTATTTATTCGGATCCACCTCAAACTTCGTCTGGCGGCCCGCCGAGCAGAAGTGATAGGTCGTCCCGCCATGATCGACGCGGTGCTCCGACGTGGTCGGATCAACTGTCATCCCACAGACCGGGTCCTTCACAGCAGTCGCCGGGACGGGTCCTTCGGCTTTCCTACCGCCTTCATAGCCTGACGCTTTCGTGTGGTCGTGGTTGTCCATGGCATGCGGTCCTGGGCGGCTGTGATACCGGCCTGGATCGGAACATGGTGTTTCCCACGCTGGAAGGGACAATGTGGAGTCTATTCGTGGATCTTCTTTTGATGTTCGGATTCTGTCATGCACGTCCCAAAGTCCCGCCGAACCCGCGCTCCTCCAGTCAAATGGGTGCCGTTTCGGCGTTGGCAGGTCGCGCTTGTAGCGATTTCGCATAGTCGATACCCGACAATTGAGGCGATCTTGCTCGGATCCGATGCTTATAAGCTCCTTGCCAGGAAAGAAAAATCCAAGAACCGCGGAATTTTCTTCTTGTTCGCACATGCTGAGGACTGCTTCATCCGCTTGGAGAGATTTTATGTCCCGCCATCTCACGCTGTTTTTAGTCGCCGCAGTCACGCTGGGCGGTGCCACGGCCGCGTGCGCCCAAATGATGGGTGGGCCGCCCGCCCATCATCCCGGCACGCCCACGCCCGATGCTATTCCGTCTCTTGCGATGGACGGCGCGGGAATGATGCCGATGATGCAGGGCATGATGGCTGCCGATCATGTCGAGGGCCGCATTGCCTACCAGAAGGCAGAACTCGCGATTACCGACGCGCAGTTGCCTCAGTGGAACGCGGTCGCCGCGGTGCTTCGCCTCAATGCAAAGGCCATGCAGGACGGGATGACCAAGGTGGCGAAGGACGGCATGCCGACCGCCGCACCCGCACGGAGCGACATAATGGTGATGATGATGTCGGAGCGGCTGGAGGGGATGAAAAAGCTAGACGTGGCAAACAAGGCTCTCTACGCGGTCCTAACACCGGATCAGCGGAAAACCGCCGACGATATGGCTGCCAATCCTATGGGCATGATGTGACGAGCGTGCTGTCGGTCAGGTCCGCGACATCCTCACTCTCTGTTCGGCTGAGCGCCGGGATAAGTTCGACGCGGGCATTCTTCAGCTAACCTTCATCATTCAAAGGACACGACCATGCGGATCGAGTAACTGACAGTCGGTGGAATGTCGTGCGCTGGCTGCGCCACTCGTGTGACGGAAGCGCTGAAGGCTCTTCCCGGGGTTGGCGGCGTGGAGGTCGTGCTGTCGACCGGGAAAGTCGATGGATCTTACGATGAGTGGTTGACCCGCACAGCACAGATGAATGTGGCGATAGTGGGGGCTGGCTACAGTGTCGGCGCGGCCAAGGCCGGGACTCAATCAAAGGGCTGCTGCTGTTAAGCGGACTCCGGATGGCCGGAGCCATTGGTGCTGAGCAGCATTGTTCTTCTCTGGTATATTTTGAATGCTATGGCGGTCGTCTTCGTTGCGATCGACCTGCGGTCTTCGCCAGTTTCGCCATTGACGCGATGGGCCTTCGTTCTTTCCACAGCGTACACTGGCCTGATTGGCGCATTGCTCTATGTTCTTGAATGCCGCGAGCCGATTCCTGGGCCACACGCTGGCTAAATACGTATGCGGCGGCGCTAGGTACTTAGATTGACCATGCACTGTGTGGCCGATGACCGCATTGGTATTGTTGCCGGTGCTGTCATCGGTTCGGTTCTGTCCATTGATTGGCCGCTCGCGGTTGCGCTCGAATATGGGCTGGGCTTTGGATTCGACTGGGCGATTTTCAGCAGCTGTTCATCCGCTGGATGGCTGGAGGATCCTACTGGGTAGCCCTCAAGCGCGCGTTTATGCGTGAATTTCTGTCGATGAACTTTGTGATGGCCGGGATGGTTCTGGTCGCGTCGCTGCTTCGGGCTTCGGGCTTCGGGCTTCGGTCGGAGGCGAACGCAGCCCACTCACGGCCACATTTTGGTTCGTGATGAGCATGGCGTTGTTGGCTGGTTTTTTTGTCGCGCAACCAATCAATTGGTGGCTGGTCGCAAACAACCTCAAGCATGGGATGTCCACGTCAGATGATCACACGCCTAACCGTGGTGCGGGAGAAGCGGCCATGGCGCATCCTGCGCCTGGCATGCAAACGCGCGCCTCGATGCGAGAAATCATGTCGATGGCAGCCCCATCTACGATCGTTTTGGTCTCGCTTACCTTGGTGTTGTCAGAGCAAATATGGAGTAGCGATCCTTATCGTCGCCTGGTCAGCCTGGCGGCCCCGCTCTGCATAGCTAGTTTCCGACGCTACCCCCGCCGTCCCGCACCGCTATTTTCGTTCCTAATGCCGTCCAGCCTTGGTTGCGACGGTGCCAGCACTTTGACGATGTGAATACTGATGGGGATGTGCTTACGATGATGTTTGGCATGGGATTGGTTGGGATGATTGTCGTTGTGCTTGTCGTTCTTGGTGTCATTGCACTATTAGAGTAATCGCTGTGGCACACTGCCAGATGGACGCGTGGACGTTTGAAAGCTTCGGAGGATAAAACGCAAAGGGATATGACCAAGCTGTTCATCGCCACGGCCTAATCGCATAATCTGCAAAGCGCTCTGCAGAATTTTATAGTCAATCGGCCGAGGTGAGCGAAGCAGTCTGTGCGGCGGTGTAATTAGGAGAGCCTCCATGCCTACCACAATTGGCAACGCCTACCGTCCGTTGCGACTCGTCTACATTGTGACGCTCTTCAGCCCGCTTCTGTCGGGCTGCGGCTTCAACAGCATTCCCATCTACGAGGAATCGGCCAAAGCCAAGTGGTCGGACGTCCTGAACCAGTATCAGCGCCGCTCCGACCTCATCCCGAACCTGGTCGAAACCGTTAAAGGCTTTGCCAAGCAAGAAAGACGCGTGCTTGAAGCCGTTACGGCAGCACGTGCGCAGGCGACTTCGATCAAGGTCGACGCCAGCACCATCACAGATCCGGAGACTTTCAAGAAGTTCCAGGACGCCCAGGCGCAGCTATCCGGCTCGCTCGGCCGCCTGCTCGCAATCTCCGAGAACTACCCGATATCGAAGTCGAGCCAGAACTTCCTCGCCTTGCAGTCACAGCTCGAAGGAACTGAGAACCGCATAACGGTCGCACGGCACGACTACATCGAGGCGGTTTGCCTGTACAACACCGAACTGAAAACTTTCCCCGGCAGCCTCTGGGCGGCAGTCTTCTACCACAGCAGCAAGCCGATGGAGGAGTTCACGATCGCCGACAGTGCCAAGACGGTGCCTCCGGTGAAGTTCTGAAGCCCGCGGCGATGATCCGTCACGCTGTCATCGCTTTCGTCGCATGGCTGTGCATGACATGCTCCGTCGTTGCGCAGACTGTCCCGACGGCCGCCCTTACGTTCCCTGTACTTTCGGGCCGCGTGGTCGATGGTGCTGGCCTTCTCTCGGTGCAGGACCGCGAAGCGTTGACCCGGTCGCTTGCCGATCTCGAGGCGAAGACGACGGACCAGCTCGTCGTCGTGACGCTGAAGACCCTGCAAGGGCGGCCCATCGAGGATTACGGCTACCAGTTGGGACGGGCCTGGGGGATCGGCCAGAAGGGCAAGGACAGCGGCGTGCTACTGATCGTGGCGGCCACTGAACGCAAGGTCCGGATTGAAGTGGGATACGGCCTCGAAGGCACGCTGACCGACGCGGCCACGAAGATCATCATCGAAGACACAATCCTGCCCCGCTTCAAGGCGGGCGACTTCCCGGGCGGTATCAACGCGGGTACCGCAGCGATCGCGCAGTTGATGGTTGGCGACACCGGGAGCACGCGGGCCTCGCCGCAGGCTTCTACCCCGGTAGACCATCGGCAGAGCGCACCGATGCCCGTCTGGCTCATCATCGTTCTGGGGCTGGCCGGTGTAGGGCTGCTTATCTTCTGTACCGTGACAGGCGGCCGTGGGCCGTGCAGCTTAATCATGCAAGTGCTGTTCATGCTGGTCCTGTCCGGAAGAGGTGGCTCGTCTCGAGGGAGGTCGTCCTCCTTCTCGGGCGGTGGTGGCTCTTTCGGCGGCGGCGGAAGCTCGGGGAGTTGGTGATGTGATCAATGATATCGACAGGACCCGCATCTCCTCCGCTATTCGCGAGGCTGAATCGCACACGGCAGGAGAGATTTTCTGCGTCATCGCCAGGCAGTCAAGTGATTACCGGCTCGTGCCGTTGGGCTGGGCCTCCGTCGCCGCGCTCTTCGCACCGCTACCGATTCTCTATCTGACGACCTGGCCGGCTCCGGTCGTCTACTTGTTGCAGATCATCACCTTCCTGGTAGTGGCTGCCGCGTTGTCGAACAAGCGTTTGCGGCTCGCGACAGTGCCCAGGCAGGCTCGGCACGACCACGACCACGACCGCGACCACGCCCATGCGGAAGCGATGCGACAATTCCGTTCGCAGGGAATCGACAAGACCGAACATCGCACCGGCGTGCTGATCTTCGCGTCGGCCGCCGAGCGTTATGTAGAGGTCGTCGCTGACGCTGGGATCAACGACCGGGTCGCTCCCTCGGTATGGGACGGCGCGGTCGCCGCATTGGTCGCCGCGATAAAGGCCGGTCAGCCCGGCGACGGCTTCGTCACTGCGATCACAGAATGTGGTGCCGTGCTGGCGATCCATTTCCCGCCGGGTACTCTTAATCGCGACGAGGTGTCGGACAAGCTGCTCGAGCTGTGAGGGGTTGCGTGGCGTCGGTCACGCTTCGCCATTCATCACAACCGAAAGAGATCACCTAGCCCGTCTTATTCAGCGCGGTGAAGCGGCGGCAGGGTCCTTAGAGCGATATCGGATGAGGTTGAACCAGCCGTGCGATAAAATTTCTGGCTAGAGCGGGATGTGTTGAGGCTGACTCGAGAGGGTGATTCCCGAATCGGCTAAGGTTTGGTTCAAGATGCTGGCTGGGCGGGAGGCCAGCTTGCATGGGTCGCCCTTATTCGATGGATCTTCGTGAGCGCGTGATAGCGGCGGTTGCGACGCA
>JANXSM010000044.1 GCA_025352665.1 Rhodospirillales bacterium | reverse complement strand
GCAGGGAATCGGTTACGCCTTTCCATCCGAATTCCGGCGAGGTCGTTTTGCCCAGCAGCACGGCGCCTGCCTCGCGGAGACGCGCCACCAGTGGCGCATCGGTGTCCTGCGGGGCTGCGGACTCGGTGGTGAGAGAGCCGTAGCGCGTGGGCATGCCCTTGGTGCGGATAAGGTCTTTGATACCAACGGGAATGCCATCCATCGGGCCCAGCGGCGTGCCGGCACGATGTCGCGCCTCGGACGCGCGGGCGGCTTCCAGGGCGCCTTCCGGATCGACATGACAAAACGCGTTGAGAGCCCTGCAAGTCTCGATGCGTGCCAACACGGCGCTGGTTGCCTCGACCGGAGAGAGCGCGCCATCGCGGAACCGCGCGGCGAGTTTGGTTGCAGTCATTTCGCTGATTATCATACCAGTCTCTCTAAAATGCTGCCGTGATATTGGAAAGCATTACTTCACCGTTAAGATTGAACATGAAATAATAGCCCAACGCAAACAGAGGTGGCCCCGATCGGCTGCAAGGAATGGTAACGAATATAAATTATTCCTCCGGCGGATTCAAGTTTGGTCGCGAACACCCTCGGCTATCCGGATGTTTTAGGATGGTTGTATGGCAGTTCCAAGACGCAGACTGACGGTCGTTGACCGTACGATGTTAGAGGTCTGGCTTCGAGATGGCCGGCGCATCTGGGCGACAGCCTTATCACTTTGTCGATCGCCGGGGACGATCTCCGATGAGATCAGTCGGCACGGCGGCGTGGGCCGATATTTGGCTGAGGTGGTGCAGTGCCAAGCCGCGGCCAGCCGACTTCTATTTGGCCGCAAGCCGCGCCTGGCCCGCGATGGTGCTCTGTTTGGCGAGATCGCCCGGCTGTTGCGGCTGGGATGGTCGCCTGAGCAGATCTCGGGGCGGCGGAAGCGGATTGAGGGCAGTATCGGACAGGTGCCTGTTCTTCTGGTGTCACATGAGGCGATTTACGCGATCCCGCGCGGCGAACTGCGTCGTGAGCTGATCTCGTTCATCCGTCAGGACAAGCCGACACGAAGCCGTAAACCTAAGAACAGCGAACGCCGTGGTAAGCTGACCGGCATGACAAACATCAAGGACCGGCCGGACGAGATCGAAGATCGTCTGGTGCCAGGCCATTGGGGGGGCGATTGTTTAGCCGCGAGTTCAAGGTTGTGGCTGTTCGACTGGTGCGTGACCGCGGGGTGTCTGTGGTGCAGGCCGCTCGTCACCTGGACGTGGGCGAGAACGTTCTGCGTCGCTGGGTCAAGGAATTGAGCGCCGATCCGGCACAGGCTTTTCCTGGGCAGGGCTAGATGAAGGCGGAGGGTGACATCTTAAAAAAAGCGGCGGCCACCTTCGTGAGGGTGTCGATATGAGATTCGGCTTTGTGGCGAAGCACCGAGCGACCTGGCCGGTTCGGTGGCTTTGTGAGGCGCTCGGTGTGTCGCGCAGCGGATTTCATGGCTGGCTGACACGCCCGCGCGGTGCCCGTGGCCAGTCAGACGAAGAGCTGACAACGAAAATGCACGCCAGCTTCGTGGCATCCAGTCGCGTCTATGGCGCCGGTCGCGTCTGGCACGATGTGTTGGCTGATGGCGGCACCTGTGGGTTGCATCGCATCGAGCGTCTGATGCGTGCACAGGCTTTGCGGGCACGGCCGAGGCGGCACGGCCTTCCAACTGACACGGGAACACGTGTCGCGGGTGCTATGGCCGCCAATGTGCTGGACCGCCAGTTTACGGCCGACGCTGCGAACCAAAAATGGGTGGCTGACTTCACCCAACATCTGGACCGCTGAAGGCTGGCTTTACGTGGCCGCCGTGCTCGACCTGTTCTCTCGCCGCGTTGTCGGCTGGTCGATGAGTGCGACAATGACCGCGCAATTGGTCACTGGCGCGCTGGTGATGGCAATCTGGCGTCGCGGCAAACCGCATGCGCTGCTGCACCACTCGGATCGCGGCAGCCAGTATACGGCTGAGCCGTTCCAAAAGCTCATGGCCGAGAATAGCGTGACATGCAGCATGAGCCGGTCGGGCAACGTCTGGTACAACGCGGTGATGGAGAGCTTCTTCTCATCGCTCAAAACCGAGCGCATTGCCCGCAAGGTCTACCGGACAAGAGACCAGGCCCGGGCCGATGTGTTCGATTATGTCGAGCGCTTCTACAACCCTACCCGGCGCCACTCGACCATTGGCTATGTCAGCCCTATGGAATTCGAGAGGATCGCCGCGACAACTTAAGGATAGTGTCCACCAAACCGGCAGCAGCTCAGTCAGCGGAGGCGATTATCTCGACCGCGCTAGCGCCTTTGTCGAACTGATCGAGATAAAGCCAAATTTTGCTATCAAGAGACGAGAAGACTTTTCGTGCTAGCTTACCGAAGTCCGGAAGGCAGCTTGGATTTTGCTTGGAGACGCCCGCGCCAGCAATGAAAAGGACCTTTCCCTGCGCGTACGCTAGTAGAAGTTTCTCTGGCAAGCGGGGCAACCCTGCCCCAAGAACGATCGTTTGGTCGCCCGACGCAGTTCTCTCAAGGCTAGGATAATCCGGCTCTTCCACGGGGCACTCGAATGTTTACTCCTCACGATAGTGCACGATTGGAGCTCAAGATACAGTTCCCGATTGACCCCCCCGGCATCGCAGGCTCAATCCTCGGCGGCGCCGCGCGAACTGGTCCCGTCGTTGTCGCGCGCGCCGTCGTGCCGGCCAGGGCGCCTTTCAAGTCGATCTGGACGTTGACAGTGCCGTTAACTGCCTGCACTGGCACCGTGGCACCCGCCGGCTGTGTGGACCGATATGAT
Source organism: Rhodospirillales bacterium (assembly GCA_025352665.1). Taxonomy (GTDB): domain Bacteria; phylum Pseudomonadota; class Alphaproteobacteria; order Acetobacterales; family Acetobacteraceae; genus CAIQQQ01. The sequence goes on along the minus strand of JANXSM010000044.1, from coordinate 12,540 downwards.
GGCGGCCCGTTGATTGCCTGATCGACGCCAGACTAAATTGCCCGCGTATCGATCGATCGACCCGTCTCGCGGCGCGCCATTGCATCAACGAGGCGTTGGGCCTGATCGGGGTCACGCAAGTTCAACGGCGTGTCTCGGTCGAACCACGTGCGGCGGGTGACGTCCCGAATATAGCCCTCGGTGTCATTGCCATCCGATGCGGGCGCCCCCCGTGAAATGATGCCCTTCACCGTGTTGTCGTCCTGGTCCTGGTAGCGGATCAGCTGCCGAGTGTCCGCAGCGACCCCGTCCTCCATCGTGGAAAATACCCGAATCGCCCATCGCTGCGCGCGGCCCCTTGATCCGGCCGATATTCCAGGTTCAGCGGGTTGTTATTCCGAATACCGCGCGGGAGATTCATGCCTGCATAGCGCGCAGGAGGCAGAGTGCCGCCCGCCCATGTGGGCGCGTGGCGCTGCCACCAGCTGGGCGTGCTTGGGGTCGTAATCGCGCGTCGATGGCCACTTTGCTGCGCAGGCCGTTGTTGGCGATACCAGGCGTCCGGCAGCGAGCTCGTTGTGCCGGACAACATCGTCCTGCTGCATTTGCCGCCCTACAGCCCCGAGTTGAACCCAATGGAGAATGTCTGGGACTATCTACATCAAAACAAACTCTGTGCACTGGTCTGGGACAACTACGACGATATCATAGACGCCTGCAAAACGGCCTGGAACTGGCTCATCGCAGATCCCGCCCGGATAACTTCGATCGGAACTCGCGAATGGGCGTGTGTCAGTCTCTAAGCTGGTTGGTAATAGCTCTTTGTTTCGGCGAGCAATTTCACCGCATGGTTGATAAAACGTCAGGCAATATTGCTCTAATGGATCACCCGCTTGTGGAACCGCCCGCCCTTCATGATGGCGGCCAGGTGGCGCCCCTGCTCCTGGAACAGGCCAAGATTCTGCAGCGGGTTGCCGTCGATGACGATCAGATCGGCGAACGCGCCAGGGGCGAGCGTGCCGAGCTTGCCTTCCATGCGGATCACTTGGGCGCCGATGGTCGTCGCCGAACGGATGATCTCGAGCGGTGACAGCACCGCGCTGCGCAGCAGGAACTCGCGGCTCTGGTCCACCTGCAGCGCGCCGAGCAGGTCACTGCCATAGGCCACGGGCACCCCGGCCGCCTTGCAGATCTCCAGCGAACGCAGCCCGCCATCGATCACCAGGTCGTTCTTGGCCAGCATGTCGCCGGACATGCCGAAATCTGCGGCGCGCTCCTTCATCGCGTAATAGGCGACGAGATTAGCAATGAGGAACATGCCCTTCTCCGCCATCGCCTTCGCGGCCGGCGCGTCGATGAGGTTGCCGTGCTCGATGGTGCGCACCCCGGCGGCGGCGGCGCGCGTGATAGCGATGGGGGTATAGGCGTGGGCGCAGACATACCGCCCGAACGCCTCCGCCTCCTCGACGGCGGCGGCGATCTCACCGTCGCTGAACTGCAGCGAGTCCAACGGATCGTACGGCGAGGCGACCCCGCCGGACATCATGATTTTAACCTGATCCGCCCCCTGCCGCATCTGCTCGCGCGCGGCCTTGCGAACCTCGGAGACGCCGTCGGAGACGCACATGGTGAAGGCCATGGCGTTGCAGCAGTGACAGCGGGCGCCAAACACGTCTGTGCGGCGCCTGCCATCGGAATGGCCGCCGGTGGGGCCGATCGCCTGTCCTGCGATGAACAGGCGGGGGCCGGCGATGCTGCCTTCGTCGACCGCCTGGCGGATGCCCCAGTCAGCCCCGCCGGTATCGCGCACGGTGGTGAAGCCGCGGTCGATCATGCCGCGCATGAGGACGGCGGCGCGGCCGGTGGCAAGGGTAAGTGGGACGCCTTCGAGGCGGGGGGTGAACACCTCTGACAGCATGACGTGGACGTGGCTGTCGATAAGCCCGGGCATCACAACGCGCCCGCCGCAATCGATGATCTCGGCGGCGCCTGGGGGGATGGGCCGATCGCTGACCGCGACCACCTTGTCGCCCTCGATCCGGATCTCCATGCCGGACTGGAGTTCGCCGACGGAGGGTTCGAGCAACGAAATATTGCGGAAAAGATAACCTGTCATGACGTGATCCCCTGTCCAAGGCAGGGTAACCCTAGGCGCATCGATGCCACGCTTGAAAGGCATGATAAGCTCACGCGACGCGCCGTCGGCCGCGCGCAAAATGTTGGCCTTGCCTGGCGCTGTGGCGGCCGATCATGGCCGTCATCGTGCCGGGCCTCACCATCAGTTCCACACAGCGCCGGGCTTGCCCAGCATCGAAGGTGCGAGAGCAGAAGCAAGTCAGTCCGCTCACGTTCTGGATCGTTGCCACGCGCGCTCCATCGTGCGGTCCAGCACTGAATTCCATGCAAGGCAGCCGCGCAATCACGCTTGTGCGACCGGAAACACCAGCGCAGGATCAGCGCCGACGAATGGCGGAGCGGACTGCATGACCCTGGGCGTGGGTGGATCGACTTCAACCGCCGAACTGGACCGGATGGTCTCGATCCGCGACCAGGCGGAGCCGATCGGGCCCGTCGAACTGCGTGGCCGCATCGCGCGCGTGCAGCAGGAGATGCAAGCGATGGGTTTTCCGTCCGGCGCAATCGCCGTCGATCCCGCAACACCGTTCTTTACATTCGACGGATTGCGCCGGACATGTGCTTCTCCGACGCGCCGACCATCTGCATCTATGGCGCGTTCGGCGTCCGCCTCGAAGACCATATCTGCATGACCGAAACCGGGCCTAACTGGTTCACCGAGCCGGTGTTCTCCTTCGATGATCCGTTCCATGTCGCTGACTGAGACGGACTGGACCGATTGGGCCGGCCGCGTAGCCCTGCTGGGGCTGCTCGGGCTCGGCATCGCCGCGATCTTCCTGCCAATGGTGCTCACCCTGTATCTGAGCATGTTTGATGAACAGATGATCGTCTTCCCACCGCATGGCTACACGCTGGCCTGGTACGGGCGCATCGCCGGCACCTTCGGCGCGGCGATCTGGACCAGCCTGCAGATTGCGGTCGTGGCGGTGGCACTGTCGCTGGCGTTGGGCATCCCCGCCGGGATCGGCCTGTCCCGCCATCGGTTCCGCGGGCGGGAGGCGCTGTCGACCTTCCTGCTCTCGCCGCTCACCGTTCCCGGTATCGCCGTGGGGCTTGCGATCTACATCCTTGCCATCTGGCTCGAAGAAAAGTCAGGCGTCACGCTGGCCGGCTCGCTGCGGCTGCTGATCCTGGCGCATCTGCTGATCACGATGCCCTGGGTGATAAGGCTGTGTCTGGCGAGCCTGACCAACCATGAACGCACCACCGAAGAGGCCGCTGCCAGCCTTGGCGCCTCGCCGATGATGGTGATTTGGCGCGTCACTTTGCCTGCGATGCGACCGGGCATCATCGCGGCCGGGCTGTTTGCCTTCATCATTTCCTTCGAGAATCTGGAGATCAACCTGTTCCTGGTGGCGCCGGGCATCACCACGCTGTCGGTTTCGGTGCTGCAATACCTCGGCTACCATATCGATCCGCTTGTGGCGGCGGTGGCCGTGGCGCAGATGGTGATCGTGGGGGCCGCCCTGCTGCTGCTGGACCGGTTCGTGCGGCTTGGCCAAGTGCTGAAATGAGCTATCTCCGGCTCAACGGCCTTACCAAGCGCTACGGCGACACGCTGGCGACCGATGCGGTCTCTCTCGAGATCTCCAAGGGCGAGCTGATCGTGCTTCTCGGCCCCTCCGGGTGCGGCAAGACCACGACGTTGCGGATGATCGCGGGCTTTATCGAGGCCACATCCGGCGACATCGTGCTGGAGGGCCAGGCCATCACCGGGCTCCCCGCGCATCGCCGCGAGATGGGCATGGTGTTCCAGAACTACGCGCTGTTCCCGCATCTGAGCGTGGCGCGCAACGTCGCATTCGGGCTGGAGATGCGCCGCATGAAACAAGCGGAACGCGACGAGCGCGTGGCCGAGATGCTGCAACTGGTCAAACTTGACCGCCTCGCCGACAGATTGCCCCGCCAGTTGTCCGGCGGCCAGCAGCAGCGCGTGGCGATCGCCCGCGCGCTGGCCATCCATCCGAAGGTGCTTCTGCTGGATGAACCGCTCTCCAACCTCGATGCCGAACTGCGCCAGGATGTGGCCCGCGAAATCCGCCTGCTGCAGCAGGACAGAAAACTCACCACCATCATGGTCACGCATGACCAGCAGGAGGCGATGGCGATGGCCGACCGCCTGGTGGTGATGCGAGACGGACAGGTGCAGCAGGTGGGTGCCCAGGAGGATCTGTACGAGCGGCCGGCCACACCGTTCGTCGCGCGCTTCATCGGCAACAGCAACCTGCTGGTAGGATCGCACACCGATGCCGGGTTCCGCACCGAGACGGGCACGCACATCGATCTCGCAGGCCGGTATCAGGGCGCAGGACGAGCCACGCTGGCGTTGCGGCCGGAGCGCATCACGCTCGGCGAAACCGGCCAGGTGCGCGGCACGATCGTGCTGTCCTCCTATATGGGGGCGACGGTCGAGCATGTCGTGGCCCTCGACGACCAGACGCGGCTGATCGCCCGCGGCGCCTCCTCCGGCCCTGCCGCCACGCCCCGCTTCGCCGGCGGCCAGTCTGTCTTCCTATCTTGGCCAGCCGCCAGCGAATGCCTGTTCGACGGCGGCGACGCCCCCATCCCTGCCCTGTCTCACTCGATCAACGAAAGGATCAGCTCGCATGCCTGAAGTCTTCTCACGCCGCACCCTGCTGGCCGGTGCCGGCCTGCTCGCCGCCCCCGCCCTCATCCGCAGTGCCCATGCCGAGGAGACATTCATCCTTGGCACGTGGGGCGGCGACTATCAGCGCCTGCAGATGGAGAACATCGAAAAACCCATCGCGAGCAAGCTCGGCATCGCCTCGGTGGTCGATGTCGCCGACGAGTTGCCGCGGGTGGCCAAGATCATGGCCTCGCGCAGGCTGCCTCGCGGGCAGATGGATGTCGCCTGCGTACAGGCCGTACAGGCCTATTCGATGGCCGAGGCGGGCGTGCTGGAGGAGCTGACACCGGACAAGGTGCCCAACATCGCCCATGTGAAGGCGGGCCTGGGAATGACGTGCTTCGCGCCGCATATTTGGAGCCCGCAGATCCTCAGCTACAACCCGGAGCGGGTTAAGTCGCCGCCAACGAGCTTCGCCGAACTTGCCGACCCGAAATACAAGGACAAGGTCGGTTTCCCAGACGTCAACTATTTTTACGTCATGATGGCCGCCAGCCTCTATGCAAGCGGCACGTCAACCGACTTCGTCAAGGCCAAGGAGTTGCTCACCAAGGTCAACGCCAACGGCCTGCACCTCTATCCCTCGACAGACGCCGGCGGGCCGCCGTTCAAGTCCGGCGAGATCGATGTGGGCGTGATGTGGCTGGCGCGCATCGCCATGTGGCAGAACGCGGGCATCCCTGTGGCCGCGGCGTTTCCGAAGGAGGGTTGCATCCTCTACGTCTCCGGCATGGTGGTGCCGAAGAATGCGCCCAACAAGAAGGCGGCGTTCGCCTACATCAACGCCATGCTGGAGCCGGCCGCGCAGATCGGCTTTGCCGAGCACATGGGCTACCTGCCGACAGTCACCACTGCCACGCTCACCGGCAAGGTCGCCAAGCAGCTCGCAATGCCTGATCCGGAACCGAAGTTGATGCCGCCCGACTTCGCCGTCACCAGCAAGGCGCTGCCGGACGTGACCGACTGGTGGAAGAAGACGATCCAGCACGTATGAGGCAAAAACTACCGCTGGCGGCGGCTGGTCTGCTCGGCCCCGCCACCTCCGTGGTGGTGCTGATGCTGGCCGCCCCGCTGGCACTGCTGTTCCGCGACAGTCTCAACCGGTTCGACGTTACCGAGCTCATGATCGAGACGGTGACGGCGGCCAACTACACGCGCTTCTTCACCGAAACGTTCTACTGGGAGGTGCTGCGCACCACGATCCTGGTCGCCGCAACCGTGGCTGTGCTCTGCGTGGCGCTCGGACTGCCGCTGGCGTGGCGGCTGGCGCGCACCACCAGCCGGTGGAAATCGCTGATGATGCTGCTGGTGATCCTGCCGCTGTTCATCGGCAGCACCGTGCGCACGGTGGGCTGGATGATCCTGTTCGCCAGGAACGGCATGATGGACAGCGTCGCCGGCCTGTTCGGCACGCGGGTGGACCTGATGTACACCACCACGGCCGTCATCATCGGCACGCTGTCGGTGAATCTGCCGTTCATGGTGCTGACCTTGCAGAGCGTATTCGAAGGCATCGACGATCGACTGACCGAGGCGGCGCAGGGGCTTGGAGCGACGCCCTCACGCGCGTTCTGGCGGGTGGTGTGGCCGTTGGCGCTGCCAGGGGTGATGATCTCTGCCATCCTATCGTTTATCCTCGGCATGAACGCCTATGCCACGCCGGTGCTGCTGGGCGGGCCACGCTTCCAGATGATGGCACCGCTCGTGTTCTGGGAATTCAACACCAACAGCAACTGGCCCTTCTCGGCGGCGCTGGCATTCATCCTGATGGCCACGACCCTGTTGCTGACATCGCTGTCCAACTTCCTCGTGCCAAGGCGGTACCGTGCCTGATCTTGATGTCTCCTCCAACGCCTGGCGCGTGTCGCCCACGGCGTATCTGGGCAGCCGGCCGCCGGAGTTCCTGATCGGACAGCCTTCGAGCTGCTATGTCACCATGTCGGATGGCTGCGATCTGGCGGTCGATGTGTATCTGCCCCAGGGGACCGCGTCCGGGACAGGAGTCGGAGCAGGGTCCGGGTCCGTGCCATGCATCCTTATCCTCACACCATACTACCGGCGCTTTTCGCTCAAGCCCGGTGCTGACGGGGTTGAGGCCGCGCCCGGGGCGGCGCGCTGGCGCGACCTGTTCGTGCCGCGCGGCTATGCGCTCGTCGTCGTCGATGTGCGCGGCACCGGCGCCAGCTTCGGCACACGCGACAGCTTCCGCTCGCCGCGCGAACGCGACGACTATGCCGTTATCGCCGACTGGGTGGTCGCGCAGCCCTGGTCCGACGGCACGATCGGCGCCACCGGCATCTCCTACGTGGGTGCGGCCTGCGACTTCCTGGCCAGCACAGGGCACAAATCGGTCAAGGCGATCGCACCCCTGTTCGCGGTGTGGGACACCTATGCTGATCATTATTATCCGGGCGGCATGCTGCTGCACCGTCTTGCCGAGGTCTATGACCACCTCATGGTCGCGATGGACCATGACAGGCGCGAGATGCTGCAAAGCTTCGCCTATTACGCCGAACCGATGCTTGACGGTCCCGCCCCGGTGGATGGCGACAATGGCGGCAAGCGTGATGCGGCGGTGCGTGAGCACCTCGGCAATTTCCGCATGCCGGACTTCATCACCGAATTCCGCTTCCGCACCGAGCCCCTACCCTACGATGCGGCGTTCACGTCCGCCTCGTTCAGTCCGTATCATTACGCGGACGGGATTGCATCCGACGTCGCGGTTTATTCGATCTCCGGCTGGATGGATGGCGCCGGCTATGCCAACGGCGCATTGGCGCGGTTTCTGACCCTGCCCAATCCCAAGCGCTACCTCCTGCTGGGTCCTTGGGACCATGGTGCCCGCAGCAATGTCTCGCCATGGCGCGACGGTGTCGTCCCACAGTTCTGCCTCAACGGCGAGCTGCTGCGCTTCTTCGATCATTATCTGCAACGGCGCGACACCGGGCTCGACGCCGAAGCCCCGGTCCATGTCTTCACCCTGCACGGCGAGACCTGGCAGGCGGGTGCCGATTGGCCGCTGATCCCGACCCAGACCGGCTTCGCTCTCGACGCGAACGGCGTTCTGGCCACCGGCACGGCTTTATCCGGTGCCGACACGCACCAGGCCGATTTCGCGTTCGGCTCAGGCCAGAACACCCGCTATGGCCGCCTCGCAGCCTTTGCTACCACGGATTATTACACTGACTGGCAGGGGCGTGACACCACGCTGCTGCGCTACGACAGCGAATCTCTTGATCAGGACGGCGAACTTACCGGTCATGGCGTCGTCGAGCTGTGGCTCAGCGCGTCTACGCCAGATGCCGCCATTCACTGCTTCCTCAGCGAGATAGAGGCGGACGGCACGGTGCGCTACGTCACCGAAGGCGTGCTGCGCGCGCTCCACCGCAACGAGAGCGCGCCGCCCGCGAACTACCGAGCGACCTGGCCGTTCCGCACCTACAGCCGCGCCGACGCAGCACCGCTGGTGCCCGGCGAGCCCGCCTTCATGCGGGTCGTGTTGTTGCCGACGTCCTGGCTGTTCAAACAGCGCAGCCGAATCCGCCTGGCGATCTCGGGCGCTGACAGCGATCATTACGCACAGGTGCCACACGGAACCCCACCGCTTCTCACCGTGCATCGGGGTGGGGCGCACGCGTCCATGCTCCGGTTGCCGTTGCGCCGATAACGGTCAGGAAGCAGGTCACCCAACCCTTGCCCCGTCCCCAGCGCCGACTGCCCAACCCTCGCGCCATGATCACCGCACCGCAGCCGGAGGCGGTGGAAGCAGGCGTATGCATCCTAAAAGCCGGCGGCACTGCCATGGACGCAGTCTTGGCCTGCGCCTTCACCCAGGGCGTGGTGGATCCGCTGATGTGCGGCATCGGAGGGCTCGGCAGCTTGCAGGTGTTTGACCCCGCCTCCGGTAGCCACGAGGTGATCGACGGTCTGTCCACCTGCCCTGGCGCCTGTACCGCGAACATGTGGATCGACATGTTTGAGCGCGAGTGCACCGACGGATACGGCTATGTGCTGAAAGGTAACGTCAACGAACTCGGCCACACCGCCGTCACCACGCCCGGGATATTGCGGTTGTTCGAGGCGGCGCATGCAGGCTACGGCCGGCTCCCCTGGGCTGAGTTGTTCGGCCCGGCGATCGGCTTCGCCTCCGGCGGCTGGATGATCCGCCCCCATGTTTCGGCCATGATGAACACCAACGAAGTCGTCTATGGCCGCCTGCCCTATGTCGCCAAGCTTGCGGCCACGCCGGACGGTGTGGCCCTGTATCTGCGTCCCGACGGCACGCCCAGGCGCGCCGGCGAGACGGTGGTGAACCGCGACCTCGCGGCCACGCTTGGGGCAATCGCGACCGAGGGGGTCGAGACATTCTACACCGGCGATCTCGCGCGCCGGATCGTGGCCGACATGCAGGCGCATGGTGGCCTGCTCTCGGCCGCTGATCTCGCGGGCTTCCGGCCGCGCCGGCATGCACCGCTGGAGATCGTCTATCGCGGCCGCCGCATCGCCACCCCGCCGCCGCCGGCCGGTGGCATCGTGGTGGCGGAAATGCTGCGCATCCTGGAACGGTTCGATCTGGTGGCGCTCGGCCACAACAGCCCCGAATATATCCGTGTCGTGGCCGAGACGATGAAGATCGCCGGACTCGACAAGGAGACCCATATCGGCGACCCCGATTTCGTGACGCCGCCACTGGCGATGCTGCTCGCGGACGCCACCGCCGACGCCTATGCTGCGCGGATCCGTGCGGGAGAGAAAACCTCGCTCCCCCGCGTTGGCGGCGACAGCCGGCACACCACCACCATCTCGTGCGTGGACGACCGGGGCATGGTCGTCTCGCTCACCCACACGCTCGGCGTGCCCTCCGGCGTGATCGTGCCAGGCACTGGGTTTATGCTGAACGGGGCGATGAACTGGTACGATCCGCGCCCGGGGCGCCCTGGCTCCATCGCCCCGGGCAAGCGTCGCTTCTCCTCAATGACGCCCACTTTGGTGTTCGAAGGCGCAACGCCGGTCATGACTCTCGGCGCCCCCGGCGGCGCCTGGATCGGCGTTGCCATCCTGCAGACCCTGCTCAACGTGCTCGACTGGGGTATGACCATGCAGGAGGCCGTGATGGCGCCGCGCTTTTCCGCCACGACCGACGTGATCGACCTCTCCAACCGCATCCCGCACGCAACCGAGAGAGCGGTGCAGGCGATGGGCTACCAAACGCGGCGCTCACCGATGTCGTACCCTTTCGCCGCCCCGCACGGCATCACGCTGTGGGACGGCGTGCTGGAAGGCGGCGCCGATCCGCAGCGCGACGGGCTCGCCGCTGGGGTGTAATGGCACACATCGTCGGCGAACGTCGCGATAATCGGTGACTTCGTCAGCGCCCATAATTTCGGACGCCGCCTGACCACCCTGAATGGTCTCACACCCAACGAAACCATCTGCAAAGCATGGACAAAACATCCCGAGCGATGAACCCTCGATCCAATCCATCAAATGCCGCGGCCAAACATCTGGAGCCTGATCGCTTCTGGTAGGCGAAGCGGTCACGCTTTAGCCGTCTGTTTCAACGAGCAATTTTTTCGCGCGGTTGGTTCAACCTCAGACGATATTGCGCTAACTTCCGGTGTTGAGCATGGCTCGCGCGGTGCGCCGACGCAGGACTTGCACGGTGGCCAAAAGCAGGATCGCCGCCGTGATCATCACGGTGGACGCGGCTGCGATCACCGGCGACAGGTTTTCGCGGAGCCCCGAAAACATTTCGCGAGGGATCGTGCGTTGTTCGGGTGACGCCAGGAACAGGACAGTAACGACCTCATCGAAGGAGGCCGCGAAGGCGAAAAGCGCACCGGTAACGACGCCAGGTAGCACGATCGGCAGCATAATTCGCCGAAAAGCCATCAGCGGCGGCGCACCGAGGCTGGTGGCGGCGCGTATCAGATTGTAGTCAAAATTCGATAGCGAAGCGCTGACCGTTACCACTACGAACGGGCTGCCGAGCGCTGCATGGGCAAGGATCAGGCCGGTATAGCTCTGGGTCAGGCCGAGCGGCGCGAAAAAGAAATACAGCCCGACCGCGTAAATGACGATCGGCACCACCAGCGGCGACAGGATCAAGCCGGTGATGATGCGCTTGCCGAAGAAATTGGCGCGCGCCAGCCCCACTGCCGCCATAGTGCCCAGCGCACAGGCGAGCGAGGCCGCAATGGCGCCAATGAACAGGCTATTTTTGACCGACACCGCCCAGCGGTCGGATGTGAAGAAGGCCACGAACCAACGCCACGACAAGCCGCGCAGGGGATAGACCAGGAATTGGCCGTCACTGACCGACAACGGCACGATCGCCAGGATCGGCGCGATCAGGAACAGGGCAACCAGCGCCACATAGCAGGCCAGGCCAAACCTGGCGGCGCGTTCGAGGCGCGTGGTTGGCATAGCCGATGTCGTCATTTTCGTCTCATCCGAACAGCGCGTTACGCCGCGAGGCGAGCTGGCCGTATACCACCGAGAGGATTGCGGTGGCGACAAGCAGCAACACGCCAAGCGCTGCCGCAAGCCCCCAGTTGACGGTCTCGGTGGTATAGAACGCAATGAAATACGACATCATCTGATCGTCGGCACCGCCGACCAACGCCGGCGTAATGTAGTAGCCGATCGCCGAAATGAAGACGAGCAGCACGCCGGCCGCAACGCCCGGCAAGGTCTGCGGCAGATAGATGCGCCGCCAGGCGGTAACCGGCGGCGCGCCAAGCGAGCGGGCCGCGCGCAATGTGTCTGGCTTGATGCCGCGCATGACGGAGGCAATCGGCAGCACCATGAACGGCAGCAGGATGTGCACCATGGCGATGACGACGCCCACCCGGTTGTAGATTAGGCGGATCGGGTGATCGATAAGGCCAAGCCAGATCAGCGTCTTGTTGATGATGCCCTGGTCCTGCAGCAGCACAATCCAGGCGGCAGTGCGAACCAGCAGCGAAGTCCAGAACGGTAGCAACACGACCAGCGTCAACACCGCCACCACCCTCCGCGAGCGCGACGTCGTCATCATGTAGGCGAGCGGGAAGCCGAGGAGCAGGGCAATCACTGCTACGAGGCCGCTGATCAGGAACGTGCGGCCGAGAACGGTGAGGTAAATCTGTTCGTTGGCCGGCTTGCCGACGATGGCGCCGGATGGATCCCGTTGATGATCCAGCGCGGAGAGCAGAAAGAAATCAGTGACCGGGCCGCTGGCGCTGACGATCTCGTGCCAGGTTTTCGGATCGCCCCAAGCCGGATCGATTTTGGTCAACGCCGCACGCCAGCCCTCCGGCGGCGCCGTCTCGATGCGCGCCACGGCGCGGGCCGTCTTCATCACCATCGAGCGCCCGCCATCAATGGCGTAGTTGAGGCGGCGCGCGGCGGTGGCCACGGTGCTGGCCTCGCCGCTCACCTTGAGGTCGGAGGCAAGAGCGTCGAAGGCCGAATCCGGCGGCAGCCCGGTGCCGGTGAAATGATGCATCGCGTTGGCAGTGCGCGGCCAAACGTCGGAAAGCTCGGTATCCTGCACGGCGTGGCGTAACATATCGCCGATCGGGATGAGGAAGCTGAACAGCAGGAAGACCAGCAGAGGCGCTACAAGCGCAAAGGCTTGAAGACGGCGGCCGCGCTCGGCGCGCCGCAACGCAAGCATCAGAGCACCATCGCCGCCCTCGGTCTTAGTCATGTCATTCCTCGGGCTGCCATCGGTTGTCCGGTCAGTCCGGGAACCGGCCCCCGCCTGACCGCGAGGTTATACCAACCCGCCTTGA
>JANXSM010000030.1 GCA_025352665.1 Rhodospirillales bacterium | reverse complement strand
TGATATCCAGTGGCATCGCCATACCGGACAATGGTTTCGCGTCCATCAGAACCTTTCGCTGAAATCTGCACTCAACGCCATCAGCAGCAACGGACTCTTGCAACCGCATTGAGACCCGCGGCCTTCGCCGGATGGATACGGATTAGCACGGGTCAGCTGTATACGTGGCGCCAGCAGATGGTGAGTTTCCAGGGTGCGGTGGTGAGCCGCACCGGGCCTCGTTTCACGGCAGTGGACCTGGCGGCTGCGCCGCCCTCCACCACCGACGTTGAGCGCCCTGCGCAGTCGGTACCGTTGGTGCCGACTGCGCCTGCCCGGCCCTAGAGCGGGATGACGTCTGATAGGCGACGTTATCCCGCTCTAGCTCTTTGTTTTGTCGCGTGATTCAGACCTTTCGGTAAGTCCACCTTCGGTCGCAGGTCACTTCGATGGTGCCGGCCTTGTCGCGGTAGAAGTCCGCCGCCGTTTGGCGGTGCCGCGGCAAGCGTCGGGCAAAACTTGAGGCACCAAAGCTGCCGCCATAACTGAAGCTTGCATGATCTCACGCCGGTTAAATATGCCGTCGCCTCCTCATTGAGACGGATTTAGTGGTGTTCCATGGGTGTGGAACGACTCGATGGTCTTAAGGCCCCATGCCTGGCCTTTCTTGCGCTCGTCCTCGGTCCAGGTGATTGTCTTCCAGTCCGGCGCGAGAATGAGCTTGGCGCCGGCATTGGCCACTTCAACGCGGTTGCCGCCCGGCTCGTAGACATAGAGAAAGAATGTCTGCTGCACGGCGTGCTTGTGCGGGCCCGTTTCGATGAAGATGCCGTTCTCGAGGAAGATGTCGGCGGCGAGCAATATCTCCTCGCGCGAATTGAGCGCGTAAGTGATGTGATGAAAGCGGCCGGGAATGCCGGTGTGGTCCCGCGTATAGGCAAAGTCGTAGGACTTGTTGGTGGCGGTGAGCCAGATACCAGCCTCCGAACCGTCATTCATGACGATGCGCTCGGTCAACCGGAAGCCGAGATATTTTTCAAAGAACACCCGGCAGGCGGAAATGTCCGCGGCCAGTCCGTTCCAATGGTCGAGCCGGCGCACATTGCAGCCGCGGCCCTGGAATTTTTGTGACTGGTTTTTCAATGCTGGCTTTTGATCGGCCGGCGCTTCGTACCATTCAGTGTCGTAGTACAATTCGATGGCGTGCCCGCATGGATCCTTGCAGACGAAGGTCTTGCCGTGGCCGAGATCGCCGTCGGTCCAGCCGATATCAAAGCCGGAGCCCTTCAGCGCGGCGGCGCGCCGCTCGAGTGCCTGTGGCGAGCGCGTGCGATAGGCGACGTGCCGCATGCCGTTGGTCTCGGATGCAGTCAGCTTGAGCGAGTAGCGCTCATAATCGTCATAGGCGCGCAAATAGACGCTGTCGCCTTTCTCACAGGAGATCGTCATACCCATCACATCGACAAAAAATCGTACACTCTTGTCGAACACCGGCGTCAGCAGTTCGAGATGACCGAGATGGGCTATGTCCATGATCGGTTCGGCAAGTTCCTCCATATCACCCTCCTTAAATGGGCTTCAGTAAAATTTGCCGGAAGTTTTCACCAACTACGGAATAGATCGACCGCATCGCCACCTTCGCCGACTTCTAGAGGATGCGCTGCGGCAAGCGCGGCCCCGACAGTTGGCAGCTAAATCAAGTAAGCACTCAACCTTGCGCGTGTAATTCTCGCCCGTGCTCGGATCGAACTCGATCAAGACAATGGCCGTTTAGAAAGCGCTTCCTCAAACGGATGTCAGAGTTTGCTCGCTTTAATGGCTTCCCAAATACGCCATGGCGATAACGGCAAGTCGATATGATTGATACCAAATGGACGCAGCGCGTCGATAACCGCATTTGCCAGCGTCGGCACAGCTCCGGTTGTGCCGGCTTCGCCAACTCCCTTGGCCCCGAGCGGATTGTTGGGTGCTGCAACAGGCCGCCAATACAGAGCGAGGCCGTTGATATCGTGCGCGCGTGGCATGCAATAATCCATGAAGCTGCCAGACACCAATTGGCCTTCGTCGTCGTACACGCAGGCCTCGCTGAGGACCTGGCCTAAGCCCTGCATGATCCCGCCCTGCACCTGGCCTTCTGCCAATTCATGATTGATCACGGTGCCGCAATCATCGATGCCGACATAGCTCTGGACCTCGACCACGCCCGTCTCTGGATCAACCTCCACCTCCGCAACATGGGCTCCCGTCGGGAAGGAGTACATTTGTGTCCCGGTGAACTGTGTGTCGAGCGTATCTTCGGTGCCGACATAGATCTTTGCCAGGTCTTGAAGGCCAACGAAAAGATCCGTTCCCTTTACGCGATATTGGCCTTCCGCGAAGTCGATATCCTGAGCGCCGACTTCGAGATGCTTGGCGGCAAGTTTGTGGCCCTTTTCGACGATGACCTTGGCGGCATTGTGCAATGCACTGCCATGCGACATCAATGACCGCGCCCCAATCGTGCCGTCGCCACGTAGGGCTGGACCGTCCGGATCCGAATACCGCAGCGTAATATCAAGTGCGTCGATACCGAGCACAGCGGCTACAATCTCAGGGTAGGCTGTCTCATGGCCCTGTCCCGATGGACCGGACACAGTATAGAGAAGCGCCTTGCCGGACTCCATGAACTTGATGGCAGTTTCTTCCACTGGGCTGCCTCCCGTGCCGGCTGGCTCGGTAAAAACACAGAGCGCACGCCCTCGCATTTTGCCGCGTGTTTTCGACTCAGCCAGACGCTTCGGATAGCCAGACCAATCTGAAGCTTTCACGGCGTCTACAAGTAGGCCCGACACATCGCCGCTGTCGTACACCGAGCCTGTCGGAGTGCTGTAAGGATAGGACTCTTTCGGAATGATATTGCGGCGGCGCAGGTCCAAGCGGTCGATACCCATCTCACGCGCCGCTTCATCGACGAGGCGCTCGACGATGTAACTGACATTCGGTCTCGCAGCACCCCGATAAGCTGTCGTGGGTGTCGTGTTGGTGACGACGATCCGGTGCACGCCGTGGACGGCGGGGATTGTATAAACGTTGATCGCATGCGTTGAGGGCGGCATTGTGTTGATGAAGGGACCAGCGCCTGAAAGATAACCGCCCGCATTAACGACCCAATTGAAGCGCACAGCTAGAAACTTACCATCCGTGTCGAGTGCAAGTTCGCCGTACATTTTTGCAGCGCGGCCGTGATGATCAGATAGGAAGGTCTCCGAGCGCGTGGATATCCATTTAACGGGCCGGCCTGTTTTTTTCGCCGCCAACAGAAGAGAGCAATATTCTGAATAGGCCTCGGCCCGGACACCAAAGCCGCCGCCCACGTCATGGGCGTGGCATCGCAATTTGTCTTGTGGGATCCCCGTGCCGACCGACAGGCCACCGCGCATCATGGTTATGCCCTGAGAAGGCGCGTAGAGGTCATAGACTTCGGTTGCAGGATTATATGTTACCAGCGCAGCCTTCGGCTCCATCGGGTTGCCGACAATCCGTGGTGCGTCGACAACAAGCTTTGTGACATGGGCAGCGCTAGAAAACGCTTCAAGCACTGCTGTCTCGTTGCCATACTCAAACTCGAAGACGAGATTATTCTGGATATGGTCGTAAAGCTGCGGCGCACCTGGCTTCAGCGCATCTTCTGCATCCACGACGCTGTCCATATCGTCATAATCGACGATGATGCTCTCGGCGGCATCCTGAGCGATGGCTTCCGTTGTCGCCACGACAAGAGCGACTTCCTGGCCAACGTAGCGAACGCGTGTTTCCGCCATGACTTCGCGGTGGATCTTGGGGAAGACCATGCCGCCCTTGCCTGGATAGCGAACGAGAGATGGCGCCGCACCAAAACCCGCAGCCTTGGTGTCCTCGCCTGTTAGCACAGCAAGAACGCCTTCCATCTCCCGCGCGGCACTGGCGTCGATGCCGCGTAACTTGGCGTGGGCTCGGTTCGCCCGAACAAACACTGCGTAGACTTGATCGGGGAAATTCCAGTCGGACGTGTAGCGACCGGCACCAGTCACCAAACGATAGTCCTCTCGCCGTCCGCGAAATTTAACGCTCATCTATAAAACCCTTACGTCAAAAGTGCGGCGAATTTCAGCGCGAAAAATGTCTCACGCCGACGGCCGCGTCCGTCGCTGCCACAAGGCATCCAGGCTCAAAGGTCCCGGCCCAGAAGCCGCGAGGAAAAGAAGCGCGAAGCATAGAAGCACAGCCAGATCGCCACCAGTATTGACCGGAAACATTCCCCGGGGGTTGTGACGAAGGAAATAGGCGAATGCCATCTCGCCTGACAAAATGAAGGCGATGGGTCGTGAGAACAAGCCGAATATGAGCAGAAAGCCACCAACAGTTTCTATCCACCCAGCTATTTCGCTGAGCCTCGAATAGGGCATGGCGTTAACAATATGCGGATAGTCAAACATTTTTTGCGTGCCGTGTTCCATCATAATCAGTGCGGCAACGATACGCAGCAACGATAACGTTACTGGGGTGTAGCGGCGTGTTATTTCGCTCATGCTCATGATTTAATGTCTTTTGTGGTTTCAGGGTAGAGAAATCGCAATTAGACAGAGTACAAGGCAACAGCGAACCGACCGCCCGCGCAGATGGGAGAGCGTTCTGTCTGGCAATGCCGCTGATGATGGGAATGACTTGAACAAGCCATCAGCGCCACGAGAAGGGAGCGGACTTAGAAGGAACATGCACCGTACGGCCCGTATTCATCACTGTTGCTCTTTGGTCAAGCGAACAAAACAGGCTTGGGTCGTTGGTCGGCATGGCGCCCCATTTCCGCTTCGCTGCCGCGACTTCGTCACCGAGAAGTTGGCGGTGCCCGCTTGGTGGCAAGTCGTATTCTTGAGCCGGGCTGCTAAGATCTTCGAAGTAGCGCTCAAACGACCCGCCTGGCGTACAAAGCAGCAAGAAATTCGCGGTTTCAGAAATCACGCGGAATTCGTGCCGAGTCATCCGCGGGATATAAATGAAACTTCCGGCGGTCACGCCGTAGTAGACCGTATCGCCGATCGCGTAGTCCAACTCGCCAGCGATGATATAGAAGCTATCTGTCACGGCTGAATGGTAATGCGGTGGCGCCGCAAATCCCCTCGGCGTGATCTGGTCAAAAAGCGAGAACTGCCCGTCTGTGTCGCTAGTACGCGCTTTGACCGAAAACAGCGCCTCATGGAACCACATAGCCGGTCCCTCTTTGGGATATAGAACATAACCTGGCTGCATGCCGTCAGGCGTGCCGCCTGCACGTTCCGTTGCGACCGGATCGTTGGGTCCTATTTCGACGGGTGGATTCTGAAAAGATAACGTTTTCATTATTGCGGCTCCCTAAGAGGTTTTTTTGATGGGCAACAAGCCATCTTCAAGAAGCGTCTTTTGCGTGATGTTCAACGCACCGAATGCGCGCGGAAGGCCGGTGTACAGAGCCAACTGCTGAAACAGTTCCGGAAATTCTTCAATTTTGAGCCCGTGCCGCAGTCCGGCTCGCACGTGCACAGGAATTTCGTGCTCAGCTCCAATGGCAACCAATGCTGAGATCGTGGCGAGAGACCGGTCACGGCGGCTTAAGCCAGAGCGCGTCCACACCTCACCCCAGCAATAGCGCGTCAAGAAATCTTGAAACGGGCTGGTGAACGGCGTGAATGCGGCAATCGCTTTGTCCACGTGATGGTCGCCAAGAGCGACACGCCGGCTTCGAAAGCCTGTCGCAAGCGTTGCCGCTGAGCCGAAATGATCGAGCAACATCTTGACCACACGTGTGGGGCGCTCGATTGTCACTAGGTGACCCGCCTGCGGTATCACTTCTAAAACCGCCTGCGAAAGTGCTGCGAGCAATTTTTCTGCTTCGGCGAGGTCAACGAATGGATCTTCCTCGCCCAAAATGATCAAAGCGGGTGTCGTGACGCGTTCGAGGTCGTGTTGCAGGTCCAGCTTGGCCAAGGTCTCGTATGAACTTGCCAGTTCGTTTGTTGCATTCGACGCGATGGCACCAGTGAGAGTGTTGACCAAAGCCGCGTCGCGATCGCGTAAACCTGGCGTCAGCCATCCGCCGATCAAATTTTCAGTGACAGACTTGGTGTCCTTGGCCCGTAGGCGGGCAGCAAGATCGGTCCAAAAAGCAGGATCTTTTGTTGAAGCGCTCGCACCGATAACTGCAATTCGCGCAACGCGCTCGGGATGATGGATCGCAAGCCAAAGTGCTACCGCGCCGCCCAAGCCGCAGCCAGCGACATGCGCTCGCTCGCTTCCAGCGGCGTCCAAGGCATCGATCGCTGCTTGACCCAACAATTCCAAATGAGAGTGTGTGGTGTCGTGCGTGACGTGATGGCCCAGGCGAACAACACGAAACTGCTCTGCCAATGGTCCGGCGATAGCGTTCCAAGTTGCGGCTCCCGCCCCTGGTTCATCAAGAAGAAGCAGTGTTTGCGCGCCGGCGGGGCCGTTCACCGATGGACTGGCGCCACTATGATGGATCGTTGCGTTACTCATATTCACTCTACCTTCTCATTTCATCAATTCACGACCAGAAAGATCTCTGGTGCTCACATGTCGGCTAATTCGGATAGGGAACGGCCCCTCGGACAATCGAGCGCGACGCATAGCGACTAAGGACAACGGCCACTGCAGCGAGCATGGCCGGCATTGCCAAGGCTGCGAACACCGCTCCGAATTGCCATCCGAGCGATAGCAAAAGCCCTCCAACCAACGAGCCGACGATGGCACCACCACGTCCGATCCCGTTCATCCAACTGACGCCGGTTGCGCGCGCTTGCGTTGGGTAAAAAGCCGGCGCCAAAGCGTTCAGGCCGGTTTGTGCGCCGCCAATAAAGAAACCTGCAATAGCCACTTGGGCTGGGAGCCATCCTGAATTCAACATGCTTGCGCCCAGACTGAAGATGGCGATCGCCCCGAAAAAATAGGCCGCAGCGACAACGCGGCTGCTCTCGGTACGGACCATCAAGAAGCCAACAATCAGCGCGCCAGGTATGCTGCCGATCTGAAACATCGCTGTGATTTTCGCAGCTTCTTGGACAGTATAACCAGCGTCGGTAATCAAGGTCGGAAGCCAGCCCGTGATCAGGTAAAGAATGAGCAGGCCCATAAAGCAACTGGCCCACAGCAGCATGGTCCCAAAGGCATAACCGTCTCCGAACAAGAGCTGGACGGGAATTTTTGTGGCGGTCAGACGATGCTCCTGACTGATAAAACTGGTGTTGGCACTGAAATCGGTGTTGCAAACCCGCTTCAACAACTTGGCGATTTCATTCGAATCTCGCCCGTTGACCGCCAAAAAGCGCGCTGATTCAGGGAGCAGCCAAAACAGCAAGGGAAGGCTCAGCAGAGGCAACGCGCCACCGGCTAGCAACACGCCACGCCAACCGTATTGACCAAGCAACACTGAAGCAATACCCCCCGCCAGACCAGATCCGAGCGCGAAGCCGGCAAACATCACCGTCACGAGAAAAGCACGCACACGCGTTGGCACATATTCAGAAAGCAATGTGGCAGCCGCCGGAATTGCTGTCCCAAGGCCGATGCCTGTTAGCAGGCGCAATACCATGAGTTGGGTGGGGGACTGTGCGAATGCGCAACTGGCGTTGAAAAAACCAAAAATCAATACGGATAACAGCAATATTTTCCGCCGTCCGACGCGATCGGCAAACGGGCCAACGACCATAGCGCCGAGGGCAAATCCCAGCAATGCAGCACTCATAACCGGCCCAAACGCAACTCGTGAAATGTGCCAATCAGTCATCAGCGAAGGTGCGACGAACCCCATAGACGCAGTGTCTATGCCGTCGAGCATCGCGACCAGAAAACAAAGCCCGACGATAACCCACTGATAGGGCGTGACCTTGCCCTCATCAATAAATTTTTCCACATTGATTGCGGTTGTGCTCAAGATAACGTCTCCCTGTTTCGACCAGGTAGCGAATATCGGTTTCCGCGGCGCGTCGGAGTTCGAGACACTTCAGAAACCAGAATTCAAAACCCAGCCGGGCTCCCAAATTTAAAAACCGACCTGATTATTCAGGCTTCTCGTCTTGCATCATGCGTGTTGATAGCTCGGCCAATACCTCTTGAGTGTGTTCTCCGAGCGTCGGCGGCGCAGTCATCCGATTACGCGGCCGAATATTGTCGATCAGGACAGGGCAACAGATGCTGCGAACCATCCCTTCGATCGGGTGCTCGGTTTCGTACGACGAGCCGAGCGCGTTCACTTGGGGATCGTCGAGCGCCTCGGCGATGCTTAGAATTGGCGCCGCGGGAACATCGGCATCCGCCAGCCGTTGCAACCACTCCGCACGCGGGCGAGCGAGAAGCCGCTGTGTGAGTTCAGCGCGCAATGCGATGTAATTCCGGGCGCGCTGGGCATGCTTGGCAAAGCGGACATCGGTCCCGAGGTCTGGTGCATCGATTGCGTGGAGGAAGTTCTGCCAAAACTTTTCCCTTGCGGAGAGGTGGACCGCAAGAAGCTCACCATCCGCGCAGCGAAATGCATAGGATTGAGAATTCGACGCCCGCGCCAAACGGTCAGGGGTCCGGCCGCCGCGCGTAACGCTCGTAAAAGCATCGGGCGCAAAGGCCATGGTCGATTCGAGCATGTTCACTTCGAGACGCCGCCCCTCTCCGGTGCGGCTTCGTTCGACCAACGCACCAAGAATGGCGCAGCACGCCTGCATCCCAGTCACGTTATCGGATATAGTCGGTCCGAATGACTCAGGTCTATCGGGATCAACGAATAGGCTCCCCAGACCGCTCAGCGCTAGGCCAACGGCATCAAAAGCTGGTCTTTCGCGGTAGGGACCGGTGCTTCCAAAACCCGTGATGGAGCATTGTATCAGTCGCGGATTGCGAAGGCGCAACACTTCGGGCGCTAGGCCAAGTTTGTCGAGCACACCTGGCCTAAAGTTATCCAGCAGAACGTCTGCGCCATCAATCAATCCGAGGAGCGCCTTGCGGTCGCCTTCGGTCGTTAGATCAAGCACAACGCTGCGCTTGTTGCGATTATAGGCAACGAAAGTTGGGCTGTAGCTGCCACCGTGGGAGTGGCGGAAGGGGTCACCTTCCGGGCGTTCCACTTTGATGACGTCCGCTCCAAAATCGGCGAGCATCATACCCGTCAACGGTGCCGTGATCACCGTACCAAGTTCGATGACGCGGATACCGTCTAACATGTCGTTTATCCCTGTTCCGAAGACACGGGAGCCGGATCGGTTGCGGGTTTTTGGACTTGATCGTGGCTCTCCAGACCCGGTTTGTATTTTCCCTTAAGGAAATCACCGATGCCTTCGGTGCGCCACGCGTCATTCTGTTGAAGAACCAATTCAGCTTCCTTGGCAAAGGAATAGCTGATAGCGGCGTCCCATGACATCTCCAGCGAATGGCGGAAACCGTCCTTGGTCGCCCTAAGCGCATGCGGGTCTTTGTTGGCGAGTTCGCGGGCGATATTCATGGTTTCCTCGAGAAGATTGGCGAGAGGAACCGCGAGGTTGATGAAACCTATATCGGCGGCTTTCTTGCCATCGAATGGCCGCCCCAGCATGCCGTACCAAAGTGCGTCGCGCGGGCGCATGAGATTGGCGAGCGATTTGCTGACCGAACCGCCTGGAAACAATTTGAAGTTTACCTCGGAAAGGCCAAAGGTCGCTTCCTCTGCAGCAATGGCAAGATCGCAACCTTCGACGATTGAAAAGGCACCGCCGAAACAATAGCCATTGATCATTGCGATCGTCGGCTTCGGATAATAGCGCAGAGTGCGACCTCGCCATTCAACCGCAAGCCGTCCGGCGCGGTCGAATTCGTCGGGTTTGCTCTTTAGCTCAGTGAAGTATTCTTTCAAATCCATGCCGGCACAGAACGAGGTCCCGGCGCCTGTGATAACGACCACACGCGTGGCGTGATCGTAACGAAGTTCCTCGAGCGCTGCCGTCATTTCTTCGTGCAGCTTGGGGTTCATCGCATTACGCTTGTTTGGGCGATTAAGTGTCACGGTCGTAACACCGTCCTGGCGATCGAGCAGAAGCGTTTCGTAAGCCACTCTATTCTCCTTCACATGAGCGATGCGAGAAATCCGGAGTGCCGTTGGCTTGCGCTTATCGAGTGCGCGCGCAGCGTCGAAGGCATCCCAAATTTCTCACACCGCTCATGCGAAGCAGAACTCCGAAGCGCGCACGTGAGCTTCAGGTTTTCCATGCCGCGCAGCACCGGCGACATCTCGGCACCGATCCAGGCTTTTCCCACCTCGGCGATGCGGGCGAACAAAGCAGCGACGGTCGTGCGGTTGGCGCTCGGGTAGACCACGCCAGGGCTGGGACTGTAAGCGCCGCCGACCCGTTCATCGATCGTCTTGATGATCTCGTAGCCGTGGCTGAGCTTTTCGGCGATCAGCGCCAGAATGACCAGGCGAAGATCGCCGTGCTCGAAGAAGCGGCCCGGCCGCCCGCCGCCGTGGCGTCCGCGACGTACATCGTCCGGACCGCGGGCAAAGCGGCGACCTTCAGGACGACGACAACCGTCGCTATAACTGTGTTTGAGTCTCAAGTAAGATTTCTCCGTGTGTGTTTCGATATAGCGGAGTCTAAGATATATCGGAACCTAGACGTATACAAGTACGATCGCTTGTCGGAGAAAAAAAGATCGAGGCGCCTTCACTTTCGTGAGGACGCTTCGGAAGGCTACACATTGCCGCTCTAGCTCTGTGTTTTATGGCGTGATTCAGACCTTTCGGTGATTCCACCTTCGGTCTTCACGCTTTAGTCGCGAACGCAACCGTCTACGGCACACGGGGCGGCGGCCAAGCGGTCTGGATCGGACGACCAGGCTTTCGGCAAGTAGAGCGCTCGGTCGATAAAGGCGTGGTCATTGCTGGACACATAGGACGCGAACACCCCGATCTGGCAGTTCGTAATCTTGCCAGCCGACCCCGTGTATTGCCCCCCACGCCGTACGAAGCCTTGCCCTGCTTGAGAAAGCCTGTCTCATCAATCACCAGGACCGCGTCGTCATCACGGCCGATGTCGCGCAGAGCGTCGGCATCCCATCGTCCACGACCCAGCAATGCCTGTTGTCGCCAGGGCCCACCATCGCCCGCTGCCTCAGCGCGCATCCATCCCGTCTTGCGGGGTTCGTTGCCCAGCAGCGCATCCATGAATTGGCCTGCCGAGGTCGCAACATGATCTTGCGTGAACAGCGGGCGGATGCGCCGCTTCGCCTCCTGCAACGACACTGCCCACAACGACAGGGTGTTCACAGTAGATGCGCCGCCAGTCATCAGGTTCTGAATCGTGGTTGCCCATTGATTCAGAACCCGCCAGAAAACGCAACTGTAGTGCTAGACCCGCAGTGAGATGGCTGCGAATGACGCACTCAACGATTAGTCAGCGCTAGAAACTTTTCATTGGGCTATAAGCGGCTGCGCAAGTTTGCATTTTCAAAACAAATAGGCCCCGCCGGGCATCGGAGGATAAAATCGAGCAGGCAATGCAGGAACGTCTCGCCATCCGCGAGACCATTGAGAATTGGGCAATCTGGCGCGACGCCGGGGATTGGGAGCGCTTCCGCACCGTTTGGGCGAAGAATGGTCGGATGGAAGCCACCTGGAAGCAGGGCACCGCGGATGAATTCATCGCTGCCTCGATCGCGGGATGGAACAAAGGCATCAGCATCCTGCACTTCCTCGGGGGCAACAGCTCGGATGTCGTCGGCGACCGCGCAATTTCGCAGACCAAGATGACAATTTCTCAGCGCGGGATCGTTGATGGAGCAGTTTGCGACGTTGTCTGCACCGGTCGATTCTACGATTTCATGGTCAAGGAAGACGGTGCCTGGAAGGTCCTCTGGCGCCAACCGATCTATGAGAAGGACCGGCTCGATCCGCTCGACTCGTCGGTCAAGCTGGAATTGGATCAGGATTTGCTCAACTCCTTCCCGGTCGGCTACCGTCACCTCGCCTACATGCAGCATAGAATTGGCTATACTGTGAAACGTGACATGCCGGGTTTGAAAGGGCCAGAAGTCGAAGCGCTGTATGCCAAAGGCTGCGACTGGCTTGCTGGCAAGCCCTGATGATCCGAACCGCCAGCGGGACCTAGATGTGGATTGATCTCCGAGCTGAGCGGTGGGCTTACGAAATCGACAAGTTAAGCATCACTCTTGGAAAAGCCTGGCCCCATGTTCCATGTCTGCGGAAAATACGGACGTTCGGTCTCCTTGCACCAGTTTTCCCAGCCTCGCTCCAAAGTGAAACCGGCGCGCCCGGCAGCGTTGGCGTTAACCTCGCCATCGGACAAAAAGGTCACGTCACCTTCTCCAAGCTGGTAGGCCTTGATGAGCATCTCGGCGTTCAGTTCCATATAAATCGAAAGAAAGACGACCTCCCGCAGGCTCTTGCCAGTAACCACGCTGCCATGGCCGCGCATGAGTGCCACGCGCTGGTGACCCAGACAGCAGGCAAGATCGCGACCCATGTCGACGCTGGTAACGAGAAGGTTCGTCGTGCCAAACTTGTCCGCGATGTCCCATGTCGGGATATCGTTACCGATTGGCGCACACATGTGCATGATTGGCCGCATCTTCTTTTTTGTCTGCACAGTGAATGGAACGACGTTTGGGCTATGATTGTGGACGACCGCCATGACCTCTGGCCGCGCCTCGTAGACTGATCCGTGGATGAAACGTTCCGAGTAGGGTTTGCCAGGCTCATGTCCGATGACGTTGCCCTGATAATCGAATTCTGTGATGTCACCCAGTTCGACACAGTTAGGCGCGCGGGCGCGCGACAGGAAATAATGGGCGGGATTTTCAGGATTGCGGACCGAAACGTGGCCAAATGAATCAACCACGTTGTGATGCGACAATATCCTGTTGGCGGTCACCAAATCCTCTTTCAGCATCGCCATTTCAATCATCGGTTGTATCCATTCCCCATAAATTTGGCCCAGTGGTGATCCACTATGCGTAGACGATACGCGGCATCCTTCCTGAAACGGCCGAGTAGGTGAACCATTTTGGGTGGTCATGCTCGGTCGCACGACAGTCATATCCACGGCACTCGATTGCGGTGCGCATCCGGATCTTGCCGGCAAGGTTTTGGCCGTTCATCTAACGGATCCCGATCAGGGGCCAAAAGAAGAGCACTGTTGGCACTAGGACAATAAATTCTATAATGGTCAAAAGCAGGCCGAATTTGATGAGGTCTCGGCCTTTGAAATACCCGAACGAATAGCCGACCACAAGCACGGCATTCTGATAGGCAAACAGCTTGCCACCTGCGGCAAATGTCCAAACCATGCCGATAAACTTGGGATTGAGGCCGTTTATTTTGGCAAACGTCATTAGTGGTGGGACAGACGATGCCAGCATCGAAATCTCACTTGCCAGGGCGAAATGGTAGATGAAGGCGAACCAATACAGAATCGTCGTCGATTGCAGTGGGCTTGTCATCAGCGGAAGCATGTTAGCGAAAACGAAGTCGGTGACGAGGGCGAGGCCTTTCGTTGCTGTCAGCACGTTCGCCATGCTTATGGCGGAAGCGACAAAAATGAACGGCAAGAGATTGTTCTTCTTGAGGTCATCCACGCTAAGCACGCCAACGCGAGGAAGAAGTGCTGCCAGCACAACGCCGACGCCGACTACGGCGGGGGAGATGTGGTGCAAGACATCCGTGACCCATAGCAGCAAAGCCGCCAGCAAGAACAGTGCGGCGCGCTTCTGGAGGGCTGTCATAGGGCCAAAGCCCTGCGCCTGCGCCTCGAGATATGAGGACCCGCCGATCAGTGTTTCCTGTTCCGCCGGGAACAACTTCAGCGCCAGCCACCAGGATGCCACGACCACGACGATATCGCACGGCGCATAGGCGAGAAACCACTCGCTCCAGGAAACCGAGACGCCGCCGGCCGATTCCATCAAGCCACGGGCCGTGATGGACGCTGCGCCCGACACCATGAATTTGTCGAAGAGTGCCGCCGAATACGTCGTGACCAAGAACATCCCGCGGGCCGCGTTGCTTCCGCGCTTAAGACCGAACGCCTCGATCAATCCGATCGCAACGGTTGCCACGATCGCCACGCGGGAAATGCCTGATGGCACGATCGGTGTGAGCAGGAAGCTTGTGATGACAAGACCCAGCAACACGCCGGCATAAGACGGCCCCACGCGTCGCATCACGGAATTTGCCAGCCGCGCGGCCAGCCCGGTTTTGGTGGACAAAGTCCCAAGAAGCAGCGCGGCGAAGATGAACCAGGCGGTGGAGTCGGCAAACCCGCTGAAGGCAAGATCTATTTTCACGATCCCCAGCGCCCAGAACAGGAAGCAGCCGATCAGCCCGGTTATGGCATAGTCCATCACCTCCACGATCCAGCCGATCACCATGAAAGCCATGATGGAGAGACCGTGCTGCGTCGCCGGGGGAAGTCCAACGGGCGCAAACCAGATCATCACGGGAACCAATACGGTGGCGGCTTGGCGCGCCCAGTCAAGCCTGTCTCGCCTGCCGGCTGCGATCAGTTCCATACCATCCTGTGCGCCCCCAGTTTCTGCGCTCACGCCTTTTCTCCCGTTCCATTACGCTTGACGATGTGAACTCGCCTTGCCTTAGGCCAAAGTGTGGGCCGAAGCTGATATGTCGACTGCAACCATGCTCGCGGCATCGTCTTTCTGCGCATCTGCCGGTGCGACCCTGGACAACCCAAATGCGGCCGCCGCGCCCAGCAGCGTGGGAATGACGGCCATCAGGAAGACCGACTTCGGCTGCCAATGCAACGACAGCATGAAACCGCCGACCAGCGGGCCGATGATGGATCCGATACGGCCGATGCCCTGCGCCCAGCCCACGCCGGTGGAGCGGATGAAGGTCGGGTAGAGCAGCGACGCCACAGCGTTCGATGCGTTCTGGGCGCCCACGATGCAGAAACCGGAACACGCCACTGCCAGTAGCAGCGGGATCACCGACGCCGTGCTCAGTCCCGTCAGCACCACAAACAAGCCGCCACACAAATATAAGACGCCCAGCGCCGCGCAAGGATGGAAACGGCCAACGACCTGCGCAAACACCAGAGTGCCGGCAATGCCCGTGAACTGGAACATCGCGGTAGCCAGAACGGCCAGCTGAAGAGTATGTCCGGCGCTGTTGATGACTGTCGGAAGCCAGCTCGTCAGGAAATATAGATTGTAAAGATTCATGAACTGCATGGTCCAGATCAGGAGCGTGCGCGAAGTCCTGCCATCGCGAAACAGGTGAACGACCGTCATTCCCGCCACGCGCCGCTCTTCCGCAACAAATCGTGCGTCTTTGCTTATGGCGGCTTGGGGAAATGTCCGGCGCAGTATTATGAGAAGCCGTGACGGATCGGCGGCGCGGAGTGTCAGGAAGCGGACGGACTCAGGAAGCCGCCAGAGCAACACCGGGACAAGCACGAGCGGCAGGACTCCGCCGACCGCAAACACTGAACGCCAGCCGAATCCCGGCATGAGGGTAGCGGCTGCATAGCCGCCCACGGCAGAGCCCAGTGAAATGCCGCACACCATGGTCATGACCATGGCCGAACGTCTGCGCGCTGGACTAAATTCCGCCGTCAGTGCGATCACATTTGGAAAAGCGCCTCCCAGTGCGATCCCCGTTAGGAACCGCGTGCCGATCAACTCTGGTATATCGGACACGAACGCGGTGGAGAGCGTAAATAGGCCGAACATCGCGGTGCATCCGATGATGATCCGCCGGCGACCCACGTAATCGGCCGCCGGGCCAAGTGAAAGCGCACCTATCATCATTCCGAACAGGCTCGCGGAGAACGCCGGGGCGAACGCTGAAGGAGCAACGTTCCAAGCTTTTATGAGCACCGGGGCAACGTAGCCCAACGCTTGGGCATCGAACCCATCGAGAAATATCACCAATGCGCATAGGATCATTAGCTCAATCTGTCGACGGCCGACCGGCTGCGCCTCGAATAACTCGGTAACATCCACCGTTTGAGGCGAAGTCATCGTCGTCCTCCGGTTCAGCAGGTTTTGCCCGCTTTTATTTTTGATACTGGCCAGAACTGTCGGAAGAAAAGTGCTTCATCGCGACTGAAGCGGGGGCAATAAGTTATTCCCCCTCGCCACCTCATCATCAAGTTATCCACTCGTCGAATGCAACCAGATGTCAGTTCACCATGGCCTGTCCCTGCGTTAGTCCGACGCCTTCATTCCGAACAGCGCCTCGGCATTGCGAAAGCAAATCTTCTCCCGATCAATGGGGGATAGCTCCAGGCTCTCGATGATTGCGATGGTGTCGCGGATGTAGCCGGGACCGCGCTCCGGATCGAACGGGCAGTCGGAGGCAAACAACACCCGGTCGGACCCGTAGAAATCAAGGCCGCATACGGTGGCTGGGCGGGAGCCGAATGTCGCTGTGTCGGCGTAGAAATCCTTGAAATAGTCAAGTGGCCGACGCTTCAGCTCGCCAAGCAAGGCACCGAGATCTTCGTCGGACGTGCGTTTGCCCAGCTGGTCCCATCCGGGGCCCACACGCCCTGCAAAATACGGCACCATCGCACCGAGGTGGTGGGCCAGGACCCTCAGTTCCGGCAGCTTGTCCAGCATTCCGGAGAAGACAAGCCGTGCCATGGCAGCGCTTGTTTCGTACGGCCACCCGAAGGCCCACCATATCTCGAATCGCGACTTGGTCTCCGTCTTGTAGTCCGGCATATCGGAGCCGCGGGCAGGATGTAGCATGATCGGCCTGCCAGCCTTGGCCGCAACCTCGAACACCGGAAAGAAGCGCGGGTCGTCGAGCGGGGCGCCGTTGATGTTGGTGTGGATCTGCAGACCGTTGGCGCCTGCGGCAAAGGCGCGCTCTGCCTCCTTGGCCGCACCGGGCGCGTTCATCGGCAGGGACGCGAGCCAGCCGCAGAATTGGTCCGGATGCTTCTGAACCAGGTCCGCCAACCCGTCATTGGCAATCTTCGCCAACTCGGTTGTCAGCGCAGGATCCCCCAATGATTCCAGCGGCGGCATGCCAAGCGAAATCACCTGGCGGTAGTCGTTGTCCTTGCGAAAGCGATCGACCAGGCGCAGTCGCTCGTCCAGGTCGAAGATTGCCGGAACGCCCTGCATACGTTTGGCAATGTCTTTTCCACCGATGTCCTGGAGGCGCTTCCAGATGGCCGGCGGAAAAAAATGATTGAATGCGTCGATGTACCGCATGGCGGGTCGTCCCCTGTCGCAGATTAACTCTGGCTTAGGTACATTCATGCCAGATGCAGCAGGAGCGTCAAGTCCTATCAGATGAGATTAGCGTTCTGGAGTCGCAGATACGGCTTTGCTAACGATGCCCGCGCAGAAACAGACACGATCTGAAATGATCGCCAGTTCGGCGTCTGGAATCTTTTTATGCCAGACGGAGATACTCAGACTGCCCAATATAATACCGCTGTTGTCGAACAGGGGGGCGGCCACGCCGGTGATACCCGGCGTGACCTGGCCGGAGCTGGTGTCCCACCCACGTGTCCGAATGGCCTTGAGCACAGCCCTGACCGAGGGAAGGTCATCGCCGAGAGCCGCCGCGGAAAAGCCTGCAGGATCGGCTGCGAACAGACGTGCGACCGCAGAGGGGCGCAGATATGCCAGGATGACACGGGAGGCAGCGCCGCGCAGCAACGGTCGCGCCCGACCGCGCTCATAGGCGCTGGCAAAGCGGGATTTGCCCTGTTCCTGGTGAACGCAGAGAACTTTGTCCCGATAACGTCTGCACAGCAGCGCAATTCCGGGCACGCTGAGCGCCAGTTCCGCCATGACGGGACGGGCAGCGTTCATCATTGCGTCCTTGTCGCGCATCGCGCAGTCGAGCTCGGTGATGCGAGGGCCTAATCCGTAGCCTATGTCGCCAAGTGGGGTCAGCAGCCCGGCGTCTGTCAGCGTCTTCAGGTAGCGGTAGAGCGTCGAGCGTGTGTAGCCCAGCGACGCGTGCACCTCGTCGAAGCTCATGGCGGCTGGCCCGGCTTCGATTACATCCAGCACACGTAACATGCGCTCACCAGTATTGCTCATTGGCACAGAGTCGGTCAGCCCGAACCAGAGCGCAAGTGATCACTGGACAGTTATCTAAAATCCCGTTTAATGGGACTTAAAGAACGCCTGCCAATGGGACGGAGGATGCGCTGATGGATACAGATGTGCTTGTGGTCGGGGGCGGCCCCGTCGGCCTTACGCTGGCGATCGACCTCGGCAGGCGCGGCGTGCGCTGCACGCTCATCGAGCAGAAGGCCGAGCCCGCCTTCCTGCCAAAGATGGAGCGCTGCAACGCCCGAACCATGGAAATGTATCGCCGCATGGGCCTCTCCGCCCAAATACGGGCCGCCGGGCTTCGCGAAGACGTTCCCATGGACGTGTATGTCGTGCTGGCGATGAATGAGCGCCCGTTGCTTCGACTGCCCTATCCGTCGGTCGCCCAGGCGACTGCCCATATACGCGCGACGACGGACGGCACAGAGCCGCTAGAGGCCTACCAACTCATTTCACAATACACGCTCGAGCCCCTGCTGAAGTCGGTTCTCGAGCAAATGCCAACGGTTCGGGTGCGGTTCGGCTGTGAATTCCACGCGTTCGAACAGGATTCGCAGGGCGTCACGGCGACCGTTCACGGCGCCGGTGGGACCGAGACCATCCGCGCCCGCTACCTTGTGGGCTGCGACGGCGGTGGCTCCGCCGTCCGCAAACAGACCGGCATCCGCTTGCGGGGCGAAGGCGACCTGATGCGACTGCGCCAAGCACTCTTTCACTGCGACGAACTGTTCGACATGTTGCCGATCGGAAACGGTCCGGGTCATGGGCGCCACTATCATGTCGCTGACGATCGCGCGACGTTCCTGATCATGCAGGATTCAACCCGGCATTGGACGCTCCACTCCCGAGTGGAAACGGATGCGGAGATGGCCGACGCATTCGAACGCGCCGTCGGCGTGCCAGTCGCTTATGAGATGCTGTCGTGCCAACCGTGGCGGCAGAACCTTCTGCTGGCCGATCGCTATCGCGACGGGCGCGTGTTCCTTGCCGGCGATGCCGCGCATCTCGTGATTCCAACCGGCGGCCTGGGAATGAACACTGGTATCGGCGACGCCGTCGACCTTTCATGGAAGCTCGCTGGGACCCTGGAAGGTTGGGGCGGCCCAGGGCTATTGAATTCTTACGAGGTCGAGCGACGGCAGGTCGGCGATCGAAATGTCGGAGCGTCGCGATACGCGTCGATGGGACGCCGGGCCTGGCGATCCATGTACAGGCCAGGCATCCGCGATGCGAGCCCTGCGGGTGCTGCGATCAGGCGCGATCTGGCGCGTGTCGCAGATGTCGAACAGCGCAAAACGAATGAGATGATCGGCGCTGAGTTGGGCTACCGCTACGTCGGCTCGCCCGTGATTGCGGATGTGCCCGGCGGGCCGGAGCACCTGTTCCGCCAGTACGTTCCCACGACGTGGCCCGGAGCCCGCTTGCCACATGTTTGGCTGGATGACGGCACTGCGATGCAAGACAAGCTCAGCGATGGCTACACCCTGCTGAAGCTCGGCAGCGCGGCCCGGGAAGGTATAAATACCGACGGTCTTGAACGGCCATTGCGTGACCGGGGTGTGCCGCTGGAGACCGTCTCCATTGCTGATGAGGTCGCCCGCGAGGTTTATGGATACGACCTGTTACTTGTCAGGCCAGACTTGCATGTTGTGTGGCGTGGAAACCAACTTCCAGAGGAGCCTTTGGCACTCGTCGATATTGCAATTGGAAACTCCACGTAATGAGATATCAAATTTTATAGGAGGGCTCTTGAGCGTGATGACCGAAGGTTGAATCACCGAAAGGTCTGAATCACGCGATAAGACAAAGAGCTAGAGCGGGATAACGTCACCTATCAGACGTGACCCCGCTCTAGGTGAATACGGCGGTCGTAATTTGGGCATGATGAGCACCTCTGGTGAAAGCTTCAGGGTGTCCACCAAAACGGGTCAATCCCAGCCCCACTCCGGCGGGCCGCTTGTCCACAGCTGCTACACCACGTCCTGGGACACGACCGCGATCTTTCGGCCATCAGGCACGTCTTCAGGCGCGGGCGTAGGCCGGATATTCATCAGGCACTGGGGCGCGATAATGCCCCGCCACCGTGGTTTCGATCTCCAGCACCAGTTCGTCGTCCGCAGCGTCCAGAAGTGCGGTCGGAAGTATCGCATCCCCGTTGGTATGGCGATGCTGTTCCGCCGGTTCCGGCCCATGCCAGCCAGGACCGGTGAGATCAGACCACGACACCGACATTGCCTCAGCCCCGAGCCGGCGCACGCTGCGCACGGCAACACCCAACCGCCGCTGGTCCTGGCCCAGTGCCAGTTCGGACGGGATCGCGCTGCGCGACACCAGATTTGCCTCACGCGCACCGCGTGGCATGCGGAAGCGGGCGATTTTTCCAAAAACGCCGCTGGCATCAACGCGCGCACCATCGACCATGAGATGCAGATCGGCGTCTCGCGTGATCCGAACCGCCTCGCCGCCGGCGCGATCGGCCAAACGTTGCCACAGCCGCACCAGGTCCGCGCCGCTGCGCATGAACGGTGCGAACGCCGGAACGCTCGGCCGGTCTGGCCTCGTGTGGCTGTTGGCGAAGCGCAGCGCGTTCTCGTCCTCCCGATAAGTCTCACACGGCGCCCCGTCCGCGAACAGAACGTCATGGGTTTCGAGCTCGATATGATAGAACTCGATCGCCTGCTCATCATTCACCGGCGTGATCGAACGGTAATTCAACACCTCCTCAACCGGCACCAGATGGCCATCGAGGAACAGGCTGTGCCCGCGCGTGATATAAAGATCACGCACCGGAACGCCGTCGGCCAGCGCGTCCCGGCGGACCAGGATGGGCGCACAGCGGTCGCGGGTGATCGGTGTTACGAGCGCCTGCCCCGAGCCGATCCACGTGATCGGCCGCAACGCGCCAGACAGCGTGTGAACCAGATCGCCGATGCGCAGATCTTCAACCGCGACTTCACCTGCCCCGGTGAGAATCTGGGTTCCCGTGAGATAGCAAACTGGAATGCTGGCAGGCAAAATCGCTGGAGTATCACCGGGCACCCAGGATGTCGGGGTGCCATCGCCAAAAGGATCTAAATGTCCGTTAGTCGGATTGCTCACGCGTCGTTCCTCTAAAAAGGCGATTCCATCGAAGCGGCCCCCAATCCCTCGCACCCGTCGCGCCTGAGATCGGCAGATACATTTTATTTATTTAATGTTAATGGGCAAGTAAATCTATTTCACAATAATTTCATAGCTAAAACGTTCAAGTCGTTCGTGAGAAAACGAGGCCAGGACTCTCGTTCATTTCGTCACGTCAGATTTCAGGTTGAAGGCAGGGGCGAAAAGTCTTTGCGTCATCGGCCGATCCGTTCGCCAGACGCCGTTTCGATATCTTCTCGGTGTTCAGGTCACACAAGACGCATTTTGAACCGTGCCGGGTTCTATGGAGGTTGGTTGGTGGAGTTCTGCGGCGATTTTGACTTGGTCGATAGCTGCGACATATCGCGCTTCCGCCTCGGCTGGCGGGATGTTGCCGATGGGTTCCAGCAGCCGGCGGTGGTTGAACCAATCCACCCACTCCAGCATGGCGAACGCGACCGCCTCGAATGAGACCAGCCCGCCTTGATGCTGACTTTTCCAGCATCAAGGCGGGCTGGTATTGCTGCCTTTAGAGCGGGATGACGTCTGATAGGCGACGTCATCCCGCTCTAGCTCTTTGTTTTATCGCGTGGTTCAGACCTTTTGGTGAGTCCACCTTTGGTCATCACGCTCTAGCAGTTGGCCAGCACGGCTGTGCAGATGCGGTCGATGTCGTGGTGGGTCAGGTCGGGGTGCAGGGGCAGAGCCATGATGCGGGTGGAGATGTCTTCGCTGATGGGCAGCGGAGTTCCGTCGTGGGCGCTGGCGTAGGCGGGTTGGTGGTGCAGGGGGCGCGGGTAATAGATGGCGCTGGGCACGCCGGCGGCTTTGAGGCCGGCCTGCATGCGGTCTCTGCTTTCGCCGTCCTTGAGCAGGATGGCGTAGATCGCCCAGGCACTGACGGAGTTGGGTACGCGGGCCGGTGTGGTGACGGCGTTGCCGAGGCGGCTGTCGTAGACGGCAGCGATGCGGGCGCGGGCGTCGAGTTCTTCCTCGAACACGGTGAGTTTGCTGAGCAGCACGGCGGCCTGGAGTGTGTCGAGCCTTCCGTTCATGCCGGTGCGCAGCACCTCGTAGCGGGCGGCGCCTTCGCCGTGGGTGCGCAGGCTGCGATACAGGGCGGCACGTTCGTCGCTGTCGGTGAACAGCGCGCCGCCGTCGCCATAGGCACCGAAGGGCTTGGAGGGGAAAAAGCTGGTGGCGGTGGCATCGGCTGCGGCGCCGAGTCGTACGCCGTGGTGAATGGCGCCGAACGCCTGGGCGCAGTCATCGAGGGTGAACAGACCGAATTCCTCGGCGATGGCACGCAGCTGCGGCCAGTCGGCGGGTTGGCCGAACAGATCCACGCCGATCACGGCGCGGGGGCGTAGCTTGCCTGCTGCCTTCACTTCCTCGATGCGAGCGCGCAGATGGCTGGGATCGATCTGGAAGGTGTGCGGATCGATGTCGACGAACACGGGCGTGGCGCCGAGCACCAGCGGCACCTCGGCCGTTGCGGTATAGGTGAAGGCGGGCAGGAACACGGCATCCCCGCGGCCGATCTCCTCGGCCATCATGGCGATCTGCAGCGCATCCGTGCCGGAGCTGACGCTGACGCAATGCGCGGCACCGCAGAAGGCGGCGAGTTTTTGTTCAAGCTCGACCACTTCCGGGCCGAGCACGAACTGGCAATGCGCGAGCACCGCGTCGATGCGCGGCTTCAGGTCCGCGGCGATGCGCACCTGCTGGGCTTTGAGGTCGAGGAAGGGGATCGGCCGAGTGATGTCGTTCATTGCGGAAGGTCCTTGGTCAGACGCGGACGGAGCCGGCGCTGCCGTCTTGGTTGTGGTCGAATTCCGGAACCATGCGCCGCAGCATCGACATGGCCAGGCGAGCCTGTCCGCCCCGGCAGGCGGCGGCGATTTCGTCGATGGCGCGGCCGACGATGGCGGGGTCGGCGGTGCGCGGTGTTGCCATCAGCAGGCCGGGAAAGCCAGTCGGGCGTGGTGGCTCGCTGCCGTGGAACATCTCCTCGTACAGTTTTTCGCCGGGGCGCAGGCCGGTGAACTGGATTTCGACGTCGATTTCCGGCCGCAGACCGGCGAGACGGATCATGTTGCGGGCGAGATCGACGATCTTCACTGGCTCGCCCATGTCGAGCACAAAGATGCCACCGTCGTCGATGCGCGTGGCAACGCCTGCGACCGAGGCTTCCAGCACCAGGCCCACGGCCTCGCGCACCGTCATGAAATAGCGCTGCATGTCCGGATGCGTCACCGTCAGCGGGCCGCCGCGGGCGAGTTGGCGCTGGAACAGAGGCACCACGGAGCCCGTGCTGCCGAGCACGTTGCCAAAGCGGACGGTGATGCAGCGCATGCCACCTTTGGCCATGCCATCGATGTCGAGTGCCTGGCAGTACATTTCGGCCAGCCGTTTGGCCGCTCCCATCACGCTGGTCGGGTTGACCGCCTTGTCGGTGGAGATCAACACCATCGCCCGGGCGCCGGCGGCTCGCGCCGCGTCGGCCACGTTGCGGGTGCCAAGGGCATTGGTCTGCAGTCCCTCCAGCGGGTTGAACTCCACCAGCGGCACATGTTTCAGGGCCGCGGCATGGAACACCAGCTCGGGCCGGAATTGCTCCATCACCGCGGCGATGCGCCCGGCATCTCTGACATCGGCGATGATGCAGTCACGCACCACACTGCCGAGCTCGCCGAGTTCCTGGTCGATCTGCCACAGCGCGTATTCGTTGTTGTCGAGCAGCACCAACCGCTGCGGCACGAGCGCTGCCACCTGGCGCGCCAGCTCCGAGCCGATCGAGCCGCCAGCACCTGTCACCACCACGCATTTGCCGTGCACCAGCCGCGCCATGCCGTCTCGGTCCAGCGGCAGCTGCGGCCGGTTGAGCAGATCCTCGATCGCGACTGGCTTGAGTTCAAGGCGTGTCGGGCCGGCAGCGTCCAGCGCGGTCGGTCGGGGCGCACGGGACACGCGCAGCCCCTGCCGGTCGGCCACCGCCATCAGGGCCGCCAACGTGGCGCCGGGCAAGTCCGCATCGGTCACCACCAGGGCGCTCGGCATACGATCCTCGGCGCGCAGGCGATCCAGGATCGCGTCCGCCTCGCCGACTGAGCCGAGGATGGGCGTGTTGTGGATGCGTCGTCCGGTCTGCGCCTGGCCCAGCGACAACAAGCCGACCACGCGAAACGGCGCATTCCGCTCGCCAGACAGTGCGCGCAGGAACAGATCGGCTCCCTCGCCGGCGCCGATCAGCAGCACGTCCTGCTCGCCGGCGGTTTCGGCAGCCGAGCTTTCCTGCATCATGCGATAGGCCACGCGCGGCAGGCCCAGCAACAGCATCAGCGCCATGGTGTGCACCATGGGAAGCGCCGGGCTGGACGGTGATACTCCCGCCACCACCAGCCCCAGGGTGAACACCGCCGCCGCCGCCACGCTGGCAGCCCCCACGCCGACGAGGTCGCCGAGAGTCGCAAAGCGCCAGTATTGGGTGGACAGCCGAAACGGCGCACCCGCCAGCAGCAGTGCAACAGCACCCCAAAGGATGGTCCACAGGGGATAGAACGGGTCGCCCAGCGGGTTGATCAGCCAACGCGCCAACGGCACGGCGAGGGCGGCCAGCGCGCCGTCGAGGCCGATGTTCACGCCGATGCGCAAGAAGGAACGATGGGTCGCCATGCGGCAGGATATAATCGGACCGCCCCGATGTGGCCAGAACGCAGCGGGACGGCTAGCCATTGTTTTGGCGAGCATCTTTATCCGAACGGTGATTCCGTTTGGCTGAATGATGCTCTAAGCACACGCCATGACCCTCGTTGCCTTTCTGCGCCATCTGCTGTTCTGCCTGGGCCTCGCCGGTGTCTCCGCTCTCGTGGTGCGGGCGACGATCGATGCGCGGGTGATGGACCACCCCAGCGCCCGCAAGGCGCACACGCGGCCCACTCCCAAGGGCGGCGGCATCGGCGTGGTGGTGGCGTTCATGCTGGGCATGGCTGTGCTGTATGGGTTCGCCGATTTCTCACGCCTGGCCGACCCCTATTTCCGCGGCGTGATCCTGGCCGCCTTCGCCATCGCGTTGGTGTCGTTTCTGGACGATCTGCGCGATTGGCCGTTTTCCGTGAAGCTTGCGGCGCAGTTGCTGGCAGCGCTCGCTGCGATCTTCAGCGGGCTGTACGTCACCGACATCAATCTACCCTACTGGGGCCCGGTTTCGCTCGGCTGGGTCGGGGCCGCGGCCACGCTGGTGTGGATCCTGTTCGCCACCAACGCGATGAACTTCATCGACGGGCTGAACGGCCTGGCCGCAGGGACGACGTTGGTCGCAGCCGCTTTCCTGGCGTATATCGCCCAGGCGCAATCCGGCTGGTTCGTCTATTTCGCCGCCATGGTGCTGGCGGCTGGGCTGGTGGGGTTCCTGCCGTTCAACTTTCCCCGCGCCCGCATCTTTATGGGCGACGTCGGCAGCCAGTTCTGTGGCTTCGTCCTCGCCATGCTCGGCGTGGCGGCGGCGCGGTTCCAGGCGGTGGAGATGTCGCTGCTGCTGGTGCCGATGCTGATCCACGGCGTGCTGTTCGACGTGGCGTTTACCCTGGTGCGGCGCCTGTTCAACGGCAACCGGCTGACCCAGGCGCATCGCAGCCATCTATATCAGATCGCCCATCGCAGCGGGATGAAGGCGGAATGGATCGCGGTGCTGCATTGGGCGTTCGCAGCGTTCGGCGGGGGGGTGGCGATCTTGTTCACCGGAGCACCGACGGCGATCAAACCGGTGCTGCCGCTGCTGCTGGTGATCCCGCAGGTGGTGTGGCTGGTCTATGTGGTGGCGCGGGCGCGGCGCACCGACATCGGCCCCTGGTAGGCGACGCGCAGCAGCAGCACCGCGCCCAACACGAGGAACAGGATGATGACGCCCATGCCGGCGCGCTGGCTGTGGGTGGCGAAGGTCACCAGGCTCAGCGCCAGCGGCCCCAAAAAGCCAGTGACCCGGCCAGACAGAGCGAACAGCCCGAAATAGCCGGCGCGCTGATCCGCGGGCGCCATATGCGCCATCATGCTCCGGCTGGCCGCCTGGCACGGGCCGACGAACACGCCGAGACCCAGGCCGAGCACCCAGAACCAGGCCCGGCTTTCGATCAGCAGCACCGACACCGAAAGCGCGATCAGCCCCACAAGCGCCACCAACACACAGCGCTTGGCGCCGATCCGGTCCTCCACCCAGGCAAATCCCAAAGCGCCCAAACCGGCCGTCAGGTTGATGCCGATGCCGAACTCCAGCACCTCCTGCGCATTCAGTCCGAACTGGCCGGCCGCGTAGATGCCGCCGAAGGCGAACAGCGTGGTCAGCCCGTCCATGAAGAACAGCCGCGCCAGCAGGAAACGGCCCAGCGCAGGGGCTGCGAGCACGGCCTGCAGCACCTGGCGCAACTCGGCCAACCCGGCCCGAAACGCTGCGGACCAGGAGGTCCGCACACCGGCTTCGGGCACGAACACCACCACCGGCCAGCCGAACACGGCAAGCCAGGCGGCGGCCAGCAGCATGGTGGCGCGCACTGGCTCGGCCGCGGATCGGTCCAGCCCGAACAGCGGCGGGTCTGGCATCACCAGCAGCACCAGGCATAGGCCAAGGCAAATCAGCCCGCCGGCGTAGCCAGACGCCCAGGCCAGCATGGACAGCCGGCCGATCCGTGCCGGTGACACCAGCCCGGGCAGCATGGCGTTGTAGAACACCGTCGCCACCTCGAAGGCGATCGTGCCGATCCCCACCAGCACCAGCGCCAGGGCCACGTCGCCGGCATGCGGGCGGACGAACCATAGCCCGGCCATGCTGGCCACCATGGCCAGGATCGACACGCCCAGCATCACCCGCCGCCGGCCGCCGCGATCGGCGATGGCGCCGAGCGGCACGGCGACCAGTGCGATCACCAGCCCCGCCGCCGCCTGCCCGCCCGCCCACAGCGAGGCGCCGGTCGCCGGGTCATCCGCCACGGCCTGGGTGAAATAGGCGGCAAACACGAATGTGCTCACCACGGTCGTAAATGCGCCATAAGCCCAGTCGTAAAGTACCCAGGCTGCGACGGCGCGAGTCATGCTGCTTCACCTTGCCAACATGTCCAGCCTATCGTCCGTAGCGCCTGCCACCAAACGGAGACTGCCGATGTTTCGCCTTCTGGCCGTTCTGCTGCTGCTGAGCTCGCCTGCCTTGGCACAAACGCAAAACCCGTCATTCAACCTCATCAACAAATCCGCCAAGTCGATCAAGACGCTTTACGTCAGCCCGACCAGCCGCACCGACACCGGCAAGAACTGGCTGCCCACCCCGGTCGCCGCCGGCGCCACCTACGCCGTGCGCCTGCCCGCCAACGGCGACTGCATCTTCGATATCCGCGCCATCTTCGCCGACGGCAGCCACGAGGATCACCCCGCCATGAACATTTGCAAGTCCGACGATGTGCTGATCGGCACCACGGCGGCTGCCGCAAATGTGAAGCTGGCCGACGACCCCAGCTTTCGCCTGGTCAACCACAACAAATCCGCGGTCACCGAATTAATGGTCGCCCCGACGGGCAAACCGCTCGGCGCCAACCGGCTGGAAACGCCGCTGGCGTCCGGCTCCAACCGCACCATCAAGCTGGACCGCGGCCAGGGCTGCGCGTTCGACCTGCGCGTGGTCATGGAGGACAAATCGGTCAAGAACCGCAAGGCGACCGACCTCTGCAAGATCACGGATCTGCCCATTCCGTAAATGCCGCGGAACAGTGTAGCGTGATCCCAACGAAACCTGGGGAAACGCCGCATGAGCCTCGCGCTCACGGACACGCAAACGGCAGTCAAGACAGGCAAGCCCAACTACGCGCGCAACTATTGGGCCTTCGTGGTACCGGCCGGGCTGGTTGTTGCCGCCGTCATTCTGTTGCCGTGGGTGTTCACCCTGGTGATGTCCGTCTACGAGTGGAAGGTGGGCAGCGACCCCGCCTTCGTCGCCGCGGCCAACTATCAGCGCCTGTTCACCGACGAACGGTTCGGCTGGGCGGTGCTGCGCACGCTGTATTTCACCGCCGCCGCCGTGTTCTTCCCGATGGTGCTGGGTGTGGCCGCAGCCGTCACCTTCCAGAAGAATTTCCGCTTCCGCGGCCTGGCGCGCACCATCTTCATCCTACCGATGATGGCAACACCCGTGGCGGTCGGCCTGGTGTGGACGATGATGTTCCACCCCCAACTGGGCGTGCTCAACTACCTGCTCACCAGCGTCGGCCTGCCGCCGTCCGCCTGGAGCTACGACGCGGTTTCAGTCATCCCCACGTTGGTGCTGGTCGAAACCTGGCAATGGACGCCGCTGGTGATGCTGATCGTGCTCGGCGGCCTCGCCAGCCTGCCGCAGGATCCGTATGAGGCGGCCAAGCTGGACGGCGCCAGCAACTGGCAGATGTTCCGCCACATCTCGCTGCCCTTGGTGTGGCCGCATATCGTGGTGGCGCTGGTCATCCGCACCATCGACGCGCTGAAGGCGTTCGACACCATCTTTGTCATCAGCAACGGCGGCCCCGGCACGGCGAGCGAGACACTGAACATCTTTCTCTATCAGACTGCCTTCGCCTATTACGACATGGGCTACGCCAGCGCCGTCACCGTGGTGTTCTTCGTGCTGATCCTGCTGGTCAGCCTGGTGCTGTTCTCGGTGCGGCAGCGGACCAGCTACCAATGAAAGCCCTGGGTCAATGAAAGCCCTGGGGAAAATCGGCTTCGCCCTGTCGGTGTTCGCGCTGATCTCGCCGGCCATCCTGTTCTTCCTGTGGACGCTGTCGCTGGCGCTGAAGAACGAGGTGGACAACATGGCCTTCCCGCCGGTGTTCATTCCGAACCCGCCGACGCTGGCCAACTTCGCCCAGGTGCTGGAGAAGAACAACTTCCTGCAATACGCCTGGAACTCGGTGATCGTCTCATTCTCCGCCACCGGCCTGGCGCTCCTGCTCGGCGTGCCCGCGGGGTTCGGCATCGCCAAGTCCAAGGCGTCGCGCGCCGCAGCCCTCATCATGATCGCACGGGTGACGCCGGGGCTGTCCTACCTCATTCCCCTGTTCCTGATTTTCCAGTGGCTGGGCCTCACCGGCACGCTGGCGCCCTTGGTGATCACCCATCTCGTCATCACCGTGCCGATCGTGGTGTGGGTGATGATCGGCTTCTTCGAGGGCCTGCCCGCCGAGCTGGAAGAAGCAGCCCTGGTGGACGGCGCCACGATCTGGCAGGCATTCCGCCATGTCGCGCTGCCGCTGGCCCGGCCGGGCATCACGGTCGCCACCATCCTGGCGTTCATCTTCAGCTGGAACAACTTCATCTTCGGCGTGGTGCTGGCCGGGCGGGAAACCCGCACCCTGCCGGTGGCGGTCTACAACGTGCTGACCTTCGAGCAGGTGAGCTGGGGCCCGCTGGCCGCCGCCGCCCTGATGGTGACGGCTCCGGTGCTGATCCTCACGCTCATCGCCCAGAAGGAGATCGTGACGGGTTTGACGGCCGGCGGCGTCAAAGGCGGCTGACCCGCCCGCAACGGAGCTGCGTATTTAATTCGAATCACAATCCGTTTTCTATCCGAAACATCATGATGTGTTTGGCAAACCATCGCGTTTTTCTGTAAGAGATGGACGCTCCGGCTGGGAGCGACCCAAAACCGGCACGTCATCCAGGTGATGCCCGGGGGACGGAGCTTGCTCGGGACCGCGACCGGCGTGACATGGTCTGGTCAGATAAGGCACCCGCCACATGAGGCATCCGCAATGAGCAACTACCGCGCCCCCCGTCGCGCACCGCACGGCGAATGGGCCTACATGACGCGTGACGAGCGCGACGCCGCCTACAACAACTCCGCCCATTCCCCCAACAGCCCCGCCGTGCAGGCCGCCCGCGCCACGGCCTCCGCCAGCTTCCGTGCCCGCTATCCCGCCAAGCTCGACATCGCCTACGGGTCCAGCGAGCGCACCAAATGGGATCTGTTCCCCGCCGCCGAGCCGACCTCGCCCTGCCTGGTGTTCATCCATGGCGGCTATTGGCAGCGCGGCTCGCGCGATCTGGTCAGCGTGATGGCCGAAGGTGTCCGCG
Organism: Rhodospirillales bacterium; assembly: GCA_025352665.1. Classification (GTDB taxonomy): domain Bacteria; phylum Pseudomonadota; class Alphaproteobacteria; order Acetobacterales; family Acetobacteraceae; genus CAIQQQ01. Next base: position 589 of record JANXSM010000030.1, on the reverse strand, counting down.
GGCACGGCTGGTCCGCCGCCTGCGTCGGCTACGACCTGGTGCCGGACGTGACGATGACCCAGCTGGTTGGCGAGATCCATGCCTCGCTCGACTGGCTGGGCAAACACGGACCCGACCATGGCATCGCCGGCCCGATCATCGTCGCCGGCCATTCCGCTGGTGGCCACCTGACCGCCATGGCGCTGTCCCACCCCAAGGTGGTGGCGGGCATGACGATCTCTGGCGTGTTCGAACTGGGGCCGATCCGCGACACCTACCTCAACGAGAAGATGCATCTGACCGATGAGGAGGTGGCGCTGCTGTCGCCGCTGCGCCTGCCGGTGGTGATGAAACCGATGGGCATCGCCTACGGCACGCACGAGCTGCCGGCACTGATGGAAGACAGCCGCAAGCTGCACGCGCTGCGCGCCAACGCGGACGCTCCCGGGCCACTCATCCCCGTCGTCGGCGCCGACCATTTCAACATCCTCGACGAGCTGCAGAAGGCCGACGGCCTGCTGACCCGCCAGATCCTCGACCTGCTGCGGTGAATTTCTCCACGCCGCGACCATCGCCGGCTGCGCTCCGCGCGGGCAGGGCGTTGCCCTGC
>JANXSM010000016.1 GCA_025352665.1 Rhodospirillales bacterium | reverse complement strand
TGCCTTCTTTGAAGGCCTGAAAAGGCATCCAGTTCCGATTGAAGAAGCTGCAATCGGCGCTATCAGCAACAACTCAATGGCTATCGACGTCTATGTTTGGCTTGCTTATAGGCTTCATAGTCTGCAAAAGCCGACGCCTCTTACTTGGCGGGCTCTGAAAACCCAGTTTGGAACCGGCTTTCAGCAAATGAACAACTTTCGTTCTAAATTTCTGCCCAACCTCAAGCTGGCAATGGCGGTGTATCCGGCCGCCAGGGTCGAAGCAGACGAGAGTGGGAAAGGCCTAATCCTCCATCCGTCGAAGCCACCCGTTGCTCCTAAGACCATAGCAGTGGGTCGATAACGATCGCTCCTAAAGATCACGGCCGACTTCCCACGACCTCGTGGAGCGTTATCATCTAGGCAACCAGTTGCTCTTACCGCACCCAACCGGGTGTGATCTTTGGAAGCAGGGGTGAGTAAGCACCCACAGCTTGGGTCTGAATCGCTAGTTATCGTTCAGATCAGCTAATCAGCAGCTCCTCACACTTAGGGTTTGACGCAGAATAAGCGCTTTATCCATCGGGAATGCGTGGCGCAATGATATAGTTCCAGTCGCCGTGAAAGTCGGCAGCCTTACACCTCGTCAATCCACCGCCCAGGCAACGTATGCTCCAGCGTTGTTCGCGCCATCATGCTCGCGGGGGCATGTTGCTCGAACCGCTCTACGACCGAGGTCCAGATGATGCCGCTCCTGCTTACGCGTCAGATTAGGACGCGCCACCTGGGGCTTGCTCAAAGACCTTGAACGGGGTGGCCTTAAGAGAGCAAGGATTAGATCAACTGAGCGGCCGCGCCGCTGGCCTCACCTGCCCTCCAAGCCGCCGCCTCTGGAACTGCCATTGCCTTAGGCCGGCACGTCCGCAAACAAGTTTGCTAGTAAACAGCATACGTGTCTACATGGTTGCGGGCAGAACGGAATGCGGCAACCCATATGCGAGTGTTCGCGATAGCGTCACAAAAAGGCGGCGTAGGAAAATCCACTCTGGCCGTCCACCTCGCGGCTGAAGCAGCCGCACAGGGAATGCGCGTCCTACTGCTTGATCTCGACCCACAGGGTTCAGTGATGGAATGGGCGAACCGGCGCGGTGACTTGCCCCCGGATGTCAGCGGTGCCAATCCCGCCAGCATCGCCAAGGAAATTTCCCGGGCGGCCACAGACGGCTACGATCTTGTCGTCATCGACACCGCCCCCCATGCCGATCACGCAGCGCTGCAAGCGGCGCGGGCAGCCGATCTGGTGGTGATTCCATGCCGTCCATCGACCTTTGACATCGCGGCGATATCGGCCACGCTTGATCTATGTAAGCTGGCAAACAAGCAGGCCGTAGTTGTCCTGAACGCGGCACCGATCCGCTCGCGTGTGATTGCCGAGGCGGAAGAGGCTATCACTGAGAAAGGTGGCAAACTTTGTCCGGTCATCATGCGCCAGCGCGTCGCTTTTCAACACTGCATGATTGATGGCAGGACCGCGTCCGAGTTTGAACCAAACAGTGCGGCGGCACGGGAGGTCGTTCGCTTGCTAGCTGCCCTGCAATCTAGCAAACAAGCACACAAAGCTGCTGGCAAATCGAATGTCAGTCAGAAGGTCGCCTGATATGGCTGTTCGACCCAGTTTGAACCATAAGCCAGCCTCCAAGCCTGTCGAGGCTGCCTTCGCGGTTACGGAACGCACCGAGTTTTCGAATGAGGCCAAACGGAAACCACGTTCATCCGCTGAAGGTTATCGTCCGCCATCAAGGCAAGGAAAGCGAGCAGCGGTTGCCTGGCTGGAGCCGGAGGCGATTAAGCAGCTTAATATGCACGCGATCCAACACGACCGGAATGTACAGGATCTTTTAGTCGAGGCGATCAATGACTGGTTCGCGAAAGAAGGGCTGTCACGCTTCGACGCGGCAACCTGAGTTGCCAGCAAACACGCAAACCGGTCTTCCCTTTTTACTGGCATGCTGGCAGCCACGAACAGCCGAGTCACCCTACTCGAAAAGGTTCTGTTGCAAAGTTCGCAGTAGGGTGTGAGTGCCTCCGGCAGCAGGCAAATCAGGCAGCGATGTCGAACAGCTCGGCGACGAAAGTCGCCTGGGTCTGGATGTCTCTTCCGCCAATCCTCCGTAACTGCCCCTTCCTCACCATCGCCATCACCTCGTATCCTGCCAGGGTTCGTCGCGCCGTCCAGAAGCTGCCGAAGCCGAGCCCCGGTCTGACCAGGCGTTTTATGCGGCGGTGGTCTTGTTCCACTATGTTGTTGAGGTACTTGACCTGGCGCAGCCGCGAGCGTCGCCACAGCTCACCTTCCTCCTTCATCTCCGCCACCGCGCGTGGGTAGGCCGGGTTCTTGTCCACCGTGATGGTGCGCGGGTTCACCGTGTGCAGCTGCCCCAACGCTTTGCGGAAGAAACGCTTTGCGGCCGCCGCGTCCCGTTTGGCCGAGAGCAGGAAGTCGATCGTCTGGCCGCGGCTGTCGACCGCGCGATAGAGGTAGGTCCAGCGGCCCTTCACCTTCACATAGGTCTCGTCGACCCGCCACGAGCCGTTGCTCGGATGCAGGTGTGGGCGGATCCGCTTCTCCAACTCCGGCGCATAGGTCTGGATCCATCGGAAGATCGTGGTGTGGTCCACGTCTACGCCGCGGTCAGTCAACATCAGCTCGAGATCGCGGTAGCTGATCGGGAACATCAGGTACCAGCGGACCGCCCAGAGGATTACCTCGGCGGTGAACTGCCGTCCCTTGAAGGACCCGCCCTGCTTCACCGCGCTCGCCTGATGCCGTCTCGCCATGCGCGGCTTCTACC
>JANXSM010000014.1 GCA_025352665.1 Rhodospirillales bacterium | reverse complement strand
CTTTGTTGGCAGAACAGGCGCTTACAGGACTTCAGCCGCCTCGATGCCGCACGTGCGATGACAACGGGAATCACACGTTTCCTGGACAGGCGCTTGGTTCACGGACGTGCGATCGGTTTGGACCAAACGCGCGTCCGACGGAGCGGCGAGGCGAGTGCGCTTAGGCCCGCTCGATACGGCCGGAGTATTAGCCCCGCTTGGCATTGTGGGCGTGGATGTAGCTGACGTCCGAGTTGGCCAGCAGTCGCGCAATGACAGGCTCGATTTCGGCTCCGTCAATCACGTCTGCGTCGAGCATCATGCCGGTAGCATCGTAGGCGCGTAGCGAAAGCAGCCTCACCCGCATCACCTCCGGCACCTCGTCGACGCGGTTATAGGTGTCCGTGGCGCCCTCGCGCACAAAGATGGCGTGCGTGGCGCGATAGGGCGTTTCGGCAGGCTGGCAGACATGGTTGAGCAGCAGGAAGCTTTCCCCCGGCTCACCGTCGCGCATCTCTATCCGGTCGGGGAAGCCCGGCTTTTTGTCAGCGATGTAGCGTTTTGCGCCGTGGGCAGCCAACTCGGCGTCGGAAAGTCCATAGAGGTGTGAGAAGGGCGCGGAGTCGAGGCCAGTAATGCGGAAGGACATTGGATGCTCTTTAGCTGGGGGGTGGGAGCCATGACATGAGCTGTCCCCACCGGGTGGGCACTCCGCTGCTTGCTTTCCAATCCCACACCAATGAGTGGGACGGACGCGCAGACGGCGCATTCTACTACTCCGTGCGCACCACGGGTGTTTACTGCCGTCCATCCTGCGCCGCGCGCCTCGCCAAACCGGCTGAAATCTGCCGGCTACTCCGCGGCGACCTCAATGCGAGCCGATTGCGGAAGCTGATGGACGAAATGCACGCCGCCGGGCTGCCGATGTGAGCGTCAATCATCGTGCATCGAGCCGGCTTTGAGGTTGCCCCGTTTCGGTGGACGGTTTGTTGGCTTGCGGGCTATGCGTCTCCGAGCACTTTCTGCATCTTGGATTCTTGGGTCATCGGTTTCGGTCAGCTCGATTCCTCGGCCGACCCGGTGGAACAGCTTGGCACCGTGACGCCCCTCAAGGGTGGCGATAGCGGCACTTGCCGCGGATTGCGCGATATTGAGCATCTCGGCCGCCCGGGTGACATGCTGCCGATCGGCGACGGCAACGAAGATGCGAAGTTGCTCAAGGGTCATGTCGGCAGCATGAGCCTTTGGACGGAATCATGTCACCGGACCGAGTCCAATGCTTCGGGTTCCGGTCCTTAGTCCCACGGGCTTGACGGGAACGCGTTCAGCGGGATCCTCAGGTATCGCTTCCCCCCGGCCTCGGGCGCGGGCAGGCGGCCGCCCGATATGTTCACCTGCAACGCGAACAGGATAAGCTTGGGCATGGGCAGTGTCCGGTCCCTTCCGGTTCGGAGTTCTACGAACCCGGCCTCGTCATAATCCCTGACATGCGCGTTCTCCCGCTTCTGAGTGAGAACGGTGCTTTCCCACATCGCGTCGCGGCCGCCGGGCCGGTAGTCGTGGCCGGTGAACAGACGTGTGTCGTCGGGCAGAGCCAGGATCGACTGAATGCTCCGCCACAGAGTGCGTGCGTCGCCTCCCGGGAAATCCGCCCGCGCGCTGCCGGAGTCTGGCATGAACAGCGTGTCGTGGATGAACGCGGCGTCTCCCGCCACATATGTCACCGAGCAGAGAGTGTGCCCCGCCGACAGCATCACGGACATCTCGGTCTCCCCGAGCAGAAAGCTCTCACCGTCGATGAAGAGCCTGTCCCATTGCGACCCGTCAGTCGGGAAGCTGTCCGGTAGGTTGTAGATGCCCTTCCAGAGCTTCTGCACCTCCGTGACGCGTTCGCCGATCCCCGTTCGTGCACCGGTGACATCCTTGAGATACCCCGCCGCAGAGAAATGGTCGGCATGCGGATGCGTGTCGAGAATCCAGGCCAGCTTCAACCCGTTCGCCTCGATATTGCGGAGCAGACGGTCGGCCGACTGTGTTGATGTGCCGCCGGACTTCGGATCGAAGTCGAGGATCGGATCGACGACCGCGCACAGGCCGGACGCCGGGTCTGCGACGATATACTGGATGCTGAACGTCGCAGGGTCGTAGAACCCGATGACATTCGGCCTGACGCGGCTCGTCGACCGCATCCGTCCAAGGGTCGTGCTCACGAGACTGCGGCCAGGGGCCGTTCCCTGTGCTTGATGTCGAACTCGTTGCCCCGCAGCATCAGGTTCCAGTACATGAACGGCAGGAACTTCGTCTTCAGCAGCCATGCGCTCGTGCGGGGCACCCGGGGGTCGAACGGAAAGCTGGGAGTGACTTTGCCGCCGTAGATGAATTCAGCCAGCACGACCTTACCGTAGGACGTGATCAGGGGGCACGAGCCGTAACCGTCGTAGGCCGCGTCGGAGGTCCTGCCGTCGATCGACGCCAGCAGCCCCTTCACGACAACGGGAGCTTGCAACCGCACAGCGGCCGCTGTCTTCGCGTTGGTCGTCCCGGCGGCATCCCCGAGGCCGAAGACGTTCGCGAATCTCGTGTGGCGTAAGGTCGCCGGGTCTGTCAAACAGCGCCCAATAGTTTCCAGGGAACAGCGTCCAATATTTTCCAGTTGGTCAGCCTGATTTCGGCTGTTTTTCACGCTGTTTGAAGCGGTATGAATCGTTGCCGGTTTCCAGGATGTCGCAATGATGTGTGATGCGGTCCAGCAGAGCTGTGGTCATCTTGGCGTCCCCGAAGACCGTTACCCACTCAGAGAAGGAGAGGTTGGTCGTGATGATCAGCGAGGTTTTCTCGTAAAGCTGACTGATCAGGTGGAATAGCAAGGCGCCCCCTGATGCCGGGAATGGCAAATAGCCAAGTTCATCGAGAATGACCGCGTCAATCTGAACCAATTGCCGGGCCATGTTTCCAGCTTTGCCCTGCTGCTTTTCCTTCTCCAGTTGGTTGACCAGATCGACAGCGTTGTAGAAGCGAACACGCTTGCCTTGATGCACGGCAGCCACGTCCAAAGCCGTTGCAAAGTGACTTTTCCCCGTACCGGTACCGCCTACGAGGATCAGGTTGTGTGCCGTTTGCATAAAGGCAGCACTCGCCAGTTGCTGGATCTTGCCTTGTGGCAATGGCGTCTCCGCCCAGTCGATTCCGGTAAGATCGCGATGCACCGGGAAGCGCGCCGCCTTGAATTGATAGCGCAGGCCACGGATCTGGCGATCGGCAAGCTCGGCTTGGATCAAACGGTCGAGCCAGGCTTCGGGTTGAGCCGGCCGTCGCGGTCCTTCACTGAGCAACTCGTTCCAGGCCGTTGCCATGCCGTACAGATGCAGCGCCTTCAGTTGCGCTAAGCGATCGAGGCCCAGGGGATCAGTGAACGACATGGCTCACCTCGCGCAGACGGTCATAGCGCCCACAATCGGCCAATGGCTCGGTCTGGAGCTTGAGCATATTGGACACCGTCAACCCCTCTGGCTGCACCGGTGCGACCAGCCGACGCATCTCGTTCATCACCACGGATGCGGTGACGACATGGCCGTCCAACACCAGTTCGCAGGCCACTTGCAGCGGTTCCAGGCCGAATTCCCGCGCCATCAAAAGCAATTCCACAAACGCCCGGTCGCCCCTTGGCTGTTTTAGGATACGATCCCGGACAAGCTGGATGGCGGGCGGCAAGGCCCATTCCCGGAACGGCCGGCCATTGCGCAACGCTCCAGGCTTGCGCTCCAAGATCGGCAAATAGTGCCAGGGATCGCAGATCAAAAGATCACGTCCGAAGCGGCGGGCGTGTTCAGCGATTATTATCCCGTCGGCCACGATGCGCACGCCGGTCGCCGTGCTGCGCACCGACACAGCGCGCCCGGCATACGCCGCCGGAACGCTGTAGCGATTGCGATCCAGCACCACGAGGCAGGTGCTGGAAACCCGCACCATATGTTCGACATACCCGTCGAATGTCGCGGTGATCCGACGCAAGGCAAGCTGCTCGACGGCA
>JANXSM010000006.1 GCA_025352665.1 Rhodospirillales bacterium | reverse complement strand
AAGATCTTTGTAGAATTGAGCACCGTGCTGACCACCAGATCGTAAAGCGGTGTCAGCCACCAACACGCACGGCCGACCCAATTGCCCAGCGTTGAACGATCCAGAGTGATGCCCTGGCGCGCCAGCATCTGCGACTGCCGATACAGCGGCAGGGAGTCACAGAACTTGCTGACCACCACATGGATGATCAGCGCTTCGGTTGCCATGCCGCCATCGATTGGCCGCTCGGGTGCAGGCGCTACGACAATGGCGCCCTCGCAGGCGCGGCAGGCATAACGCGGGCGGCGCGTGACCCGGACCCGTAACTGCGAAGGGACGATGTCGAGTTGCTCGGTGCGCAACTCGCCGATGGCGTGCAGCACGCCGCCGCAGCATGGGCAGGCATCGTGGGCAACGTCGATGACGACTTCATCGCGCGGCAGATGCGATGGCAGGGCGCCGTGATTGCGCTTCGGCCTGCTGGCACGCCGCTTCTGCCGCTGCGCGTCAGACTGTGCCGCAGCGTCCTGCGCTGCTTCTCCCTCGGCGATCGTCTGCTCGAGATCCTCCAGCCCAAACTGAAGCTGGTCAGGGCTCAGTTGTTCGGATCGGCGGCCGAACCGATTGCGCAAAAGCCGCTGGATCAACAGCCGTAGCTTGTCGTTCTCTGCCTCACGTTCCTGAACAGCACCCTGCAACGCCACCTGTTCTTGCGCCGCGGCAGCCACCAGGTCTCGCAGCATTTGCTGGAGGATCGAAGGGTCGTTCGGCAGGGCGGCAAGGTCGATCTGCATGCCCGAATGATGATCAATATCGCCGCGTCGAATCCAATGTTTTGGGCGGATTCACGCCGCTTTTACCCTGCCAGCTCCGGTCTGCGGCGCGGCAGCGGGGCGCGCCATTCGCAGCCGTCCAGCAGCGCCACCAACTGCGACGGTGACAGAGAGATCCGCCCCGTTGTCGTCGCCGACGGCCAGACAAATTGGCCGTGTTCAAGACGTTTCGTCAGCATGCAAAGCCCGACACCGTCATGCCAAATAAGTTTGATCAACCCGGCCCGACGCCCGCGAAAGGCGAAGATCGCCCCGCCGAACGGATCCTCTGTCAGGCTTTGCTGCACGATCATGGCAAGCCCCACCATGCCTTTGCGCATGTCGGTCACACCGCAGGCCAGGTAGACACGGGCACCCGACGATAAGGCGATCATGGCGCCCGCAGCGCCTCGAGCACGCGACGCAACGCCTTGGTATTAACCTGGGCATCAACGCGCAGCGAGACACCATCGGGCAAAACGATCTCGATCAGCCCCTCTGGGCGCGACGGCAGCGCAGGCTGAGCGGGAGCGACCGGCGCTTCCGGCTGGACCTGCACCGTGGCCATTTCGACTTGCGCAAAGCTGGGTGACGATCGCGTCAACAAGCCTCCTGGCTTGCTCAGGAGATGCTGACGCCACGTGTAGAGCAGCCCGCTGCTGATCCCATACTTCCGTGCCACCTCGGTCGGCGTAAGGGTTGGCCCCAAACTTTCGGCCACGATGTCGCGCTTTTGCTCCTGTGTCCAAGCCCGCCGTGGTTCGCTGCGGACGAAGACCTCGACCGACGCATCACGAGCACTCCTACGACCTATCGTACGAGCACGCTCTGCATCGGTAACCGGTATTGGAGGTGGCGAAATCTGGTCCATGCATGGCTTCGATCATACCGCCGCCACGTGCCGCAATGTGCGGCCGCCATGCCGCTTACGTTTTGCGGACACTAGCCGGACACGAAAAAGCCGCCTCGGATTTGGTGTCCGGAGGCGGCTTATGGGTATCTGTTATCATTCGTGAATTTGGTTGCGGGAATAGGATTTGAACCTATGACCTTCAGGTTATGAGCCTGACGAGCTACCGGGCTGCTCCATCCCGCGGGGGTTATTTGTGTGGTCGTTTGTGTGTGTGTTGTTTGTATTGGGTGGATTGGAAGACCTGGCGGCGACCTACTCTCCCGTGTCTTGAGACACAGTACCATGGGCGCTGGGGCATTTCACGTCCGAGTTCGGGATGGGATCGGGTGTAGGTTCCCCGCCATAGCCACCAGGTCGTCCAATC
>JANXSM010000176.1 GCA_025352665.1 Rhodospirillales bacterium | reverse complement strand
GTCGGTTTTTGCGGACTACCTCGTATGTCTTGAAGACGGCAAAAAACTGAAGATGCTCAAGCGGCACTTGGCGACGTCATATGATATGACGCCGGATCAGTATCGTGAGCGTTGGGGCTTGCCGCACGATTATCCCATGGTCGCACCTGATTACGCAGCTAAGCGGTCGGAGTTGGCGAAAAGCATCGGCTTGGGTCGCAAGCCTGCCGAGCCCATTGAGGTCGAAGTTCAGGTTGTGGCAAAACGTGGGCGCAAGAAAGCGGCGTAGTTTAGACGGCTGATCGAGGACCCGGAATCAATTTCGGGTCCTCGTTTTGATTAGAGCGGGATGTGTTGAGTCTGAATCGATAGGGGATTCCCGAATCGGTTTTTGTCTGATTCAAAATGCTGGCTGGTTTGGAGGCCAAGCATATCACCGACCTCGAACCCCTCCGCCGAACCGCGATCCTGGTGGCACAGGTGACGGAGTTCGAGACCCGGCTCGCGGACGCGACGCTCGCCATGTTCGAGAAATACATGGGCTCGCTGTTCACCAAGGCCCGTGGCAAGGACGAGCGCCGTTTTTCCGCGACCAAGCGGGATGTTGCGAAGGTGCTGCTGCTATTCCGGCAAACCATCTTCACGCTCAAACAAGCCAAGGCGACCGGCGAGGAAGGCACGGGCGCGATCGAGCGCGAGATCGGCATGGCGCGGCTGGAACGCGCGCTTCCGATCATCGAGTCTGTCGCCCATGTCGCAGAGCAGGACATCCTGGTCACCGCGGCCGAGAAATACGCGGTGTTGCGGCGGTTCACCCCGCGGTTCCTCGACGCGTTCCAGTTTCAGTCCCCTGGCGGTGAGCCACTCATCCGCCGTAGCCGGCAGATTTAGCTCCGCTGCCACGGCAGGAATGGCCACCATCGGCAGAAGGTAGCTGTCGAACCGGCGGTAATTGGATGAGCGCTCAACCCAGATATCACCCGATCGCAGCTTGTCGCGCAGAGTGGCGAGGACCGCCATTTCATAGAGGCGTCTGTTTGGCTGCCCCTCCTGCATGACCAGCCGACGCCATTCTTTTCGGAACGGCATGGGTGCGTCTGGCGGCACCTCGCGCTGGCCCGACTGGTGCAGTTCAACAAGCAGCTTCAGCGCCGCCAGCATCGGATCGCCGACGCGTGTTGCTCGAAACTCCAGCGCCTGGATCAAGTCCGGCGCAAACTTGCGTAGTGTCTTCCAGCGATCTGCGGCCCGAACGAGGGGATCTTCATCAGCAAGGTTCGCCAGCTCCGCGACCTCACCGCGCGCGCGTAACAGCTTGGCCCAGCCAACCGCATCGTTCACGGCATCAAAGGCGTCGCTATTAGTTTCCTGGGCTACGACGAGTGCGTCGATGGTGCCGTGGAATAGGCGCATCAACCGGCCGACGTTACCGGCGCTTGCCGCATAGCGCCGGCGCGTGGCGTTGCGCGCCTTAGCAAAGAAGCCGCCGACCAACTTATCGGCCATGTCGAGCACCGCGTCGGTCAATCGCGTCTCCAGGCCGAGGACGGTCGCCATCAGGATTGCGCGCCGTCGATGCGCGACACAGCGCCCGAGCTGGTGAGCATCGGAGGCGTGACCCTCCCGAACAAATTGCCGTAGCCGTTCCTCGTGGACGCGGCTGGCCATTTCTGGGAGCAAACCGATGCCGCGGACCAGCTTCAGCCGGTCAAGCAGTTCGCGGACGTGATCGGCTTTGGGCGCAGCCGGCATCGCCTTCAGCCAAGCAAAGGGCGTCATGTTCATGGAAGGAGCAAGGACCAGCAGGCGATCAAGCTTGGCGATCTGCTCAGCAGAAATGCCCATCAGTAGCGCGCTTGTTGCACGCGTGCGGGCGCGAGCTCGGCCCGCGATCGCAGTCCGCTCAATGACGCCGGCGGCCGGAAGGATGATGTGTGCGGCACGCAGCGCAGCGACAACCGCCGAGGCGATGGGCGATCCAAGATCGGTATTCCAGGCGGCCTGGGCCGCGGCCTCTATCATCATCGGCAGATCGGTGTTCGCCGACGGGCGAAGACCAAGGGTAGCGGCGAGCAGACGTGCGTGATCCGTCATCGTTTGAGGGCGGCGCGCGTACCCGGCGAATGGTGCCGCCGGGATTTCCAGCTGCTTGGCCAGCCACTGAACAAGCGGCTCGACCGGTTGCTCCAGTTGAGCGAGCGCCATGCCGGGGTGGCGAAGCAGCGCCAGCTGAGCTGCTTGGCCAGCCACTGAACAAGCGGCTCGACCGGTTGCTCCAGTTAAGCGAGCGCCATGCCGGGGTGGCGAAGCAGCGCCAGCTGAACGGCAAAGCCAATGCGATTGGCATCCCGGCGGCGGGCCGCCACCAAGTACTGATCGGACCTGGACAGGGTGAAGCGACGCGCCATGCCGTCTGGATCAATCGGGATGCCGAGGAGTGCGTGGCGCTCATCGTCGGTCAGCAGCTGTCGGTACGCCATCTTTGTTCTCCAGGGGATAGCGGCGACCTTATCGGGTGCCTGTCCGTCAAACGAACCCCAGGCGGACACTCAGCTATGATGGTCCGCTTAGCGCCAAACTCGGACATTCCGCGCGAAAGGCGTGGTGCGCCGAAGCGGACATCGTCGCCCCGCTTGCTCCGCGTTTAAATCCGGTCAACCGACCGAATAGGATCACGTCTCGGAAGCAGGTTCATGCCCGAGCACGTTACCAGTTTCGGCAGGGACTTGCGTCCGAGCTTGACAAGGGAGAGCATGCCGAGACGGGTGCGCCAAGACACCCTGGCGGGAGAAACGACAATGGCCCTAACGATGCCGTCTGGCCCAAAGAGGCAGCACAACGGCTGGCTGTGGGGTCGCTTCTGGTTGCAAGCGCGGCAGATGGCGGCGGGAGTGGCCTTGGCACTCACATCGGCTTACGGCGTCTCGTCCGCTGCGGCCCAGACCTCCCCCGTCCAGACCTGCCAACTCGGCGATCTTCGCTTGGAGAGTGGTTCAGTCATTCCGAACGTCCGAATGACCTACATCACCCACGGCACGTTGAACGCCGAGCGCAGCAACGCCATCCTTTCAATCCATGGCCTGCGCGGCAACCGCGATGCGCAGAGCTTCTTGGCTGGGCCAGGCAAAGCTTTTGATACGGACCACTACTTCGTCATCCAGCCCGACACGCTCGGCGTTGCCTCGACGAACCCGAACGCCACCACCTCGCCGACGCGATCCGGCATGAACATGAGCTTTCCGCGCTTCACCCTTCGCGACATGGTGAACGCCGAACACCGATTGGTGACGGAATGCCTGAACGTTCGCCACCTCGTCGCAGTGACTGGCATCTCAATGGGCGGCAATGCCTCGATGCAATGGGCGGTCAGCTACCCTGACTTCATGGATGCGGTGATCCCCGTTGTCCCTATGGCGCAGGCCAGCCGCCAGGACGCCTTCATTTGGGAACTCGCGCGCCAAGCGATCATGCTGGATCCTAAGTGGCGCGACGGGGCCTATCCGGCTGATGACCCGCCACGGCGGGGTGTCGGCGTCGGCATCAACATCCAGAACGCCTTCGGCTTCTCCGCCGAAAGCTTTGCCGAGATGTTCCGAGACCGCGCCGCCGTGGATCGTTTCGTCGCGACGACCTCGGAGCAGCTTGGTGCCACGACCGACGGCCGTGACTGGATATACCGAACCTGGGCGATCGTTGACCACGACATCGCGGCCGCACCGCCCTTCAACGGGGACCTGCGCGCGGCAGCACGGTCCATCCATGCGCGACTTCTGTTGATTCCGAACTGCTTCGACCAACTGCATACGCCGGGCGCTGGTGGGGTCATGGAGGTGGCAGCGAATGCGCCGACTGCCAAGATCGCGGATATCGACGACACGCTGGGTCACAGCGGCAACAACTCGCCACGTGGCGTCACCGTGATCACCGCCGAGGTGCGGGACCTTCTGCAACGTATCTCCGATGGCCGCCCCGGCTTCAACGGTCCGCGCTTTCCGCGGCACTGGGTCCGTGCAGACCGCTGCCCGGGCTAGACCAGGCGGAGATAAGAAGCTGGGCATCGCGGCGATACGGTGTCCGATAGGACCTGCTCCGCCACCATCGCCTATTCGTGCGTCGCTGACCTCCGAAACGGACCTGCCGCTGTTGGCCAAGAGGCTGCGGTAGGCTTGTCTGTTGACCGCAGTATATGGCGGTATCGTTAAGAATATTAACAATGAACAACCCAGGACTACACAACAGGAAACGACCCGATGCTGAATTTGCTCCGCGCCTCTACCTTTGCCTTACTCTTGCCCAACCTTACACCTGCTTTCGCGCAACCGGCGCCAGACTGGAACAGCCTTGCCGCCAGCCAGAGCGACGCCAACCGTCAAGTCGGCCCACGCCAAGTCCCGGCCCGCACTCTTCCTGTTCCCACTGCCAATGTCAGCCCGCAGGAACAAGCGCTTATCGCCGGCGCCTACGTGCCGTACTGGAATGCCAATCCCGCGAACGCAGCGGAATGGAAGGACTTGGTGGCCAAGTCCGCCGCCGGCGTCAACGCGTTGCTGCCGGGCTGGCGGGAGAAGCTGGGCGTCACCACCGAGCCCACCACCATCGGCGGTGTCCCCTGCTTCATCGTCCAACCGAAGGTCATCCCAGTGGCCAACCGTGAGCGAGTGCTGCTGCACCTGCATGGCGGCGGCTATGTCTTCAGCCCCGGGGAGTCCGGCACCCGCGAGGCCATCATGATGGCGGCCTATGCCGGGTATCGGATCGTATCGGTCGATTACCGCATGCCGCCGGACGCGCCCTACCCGGCAGCGATGGACGACGCCATGGCGGTCTACCGCGAAGTAATCAAGACGACTGATCCCAAGCGGGTCGGCATCTTCGGCACTTCCACCGGTGGCGGGATGGTGCTGGCCCTCGCACTGCGGATCAAGGACGAGCATCTGCCGCTCCCTGCCGCCATGGCCCCGGGCACCCCGTGGGCGGACCTGGCCGAGATCGGCGACACCTACTTCACCCACGAATTTGCCGACAACGTGCTGGTGTCCTGGAAAGGCTGGCTCGGCCGCGCTGCGCTCCTATACGCCAATGGCCGCGACCTGAAGGATCCGCAGCTTTCGCCGATTTACGGCGACTTCCACGGCCTGCCACCCGCCATCCTGACGTCGGGAACCCGTGACCTCTTCCTGTCCAACACCGTCCGTGTGCACCGGAAGCTGCGCCAGGCTGGCGTAGAAGCGATGCTGCAGGTGTTCGAGGGCCAATCCCACGCCCAATACTACAACGACCCCTACAGCCCGGAGACGATCGACTACCACACGGAGGTCGCCCGCTTCTTCGACACCCATCTCGCGCCCTGACCTGCCGTTGGCCTGACCGCACCTGGTCAGGCCTTCAACGGCTACTACCGGCCGTGACGATCAGGTTTTCTGCCGCAGGCCTGGATCGGGGTGGTGCTGGCGAGCCAAAGTAACTCGGAGCATATTTGCCCGGACCGAAGTGCGTCGCGCAGACCGCATCACACCAAGCGGCATTGTTGCGACCAGCGCACGCCACAACTTCGACTCCAATGCACATCCTTGTTCGAACAGAACGAAGAGAGCCGGATGGCAAAGTGCAAGACGGGTCGAACCGGTCGTTTGACTGCCTGAGAAGCTGTTGTCCGATTTTTGCAGCCGATGGCTCCAGAGCTGACTGTCCGGTATCGGCCAGAAGAAGCCTAAAGCTGTGTCCGGCGGGTTTGAGCAGCTGTCCGGCAAACGACCGTTAAGCGGCCACCTCCGGAATGTCCGTAAACACTGGACGGAAGATGGGAAGTCGGACAAGATGATTGCCGGACAGGAAAACGGACAAACTCCTTTTGGCGCAGGTCGGATACGCCCGGGTCAGCACTCTCGATCAAGATCCCGCATTGCAGCTCGACGCGCTCGCCGCTGCGGGATGCGTCAAGGTATTCGAGGATCGCGCGTCAGGCGCCAAAACGGACCGGGCTGGCCTGCTTGCAGCCCTCGCCTGCGTGCGAGAGGGCGACGTACTGGTTGTTTGGAAGTTAGATCGCCTTGGTAGATCGCTGCCGCATTTGATTGAGACGGTCACGGCTCTGGAAAAGCAGGGGGTCGGTTTCCGATCCATCACCGAGGCAATCGACACCACCACTCCAGGCGGCAGGTTGGTGTTTCACCTGTTCGGCGCCCTTGGGCAGTTCGAGCGTGACCTGATTCAGGAACGAACGCGCGCCGGTCTGGTGGCCGCTGCAGCCCGGGGCAGAAAGGGTGGTCGCAAAGCAGTTGTCGTCGGCGACAAGCTCCAGCGGGCTCGCACGATGGTCGCCAAAGGTCTTACCGTCCGGGAAGCTGCGATCCGACTCAAGGTCGGCAAGACGGCCCTTTACGAAGCATTGCGCAATCAGGATGTAAAACAGCGTGCAAAACTTTCCAGATTCTGGAGTGCGCCCCTGCGGGTGGACAGAATCAAGCTGCCGTTTTGACCGTCTGCCGAGCGTGTTGATCCTCAAACTGCACAGGGCTGAGATATCCCAGCGCCGAGTGCAACCGCCTTGAGTTGTAAACCTCGTCGATGAAAC
>JANXSM010000170.1 GCA_025352665.1 Rhodospirillales bacterium | reverse complement strand
GTCATCAGCGTCAGATACGGGACAACCAGCGACCATTCCTCGTCACTGACGTTAGAAGGATAAGGCTTGCGAAGCGGAGCGGTGCACATCCATCTTTATTAAGCCCAGGCCTCACGAAAGTACATAACACCCTCTAGCAGCCTGTCGGATTCAGTGATCGCACATCCGGTCTCGGCGAAATTTCTGGCTCACGCGGCCTGCAGGCGGATCATCCGCCTGCAGTTATAGGCAAGTGCCGTCAGCAGCCACTCTGTGGCGACGTTCGTGAGGCCGCGTAGGCGGAACCGGGTGAAGCCCATCGCCGCTTTGATGATACCAAACACGGGTTCGACGGTTTCTTTGCGTCTTTTGTATTTGGCTTTGGCATCGTCAGTCTCCAGTTTGGCTCGCATGGCCATCCGCCAGGGCTCCTTCACTTGGCGTGGTGTTTTGGCCGCCGGCGGTGGACGAAAATCATAGGGCCGATGCGATTGGGTTCGCCCAATGGCCACCAGCGGCTCGATCCCTCGCGCCTCCAGCGCTGCCACGGCTGTGGCACTGGCGTAACCGGTGTCCGCCAGAACCGTGGCGGGCAGACCGATGCCCTGCTCCATCGCCAGGATGGTTTCGGCAAAGCTCGGTGCATCGGCCGAGGTGGCGACGAGGTTGGTGGCCAAGATCAGCTGGGAGCCATCGGCACAGACAACCGCTTGAGCGTTGTAGGCCTGGCGATATTCATGGGCGTCGGAGCGCCGCATCAGCGCGCTGTCGGGGTCAGTCAGGTTGGATTGGCGCGTCGGCGGAGGGTCGTCATCCGGCGGCTTGGGCGGACGTCCACGCCGTCCCGTCTTTGCGTCATAGGCGGCTTTTTTGGCCTGATAGACCAGGCGCTCGGTTGCTGCCAGCTCCCGAGCTTCGGCTTCGAGCCGCGCACAGGCCGCATCAAGCTTCGCTTTCAGGCTCTCGCGCCGAGCGATTTCGGCGGGCAACGCTTGCGGGTCGACATCGGCGGCATCGGCGATTTCCGCCTGCGCGGTCAGCGACGCGATGTCGGCGGCGAGCTTAGCGCGCAATGCCTGGGCACGATCGTAACGCACCGAACGGATCTTGGAGGCGTTAGCGTCAACTTTGGTGCCGTCGATCGAAACCATGCCGATCCGCAGCAGCCCAGCCTCGCGCGCGAGCAGCAGCACCTGCAGGAAGGCCGCCTCAAACGCTGCCTTGTTGGTCTGCCGGAACACGGCGATGGTGTCGTGGTCGGGATGCGTGTTGGCGGCGACGAAACGCACACCGATATCGCGATACGTTGCCCGCTCGATGCGACGCGAGGAGAAGATGCCGTTGGCATAGCTGTAGATCAGCAAAGCCAGCATCAGTTGCGGGTGATACTGCGGCTTACCGCCGGCCTGCTTGTTCACCCTGAACGCGCTCAGCGGCACCCGCTCCGCCGCCGCCACGATGAAATGCGCCAGATCGTCCGAGGGAAGCCAGTCCTTCAGGTCCGGCGGAAGAAGGAACGCCTGCGTGCGATCAAACGGAATGAACGTGGCCATGCAGGCAGTCTGACCCAATCAATCGGCCTTGGGAATCCGACAGGCTGCTAGACAACGCAGTGAAGTTAATTCCAACTTTGGCTATGCTAGCTAACCTAGCTGCGCCAGCTTTCTGCGCCCTGGGGGCGGCATTAGATCGACATCTGGAACCGGGTGCCCAGCGTCACGTAGCAACATCGCCACGACCCGGCGAATTGAGCCATGTTCGATGGCTAGCAGGGATAGGAGCCGCGACAGGTCAGGGCTTCCACGAAAGTTGATCTGCTCCGTGGCGCCAGAGGAAACCAGCAGCGCCGGCGCAGGCGCATCTGGTTCCCGGCGCGTTGGGGGCAGTTCGGTCGTCTCAGCCGCAAGCATGCGGACAAGCTCAGCCCCGTTCGGGCGATTGACAGGGGTCCGTTTCATTGTGCTATCTCCAATATGCCAGCTAGCTTAGCTGGGCCAGATAGGGCAGCTGCGGCATCTTTTCCAGATGGCTCAATAGGCTCTTCCAAGACCCCCATACCCACCAGTTCGGCGATCATGCGATCTACGGTGGAGCCGATCGGGCCAGAGATGATGCCTTTGCTGTCGAATGACATGCGACGGAAAGCCGCGCGGTCGGGCAGGGGCACCCGTAGTATGCTGGCTATCCCGTAGTCGGCCAGGTCTTCCAATGCGGCCGTCTCAGCAACACCGCCAGTGCGCCATTGCGAGAGTACTACGCTAGCAGTGATAGCTCGCCTCGCTGCGCGTGCAAGGGAAGCTGCCTTCTGGATGGTCTTGTGAGCCTCGCGGGTCGAGCCCCGGTCGGGCATGCACGGCACCAGCACATGGTCGGCAGCGCCCATCGCGGCAGCGGCAGTGAGGTTGCCGAAGCCCGCGGTGTCGATAATCACCACGTCCAGTTCATCGGCCCATTCCTGGGCGAGGTCGACCACGGGAACGTCTCGAGCCTCGGCGCGGCAGCGGATCTCGGGCCCTCGATAAGCTTCATGCCATGCGGCGAAGGAGGCGTTCGGGTCGGCATCAATCACGCCCACCTTGTAGCCCAACGCGGCCAGATTGGGTGCGAGGCAGCAGACCAGGCAGGTCTTGCCCCCGCCGCCCTTAGAACTCGCCACCGTCAGAATTCTGCCAGTCATTGCATTTCCCCGGACATGCTTCCACTAGCTAGCACAGCTATCGTATCAGCAAAAGGCTGTTTGCGAGTCGCGAGGGGCGGGGGGTAGGGAAAGGGGCTAGCCGACTGGACTCTGTCGGGAAAGACTGGACTGTTTCGGGAGGCCGCTGACTGGACTTTACCGGGAAAAGCCGGACTCTGTCGGGGCAAAAGCTGAACTCTGTCGGGATGGGAGGATAGGTCTTGTTCGTTATACTTCAACGGCTTACTGGAGTTATCCACTGGACTCTGTCGGGCCTTACTATAAGAAAACAATTATCTCTTACTATGCTCGCGGTCGATCCCGACAGAGTCCAGTAGTGACAAGCCGCGCGCCATCCTGCCAGGCTGGACACCTTCATCAAGAAAGCAGCTGACAGGATGGGTAGGGTCCACAAGCTGATCGAAGAGCATGGCAAAGGGCAGGCGCTGCTGTTTGACTATGAACGTAACGTCGTCGAAGCAGCCTCAAACTTCCTGAGCACGGAAGAAGGCGAGATCGGTTTCTTGTATTCGGGGTGGGCTCAGTCAGCACTGCCACATAAACGTCTGGCTGACGATGCCGTCTGGTCGGTTCAAACCGATTACGTGAGCCTTGTAGTACAACCAGGGTATCGGCATGCGAACGCAGGCAGCCCGGTCGCCGTGGGCGTGCCTTACGGATCTCGCGCCCGTCTCATCTGCCTATATCTGCAATCCGAGGCGCTCAAGACCAACAGCCGCGAGGTGGTGCTGGGCAAGTCTCTTCATGCGTGGCTAAGGCGCCTGGATATTTCGGTCGGGGGCAAGTCGATGGCGGCAGTCAGGGATCAGGCCGAACGGATATCTCGCTGCCAGATGAGCTTTCAAATCCGCTCAGGGAGCCGCACAGGGCTGGTCAACCAGCACATCCTTGATACCGCCGTGTTCGCAGACGACGAGGACAACAAGGGTTCCCAATTTATCGAGACCGCCAAGCTATCCGAGAGTTTCTTTGAGCAGCTGAAACGACACCCGGTGCCCATACAGGAAGCCGCAATCAAGTCGATCTCGAACAACTCTCAGGCAATCGACATCTACTGCTGGCTGGCCTTTCGACTACACGCGCTCGCGACGCCAGCGATTGTGAGTTGGAAGTCTCTTCATAGCCAGTTCGGTTCATCTGTCGCGCGCCTAGACCATTTCAGAACATACTTCCGCAGCGCGTTGGAGATCGCCCTGGCAGTCTATCCTGAGGCTAAGGTGGACGTGAGCGAGCTAGGCCTCACGCTACACCCATCCGCGCCGGCAGTGGCAAGGGCAGAAGCAAAGCGCCTGGGACTAACCTGATTGCAGTTGATTCACGGGGCAGAGCGCTGACATCGGTATCGCAGAATATATGGTATGGAAGCTTCCACAAAAAGCGTTCTCCAGTCAGCGGCTTGCCGACTCTTTAGACGACTTTTCCAACTAACATGCGCTGCGCAATCCAGTTCCGGTGCCGCCGCCGTTAATAGGTCGTGCCGATACCGTGAAAATCATCAACTGGCTCGGTAAAACTGCTTGCTGAAACGCGTGAGATCGCGGTGCGGGCTCGTTCGATAAAGAGGATCACACTACCAGAACGGCGCCCGATGAGACGTAAGCATCCGTCATAGACCGCGGCGTTGGCGACAGCAGATTGGTGGAGGGCTCAGGCGACCCGATCGACGCGCTTAGCTTTGGCTGTAGCCAGATTCCAGGGCAGCAAGTCATCGAGTTGCTGGGCCGGATGTCCGTCGATATGAACCAGCACGTCGGCCAACCACGCTTGCGGGCGGTCGTAGCCGATAATCAACCCACAAACGTGAGGCGAAGGCCGTTGCGTCCCGACTCTCCATCGCTTGTCAAAAGCGGTGCAGTTCCGCAGTTCCTCCTCTGCGGTGATCATCAGGCTTTCAGGCGAGTGCTGCTAGTCTTACTATGTCATAAGCTTCATATTGTCGATTTGTCGCTGGCAACACGGGCAGCGTGGCAGGGTTCTGGCGAGTGCGCGAGCAATAGTCGTTCGGATCGTGGTCATTGGGATTGACCCGGTTTCGTGGACACCCTGAAGGTTTCAG
>JANXSM010000139.1 GCA_025352665.1 Rhodospirillales bacterium | reverse complement strand
GGCCATGATCATGCCGGGCACGATCATCACGCCGCTCATCACGATCCCGAAGCCAAGGCGGGCGTGCTCGACCCCGTCTGCGGCATGACCGTCGATCCCGCGACCAGCAAACATCGCTTCGAATACCTCGGCGAAACCTTTCATTTCTGCTCGGCCGGCTGCCGCACCAAGTTTGCCGCCGATCCGAAAAGCTATCTCGAAAAGGACAGCAAGCCGAAGGCTGCTGTCCCGGAAGGCGCGATTTATACCTGCCCGATGCATCCGCAGATCCGCCAGGTCGGTCCCGGAAGCTGCCCGATCTGCGGCATGGCGCTGGAGCCGGAGGTCGCGAGCCTCGATGACGCACCGAATGCGGAGCTCGCGGACATGACGCGCCGGCTCTGGATCGGCCTCGCGCTGGCATTGCCGGCGGTGGTGCTGGAAATGGGCGGCCACTTGGTTGGCGGTCATGGCTGGGTCGATCCGACCCTGTCGAACTGGATTCAGTTCACCTTTGCGACGCCCGTGGTGCTGTGGGCCGGGTGGCCGTTCTTCCAGCGGGGCTGGGCTTCGGTGGTCAATCGCCACCTCAACATGTTCACCCTGATCGCGCTCGGCACCGGGACTGCCTATCTCGACAGCCTCGTCGCCACTTTCGCGCCAGGGGTATTTCCGTCCGGGTTCCGCACGATGGACGGCACCGTCGCCGTCTATTTCGAGGCGGCCGCCGTGATCACGGTCCTGGTCCTGCTGGGACAGGTGCTTGAACTTCGCGCCCGGGAACAAACCGGTGGCGCCATTCGCGCCCTGCTCAACCTGGCGCCCAAAACCGCGCGACGGTTGCGTGACGGCGACGACGACGAGGTCATCCGCATCGACGAGGTTGCCGTGGGTGACAGGCTACGGGTGCGCCCCGGTGACGGAATTCCCGTCGACGGCGTGGTTCTGGAAGGCCAGAGCGCCGTTGATGAATCGATGGTAACCGGCGAGTCGATGCCGTCCGCCAAGGGCCAGGGCGGCAAGCTGATCGGCGGCACCATCAACGGCATCGGCTCGCTGGTGATGTGCGCCGAGCGGATCGGCACGGACACCATGCTCGCCCGTATCGTCGCCATGGTGGCGCAGGCGCAGCGCAGCCGTGCGCCGATCCAGCGTCTGGCGGACACGGTGGCCGGCTGGTTCGTGCCGATCGTGCTGGCCGTGGCCGTGGCCGCGTTCATCGCGTGGTCGGTGTGGGGGCCGGCGCCTTCGATTTCGTATGCGCTGATCGCGGCCGTTTCGGTTGTCATCATCGCCTGTCCCTGCGCGCTTGGCCTGGCGACACCGATGTCGATCGGGGTCGGCGTCGGCAAGGGGGCGAGTGCCGGCGTGCTGATCAAGTCGGCCGAGTCGCTGGAGCGGATGGAGAAGGTCGACACGCTGGTCGTGGACAAAACCGGCACGTTGACCGAGGGCAGGCCAAAGGTCACCTCGGTCATCACCGCCGGCGACATCCAGGAGGCCGATTTGCTGGGCCTTGCCGCAAGCCTGGAACGGTCGAGCGAGCATCCGTTGGCGGCCGCCATCGTTGCCGCAGCCAAGGCTGCCAACACGGCGACGTCGGATGCGACCGACTTCACCTCCATCACCGGCAAGGGTATCAGCGGCAAGGTCGGTGGTCGGAGCGTGGCGCTCGGCAATGCCAGCCTGATGGCAGATCTGTCGATCACGCTCGGCGATCTCGAAGGCCGCGCCGACGCGTTGCGCAAAGATGGTGCCACCGCCTTGTTCGTCGCCATCGACGGCCGCAGCGGTGGTGTCATCGCCATCGCCGACCCGATAAAGCCGACCACCAAGGCTGCCATCGACGCGCTCAAGGCGGATGGCATCCATATCGTGATGCTCACCGGCGACAACAAAACCACCGCCGAGGCGGTCGCCCGCACGCTCGGCATAGACGATGTGCACGCCGATGTGCTGCCGGCCGACAAGCACCGCATCGTCCGCTCGCTCAAGGACAGCGGCAAGGTCGTTGCCATGGCCGGCGACGGGGTGAACGATGCGCCCGCCTTGGCCGAGGCGGATGTCGGTATCGCGATGGGGACCGGGACCGAGGTTGCCATCCAAAGTGCCGGGATCACCCTGGTGAAGGGCGACCTCGCCGGAATTGTCCGGGCGCGCAAGCTGAGTCGCAGCACGATGGGCAACATCCGCCAAAACCTGGTCTTCGCGTTTGGCTACAATGTCATCGGCATTCCGGTGGCGGCCGGCGTTCTCTATCCGGCGTGGGGCCTTCTGCTCAATCCGGTGGTCGCGGCGCTGGCGATGTCGCTGAGTTCTGTCTCGGTCATTGCCAACGCATTGCGCCTGCGTGCACTAAAGCTGTGACGGCGTTTGACTTCCATCAACTCGGATATTTTCGGAAAACTTTAAAGAAACAGGCAGATCTTGCCTGAAAAGAAATTTAGAGCGTGATGACGTCTGATAGGCGACGTCATTACGCTCTAGCTCTTTGTTTTATCGCGTGATTCAGACCTTTCGGTGATTCCACCTTCGGTCATCACGCTCTAATGTTCGACGCAATATCGCGCTCGGTGCGTTTTCTGCGTCTGGTTGTCTTCGTTCCCTTGCTGGTCCTGGTTCTGACGGGGTGCGGTTTCAACCACATTCAGACCTACGAGGAGTAGGCGAAGGCGAAATGGGCCGAGGTGCTCAATCTGGTGGAGACGGTGGAGGGTTTCGCCCAACAGGAGAGCTCCGTGCTCGAGACTGTCACTGCGACACGTGCGCAGGCGACCTCCATTCAGGCGAATGCCGCAACGATCAGCGATTCCGAGGCATTCAAGAGGTTTGAGCACGCACAGGTGCATCTGTCGGGCTCGCTGGGGCGCCTGCTCGCGGTGTCCGAGCACTACCGGGAGCTCAGGTCGAACCAGAACTTCCTGGCGCTGCAGTCGCTGCTCGTCCTGTCGGGCGGAGCGGAGTGGTCATGATCCCCTGCGCGATCACCCGGATCGGGCTTTGCCCTACTGCTGTCGGCTCCGCGGATATTGCCTTTTACCGAAGCCTGCCAGCAGGACCTCAGATGAGGCCGAGGGTTTTGGGGGCGACGCCAGGGAACACCTGGTCGAGTTGTGCGGCGTCCAGGCTGTAGAGCTTTTGCAAGATTCCGCTGAACATCACGCGGTAGTCGGTGAGCACGGGCAGGTCGCGGTTCTGGAACAGGTTCGCCTGTGTGACGGCGACCTGGGGGCCTGCGATGCGGCCGCCGGCAACAGGGCCGCCCAGGGTCCAGTAGACGCTGCCGTGGCCGTGGTCGGTGCCGCGATCGCCGTTTTCGCGAAAGGTGCGGCCGAATTCCGAAATCACCACGACCACCGTGTTGGTCCAGGCGTCGGGGCCGATCTCCTCGGCGAAGCCTGCCACGGCGCGGCCGAGTTCGCCGATGCGGTCGGCGAGGTAGCCGTGGTCGTTGCCTTGGTTCACATGCGTGTCCCAGCCGCCGACATCGACGAAGCCGAGGTTGAACTGATCGCGCATCAGCCGGCCGATACGGCGCGCGGAGAGCTCGAAGCCTTTGGGTGACACGGCGCCACGGTTGGCTTCCGTCATTTCCTGCGAGACCGAGCGGTAGACGTCGTCGCGCACCGAGAACCCCTGCCCCACCGCGGTTGCCAGCGGATGGCCCTGATACATCGCGGCGATCAATTTGGCCTGCCGCTCGTCCACCCCGGGTTTGCCGACATTGGCGATACCGCTGTTGGGAACTGCGGACTTGCCGTGAAAGATGAGCGGAAGCTGGTCGGTGAAGGAAATCGGCCTGGCCTGGTTTAGCACGTCGGCCAGACGCCCCATGAAGCCTGTGCGGAAATCCCTGTGGCCTGCGACCTGCTGGCCGAGTTCGATCGTGTCCTGCGTTTCGAAATGGCTGCGGGTGAGATCGTCGCTGCCGGCGAACGGAACGAAGGCGAGCTGACGGTTCTGCCAGAACGGATAGAGCGAGTCTTTCAAGGCCGGGTGCAAACCCCAGTCGCCGTCCAGCGCCAGGGCCTGCGCCTTGGGCACGGCGAGAGTGGGACGCGCCTGATAGTAAAAGTCGCTTGATACCGGCACGACGATGTTGGCCGCGTCGTAGGCGCCGCGCAGGAACACCACGAGCAAGCGCGCATCGGCCTTGGGGGCGGCCCAGACCCGGCCGGCTGCCGTCAGCATCGGCATGGCGGCAAGCGCCTTCAGGACATCGCGACGTTGCATGTCTGTCACTTTGATCAATACATGAATTCGGGAGAGCTGAGGAACAGCAGGTTCCAGTCCTGCGGCGAGATCGCCTGGTCGAGCACCGCAAGCGTGGTGCGGCTCATCCGCTGGCGGACAGCATTGAAATAGATCGCGTTCTGCAATAGCGGATAGCCGGGATGGTCCACCGCATTCTCGCCGGGCGGCTTCATCATTCCCGCCGCGCTGGAGCCGATCTGGCGGGCGATTTCGAAGCGCACAACCATCTGCCCCGGCCCGTTCCAGGCGCTGGACTGCATAGAATAACCGTCCGGCGTTTCATGGTTGTAAATGCCCTCCGCCAGCCGGTTGAGCCAGTTCTGCACGGGAGCGGTATTGAGGATCACGCGGTCGTTGTAGGCCAACCGTATCGCTGACAACACGTAGCGCATCGGATCCTTGAACTTGCTGGCGGCGGCGAAATCGGGGCTGTGGAACAGCGTCATCAGCACGGTGGGGATGTCGCCGTCGGACTGGGTGTAGGCCTGCGCCAGCCGGTCGACCAAGGCCTG
Source organism: Rhodospirillales bacterium (assembly GCA_025352665.1). Classification (GTDB taxonomy): domain Bacteria; phylum Pseudomonadota; class Alphaproteobacteria; order Acetobacterales; family Acetobacteraceae; genus CAIQQQ01. The sequence goes on along the minus strand of JANXSM010000139.1, from coordinate 3,490 downwards.
CGACGGCGTGTCGGATACGAAGTAGGTGGCGAGCTGTTCGCTGACGTGGCGGGCGGTGGCGGGCTCGCCGCTGAGAATGGCGACAGCCTCCTCCACCTCGGCGAAGCCGCGGCCCTTGATGACGTGGCCCAGGAGCAGCTTGTCACCGAAATCATGCCGGGCCGGGTTGAATTCGAACAGGCCTCTGCGGACCAACAAGGACTGCCATTCTGGCTTCAGTTTGGGGTCTTCCGGGCGGGCATCGATGCCCACGCCGGTGAGGATGCGGGCCAGCTCCTGCACGTCGTTTTGGGTATATCCGGAGTCAACGCCCATGGAGTGCAGCTCCATGATCTCGCGGGCGTAGTTCTCGTTGATGCGGCCGCTGGAATTATCGGCGTTGTCGAGGTAGCGCAGCATGGCCGGGTGCTGCAGCGTTGCCATCAGCAGGTCGCGGAAGTGGCCGAGCGCATTGGGGCGGATTGTGGTTTCCTGATAGTCGGCGAGCATCGGGCGAACGTCAGACTTATATTGATGCACGTTGAAATGGTTGAACCAGAACCAGGTCATCCGCTCGCGCAGCTGGGTGGGGGAATACAGATCGCGCAGAATGTCGCGGGTGGCGGACTGACGGGCGAAATCGTTCATCGCCTGGCCGAACGCCTGCTGGGCAGCCTGTTTCTGGACCAGGTCGATGACTCCGTTCGCAGCTTTGCTTTGGCTTACCCAATCGCCGAACAGGGCTGAGATCGGACGCTGCGAGATCGGCAACGCATCGATCTGCGCCTGTATCGCCGGGGGAAGCGTGTCATCAGCAGTCGGATGCAACTGCCATTGCAGCCACCGCTCCGGCCCCAATTGGCGCAGGCGGGTTTCACTTCCTTCGTTGGCGCCCCAGGTGACGCGGTTGAGCAATGTCACGTCGGCCGCTTCGGGCGTTTCGGCCGCCCGCGCGGATGTCACAGGTGCGGCGACGAGAAGCGCGGCGACGAGAATGGCGCAGAGCAGCGATTGTTTCCAGGAGATCATGGTGTGGGCCTCGCTCGGGAACCGAGACCAAACCTTAGAACTGCGGGCCATAAACATATATTTCAAATTGTATCAATAAAAACTCGATACAGCTTTAGTATAGAAGTGTTTCGTTAAAATGAAAATACATTCATGGTGCGTTATGACTGGCCGACGCGTGGCACCATATTTTATGCGCCTGACATGTTTGTTACCTCATCGTCTTTTCTCCGCCCAGCAGGTGCCCGATTGCACTCAGCACGTCGGCTATCTGGTATGGTTTGGCCAGAACGATGTCTCGCCCGCCACGGCGATCGACCGGCTTCATTCGATCGGGCTGTCCGGTGACGTAGATGATGGCGGCGTTCGGAAAATTCTCGCGCACGAAGCGCCCAACGCCGATGCCGTCGATCTGGCCTGGCATCTCGACATCGGTGATCAGGACATCGACCGCCGTGCCATGGCGAAGCAGATCGATCGCGGTATCGCCCGTGCCGGATTCCACAACGTCCATCCCAGCCTCTGCAAGCTCCTCGGCCAGGAGCCGGCGGATGATGAAATCATCCTCGACCACAAGAACGTGATTGGTCATTCGTCGTACTCCGTCGTGTGTTATCACGGAAATTTCCGTGCGGTTGTTTCAGGTCATCGACCGATGTGCCAAAACAAGTTTGGCGGTCCGGTTTTGTTGCATTGCTTCTGATCAAATCCCGCTTGAGCCCGCGTCCATGTTTGGGCGTTTTCACCGGGCTGCTTCGGTCGGAACCATGGCTGGCCCCGGTTGTTTCTCCCTCATGCCGGTCCTTTGGGGAAGCCGGCACAGCCATCCCGCCGCGCGAACCTCTCGCGCCGGCCATCCAGGAGAAAGAACATGGACGACAACACCGTCGAAGGCACCGTTCGCGACTTCACCGGTCGTGGCAAGGAGGCGCTCGGCGCCGCCGCGGGCGATGCCAAGCTGCAGGCCGAGGGCAAGGTCGATCAGATTGTCGGCGCCGGCCAGAAAGCCTATGGCAGCGCGCGTGAAGCGGTTCGCGAAGGGGCCGACCAGGCCAGCGCGGCCGCCGACAGCATGGCCGGTGCCGTCAGCGATGCCGCGCGCCGGGCGGGGCATCAGGCCGCCGAGCTCGGCGATCGCGCCTATGCCGAGGCCTCCAACATGGGCAAATACGCCAATGAGCGGGTGAAGGAACAGCCGCTCGCGGCGCTGTTGCTCGCAGGTATCGTCGGCGGCGTCATCGGCCATCTGCTGTCGTCCAGCCGCCGCTGAACCATCACGTCAAAAGGGACCATCCCGCGCGGATGGTCCCTTATTCGTATACAGTAAGGCCTATGTTTTCGCGGCTGGCTTAACTGAAATGCTTCTCGGCGATGCCGTCCTCAGCGTTGCCGCGCACCCTCCAACATGGTTTCGATGCGCTCAGCCAGCTCGCACAATGTGACGGGCTTGCGCAGCAGCGATACGGCGCCCGCGACAGAGGTACCCAGCGCGCTGGCGGCGGCATCGGTCGCGAACCCGGTGAGCAGGATCGCCGGCAACCCCGGCACCAGATGCTGCGCCTGGCGGATCAGCGTGACGCCGTTCATGCCGAGCATCGAAAGGTCGGACACCAGCAGGTCGATCGTCAGACCCTGTGACAGCAACGCGATCGCCTGCGTTCCGCTGGCAGCCATGGTAACGACGTAGCCGGCCTCGCCCAATTGCTCGCCCAGCGTCTCGCGTACCAGCGCATCGTCGTCGGTCAGCAAGATGCGGGCGTAACCACCCGAGGGCGCCTGCCGGGCCGGCGCCGGGGATGGCCGCGTGGCTTCGGCAAGTGACATCGGCAGCCACAAGGTGATGCCGGTGCCCTGTCCGAGGGTGCTTTCGATGGTCAGCGCACCGCCGCTCTGGGCTGCGAAACCGCGCGCCATTGCAAGGCCGAGGCCGGTGCCGCTGCCCAGCGGCTTGGTGGTGAAGAACGGTTCGGACGCCCGCGCCAGCGTGGCTGCGTCCATGCCGGAACCGGTGTCATCCACCACGATCCGCACATAGGCGCCGGCGCGTAGCCGGTCGTCGTGCACCAGCTGGTCGCCTGATCCCAACTGATGGGTGGCGGCCGTGATCGTCAACCGGCCGCCGTCGGCCATCGCATCACGCGCGTTGGTGGCGAGGTTGACCAGCACCGTCTCGAGCTGCCCCTTGTCGACGAACAGCTCCGGCAGGCCGGGCTCGACATTCACCTGCACGGCGATGCCAGACCCCAGCGTGTGGGTCAGGATCTCCTGCATGTCGGCCAGCAAAGCCACGGTATCGATCCGCTCCGCACGCAGTTCGCCGCGGCGGGAGAAGGCGAGCAGCCGGCGGGTGATGGAGGCGCCGCGGGAGGTTGCGTCCAGCACCATGCGCACCAGCCGCTGTGTGGCCTCGTCACCACCGCTGCGCCGCAGGATCAGCGTGCCGCCGCCTTGCACCGCCTGCAGCACGTTGTTGAAATCATGCGCGATGCCGCCGGCGAGCTGG
>JANXSM010000133.1 GCA_025352665.1 Rhodospirillales bacterium | reverse complement strand
CGTAGCAGAGCACAAAATTTAGGCTCGCCACGGGGAAGAGCTCGATGAAGACCGAAAACGCATCCCCATCGTCCTTGGTATCCAGGCCATTAGATCAGGACATTCCCGCAGTCCTGCGGGGTGGCGGAGAAATGTGCGCGCTTATCCGTGCGCACGATCGGGTGTCCGCGTTGTCAAACAGCGTGCAATAGTTTCCAGGGAACAGCGCCCAAAAGTTTCCAGTTGGTCAGTGAGACTTCGGCTGTTTTTTGCTCTGCTTGAAGCGGTAGGAGTCGTTGCCAGTTTCCAGGATGTCGCAATGGTGGGTGATGCGATCCAGCAGCGCTGTGGTCATTTTGGCGTCTCCAAATACCGAACCCCATTCAGAAAACGACAGATTGGTGGTAATAATGAGTGACGTCTTTTCATAGAGTTGGCCGATCAGGTGGAATAACAAAGCTCCTCCAGAGGCTGGGAATGGCAAGTACCCCAGTTCATCGAGAATGACAGCGTCGGCCTGAACAAGTTGTTTTGCCGTGTTCCCGGCTTTACCCTGCTGCTTTTCTTGCTCCAATTGGTTCACAAGGTCGACGGCGTTAAAGAAGCGAACGCGCTTGCGCTGATGGATCGCAGCCACCCCCAAGGCCGTGGCGACGTGACTTTTTCCCGTGCCCGTTCCACCGACCAGGATCAGGTTTTGGGCCGTCTCCATGAAGACTGCAGTCGCCAATTTCTCGATGCCAGCTTTTGGGAGCGGCGTTTCGGCCCAGTCGATGCCGGTGAGATCGCGATGCACGGGGAAACGCGCGGCTTTGAGTTGATAACGTAGGCTGCGAACCTGGCGATCGGCGAGTTCAGCCTCGATCAGCCGGTCCAGCCAAACCTCAGGCTGAACCGCTCGTCGGGGCGCCTCGGCCAGCAACTCGCTCCAGGCGGTTGCCATGCCATAGAGATGCAGCGCGTTGAGCGCGGCCATTCGATCAATGGAGGACATGGCTTATGCCCCGCAAATGGTCGTAGCGGCTGCAATCGGCGAGTGGTTCGATTTGGAGCTTCAGCGCGTCGGGCACATTCATCGTGCCCGGCTGGGTCGGCGCGACCAGCCGCCGCATCTCGTTCATCACCACGGCGGCCGTCACGACGTTGCCGTCCAGCACCAGTTCACAAGCGACTTCCAGCGGCTCCAGCCCTGCCTCACGCGCCATCAGCAGCAATTCGACGAAAGCCCGATCACCTTTTGGCTGTTTGAGGATGCGGTCGCGCACCAATTGGATGGATTGCGGCAGGTCCCATTCACGGAACGGCGTGCCGTTGCGCAATGCGCCTGGTTTGCGCTCCAGGATGGGGAGGTAGTGCCAGGGATCGCAGATCAATTGATCACGGCCGAAGCGGCGGGCGTGTTGCGCAATCACCGCGCCATCGGCCACGACGCTGACCTGGGTGGCAGTGCTGTGAACCGAGACCGCACGGCCAGCAAAGGCCGCCGGGACGCTGTAGCGATTGCGGTCCAGCACCACCAGGCAGGTACTCGAGACCCGCAGCATATGTTCTACATAGCCGTCGAAGCGGGCCGCGATCTGCCGTAAAGCAAGCTGCTCCTCGACAAAGCAAGCGGCGATGGAACGCTCCGGCGTCACGGGATGCTTGCGCTCCGCCAACTCCCGGCACCGCATCGCCAACCACGCGTTCAACGCTTCGAAATCGGCAAACCGGGCCAGCGGCATGAACAGCCATTCCCGGATGTTGCCGACCTGGTTTTCGACCTGGCCTTTCTCCCAGCCCGACGCCGGGGTACAGGCGACCGGCTCGAAGACATAATGGTTCGCCAGCACCATGAAGCGGCGGTTGAACAGTCGCTCCTTGCCGGTGAGGATCGTCTCGACGACGGCCTTGAGATTGTCATAGACCATGCGCTGTGGCACGCCGCCGAAGAAGGCGAATGCCTGATTATGCGCGTCGAAAACCATCTCTTGGGTTTCTCTGGGATAGGCCACGACGAACATCTGGCGGCTGAATGTCAGACGGAAATGCGCAACCTTGATGGTTTGCATGACCCCGCCGAGCTCGACATGCTCATGGCTCCAATCGAACTGGCAGACTTCGCCGGGCGAGAACGACAGCGGCACGTAGGCTTGGGTCAGGGCGGGGCCGGATTTTACGGCTTTCCAACGCTGCACGAACCGCTGAACGCTGTCGTAGGCGCCACGGTAGCCCTCGGCCTGCAATCCCTCAAACAACCGGCGGGCGGTGCGCCGCTGCGCTTTTGGGAGTTGGCGTTCAATCCGCAACCAGGTTTCCAGCGTCTCCTGGAACGCACCCAGCATCGGCGTCGGCTGCTTTTGGCGTTGATAGAGCGGCTCGCACTGACTGCGACAATGCTTGCGAACTGTTGGGCGAGACAATTTCAGATCGCGCGCGATCGAACTGATGCTCTCCTTGCTAACCAGATGACGGCGCCGGATCTCGGCAATCATATCCATGAACAACAACCCCAGATTCTCCAGCGAAAACGCCGGATGATCGCATGAACCAGGGTGGAAACTTTTGGACGCTGTTTACCCCCGGAATCTGGAAACTTTTGCACGCTGTTTTACAGTCCGCGTCGCTTGGCGACCCCGCCACGATGGAGCGCAAGCAGGTTGAGGAGGCGTTACGAGCCAGCGAAGGCCGGCTGCACCTAGCACAAGAAGCTGTGGGCATGGGGATCATCGATCGTGACTTTCTGCAGGGAACGTACACGTGGACGGACCAGCAGTGGCGCCTGCTTGGCTTAGCACCAGGGCTGGAACCTCCAAGCACGGCGATTTGGCTCTCAGCCATACACCCTGACGATCTCCCCGCGGCTAGCGCTCTTCGTGACGCCACCTGGAACGACCCATCGGGGCCGTTTGACATAGACTATCACATTATCTGGCCGGACGGCTCAGTGCATTGGCTAAAAGCTCGAGCAAGGGCACTTTTCGGACCGGATAATCGGCCGGTGCGTGCAGTTTGCACAATGATCGATGTGACGTAAGCGTCATCTGGTCGCCATCTTTCCCTACTCGGACCTGATCGGGACACTGCTGCCTCACGCAATGGCAGATGGCGGTGTCGGAGATGAGCGAGGTCTCTTTTGAGCCTCTCAAGAGTGCTCTTGAGAGCGACCTTCCGGAACAAATCGAGCTTCGTGTTCGGCGCGAACGGCGTCGTCGCTGGACGCCGGCGGAGAAGCTCGCGATCTTACGAGAGGCGTTTGCACCGGGCGCCGTCGCCAAGCGGGTGGCCGAACGCTACGAGATCAGCACCGGTTTGCTGTTCACCTGGCGCAAGCAGATCATGCGACGCCCCGAGGCGAGTTTCCTGCCAGTCCAGGTCATCACAAATTCTGACACGCGTCCTCGACCAGACGCTGCCGCTCCGACGGTCGGTACAATCGAGGTCGATTTACCGAATGGTGTGCGACTGCGGTTTGGCCATGGTGTTGACCTGAAAATCTTGCGCGGGCTGCTGTCAGCCCTGGGTAGAAGCTGATGCCGCCGGCCGGGGAAATTCGGATCTATCTGGCCTGCGGCGTGACGGACATGAGAAAGGGGTTTCATTCCTTGGCGGCGCAGGTGCAGACAGCGCTCAAGCATGATCCTTACAGCGGGGCGCTGTATATCTTTCGAGGTCGCCGCGGTGACCTGGTCAAAATCCTGTTTTGGGATCGTCAGGGCATGTGCCTGTACATGAAGAAGTTGGACCGCGGCCGCTTCATCTGGCCACAGGCCAAGGACGGCGTGGTGTCGCTGACCATGGCGCAGTTCTCGATGCTTTTGGAATCGATCGATTGGCGCGCCACGGCCTGGACGGCCAGGCCAGAAGTGGTGGTCTGAGTTCGATATTTCACCGGATCGCGGCAATCGACGCCGGTACCGAGAAGGCGAATCGGATAGGATTTGGGCATGGCGCAATCGCTCACGCCCGGTGAACAGATCGACGAACTTCGCCGTATGCTGGCGGAGCGCGATACCACTATCGCGGCGCTTGACGCTGAACGCGCCGAGGCCGCCATCATCAAGGCCAGGCTGACCACGGCGCTGCTCGAGATCGAGCACATCAAGCGGCAACTGGCGATGCTGCGCCGGCAGCGCTTCGGCCAATCCTCCGAGCGGCTGGACCTTGAGATCGCTCAACTCGAGTTCCGGCTGGAGGATTTCGAGGAGACATTGGGTGAGCAGATCGCGGCCAGTTCGCCACCGGGCGCAAACACCCGGCCCGAGCCCACGCAGCGCCAGAAGCCGTCTGGGCGCAAACCTCTGCCCGACCATTTGCCGCGCGAGGTGGTGATCCATCCGCCCGAGATCGCGTGTCAATGCGGCAGCTGCGATCCCGCCCGCCTGACCAGGCTCGGCGAGAGCAAGACCAAGGTGCTGGAGAAGATCCCGGCCAAGCTCAAGGTGATCGAGCACATCCGGCCGAAATATCTCTGCCGCTTGTGCGAGGCGATCTTCCAGGCACCGGCACCGGAGTTGCCGATCGAGAAGGGACGGCCGGGACCGGGGCTGCTGGCCCACATCGCCGTCTCGAAATACTGCGACGGTGTAAGCATCCGGCGTAGCACGCGGAGGCAGGTTACGGTTTTGTGGTATCGTCGTGCCGATATTCGTCGAGCAGCCGTTGGACTTCCTCGATGCCTTCATCTGTGAATGCCAAGATCGCATCATCGTCGATGCCATAGACCCAGATCACGCCGTCCTCTGGTTCAAGGCCGAGGGTGAGGTCGTGGATAAGATCTTCATCGACGCCAAGGTCCTTGGCGATACGTTCGACGGTGCGGACGTGATGAACTTTGTTGCGCTGCACGTTCAGGCCGTTGCCGATTTGGGAGGCGGCATTACGACATTCCAGTTCCAGGGTAACAACTCGTCCAATCTAGACGCGGGGTGTCCGGCGATGCGGGCGAGGACATCGGCGAGCCACGCCTGAGGATCAACTGTAAGCGCCGGAGACAAACTCCCTCACTGAAGCGGCCGATTTGTTCGGATTCGCCGGAGTAAAACTCCATCAGTGAAGCTCTTTGCGTTGATTGCAGAGGGCTGGGGGATGAAGCTTGTGGAACTGTATGGTCAGGTGCGTTACGCAGTCCGGATTGAGGGGATCAGCCGTCGCGAGGCGGCGCGTCGCTTTGGAATAGATCCTCGGACGGTTGCCAAGATGCTGACGTTTTCGGTGCCGCCTGGTTACCGTCGCAGC
>JANXSM010000132.1 GCA_025352665.1 Rhodospirillales bacterium | reverse complement strand
CCGTTACCCGCTGGAAAAGCGGGTAACGGCAATTCCCGATTCCGTCAAATTAGCTGTTACTCTCCCAGGCATTACCGGATGTGGGTCGCAGACCGCGGAACACCATTGTGGTCGAGGTCACTATCTTAGGTGCAAGGGGCGCCCATGGATTTCAAGCTGAGACACTACCGTATTTTCCGGGCAGGACCTCCGCGGGTGTCGCCGGCTTGCGAGTCGAGGCTGTTTTGCGGCGCAAAAGGCCTGCGAATGGGGGGAGCGCATGATCCGATGTTCGCTTGGGCTTGCAGGGCGGGCGGGCGGCTTATAGGAGAACGCCACGCTAGGGAGGCTTTTGATGGCATCGATCACCGAAGTTTCGGAAGACAATCCCGCCCTGGCGGTTCAGGCGGCCATTCTTGCGCGGCCGATGACTGCGGAACGAAGGATGGCGGACGCCATCCGGGCACTCGCCATCGATGCGGTAGAGCGGGCGAAGGCCGGCCATCCGGGCATGCCCATGGGCATGGCCGATGTCGCGACATCGTTGTGGACCCGGTTTCATAAATTCGACGCAGCCGACCCCCGCTGGCCGGACCGGGACCGATTCGTGCTGTCCGGCGGCCACGGCTCGATGCTGCTGTACGCGCTGCTGCACCTGACCGGCCATGAGGGCATGGACATCGAGGTGCTGAAGCGCTTCCGCCAGCTGCACTCCCCTGCCGCCGGTCATCCCGAATACGGCGAACATCCGGGCATCGAGACCACCACCGGACCGCTGGGCCAGGGCCTCGCCACCGCCGTGGGCATGGCAATCGCCGAGCGTCTGCTGGCGGCGCGGTTCGGCCGCTCGCTGGTCGATCATCGCACCTGGGTCACCTGCGGCGATGGCGATCTGATGGAAGGCATCAGCCAGGAGGCAATCAGCCTCGCCGGTCATCTGAAGCTCGCCAAGCTCACCGTGCTGTGGGACGACAATTCCATCAGCATCGACGGAAGCGTCAGCCTGTCGTCCTCGGACGACCAGCTGAAGCGCTTCGCCGCCTCGGGCTGGGCGGTGAAGCGCGTGGACGGTCATGATGCCACGGAAATCGCCGCGGCGATTTCGTCCGCGATGCGCTCGACCAAACCGACGTTGATTGCGTGTCGCACCATCATCGGCCTGGGTGCGCCGACCAAGGCGGGCACATCGGCGGCCCATGGGTCTCCGCTGGGACCGGTGGAGGCGCAGGCTGCCAAGGCGGCGCTGGGGTGGAACCATCCGCCGTTCGAAGTGCCGGAAGGGATCGCCGAGCCGTGGCGCGCCGCAGGCTCGCGCGGCGCCACGGCGCGGCGCGCCTGGTTGAAGCGGCTGGCCCATCACCCGATGCGCGCCGAGTTCGAGCGTGTGATGGCCGGGCGGCTGCCGGAGAATTTCCACGAGGTCATCGCCGCCCTCCGCTCTGATATCGCCGAGCACCGGCCGAAGATCGCCTCGCGCCAGGCGAGCCAGAAGGCGCTTGAGGCGCTGATCCCTGCGGTGCCGGAGCTGATCGGCGGTTCAGCTGACCTGACCGGATCCAACCTCACTTTGGTCAAGGGCATGGCCTGCGTGGCGCCGGGCAATTTTGCCGGCCGCTACATCTATTACGGCATCCGCGAGCACGGCATGGCCGCGGCCATGAACGGCCTTGCGTTGCATGGTGGGCTGATCCCGTATTCCGGCACGTTCTTCGTGTTCACCGACTACATGCGCCCCGCTCTGCGGCTGGCGGCGCTGATGCGCATACGCGTGATCCATGTGCTGACGCATGACAGCATCGGACTTGGCGAAGATGGCCCGACCCATCAGCCAGTCGAGCATCTGGCCAGCCTGCGTGCCATGCCAGGCGTGTGGATGCTCCGCCCGGCGGATGCGATGGAAACCGCGGAATGCTGGGAACTCGCGATACGCAGGGCCGATGGGCCGAGCCTGATCGCCCTGTCGCGCCAGGCGCTGCCGACGTTGCGCACCGACACGGCGGAGAACCGCAGTGCGCGCGGCGGCTATGTGATGGCCGAAGCCGGCGGGCCGCGCCAGGCCACGCTGATCGCCACGGGCAGCGAGGTTGCCATCGCCATGGCGGCACGCGAGCTTTTGGCCGGTGAGGGTATTCCGGTCGCCGTGGTGTCGCTGCCGTGCTGGGAATTGTTCGCAGCGCAGGACGAGGCCTATCGGGCGGAAGTGCTGGGCGGCGCGCTGCGCGTCGGCGTCGAGGCTGGTGTCGGTTTTGGGTGGGAACGTTGGCTCGGCCCGGACGGTATCTTCATCGGCATGACTGGTTTTGGGGCTTCGGCGCCATTCGAGGAACTTTATCGCCATTTCGGCATAACGCCGGATGCGATCGTCGCTGCGGTCAAAAAGCGGCTTGGTTGAGTAGGAAGGGATTGGATTATGGCTGTGAAGGTGGCGATCAACGGGTTTGGTCGCATTGGGCGCCTGGTTCTTCGGGCCATTGTCGAGAGCGGGCGCACCGACGTGGAGGTCGCTGCGATCAACGACCTCGGCTCGGTTGAGGCCAACGCCCATTTGCTGCGCTACGACAGCGTGCACGGCCGCTTCCCCGGCGAAGTGGTGGTGGAAGGCAATGCCATCACGGTTCACCACAACGGCCGCATTTATGGCCCGATCACGGTCAGCGCAGAGCGCGACCCGACCAAGGTGCCATATCAGGGCATTGACGTTGCGATGGAATGCACGGGCCGGTTCACCACCAAGGAGCAAGCGTCTGCGCTGCTGCAGGCTGGCGCGCGCAAGGTGTTGATCTCGGCTCCCGGCGATGGCGCCGACGCCACCATTGTTTACGGCGTCAACCACCATGTGCTGACCAAGGATATGACGGTCGTCTCGAACGCGTCTTGCACCACCAACTGTCTGGCGCCGGTGGCCAAGGTGCTGCACGACAATTTCGGCATCGAGCGCGGTTATATGGTAACGATCCACAGCTACACCGGCGACCAGCCGGTGCTGGACACGCTGCACAAGGATTTGCACCGCGCACGGGCTGCCGCGTTGTCGATGATCCCGTCGTCGACCGGAGCCGCCAAGGCGATGGGGCTGGTGATGCCCGAGCTTGCCGGCAAGCTGGACGGCTCATCGATCCGCGTGCCGACGCCGAACGTCTCGCTGGTCAGCCTGGATGTCGTGCTGACGCGGACGCCGACCAAGCAGGAGATCAATGCTGCGATGAAGGCGGCCTCCGAAGGCGCGCTCAAAGGGATCCTCGACTACAACACGCAGCCTTTGGTGAGCAGCGACTTCAACCATGTGGCAGCGTCGTCCACCTTCGATGCGACGCAGACGGCGGTGGTCGATGGCGGGCTGGTGCGCGTGCTCAGCTGGTATGACAACGAGTGGGGCTTCTCGAACCGGATGTCAGACACCGCCGCTTTGCTCGGGAGCCTGTGATCATGGCCGTGCGCACGCTGGATGGTCTGGACGTTCGCGGCAAGCGCGTCTTGGTGCGCGCGGACCTCAATGTTCCCGTGCGCGACGGCAAGATCTCCGACCTTACCCGTATCGAACGGCTGTTGCCGACCATACGCGAACTGATGGCCAACGGTGCCAAGGTGATCGTGTGTAGCCATTTCGATCGGCCGAAGGGTCGCCGCGTGAAGGAGATGTCGCTGGCGCCGATGGCCGCGGCCCTTGGCGAGGTGCTCGGGCGGCCCGTGCATTTCGCCGATGACTGCATCGGCGTGCAGGCGCAGCAGGTGATCGAGCGGCTGTCGCCGGGCGATGTCGCGGTGCTCGAGAACACGCGGTTTCATGCCGGCGAGGAGACCAACGACGCGGCGATGGCCGGGGAGCTTGCCAAGCTTGCCGATATTTTTGTCAACGATGCGTTTTCCGCAGCCCACCGCGCCCACGCCAGCACCGAGGGCGTGGCGCATCTGTTGCCCTCCTACGCCGGACGGCTGATGCAGGCGGAGTTGGAGGCGCTGGAAGCAGCGCTCGGCACGCCGGAGCGGCCGTTGATGGCTGTGGTCGGCGGGTCCAAGGTTTCGACCAAGCTCGCCTTGCTCGGCAATCTCGTGGGTCGGGTGGATATTCTGGTGATCGGCGGGGCGATGGCGAACACGTTCCTGGCGGCGGCGGGCGTTTCGGTCGGCAAGTCGCTGCAGGAGGCCGAGATGCACGACACCGCACGCGAGATCGTCGCGCGAGCGAAGGCTGCGGGCTGTGAGATCGTGCTGCCGGTGGATGCGGTGACGGCTGTCGAGTTCCGCCCGCATGCCTCGACCCGCATTGTCGATGTCGACTCGATCCCGGATGACGCGATGATACTGGATGTGGGGCCGCGCAGTGCGCAGGCCTTGGTTGACCGTCTCGCCAACGTCCGCACGTTGGTGTGGAACGGCCCGCTCGGCGCCTTCGAGACCCCGCCGTTCGATGCCGCCACCACCTTGCTGGCGGTGGGTGTGGCGTCGGCAACCGCGAACGGGCATTTGCGCAGCGTGGCCGGTGGCGGGGATACCGTCTCGGCGCTGCGCCATGCCGGGGTTCTGGACCAGCTCACCTATGTCTCGTCGGCGGGCGGGGCGTTTCTGGAGTGGCTGGAAGGCAAGACGCTGCCAGGCGTGGCGGCGCTCATGACTTAGAGCGTGATGACCGAAGGTGGACCCACCGAAAGGTCTGAATCACACGAAAAACAAAGAGCTCGAGCGGGATAACGTCGCCTATCAGACGTCATCCCGCTCTAGGTAGGGCTTCGAATCCGCTGGACATGGGCCGGGGAATGTTTCATTTCCTGGAGTACGTCTCATTAACGGGTTAGAAACCAATGCGTGACACCCTCCAGCGCATGATCTCCTCCGGTTCCCTGTCTGCCTTCTCCGTCAGTGCCAGCAATGGCGCCGTGGGCGGTCCTCGCCCGATCCAGCAGGTGCAGGCGCAGCGCGCCACGCCCCAGCAGGCCGGTCCCGCGGGGAAGGCCGGGCCAGTGCCGCAGCCGGCGATGCCGGGGCAGACCATGCCGCGGGGGTCGCTGCTTGATCTTTCGGTCTGATTTAGACCGAGACGGAACCAAGTTTGACGGCGCCGGTTGCTGTCCCGTCGCCAGGGTGCCGATTTCGCTTCGGCAAGCGGAGTTACAGGCGTGTGTTCGCGGTGCAACGCGGCCGTGCTTTTATTTGTGAGACACGCGTTAAGCATTGCGCCGAGATGAAACACCGCGCATCAATCGGCCATGTCCACAGAACACGCATCCTTGGTCACGAGCGCTCCGCGGCGGTTTCGCCTCGCAGCTCCCGCGGGAATGACGTTGGCTTTGATGATTTCTGTCGCCGGGGCAGCCAATGCGGCCTCCCCGTTCGACCCGCTGATGCTTCCTCCAGCGGCACGTGCGCAGCTCGAGCGCACCATGCTGGCCGATGCATCGCCGCCGGTGAACCGTTTTGAACCCGCCCCGATTCCCAACCAGGATATTCTGGCACCGCGCATCGCCGCGGCCAGCGGTGCCGTGGTGGGCCCGGGGCTGTTCCAGCAGAAGGCCGCTTTCCGCGGGGACGGCTACGTGCAGGGCTCCACGCCGCAGCTGACGCAGGAGCCGCGCCGCATGCCGCTGCCTGGCATCAGTTTGAAGGTTCCGCTGAACTAATCTGGCTTGGGTCGCATAGTAATGGCTCGCGCGGGTTGGCGCGGGCCTTGCTACGTTTGGCGTGCCGGGTTGGCGCGTGGCAGATATCCGCGGCGGTGGTTTGACAAGCGCGGCACCGGGGCGGTAGACGCTCCTCATTGCTGGGAACGTGGACGGTCCTTCGGGGATCGAGCCCGCCTTTTGTCGTTTTGACATTGGGCCTACCGGTGCAACAGCCGAAAAGCCCAATAGGGTACGGTAGCTAGGAGTTCGCATGACGAAGCGTGCAGAGAGTAAATATAAGATCAATCGCCGCCTTGGCGTGAATCTTTGGGGACGTCCGAAGTCGCCGCTGGCCAAGCGCGATTACGGCCCCGGCCAGCACGGCCAGCGCCGCAAGGGCAAGCCGACCGATTTCGGCATTCAGCTGATGGCGAAGCAGAAGCTGAAGGGCTACTACGGCAACATCGGCGAGAAGCAGTTCCGCAAGTATTATTTCGAGGCCGTGCGCCGCAAGGGCGACACCTCGGAGAATTTGATCGAGTTGCTGGAGCGTCGCCTGGATGCGGTGATCTATCGCATGAAGCTTGCGATCACACCGTTCGCCGCCCGCCAGTTCGTCAACCACGGCCATGTCACGGTGAACGGCAAGCGCGTCAATATTCCGTCCTATTTGGTGAAGGACAACGACATCATCGAGGTGAAGGAGAAATCCAAGCAGCTCGCTATGGTGCTCGATGCCTCGCAGACCAGCGAGCGCGACGTGCCTGAGTATGTCGAGGTGGATCACCGCGCCATGAAGGGCCGGTTCATCCGCGCGCCGAAGCTGACGGACGTGCCGTATCCGGTGCAAATGGAGCCGAACCTGGTCGTCGAGTTCTACTCCCGCTGAAACTCTGTCTCTCAACCCGCCGGGAACGGCCACGTAGAGAGACAGGTTTTGAGAATATTGATTTTTGGGGCTGCCACACTGTGTGTGGCAGCCCTTTTTTTGTCAGATTTCAGCGTGATGACTGAAGAATGAATCACGCGACAAAACTGGTCCGGTCGGAGTGGCGGTGCGTTCCGCCCTGGGTTTTCCCGGTGATCAGCCATTGCACGCCGACCCAGGGGGTGTGGTTGGGGGCGGGATTGCCGTCCAGCGACATGCGGTGATGGCAATCGAGCCACCGGATATGGTCACGCGCTCCAGCATATCCATTGTTGCGCAAAGCCTGTCATGCGCTCCGGCCCTTGTCCGTCGCGGACAGTTCTCTCAGGGTGTAGCCGTTGTAACTGAGGGGCACGCATGGATCCGGTTCTGGTTGAGGTGACGCGCGGCGATTGGGTTGAATCGCGCCATGCCGGGGCGGCCGTTGTGGTCGACGCGGCGGGCGGCGTCGTGTCAGCGGTGGGCGATGTCGAGCAGGCGGTGTTTCCGCGCTCGGCGGTGAAGGCGTTGCTGGCCTTGCCGCTGGTGGAGAGCGGGGCCGCTGATCGGCTGGGCCTGAGCGAGGCTGAGATTGCCTTCGCCTGCTCGTCCCATTCCGGTGAACCCGCCCATGTCGCGGCGGCTCTGTCGATGCTGAACAAGGCCGGGCGCGACGGAGCCAGCCTCGAATGCGGGGTGCAGTGGCCGTCCCATACCGGATCGGCCCGTGCGCTGGCGGCGTCGGGGCACACCGCGAGCGCTCTGCACAACAACTGTTCGGGCAAGCATGCGGGGTTCATCTGCCTTGCCTGCGATCGGGGGGAGGATCCCGCCGGCTATGTCGCGCCGGATCACCCCACGATGCGGGCCGTGACCGCGGCCTTGGCCGACACCACAGGTGTGGTACTCAGCGAAGCCAACCGAGCTGTGGATGGCTGTTCGATCCCGACCTATGCCGTGCCGCTGCGCGCGCTGGCACTGGCCTTTGCGCGGTTCGGCAGCGGGGCGGGGATGTCCACCGAGCGTGCGGCGGCGGCGGCGCGGATTCGTGCCGCGGTGGCTGCCAACCCGTTCATGGTGGCCGGCACCGGACGGTTCGACACGCGGCTGATGACAGCGCTCGGGCCGCGCGTGTTCAGCAAGACCGGGGCCGAGGGGGTGTTCTGCGTTGCCCTGCCGGAGCTGGGGTATGGAATTGCCGTTAAATGCGACGACGGCGCGGGCCGGGCGGCCGAGGTGGCGACCGCGGCACTGGTGACGCGGTTGCTCGGACTGGAGCAGGAGGAAATGACATCGTTCACACGACCGGAGCTGACCAACTGGAACGGCATCACGGTCGGTGGGCTCAGACCGACGTCAGCGCTGGGGTAGTGCTGAAAAATTGTCAGTTTGGTCGCTCTGCGCCCGGGTATGTTGGTTGCACGCTCCTGCTTTGCCGGTAATCTCGTACACAGTATTGTGGGGAGATCATCATGCGTAAGCGCCTCCAGGCCCTGGGATTGTTGTTGGCGGCGGCTTGGGCGGTGCCCACGCAGGCTGCGGTGTTCAAATGGGCGAACGATGGCGACGTGCGCGCCATGGACCCGAACACGCTGAACGAAACCGTGCAGAACTCGCTGCTCGCCAACATCTACGAGCCGTTGGTGCGCCGCGACAAAAAGCTGAGCGTGGAGCCGGCGCTGGCCGAAAGCTGGTCGCAGACCAGCCCGGTGGTGTGGCGCTTTAAGCTGCGGCCAGGCGTGAAATGGGAAGACGGCAGTGCGCTGAGTGCCGATGATGTGGTGTTCTCGTTTGGCCGCATTCGCTCCAAGAGCTCGCAGCAGTCGGACGTGGTGGCCTCGATCAAGGAAGTGCGCCGAGTCGATGACGGCACGGTGGACATTGAGACGCTCGGGCCAGACCCGATCTTGCTGTCCGAGCTGACGAGCGTGATGATCATGAACAAGGCCTGGTTGATCAAGAACAACTCGGCCGAACCCGCAATCGTTGGCACCAATGAGAACCCGGCGCTGCGCCTGGCCATGGGCACTGGCCCGTTCCGGCTGACCTTGCGTGAGCCGGATCGGCGGACGGTTATGGAAAAGAATCCAGGCTGGTGGGACAAGCCCGAGCATAATATCGACCGGTTCGAATTCACGGTCATCAACTCGGCCCCCACCCGCGTCGCTGCCTTGCTGTCGGGCGAAATGGATATGATCTATTCGGTGCCCACGCAGGACATCGACCGGATCAGCAAGACCCCGGGGCTCAAACTGATCCAGGGGCCGGAGCTGC
This sequence comes from Rhodospirillales bacterium, assembly GCA_025352665.1. GTDB lineage: Bacteria > Pseudomonadota > Alphaproteobacteria > Acetobacterales > Acetobacteraceae > CAIQQQ01. The sequence goes on along the minus strand of JANXSM010000132.1, from coordinate 32,110 downwards.
GCACCATCTATCTGGGCCTGGACCAGTTCAACAACGAGCTGCTGAAATCGACCGTCAAGGGCAAGAATCCGTTGAAGGACCGCCGCGTGCGGGAGGCCTTCGCACTCGCCATCGATGAGAACGCGATTGCCCGTGTGGTGATGCGCGGCCAGGCGAAGCCGACCTGGGAGCTTTGGGGGCAGGGGATCACCGGCTTCAACGCAGCACTGAACGAGAGGCCGAAGACCGACATCGCGCGGGCGAAGGCGCTGCTCGCCGAGGCCGGGTATCCCGATGGCTTCGGCATCACGCTGGATTGCCCGAACGACCGCTATGTCAACGACGAGGCGATCTGCACCGCCATTTCCGGCATGATGGCCAAGGTGGGCATCAAGGTGGAGGTGTATGCGCGCACCAAGGTGAAGTTCTTCGCCGAGGTCGGCTATCCCCGCTACGAGACCAGCTTCTACATGCTGGGCTGGACGCCGGCGACCTACGATGCCCACAACGCGCTCAAGCAGCTCATGGAGACCCGCGCGCCCGGCGGCCATGGCTTGGGCAATGACGGCGGTTATTCCAACGCGCATGTCGACGATCTCATCGCCAAGATCGGCGTCGAGCTCGACAACACCAAGCGCCTGGCGATGATCGACGACGCGATGAAGACCATCCAGACCGATTTCGGGACGATCCCGCTGCATCAGCAGACCATCGTCTGGGCGGCCAAGAACAACATCGAACTGACGCAGCCCGCGGACAACTACTTCCCGATGCGCTGGGTCACCGTAAAGTAGGCAGCTAAAAGACCAGGGTGCTGCCCTGGTCTTCTTGGCCTTCCTTCGCCTATAACCCGCTCGCATGAGCACAGATTTGGCCACTGAGATCGCGCGGCGGCGTACGTTTGCGATCATTTCCCATCCCGATGCCGGCAAGACCACATTGACCGAGCGGCTGCTGCGCGCCGGTGGCGCCATTCAGCTGGCCGGCAACGTGCGCGCCAAGGGCGAGCGGCGGCGGACACGGTCGGATTGGATGGGCATCGAACGGGATCGCGGCATTTCCGTGGTGACCTCGGTGATGACGTTCGAGTTCGGCGGCTGCGTGTTCAACCTGCTCGACACGCCCGGCCATGAGGATTTTTCCGAGGACACCTATCGCACGCTGACCGCTGTGGACGCGGCTGTGATGGTGATCGATGCGGCCAAGGGCATCGAAGCCCGCACGCGCAAGCTGTTGGAAATCTGCCGGCTGCGAGACATCCCCATCATCACCTTCATCAACAAGATGGATCGCGAGGCGCAGGACGCGTTCGCATTGCTCGACGAAGTGTCATCGGCGCTCGCGTTGGACACGGCGCCGGTGACCTGGCCGGTGGGGCGGGCTTCCGAGTTCGTCGGCACGTACGACATCCGCAAGCGCCGCTATCGGACCACCATCGATTTGCCGCAGTCCGACGCGCGCATGATCGCCATGGGCGAGGAACTTGACCTCGTGCATGGGGCGCTGCCCGAGTTCGATGTGGCGAGTTTCGCTGCCGGGCATTTGACGCCGGTTTATTTTGGCTCGGCCATTCGTGACATCGGCGTGGAGGATTTGCTGGAGGGGCTCGCCGAATACGGGCCGCGGCCCAGGGCGCAGCCAGCGGACACGCGGATCGTTGAAGCCGGAGAGAGCAATCTGACGGCGCTGGTGTTCAAAATCCAAGCGAATATGGACCCGAACCATCGTGACCGCATTGCTTTTGCGCGCGTGTGCTCGGGCAAGCTCGTGCGCGGCATGCGGCTGAAACAGGTGCGCACCGGCAAGCTCATTCCGCTGCACGCGCCGCAGTTCTTTTTCGCACGCGACCGCCAGATTGCCGACGAGGCGTATGCCGGCGACGTGGTGGGCATTCCCAACCACGGCACCCTGCGGATCGGCGACACGCTCTCCGAGGTCGAGGATCTGAACTTCGTGGGCGTGCCGTATTTCGCGCCCGAAATCCTCCGCCGGGTGCGGCTGGGCGACGCGATGAAGGCCAAGAAACTGCGCCAGGCGCTGCAGGAACTGGCCGAGGAAGGGGTGGTTCAGCTGTTCCGCCCGCAGGACGGATCGCCGCCGATGGTGGGCGTGGTCGGCACCCTACAGCTCGACGTGCTGCAGTCCCGCATGCAAGGCGAATACGGCGTGGGCATCGATTTCGAGACGACGCCGTATCAGCTGGCGCGCTGGGTGTCCGGCGACAAGCTCGCGATCGAAGCGTTCGAAAGCAGCAACCGCAGCGCCATGGCAGATGATGTGGACGGCGACCCGGTGTTCCTCGCCACCAGCAATTTCATGATGCGACGCACAACAGACCTAAATCCAGGCCTGAAATTCCGTGATATCAAAGACTTCCGCGCTGAGGCTACGGCGGCCTGAGGCTGAGGTAGCAAGGCGAGGGGGCAGAGCCCCTCGCCTTGCTACCTCAGCTTCACGCCACCGGGCACCGGGCACCGGGTGGCGGCGTGGAGGATGGCGTTGAGGGTGCGGTTGGCGTCTTCGGGGCGGGTGCGGTGGTTGACCAGGGCGCAGCGGATGGTGAGGCGGCCGTCGATGACGGTGGTGGAGGGGGCGGCTTCGCCGGATTCCTGAACGTTGGCCACGATGTCCTGGGTGTCGTGTTCGTCCATGCCGCGGATGCGGAAGCAGACGATGTTGAGGGCGACGGGGGCTGCGCGTTCCAGCGTGGGTTCGCGGTCGACGCGGTTGGCGAGGGCCTGGGCCACTTCGCAGCTTTGTTCGACCATGGCGCCGAGGCGTTCGGTGCCGAATACTTTCCAGGTCATCCAGACTTTGAGCGCACGGAAGCCACGGGAGAGTTCGGGGCCGAGGTCGCAGGGCCAGGGGTCGCCGCCGGCGAGGCCGCGAGCGGTGCGCTTGAGGTAGGCGGCATCCTGGGCGAAGGTTGCGAGGTGACGGTCGGGGTCGCGCACCAGCACGCAGCCGGCATCGTAGGGCACCTGCATCCATTTATGGAAGTCGAAGGCGACGGAGTCGGCGCGTTCGATGCCTGCGAGCAGGGGGCGCAGGTGGGGGGAGAGGGCGGCCATGGCGCCGAACGCGCCGTCGACGTGAAACCAGGCGCCGGCGTGGCGGGCCATGTGGGCGATCAAGTTGAGATCGTCGATGGCGCCGATGTCGACGGTTCCAGCGGTGCCGACGATGAGGAAGGGTTTGAAGCCGGCGGCGGTGTCGCGGGCGATCAGGTCCGACAGCGCCAGCAGGTCCATGCGGTGATCGGTGTCCACTGGCACCAGGCGCAGGGCTTGGGTGCCGAGGCCTGCGATGTCCATGGCGCGGGAGATGCAACCATGTGCGCGGTCGGAGGTGTAGGCGACCAGGCGAGCCGCGTTGGTGCCGTGGCGGCGCACGCCGGGGCCGAGTGCGGCACGACGGGCGGCGAGAACGCCGATCAGATTGGCGGTGGAGGTGCCGGTGACGACGAGGCCTGAGGTTTCGGCGGGCAGGCCGAGCAACTCGGCCGACCAGCGTATTACCTCGCGCTCGATTTCGATGGGCGCGTGGTCGCGGCCGCCGAGATTGGCGTTAAGGCCGCCGGCCAGCATTTCGGCGAGCATGCCGAGGGGGGTGCCGCCGCCGTGCACCCAGCCCATGAAGCCGGGATGGGTGTTGCCGACGGAATAGGGCACGACGTGGGTGCGGAATGTTTCATAGACGTCGGCTGCGCCAGTCGGTGTTTGCGGCAGAGGCACGTGCAGCGCCTTGCGGCTGGCGTCGGGCAATTTTTGCCAGACCGGCTGGGTGCGGCGGCGTTCGAGGTGGTCGAACATATCGTCGAGCATGCGGTGGCCAAGCTTGCGCAGCGCGGGCCAGTCGGAGGGGTCGAGTGAACCTGGCTCGGTCTGATCGCTGCGATCGGTTGGGTCGAGCCAGGTTTGGTCCATGGCCGACAGTTTCGGTCACGGACCCTTAATGAAGGTTGAAGGCCGTGCTATTTCGTCCCGAACAGACGATCGCCGGCATCGCCTAGACCAGGGCGGATGTAGCTGTGGGCGTCGAGCTCGCGGTCGATCGCGGCGGTGAAGATCTGCACGTCCGGATGTTCGTCGGTGAGCGCTGCGATGCCTTCGGGGGCGGCGAGCAGGCAGACGAAGCGGATCTGGGTGGCGCCAGCTTGCTTGATGCGGGCCACCGCGGCGGAGGCCGAGTGGCCGGTGGCGAGCATGGGGTCGACCATGATGACCAGGCGTTCGGCCAGGTCGTCTGGCAGTTTGACGTAATATTCGACGGGGATCAGCGTTTCGGGGTCGCGGTAGAGGCCGATGTGGCCGACGCGGGCGGAGGGCACCAGGTCGAGCATGCCGTCGAGGATGCCGTTGCCGGCGCGCAGGATGGGCACGAAGCAGAGCTTTTTGCCGGCCAGCATCGGCGCTTCCATTGTCTCCAGCGGCGTTTCGATGGAGACCAGCTCCATCGGCAGCTCGCGCAGCACTTCGTAGGCCATCAGCAGGCTGATTTCGCGGGCAACCTCGCGGAATTTGGCGGTGGAGGTTCCGCGCTTGCGCAAGATGGAGAGCTTGTGGAGGACGAGAGGGTGGTTGACGATGGTAACGCTCATGCGTCGAGCCCCCGGCCCTTGGCTTTGGCCAATTCGGCTGCGTCCGGCACCGATTCGGTAAAGTAGCCGGCGGCTTTTTTGGCGTCCATTTCCACGCTGGCGTCGGGCGGGATCAGCTCGTCCGGGATCGGCACGCGTTTCACCACCTCGATGCCGCCGGCGACGATGGGGGCGTATTTCAGGTTGCTCATGGACACCAGCTGGTCGATGCGGGTGATGCCGAGCCAGTGCAGCACGTCTGGCATCAGTTCCTGAAAGCGCATGTCGGTGACTCCCGCCACGCATTCGGTGCGCTCGAAATAGCGCTCGGCGCGGTCGCCGCCTTCCTGGCGCTTGCGGGCGTTGTAGACGAGGAACTTGGTGACCTCACCGAGCGCCCGGCCTTCCTTGCGGTTGTAGACGACGACGCCAACGCCGCCTTGTTGCGCTTGCTCGATACACATCTCGATGCCGTGAGCGAGGTAGGGGCGGCAGGTGCAGATGTCAGAGCCGAACACGTCTGACCCGTTGCACTCGTCGTGGATGCGGCAGGTGATTTTGGTTTCGGGGTGGCCGAGCTTGGCGACGTCGCCGAACAGATAGACGGTCATGCCGCCGATGGGAGGCAGAAACACGTCGAGGTCGGGGCGGGTGACGAGCTCGGGGAACATGCCGCCGGTCTGTTCGAACAGGGCACGTTTCAGCTCGGTGGGGTTGATGCCGAAGCGGCGTGCGATGCCGGTGAGCCACCAGACCGGCTCGATGGCGATTTTGGTGACCCGGGCGTCGCCGGCAGCGGTCAGCACCTCGCCGTCGGCGTGCAGGCGGCCGGCGGCCAGGGCTGCGACGATTTCGGGGATGTTGATGTGGGCGCGGGTGACGGCGATGGAGGGGCGGATGTCCCAGCCGGCGGCTATTTCCTCGGCGTAGATGCTGGAGGTGAGATGGCCCCAGGGGTCGAGCGAGACGATCAGTTCTGGGTCGTACCACTGCGGATGGGGGCCGATCTGGATGACGGGCGAGGTTTCGGTGAGGTCGGCCTTGTGGTGGGGGTCGAGCTGGCCGGCGGCGATGGCGAGTGCGCGGTAGAGCGAATAGGCGCCGGCGTGGGTGCCGATGGTGTTGCGGCCGACGCTGCTGTTCATGGTGGCGATGACCGGGCCGCGCACATGCGGGTCGGTCTCGCCCCAGGCGATGGTGGGCGCCGAGCCGACGCCGACGCCGGAGGCGGCCGCGGGATGCGAGGCGAGCACGATCGCGCGTGGCACGATGCGCCGGTTGGGGCGGGCAGGCGGCGGCGTGTCGATCATTCTGGGCTCCGAAGCGCTTAATTCCTATGCGGCGGCATCTTGTACGACCAACGCCACCTATGCCGTGGCATCTTGTACGACCGACACCGGTCTGGATACCTCCGCCGGATCATCGCCGTGGTGTTCCAGAGCGTCGAGGTCGAGCTGTCGCAGTTTGGGGGCGAGCCAGGCGGTCAGGCCGACCACGACGAGGGTGATGCTGCCGCCGATCCACACCGAGGGCACGGTGCCGACCAGCTTGGCGAGCACGCCGCTTTCGAATTCGCCGAGCTCGTTGGAGGAGGAGATGAACACGCTGCGCACGGCGGAGATGCGGCCTCTGAGCGGGCCGGGGGCGACCAGGCGCAGGATGGCCTGGCGCACCACCATGCTGACGCCGTCGCACGCACCGGCGGCGGCCAGCGCCAGCAGGGAGAGGATGAAATTGCGCGACAGGGCGAAGGTGATGATGGAAATGCCGAAGCCTGCGATGGCGAAATGCAGGGCCAGTCCCGCGCGGACGCGGGGCGGGTGGCGGACGGCGATCAGCATGGCGGCGAGCGAGCCTATGGAAATCGCCATGCGGAGTGCTGAGAAGCCGGTGGAACCCACGTGCAGGATGTCGGTGGCGAAGATCGGCAGCAGGGCGGAGGCGCCGCCGAAGAACACGGCGAACAGGTCGATCGCCATGGATCCCACCAGGATTTGATCCGCCATCACCACACGGATGCCTTCAATGATGCGCGCGATTGCACCGTCGCCGGCGGTGCGGGGCGGAGCTTGGGTGTTGGTGACACCCAACAGCATCACCAGCGTGCTGGCGGCGAGGAGGGCTGCGATCAGAGCGTAGGTGCCGCTCGGGCCGACCAGGTCGAACGCGAGGCCGCCGATGCCGAGGCCTGCCAGACTTGACGCCTGGCTGGCGGAGCCGAGCACGGAGACGGCGCGAATGGCGCGGCTGCGGGGAATGACCTCTGCCTCCAGCCCCGAAATCGCCGGGCTGGAGAAGGCGCCGACGCAGCCGAGGCCGAAGGCGACCACATAGATCGCCGGCACCAATGCTTCGGTCAGCGCCAGTGCCGCCATCGCCAGCAGGGCCGCGAGGACCACGAAGGCAACGCGGGTGATCAGCGCGATGGTGCGGCGGCTGTGGCGGTCGGCGACGTGGCCGCCGTAGAGCACCAGGGTGATCGCGGGCAGCGCCTGTACCAGGCCGAGACCGCCGAGCGACAGCGGGTCGTGCGTCAGCAGGAACAGATGGTAGCCGAGCATGACCGTCAGCGCCGCCTGGGCGAACCGCGCCACGGTGGCCGAGACGAGATACGCCAGGAACCCGGGCTCCCGCAGGAGCGAGCCAGTCACCTGCATTGACCGGCCATTTCGTCATCGCACTGCACCATAGGAATATCATAGGTGGTAGCCCGCGATCCGCCAGACCGGATTTAGTTCTGCATGCCCCAGCGGCGGACGGTGCGGCGTTCGATCCAGCGGAACACGACGTTTTCCATGGCGAGGCCGATCAGGATGACGCAGAGGAGGCCTGCGAAGACGGCGGGGATTTCCAGCTGGTTCTTGTTCTCGAAGATGAACCAGCCGAGGCCGCCTTTGCCGGAGCTGACCCCGAACACGAGCTCGGCTGCGATCAGGGTGCGCCAGGCGAAGGCCCAGCCGACCTTGAGGCCGGTGAGAATGGAGGGGAACGCCGCGGGCACCAGAATGCGCACCACGTAGCCGACGCCGGACAGCCCGTAGTTGCGGCCGACCATGCGCAGGGTGGGGCTTACGCCCATGAAGCCTGCGTGCATGTTGAGCGCCACCACCCACAGCACCGAATGGATCAGCACGAACACCAGGCTGCCCATGCCGAGGCCGAACCACAGCAGGGCGAGCGGCAGGAGCGCTATGGCGGGCAGCGGGTTGAACATCGAGGTCAGCGTTTCCAGCAGGTCGTTGCCAATGCGCGTGGTGATGGCGAGGACCGAGAGCAGGGTGGCCAGCGCCACGCCGCAGATGTAGCCGATCAGCAGCACCTGCAGCGAGGTCCAGGCACGGGCTGGGAGTTTGCCGTTCATCACGTTTTCGATGAAGGCCTGCATGGTGTCGGTGAAGGAGGGGAACAGCAGCGAGTTGTCCGATATCACGCCATACAATTGCCAGACGCCGGCAAGCGCTGCGATGATCACTAGCTTGCGTAGCCAGCCGCGGTTCCACAGGCGCTCCCACGCCGGGATGGGCCGTTCCACGGCGCCGATGCCGTCGAACACCTGCACCTCTTGGAACACATCCGGGCGCGGACGATCCAGGACATCGAGATGCTGCATGGCGGTGACTTCCCTCATGCGAACAACAGGTCGTGGATGCGGGTTTCGAGGCCGGTCTGTTCCACGGGCTCGGTGGTGGAGTTCATTTCGGCGCGGACCTGGCCGGGATGCGGCGAGAGCAGCAGGATGCGGGTGCCGATGCGGATGGCCTCGTTGATCGAGTGGGTGACGAACAGAACGGTGAACTTCGTGTCGTCCCACAGTCGCAGAAGCTCGTCCTGCATGGTGCGGCGGGTCAGGGCGTCCAGCGCTGCGAAGGGCTCGTCCATCAGCAGGATCTCGGGCTCCATCGCCATGCCGCGGGCGATGGCGACGCGCTGCTTCATGCCGCCTGAGAGCGTGTGGGGGTAGCTGTCGGCGAAGCGGCTGAGGCCGACCTTGTCGATGTAATGGCGGGCGCGTTCGGCAGCGGCCTTGCCGCGCAGCTTTCCGCTGGCCTGCAGCGCGAAGGCGACGTTGTCTGACACGGTCTTCCATGGCAGCAGCTGGTCGAATTCCTGGAACACCATCATCCGGTCTGGCCCTGGGCCGTGGATGGGGCGGCCACCGAGGCGGATTTCGCCCTCGATCGGGTCCAGGTAGCCGCCGACCGCCTTCAGCAGTGACGACTTGCCGCAGCCGGATGGCCCGAGCAACACGAAGCGATCGGATTTCAGAACAGAGAAGCTGACCCGGTGGGTGGCGGTCACCACGCGCTCGGTGGTTTTGTACTGAAGCGTGACCTGCCTGACGTCCAGAAGCGGTTCGATCATGGCGTTTCCCTTGTTCTCACCAGTTTCTACGGAGAACGCGGCACTTGTCCACTGTGACAAGGCTGGTTACGCTTTCGAAAAAATGGGGGAAACCATGAAGCGATTTGTGGCACGAGCACTTGCGGTGCTGCTGGCGAGTGCTTCGCTTGCGGGCACAGCGCGCGCCGAGGTCAACGAAATCCGCATCACGCGCCAACCCGGCATTATCTATTTGGCCGTCATCGTGATGCAGCAGTCCGGACTAGTCGAAAAACATGCGCAAGAGTTCGGCGTGCCGGAGCTGAAGGCCAGCTACAGCGTGTTCGGCGGCGGCGGCGCTGCGACGGACGCGCTGCTTTCCGGCAATGTCGATGTGGTCACCACCGGCATTTCCAACCTGCTGCTGCTGTGGGATCGCACCAAAGGCAATGTCAAAGGCTATGGCGCGTCCTCGGCCACGCCGATGTGGCTGTTGAGCAACAACCCCAAGGTCAAGACCCTGTCGGACCTGACCGCAGCCGACCGGATCGCCGTTCCCACGGTCAAGATCTCGTCGCAGGCGATTTTGTTGCAGATGGCGGCGCGCAAACTGTATGGCGATGCCGGTTTTGAGCATTTCGACGCGATGGAGGTGACGCTGGGCCATCCCGACGCGGCTGTCGCGCTGACCAATGGGGGCGGGCTGACCGGGCATTTCTCCGGCTCTCCGTTCCAGGAGGCGGAGTCGAAGGCCGCGGGCATGCATGTCGTGACCACATCCACCGAGATCATGGGTGGGCCGATCAGCAATGCGGTATATTTCGGTCTGCAAAAATTTCACGATGCCAATCCGGGCGTGGTGAAGGCGTTTCTGGCGGCCGCGCGCGAGGCGGCGGTGTTCATCGCGGCGCATCCACGCGAGGCCTGCGAAATGTATGTCGCAGCCACTGGCGATAAAGCTTCGTTGAACGATCTGGTGGCGATCATCACGCGGCCCGATTCGTTCTATGATCTCACGCCGGTCGGCACCTTCGCCGCGGCGTCTCACATGGCAGACATCAAGGTGCTGAAGACGCGACCGGCGAGCTGGAAGGACTACTTCTTCTCGGACGCCCAGGGGCTTGCCGGCAATTGATCGCGGCAGGCGCCGGCTCCTCTTGCCGACGCCTGCCGGTCACCGCATATCTATTTGATGAGCGAAAATCCCAAGACTCTCGGCGACAGCGACTGGAAAAACCGCCTCACGCCCGAGGCGTTCAAGGTGTTGCGCGAGCACGCCACGGAACGGCCAGGGACATCGCCGCTCAACGGTGAGAAGCGGGCAGGGCGGTTCCTCTGCGCCGGCTGCGGCCAACCGCTGTTCGATTCCGAAACCAAATTCGAAAGCGGCAGCGGCTGGCCGAGTTTCTGGGCGCCGTTGGAGGAGGCCGTGGCCACCACCGTCGATCGCAGCCACGGCATGACCCGCACGGAAGTGCATTGTGCGCGCTGCCAGGGCCATCTCGGCCATCTGTTCCCAGATGGACCGCGGCCGACTGGCGAGCGCTACTGCATGAACGGGGCTGCGATGAAATTCGAAGCGGAAGGCGATCAAACGGGCTGATTTCGCCTGAGCTTCATGCCAGCATGGTTCTGTCAGCAGACAGGACCACGCCATGAACGACATTCCCATGCCACCGGCCGACGCTGCCTTCTGGACGCGGGCGCGACGCCACATGCTCGGCTACGGCGGCGAGTTCGTGCCCTTCGTTCCGGTGCGCGCGGCGGGTAGCTTTCTGTATGACGCCGCCGGCCGGCGCGTGCTGGATTTCACCTCCGGCCAGATGAGCGCCATTCTGGGCCATTCCCATCCCGATATCATCGCCGCCGTGCACAAGTCGATCGGCACGCTGGACCATCTGTTCAGCTCGATGCTGAGCCACCCCGTGGTCGACCTTGCGGAGAAGCTGGCGCAGCTGGTGCCTGACCTGCCGAAGGTGATGCTGCTGTCCACCGGTGGCGAGGCCAATGAGGCGGCGATCCGCCTGGCCAAGACCGTTACTGGGAAATGGGAGGTGGTGGGGTTCACGCAGTCCTGGCACGGCATGACCGGGCAGGCTGCGGCTGCGACCTATTCGGCTGGCCGGCGTGGCACCGGGCCGGTGGCGCCAGGCTCCTTCGCCATTCCCGCACCCAATGCCTATCATCCGCGCTTTGCCGGTGTGACGTGGCAGCAGGAGCTGGATGACAGCTTCGCCCTGTTGGACCGGCAGTGCACCGGCAATCTATGCGCCTTTATCGCCGAGCCGATCCTGTCCAGCGGCGGGATACTGGACCTGCCGCCAGGGTACATGGCAGCACTTCGCGAGAAATGTGACGCGCGCGGCATGCTGTTGATCTTGGACGAGGCGCAGACCGGGATAGGCCGCACCGGGCAGATGTTCGCCTTTGAGCGAGACGGCGTGGTGCCGGATATCCTGACGCTGTCCAAGACGCTGGGAGCCGGCCTGCCGCTGGCGGCCTTGATGACGCGCAACGCCATCGCCGACGCGGCGAAGGCGAAGAACTTCCTGTTCTATACGACGCATGTGAACGACCCGCTGCCGGCTTCGATCGGCCTGGCGGTGCTGCGCGTGGTGGAGCGAGACGGGCTGGTGGCGCGCGCGGCCGGGGCAGGCGAACGGCTGGCCCGCGGGTTGCGTGGCCTGCAGCAGCGCCATGCCTGCGTGGGCGACGTGCGGGGCCGGGGGCTGTTGATGGGGATCGAGTTCGCCGGCGCCAAGGCCGCCGCTATCTCCGATGCGGTGACCGATCTTGCACTGGAGCTTGGGCTGTCCGCCAATATCGTCCGCGTCGGCACGTCCGGGGGCGTGATGCGCATCGCACCGCCGTTGACCGTCACGGACGAGGAGATCGATTTGGGTGTGGGGCTGCTGGGCGAAGCGATTGCACGGGTGACGGCTGAATGAGCCGCGAGGAATTGGTTTTTGTTGCCACCAGCGATCTTGCAGGCCTGGTGCGCGGCAAGGGGTTTCCGGCCAGCGAATTGGACGGACGGATGCGCCAGGGCGTCGGTACCACCGCGTCCAACATCATGCTGTCTGCCTTTGGGCCGATATTGTCGACGCCGTTCGGCACCACCGGCGATATCGTCATGCTGCCGGACCCTGCGGCGGTCATGCGGGTGGAAGGTGATGGCGGTGCGGCCGAGCACCTGATTCTGGCGGATCTGCGCGAGTTGGACGGCACGCCCTGGTCGTGCTGCCCGCGCAACATGCTGCGCCGGGGGCTTGATGCGCTGGCCGCCGAGACGGGGCTGGTCGTGAAATCGGTGTTTGAGCAGGAGTTTGTCTACACCGGCGTGGAGGATCGTCCGGGGGCGTCTTATTCGCTGGACGCGTTTCGTCGGCAAGGCGTGTTCGGTGAGACGCTGACGGGGGCGATCCGGGGGGCGGGGCTGAGCCCGGATAGTTTTCTCGCCGAATATGGGCCGCGGCAGTTCGAGGTCACCATCAAGCCGAAGCTGGGCCTGCGGGCGGCGGATGAGGCGGTGATGCTGCGCGAACTGATCCGAGGCACGGCGCAGCGGCTGGGCCATCAGGCGATCCTGTCGCCGGTTTTGCATCCGGACGGGACCGGCAACGGCACGCATATCCATTTCAGCCTGTGGACGCAGGAGGGCGCTGCCGTGTCGCATGATCCGAAAGCACCTTATGGGATTGCGGCAAGGATCGCTTCTTTCGTCGCCGGGGTGCTGCATCATCTGCCGGCGCTGGCAGCGGTAACTGCTCCTTCCGTGGCGTCGTACTACCGGCTGCAGCCGAACCGCTGGGCGCCGGTTTGGAGTTTTCTGGGGTGCCAGGACCGTGGCGCCGCGATGCGCGTGGCGCCGGTGTTTCCGGGGGCACCCGAGCAGGCGGCGACGCAGTTCAACATCGAATTCCGCGTGGCCGACGCAGCGGCCAGCCCCTATCTGGCTCTGGGCGCGCTGGTTCACGCAGGGCTCGACGGAGTGCGGCGAGGCCTTGAACTGCCGCCGGAAATGCCAGAGTTCTGGTCGCTGGATGATGCGGGACGGCGCGCGGCAGGGGTTGATGAACTGCCGCGCACGCTCGATGCGGCGCTGGACAGACTGGAGCGCACCTCGGTGGCGCGGGACTGGTTCGGACCCACGCTGTTCGCGGCCTATCTTGAGTTCAAGCGTGCCGAGATTGCAGCGCTCGCCGACCTCGATCCCGTCGCCATCTGCAACCGCTACGCAGAAATTTATTAAGGAATTTGATGATGAAGGATTTTGGCCTGAGCCGCGATGTGCCGGTGGTGCCGGCGCAGACGGCGCTGCTGTTCGTGGACGTGCAGAACTACACGTTGCGCGGCGGCGGGGAATACGATGGCCTGTCCGAGGCGGAGATCTCGACGCGGTTCGGCTATTTCTTTGACACCATGGACCAGGTCGGCCTGCCCAACATGCAGGCGTTGCAATCGGCGTGCCGGGAGCGCGGCATCGAGGTGCTGTATACCGTCATCGAAAGCCTGACCCAGGACGGCCGCGACCTCAGCCTTGACTATAAGATCAGCAAGTTGTTCTGCCCGAAAGGCTCGAGCGATGCGCAAGTCGCCGCGGCGATCGCCCCGGTGGGCGACGAGATCGTGCTCGGCAAAACCTCGTCTTCGGTGTTCATCTCGACCAACTTGCACTACGTGCTGGGCAATCTCGGCATCCGCCAGCTGATCATCGCGGGCGTGCTGACGGATCAGTGCATCGACAGTGCCGTGCGCGATGCCTGCGACTTCGGGTATCTCGTGACGGTGCCCGTCGATGCCTGTGTCACGCATAGCGCGCATCGGCACGACACGTCGCTGGCCAACAACAAGGGCTATTGCCGGCAAATGAGCACGGCGGGGTTGGTTGCGGAGATCCTGGCGGTGTAAACCGGTTCGGATACGTATTATTGCGTATTGCCGTAGGTTGGCTGATGTGTTCTTTTTATGTTCATGAATTTATCTGCCCCACTTTCCGCAATGGACCGTTTTTCGCTGGTGCTCCAAGCACTGTGCGCGGTGGTGGCTGCGCGCAGTGCTGGGAATGCACTGCCGACGGCGTTGATCCGGCTGATCTGGAACCACCTGCGGCGGATCGAGCGGCGGGTGTTGGCGCTGGTGGCGGCGATCCAGTCTGGGCGGTTGCGGGTGGGGCATGGCCACGGTGGTCGTCCGGGGATGCGCCGGGCTGCGAGCGCGCAAGGGTTGGTGTTCCCAAGGGGGTATGCCTGGCTGTGTCGGCTGGTGCCGTACAAGGCCGCCGCACTTTCCGGCCAGTTGCGCGTTGCGCTGGAGGATCCTGAGATGGTTGCGCTGATCGCGGCCACGCCACGGATGGCCAAGCTGTTGCGTCCGCTGTGCCGGATGCTGGGGATGGACACTGGGTTTCTGACGCCGGTTGCGGTGGTGACGGATTTTGTGACGATTGATGATGATGGTGATGTTCGCGCCCGCGTTGGGTTTTGCGGGGGAGCCGTTGCGTTACCGGTGGCGGTTGTCACTGGGGTGCCTGCGGAGGTTCACGCGGATTTCGGGTTTTTTAAACCGGCATGAGGCGCGTGTCCTCGCTGGTCCATTTCGTTACGATATCGTAATACATTAAGCCGTTGGGTGTCGAAATTCGGGCATCGTGCGTAGCCGCCGGCCAACCCGCATAAATGAGCAGGGTTCAGGGCTTCGCCCTGATGGGTGCAGGGCGAAGCCCTGCTCGGGCCGAAGGCCATCCGGCGCAGCCGGAATCCGCCTTTTTCTACAACGCTAAACCGTGCGGAACGTTGGCGGGCTCATTTCGTCCACACCGCGATGCGCCCAGTCGTATTCCGGCACTTTGTCCATCACGCGCTGCTGCGCCTCGTTCAGGGCGGCGGCGGCCTGTTCGTAATCCATGGTGAGCAGGCGGCCGGCTTGCACCACGATTTCTCCGTCGACGATGACGGTGTGCACGGCGCGGTCGCCGGCGGCGTAGATCAGGCTGCGCAGCGGGTCGCGGGCGGGGCGCATGCGGGGGTGGGTGATGTCGACGAGCACGATGTCGGCGCGGCAGAATTTGGCGAGGCGCCCGATGTCGTCGCGGCCGAGGGCCTGGGCGCCGCCGATGGTGGCGGCGGCGAAGAGCTCAGTGGTGGTGATGGTGCGGGGGTCGGTGGCCTGGGTGCGGGCGAGGTAGGCGGCGAGGCGCATTTCGTCGAGCATGTTGTGGGGGTAGGTGTCGGTGCCGATGCCCATGTTGACGCCGGCGCAGCGATAGCGGCCGAGGTCTTTCATGGTGATGCCGCGGCGGGCGAACACGGTTGGGCAGTGCGCCACGGTGGTGCCGGTTTCGGCCAGACGGTTGAGGTCGGTCTTGGTGTGCCAGGGAGTCGACGGGTGATCGTCGAGGAAGATGCCGTGGCCGATGATGGAGCGCTCGGAGAGCAGGCCGAGATGGTCGAGCCAGCCGATCGGGGTATAGCCGTGGCGGCGGGTGATTTCGTGGAATTCCGAGACCGCCTGGGCGGCGTGGATCTGCCAGGAGACGCCGCGGGCGGTGGCCTCCTGGAAGCTGTCCTTCAGCAGGGTTTCCGTGCAGGTGTCGATCTGGGCAGGAACGACCATGCCGAACAGGCGGCCGGAGGGGTGTTGTTCGGCGCGTTCGATGAGGGTGAGGGCCTCGGCCATGGCTTTCTCGCCGGCGGACTCGTTCCACTCGTATTCCACCACATGGCCGTTGCGGGTGAGCCAGCGAGCGGATTTGAACATGGGCGCCACACAGACGCGCATGCCGCTTTCGGCGAGCAGGTCGAGCCAGCCGGGGTGGGCCATGGAGAGGTCGGCGACGGTGGTGACGCCTGACAGCAGCAGTTCGCTGAGTGCCACGCGGACGCAGTTGGGCACCACCTCGGCGTCTGATCGGAAGATGGGGAGGTATTCATAGAGTGAGGAGTTGTAGAAGCCAGGCGAGCCGATTTCGTCGGTGAGCCCTTTGTTCATCGGCTCGCTGGAGGGGTGGGAGTGGATGTTGACGAGGCCTGGCATGACCATCATGCCGGAGCCGTCGATGATGGTGTCGGCCACGCCCTCGTAGCCGCGGCCGACGAAGCTGATCACCCCGTCCGCGTAGGCGACATCGGCATCGGGCATGGAGACGTGGGTTTTGGTTTCCGCGTCCCAGGCGATGACGAGTGATGCGTTGCGGATCAGGGTGGTGGTCATGACTGGCTTCCTATCTGGTGAGCGTGATGTCGAGGCCCTTGTAGAGGCCGACGCCGTAGATGCCGTGGGCGCGCGCGCCTTGCGTGCGCGCGGAGCTGGCGAGCCAGAGCTGTTCGCGCACCAGGGGGATCCACACGTTGTTCTCGGTCAGACGTTCCTGCACGTCGGCGAGCGCCTTGGCGCGGGTGGCGGGGTCGGTCGAGGTGCGGGCTTCGGTCAGCCAGGCGTCGGTGGCGGGGTCTTTCCAGTTCATGCGGTTGGGGGTGGGGGTGTTGGCGGATTGGAAATAGAGGTTCAGCGCATCGCTGGCTGACACGTAGGGGTAGGACATGACGAAACTGTCGAACTCCTGGGTGGCGAGCTTGCTCCAGGCGATGGTGGCGTCGAACATCTGGATTTTGGCTTCGACGCCGATGCGGCGCATGTCTGCTTGGATCGCTTCGGCGCTGCGTGCCCAGACGGGGTCGAGAATGCCGTAGATGGAGAAGCTGGCGCGTTCGCCGTCTTTGACGCGGATGCCGTCGGCAGCGGGTTTCCAGCCGGCCTCGTCGAGCAGCTTGCGGGCGGCGGCGGGGTCGAACGCGGGCAACAGCGCCTTCGACTTGGGGTCGTAATCCTGGGCGGCGGGGTTGAGATAGCTGTCAGCGACATCGCCGGCACCGAAGAACACCGCGCGGGCGATGGCGGCGCGGTTGACGCCCATGGTGATGGCACGGCGGACCGTGATGTCCTTCACGAAGGGTTTGTCGACCTTGAAGCCGAGGAAGTAGTCCCAGAAGTAGTTGGGTTGCTGGGACATGTGGATGGCCGGGTTTGTCTTCAGCGAATTGATGGCGATGTACGGCAGGTACTGGGTGATGTCGCCCTGGCCGGATTGCAGAGCGGCGAGGCGGGTGTTGTCGTCTGGGATGATGCGCCAGATCACCTTGTCCACTTGCGGGGAGGGGTTTTTGAAGATCGGCGGTGCCCAGTTGTAGCCTTCGTGTTTGGTCAGCACGAGCTCGGAGCGTGGGGTCCAGGAGGCCCAGCAGAATGGGCCGGTGCCGTTGAAGCCCTGGACACCGAAATTGGCGCCGAGCTTTTCCACGCTGTTGCGGTCGATGATGGAGGCGAAGAACAGGGAGAGTTGGTAGGGCAGTTCGCTGAACGGCTGTTCGAGCTCGTATTCGACGGTGAGCGGGTCTTTCGCGCGGATTTCCTTGACCGGGCCGGCGCGCCACCATACCGGGCTTTTCGGTGTGCCTTTGGCGAGGCGGTTGATGGAGTAGACCACGTCATCGGCGGTCATCTTGCGGCCGTCGCAGAAGGTGACGTTGTCCTTGAGCTTGAATGTGTACAGCTTGCCGTCGGGGCTTACCGTCCAGCTGGTGGCGAGGCCGGGTTTGACGGTTTTCATATCCCAGTCGATCGAGGTCAGCGTGTCCGCCATCATGTAGATGACCTCGCCGGCGCTGCGGGCGGTGGAGCGGACGGGATCGTAGTTGTCGGCGTCGTACGAGCGCAGGACCACCAGCGTGTTGGGCGGGGCGGACTGCGCATGGGCGGTGCCTGTGCAAAGTACGGCGATGGAGGCCAGCAGAAGTCTTTTCATGACAGCATCCTTTGAAAGGTTACGCCCGCAGCCGTGGGTCGAGCGTATCGCGTAACAGGTCTCCGAGCACGTTGAATGCCAGGACGATGAGGAAGATCATCACCGAGGGCACCACGGCGATATGCGGGGCGAAGAACAGGAAGCCGCGGCCCTGCGAGGCCATGGCGCCGAGTTCGGCCGTGGGAGGCTGGGCGCCGAGGCCGAGAAACGACAGCGCGGAGCCGAGCAGGATCACCTGGCCGAAGCGCAGGGTCGCCCAGACGGCGAGGGCTGACACGCAGTTGGGCAGGAGGTGGCGCCAGATCAGGCGGCCATCCTTCATGCCGACGGCGCGTGCGGCCTCGATATAGTCGCGGCCCATCTCGACTGCCGCGGCACCGCGGGTGATGCGGGCGGCGAGCGGAATGGTGGCGACGGCGAGGGCCAGGATCACGGCGGTGACGCCGGGGCCGAAGATGGCGGCGATGGCGAGGCCGAACAGGATGGCGGGAAACGACAGCAGCACGTCCATCATTCGCATGAGGGCGCCGTCGAGCGGCTTGTAGAAGGCGGCGGCCAGGCCGATGGCGGCGCCGATGCCGCCGCCGACGGCGACCGATATGCCGCCCATGGCGAGGGTGAGGCGCAGGCCGTAGATGAGCCGGACCACGAGGTCTCGGCCCTGGTCGTCGGCGCCGAACCAGTGGTCGGCGTCGGGGGGCGCCATGGCGGCGCCGAGGTCGTTGTCGTACGGGTCGCCGCTGGTGATCCAGGGCGCGAGGACGGCTGCCGCGATGATGGCGATGACAAAGATGAGGGCTGCGAGGGCGACCGGGTCGCGCAGCAGGCGCTTCATGTGCGCACCCGGGGGTCGAGCACGGCGTAGAGAAGGTCGACGCAGAGGTTGATCAGGATGAAGCCGCCGGAGAGCACGAGGATGGTGCCTTGGGCCATCGGGAAGTCGTTGGACAGGATGGCGCCGACGGCGAGGCGGCCGATGCCGGGCCAGCTGAAGATGGTCTCGGTGACCACGGCGCCGCCGAGCAGAAAGCCGATCTGCAGGCCGACGAAGGTGGCAATTGGGATCAGCGCGTTGCGCAGCGCGTGGCGGGTGATGACGATAAACGCGGGCAGGCCCTTGGCGCGGGCGGTGCGCACGTAGTCGGCGTCCAGCACATCCAGCACCGCGGTGCGGGTCATCCGCGCGACGGGGCCGACGAACACGCCGCCGAGGGTGAAGGCGGGCAGGATGAGGGAGCGCAGGCCGGCGAGGCTCCAGATCGGTCCGCCGCGTCCGGTGAACGGCAGCAGGCCCCAGCGGAAGCCCACGAACCAGATCAGCAGCATGCCCACGAAGAACACCGGCACCGAGACGCCGGCGACGGAGACCAGCATCACGCAGCGATCGAGCAGCGTGCCGCGGGCGACGGCTGCAACGGTGCCGAGGGCGATGCCCAGTGGGATCGACCAGATCAGGCTGGCGGCCATCAGCTCCAAGGTGGGCCCGATCGTGCTGGCGAGCTCCTGGGCGACGGGGATGTTGTTGATGATGGAGCGGCCGAGATCGCCATGCGCGAGTCGCAGCAGATAGAGGCCGAACTGCACGATCAGTGGTTGGTCGAGCCCGAGCTGGACGCGGATCGCCTGCACGATGTCCTGGGTTGCCATCGGGCCGGCGCGCACGATGGCGGGGTCGGTCGGCACCACCTGCATGAGCAGGAAGCCGACTGCGAGCACGCCGATCAGAACCGGCACCGCCAGCAGCAGGCGCTGGGCCGCGTGGCGCAGCATCAGACGGCGCGGTCGTGCACGATGCGGCCGCCGCGCAGCACGAGGTCGGCCCTGGTGGTCAGGATCTGCTCGGGGGTGGCCGCGAAGATGTCGCGCGAGAGGATGGTGATGTCGGCGAGCATGCCAGGCAGCAGGCGGCCTTTGCGATCTTCGGCGAACTGGGTGTAGGCGCCGTTGTAGGTGTAGCAATGCACGGCTTCGGCGATCGAGATCGCCTGGTCCGCGCCGATCACTGTGCCGCGGCTGGTTTTGCGGGTGATCATGGTGAAGATGTTGCGGAATGGATCGGGGGTGCTGACGGGCGCGTCCGAGCTTGCGGCGGGATGCTGGCCGGCGTCGAGCCAGTCGCGCATCGGATAGGCGGCGGCGGATCGTTCGGGGCCGAGGTTGGTGACGTAGAGGTCGCCGAACTCGTACATGAAGATCGGTTGCGGCACTGGCTCGATTCCGCGCGCGGCCATGCGGGCGAGCTGGCTGGGGGAGAGGAAACCGCAATGCTCGATGCGGTGGCGCCGTCCTGCCGCGGGCTGGGTGGCGGTGTCGGCGGCCTCCATGCCCGACAGCACCTGTTCGATGGCGGCATCGCCGATGGCGTGGATGGCGAGCTGCCAGCCCTGTTCGTGGTATTTGGCGAGCAGGCCGTGCATCGTGGGTGTTGGGAAGCAGAACACGCCGGTGCCGCCTTGGACGTAAGGCTCACTGAAGGCTGCTGTCAGGCCGCCGGCGGACCCGTCGCCGAACACCTTCATGGCGCCGAAGCGCAGCATATCGTTGCCCTGCATCGGGCGGATGCCCGCGTTCCAGGCGTCATCGGCGATGCCTTCGGGGTTGCCGGCGAGGCAGACCCAGGTGCGGACCGGCAGCCGCCCGGTGGCCAGCGTCGCGTGGTAGGCGCGAACTTCCGCCATGCCGACGCTGCCGCCGACATTGGCGTCCATAACGGAGGTGAAGCCGAGGCTGAGCATATGGTTTCCGGCGGCCTCGATGGCGTCGACCAGTGCCGCATCCGAGGGAGCCGGCATGTGGTCGCGCACCAGGCGCATGGCGCGTTCCTGCAGCAGGCCGGTGAGCTTGCCCTGGCTGCGTTCGATGACGCCGCCTTCCGGGTCCGGCGTGTTGTGACCGAGGCCCGCGACTGCGATGGCGGCGGCGTTGGCAACGCCCATGTGGCCGCATGTGCGGGTGATGAACACCGGATGATCGGGGGCGGCCGCGGTCAGCTCGTCGGCGGTGGGGTGGCGGCCGATGTCGAGTTCCGCATGGTCGTAGCCGCGGCCGAGCACCCAGGTGCCCTTGGGCGCGCGGCTGGCGGCTTCGCGGATGCGCGAGAGCAGCTGATCGAGCGTGCGGACTTCCTCGGCGCGCAGATTGACATGGTTGAGCCCAAGGCCGAGCGGCAGCAGATGCTGGTGGGCGTCGTTGAAGGCGGGAATGGCGACACGGCCGGCAAGGTCGATATGGCGTGTGTGGGGGCCTGCGAACGCGTGCACGGCGGCATGGGTGCCCACGGCCACGATCCGGTCGCCGTGAATGGCCAGCGCCTCGGCGAAACCTTCATGCAGGCCGCGGAAGATCCGGCCGCCTGAAATCACTGTATCCGCGTAACCCATGCCAGACTCCGATCCACGATGAGCGAAGTAAGCAAGGTGCGGGCCATGATGTGCAAGAGGGACTGGCTGTGACCCGCGTCAGTGCAGCGGCTGCCTGTCGTGTTGGGCCCAAGCCGCCGTGCACTGTTCGGGCGGATGTGGGCGTTCCACCTGGGCGCAAAACACAGCGACCTCTGTCGTCGGCGCACGTCGCGCAGGCTGATAGAGGTGCAGATGACGAGCACGGCAAGCCCCGCGTCGCCGTGTCGTGCAAGGGGCAGCGGCAGAGCACCTCGCTTGGGGCGTGATGATCGAAGTTGTCATCACAGAAAGGTCTGAATTCCGTGCTAGATAACGCCGACTTGGCCGGTGATGCGCCCATAGTGTTGCGGCCTGCGGTGCTGGGCGAAGTTGAACATCTTGTCGCGGCCTTGGTTGCAGGCGTCGAGGTCGCAGTCGGCAACCACGACTTCATCCTCGAGCGTGCTGGCTTCGGCGACGATGCGCCCGTTCGGGTCGACGATGCAGCTGCCACCGATCAGGCCGGAACCGTCCTCGTTGCCGGCCTTGGCTGTTGTGATGGCCCAGCAGGCGTTCATGTAGGCATTGGCCTGTGCCACCAGCTGCGAATGGAAATGGCGCAAACCGGCGTCTTCGGTGGTGCCGCCGTTGGGGTCGTAGGCCGCGGAGTTATAGCCGATCAGCACCATTTCAGTGCCTTGCAGGGCGAGCTCGCGCCAGGCTTCGGGCCAGCGGCGGTCGTTGCAGATGAGCATGCCGAGCTTGCCGTTGTGCCAGGCTTGAGGTGCGGGGAACATCGGGAAGCCGAGATCGCCATATTCGAAGTAGCGCTTTTCGAGCTGCTGGAAACGGCTGTCCGGCCGGGGCTCGACTGAGCCAGGCAAATGGATTTTGCGGTATTTGCCCAAAATGCTGCCGTCGGGCGCCACCAGGATGGCGCTGTTGTAGCGGAGATTTTCCGCCGTGCGCTCGCCGTAGCCGATACTGAAACCGATGCCGAGTGCCAGTGCCCGGTCAAACAAGGGTTGTATCTGCGGGTTTGGCATGGCGGGTTCGCAGAACCCGTCGACGTCGGTCTCCTCCAGCAGCCAGCGTGGAAAAAATGTGGTGAAGGCGAGTTCGGGGAACACGACCAGGGTGGCGCCGGCGGCTGCGGATTTTTCCAACAGGACCACAAGGCGAGCGAGTGTGTCGGTGCGGCTGTTGGCTCGCTGGGTGGGGCCCATCTGGGCTGCGGCCACTCGGATCACGCGTGTCATCGATGCATCTTTCCAGCGCCTGCGAATGGCACCAGTGTTGCACCGCATCATGCATGCGACAAGGAAGTGGTGGTGGCAGCAAGGATATTGGTGATCAATCCGAATTCGTCGGAGGTGGTGACGCGCGCAATCGATGCGGCGCTGCAGCCGTTGCGGCTGGTCGGCGGTCCAGTGATCGAGACGATGACATTGACGGAGGGGCCGCCGGGCATCGCCAGCCAGCGTGATGCCGATAGCGTGGTGGTGCCGCTGCAACGTGTTGTCGCGCAATCAACGGCCGACGCCTTTGTGCTCGCGTGTTTCTCCGATCCCGGATTGTACGGCGTGCGAGAAGCAGCCTCTGGGCGGCCGGTGATGGGCATTGCGGAATGGGGCATCTTGCGGGCGCTGACCTTGGGGGAGCGGTTTGGCATCATCGCCTTGTCGGCTGCCTCGATCCGTCGCCAACAACGCTATGTGCGGCTGATGGCGGTCAGCGATCGCTACGCCGGCAGCCGAGCGGTCGCAGCGACGGCAGCCGAGACCGCCGAGGCAAAGGCGTTCGGTGCCTTGCGTGCGGCCGGGCACCACTTGCTGGCGGACGGTGCCGATTGCATCGTGCTTGGCTGCGCCGGCATGGCCGCGCACCGAGCGGGGCTGGAGCAGGCATTGGGCGTGCCGGTGGTGGAGCCTTCGCAAGCAGCCGTGGTGGCTGCCATCGGAGCTGTTTTGTTGGGAGGGTTTTGATGCGTCTGGCGGGCAAGGTGGCTGTGGTGACTGGGGGCGGCTCGGGGATCGGCCAGGCCTCGGCGGTGCTGTTCGCCCGCGAGGGCGCCCGGGTGGCGGTGGTCGACTGCGATCCCGGCGGGGTGGATGCAACCGTCGCCCTGATCCGTGATGCCGGCGGCAATGCCACCGGTTGCGTGTGCGACGTGGGCGATGAAGCGGCGTCCATAGCGGAGACCAACCGGCTGCTCGACCTGTGGGACCGAATTGACGTGTTGCTGACTGCCGCTGGTATTTCCATCGGCGGCACCGTGCTGACCACCGAACCTGCGGCATGGGACGAGGTATTTCGCGTCAATGTCAGCGGCACCTGGCTGTGGGCGCGCGCCGTGTTGCCGGGCATGCGAGCACGCGGGCGCGGGGCGATCGTGACGGTTGCCTCGCAGCTGGCGCTCGCGGGCGGGCGAGGCAACAGCGCCTATATCGCCTCCAAGGGCGCTATCCTGAGCCTCACGCGCACCATGGCTCTGGATTTCGCGGCGGACGGCATCAGGGTGAATGCGCTGCTGCCAGGTGCGATCGAAACCCCGTTGCTGGCGCGCAGTTTCGCCCGCCACGCCGATCCGGAGCCGGTGCGCGAGGCCTCGCGTCAGCGCCACCCGATGGGCCGTTTCGGCACCGCGGCCGAGGTGGCGGAGGCTGCGTTGTATCTGGCAAGCGATGCGGCCGGGTTCACCACCGGCGTGTCGTTGCCAGTCGATGGGGGATGGCTCGCGGGATGAACGTTGCTTTGCAGGACGGTCTGGCCAGGCTTGAGGCGCAGGTGTGCCGCGATCTCGAAACCATCGCCCATCCCAGGGCGGATTGGCTGGCGCCGGTGCTGGGACCGGACGGCAAACCGGCGCTTGATGTGCTGATCGCCGGTGCCGGGCAGTCTGGAATCGCCACCGGGTTCGGGCTGAAGCGTGCCCGAGTCGACAACATCCTGGCGCTGGACCGGGCGCCTGCGGGTGAGGAAGGGCCGTGGCGCAGCTACGCCCGCATGCATACGTTGCGCAGCCCGAAGGACTACACCGGCCCCGATCTTGACGTGCCAAGCCTGACCTATCGCTCCTGGCACGAGGCCCGGTTTGGTGTGGCGGACTGGCAGGGCCTGGGAATGATCGGGCGAGAGCGCTGGGCGGAATATCTGCTGTGGGTGCGCCGTGTCACCGGCGTGCCTAGCCGCAACGGCTGCGAATTGGTGGGCCTGGCCCCGGTGCCGGGACAGCGACTGATCGCAGCGTCCGTGCGTACCGAGACGGGCGACGAGACGCTGTATGCGCGCAAGATCGTGCTCGCCACCGGGCAAGACGGCATGGGTGCTTGGTGGATGCCGGCGTTCGTGGCAGCGCTTTCCCCCCATCTGCGGGCGCATGCCGCCGACCCCATCGACTTCGAAGCCTTGCGCGGCAAAATCGTGGCAGTGCTTGGCGCCGGTGCCTCGGCATTCGACAATGCCGCCACGGCGCTGGAGCACGGCGCCGAGGTGCATCTGTTCTGCAGGCGTGTCAGCCCGCAGGTGGTGCAGCCCTATCGCTGGCTGACCTTCGCCGGTTTCCTGCGCCATTTCCCCGAACTGTCAGACGAATGGCGCTGGCGCTTCATGGCCAAGGTTCTCGGCATGCGCGAGGGATTCCCGCAGCCGACCTATGATCGCTGTGCCGCCTGGGCAGGCTTTCACCTGCATGGCGGCGCTTCGTGGCTGGCTGCGCGCGAAAGCGGCAGCGGTGTCGCTATCACCACCGCCACGGGCGAATTCCAGGCGGATTTCCTGATCTGCGGCACGGGCATCGACATGGATTTCACGCGGCGTCCGGAACTTGCCGCTTTTGCAGGCAACATCGCCACCTGGACCGATCGCTACACGCCGCCGGTGGAGGAGCGAGACGACCGGTTGGGGCGTTTCCCTTATCTCGGTGATGATTTCGCCTTCCAGGAAAAACAGCCGGGGCTGACACCTTGGATAAACGATTTGCATCTGTTCGCCATCGCATCCACCATGAGTCAGGGCCCGTCCGGCTCCTCCATCAATGCCATGACCACGGCGGTGCCGAAGCTGGTGCGCGGCCTCACCCGCGGCCTGTTCGAGGCCGACCTCACCCGGCATTGGGCGGATTTTCAGGCCTACAACGTGCCGCAGGCGGTTGGTTCGCTGCTTGCATAGATCCACCACCGAACAACCGGAGCGACCAACGAGATGAGCGGCTTGGCAAGACATTTGGGCGTGTGTGCGGCGATCTTGCTGATGGCTTCCCCCCACGCCCAGGCCCAGACTCGCGCCGAGACCTTGCGCCAGGTGACCGGGAACACCGTCAACACGCTCGACCCGAACCTGCCCGGCTCCACGCGTGAGGCGTTCGGCATGAGCATGAACGTCTACGACCGTTTGGTGAGCTTCGAGCGCAAGCCGAACGGCAAGGGTTTCATCTTCGACTTCGACCACCTGCGCCCGGAACTGGCCAAAAGCTACGAAATCAGCCCCGACGGTCTCACCATCACCTTCAAGCTGCGGCCAGATGCCACGTGGCATGACGGCACACCGGTGACTGCGGATGACATCAAATGGTCGCTCGATCGCGTCGTTTCCGCGAAGTCGCTGGGCCCACCGCAAATGCAGACGGGCTCGCTGACCAGTTCGAGCCAATTCACCATCATCGACCCGATGACAGTGCAGGTGAAGCTCGACAAGCCGGACCGGCTGGCGTTGCCCAACCTCGCCACCGTGTATGCCATCATGGTAAATTCCAAGGTCGCGCGCGCGCATGCCACCGACGATGATCCCTGGGCGCTGCAATGGCTGAAGGACCACGAGGCCGGCAGCGGCGCCTATACCGTCGAGAACTTCAAGCCGGGCGAGAACACCATTCTGCGCCGCTCCGAGACCTGGAAAGGCTCCAAGGACGGCAGCCTGCCGTTCTTCAAACGCGTCATCCAACAGACCGTGCCGGAAGCCGCCACCCGCGCCAATCTGCTGGCCAAGGGCGATGCCGACATCTCCATCGACTTGCAGTCGAGCGACGTGCTGGAGATCGAAAAAGCCGGCAAGTTGAAGGTGATTTCCACCCCGCAGTTCAACGCCTTCACCATGGTGGCCTTCAACACGAAGGTGAAGCCGTTCGACAATCTGAAGGTGCGACAGGCGATCACAGCGGCCC
Organism: Rhodospirillales bacterium; assembly: GCA_025352665.1. Classification (GTDB taxonomy): domain Bacteria; phylum Pseudomonadota; class Alphaproteobacteria; order Acetobacterales; family Acetobacteraceae; genus CAIQQQ01. The sequence goes on along the minus strand of JANXSM010000132.1, from coordinate 5,888 downwards.
TTCCGTATGAGGACATGTTCAAGGCTGCCATCTTTGGTCGCGGTGCGAAGCTGTTCGGCGCCGACTGGACCACAAGCCCGCCCACCGGCCTGTTCCCGCAGCCGATGCCGGCGCACACCGACCTGGTCGCTGCCAAGCAGCTGCTCACCGAGGCGGGATTTCCCGATGGGTTCGACACCAGTTTCACCTACAGCGTCAGTTCCGCGCAGATCAACGATCCGGTGGCGGCCTTGATCAAGGAATCGCTTGGCAAGATCGGCGTGCGCGTCGACGTCCAGAAGGTGCCAGACGCGCAGTTCGGCACGCTGATCACCGAAAAGAAGCTCGCCATGTTCACGGACACGGCGATCTCCTGGATGGCGTCGACCGATTATTTTTTCCGTAACTTCTTTACCGGCAACCAACGCTGGAACTACGCCTCATGGAATAACCAGGAACTGGTCGACACCGCCCAGGCCGCGCGGTTCGAGCCAGATCCGGTCAAATACGAGGTGCTGGCCAAGAAGTTGATCACCATCACCGCCGCCGAGGCGCCGGAGGCGTTTCTGTGGCAGCCCAGCCAGGATGCGGTGGTGCTGCCGACTATCGAAGGCTATACTTATTGGTTCCACCGTCAGGTCGATTACCGGGATATGTCGCGCAAATAATGACGAAATCTGCTGCGGTACTACGGCTGGCGGGGCGGCGGCTGGCTGCCTCGCTGCCGGCGCTGCTAGGCGTTGTGGTATTCACCTTCGTGCTCATGCGCGTGCTGCCGGGCGACCCTGCGGTGTTCTTTGCCTCCGGCCCCAGCGCCGGCCAGAAGGAAATCGAGGACATCCGTCACCAGATGGGGCTCGACCGTTCGATCCCCGTCCAACTCGCCTTCTATTTGCGTGACATCGGCACCGGCTCGCTCGGCCATTCCATGACCACAGGCCAGCCGGTGCTGAAGGATCTTGAGGAACGGCTGCCGGCCTCGCTGGAACTGACGTTCGCTGCTCTCGTCTTGGCGCTTGGACTGGCGATCCCGATGGGCGTGCTGGCAGCTCTCAACCCCGGCAGCACGACCGACCACGCCGTGCGATTTCTTTGCACGCTCGGCGTGTGCGTGCCGACCTTCGTCTCCGGGCTGCTGCTGATCTATGTGTTCTATTACCTCGCCGGCATCGCACCCGATCCAACGGGACGGATCGACATTTTCGCCAGCCAGCCGCCCAGCCACACCGGATTTCTGGTCATCGACAGTTTGATTGCGGGCGATTTCGACGCGGCCCGATCGGCTGCCAGCCAGTTGGTGCTGCCGGCAGTGACAATGGCACTATTCGTGTTGGCGCCTTTGGCGCGCATGACCCGCGCTTCGATGCTGGCCGTGCTCGGCAGCGATTTTATCCGCACCGCCCGCGCCATGGGATTGTCGCGCGGCCGCATCGTGTTCGTCTATGCGCTGCGCAACGCCGCCTTGCCGGTGCTGACCATCGCGGGGATCGTGTTCTCCACCATGCTCGGCGCCAATGTGCTGGTGGAAAAAGTGTTCTCCTGGCCAGGCGTGGCCGCCTACGCGCTCGATGCCCTGCTGGCCACGGACTACGCGCCGGTGCAAGGCTTCGTGCTGCTGATGGCGGTTATCTTCGTGTTCGTGAACCTGTTGGTGGATGTGCTCTATGGCCTCGCGGACCCGCGGGTGAACGCCGCGTGAGCGCTTCCGGCCAGACCGCGCATGCGCTCTACGTGTTGCGGGCCAATCGGATCAGCTCGGCGGCGGCCGTGCTCGCCGTGCTGCTGGTGCTGACGGCGGTCTTCGGGCCGATGCTGACGCAGTACGATCCCCTGGCCTCGGACGTCGCCCACGCCCTGCAGCCACCCGATGCGAACCATTGGGCCGGCACCGACCAATTGGGGCGTGACGTGCTGGCGCGGGTGATCGCCGCCGGGCGGCTTGACTACGCCATCGCGGCCGCTGCGGTGTTCCTGTCCTTCGTCATTGGTGCGGTCATCGGCGGCGCCTGCGGGTTTCGCGGCGGTGCGGTGGATCGCTGGGTCGGCCGCATCGTCGATGTGCTGATGGCCTTCCCGCTGTTTGTGCTGGCCATGGCGCTGGTGGCTGCCCTCGGCAACCGCGTCGAGAACATCGTCACCGCCACGGCGATCATCAATCTGCCGTTCTACATCCGCTTCGCCCGCGCCGAGGTTGCGGTGCGCCGTCAGGCGGGATGGGTCGAGGCGGCCTCGGCTTCCGGCAACGGGCCGATGCGCATCGTGCTCGGTTTCCTGCTGCCCAATGTGCTGCCGGCGATGTCGGTACAGATCTCGTTGAATCTGGGTTGGGCGATTCTGAATGCCGCTGGATTGTCGTTCATCGGTCTGGGCGTGCATCCGCCGACGCCGGAATGGGGGATCATGGTGGCGGAAGGTGCCCGCTTCATCACCGTCGGCCATTGGTGGCTGGTGGCGGCACCGGGCCTTGCGCTCATGCTGTCGGTGCTGTGCTTCAACCTGTTGGGAGATGGTCTGCGCGATATGCTGGACCCACGCATGCGCACATGAGTGCGCTGCTTCGCGTCGAGGATCTGCAGGTTTCCTTCGCCACGCGCGCCGGCAATGTGAAGGCCCTCCACGGCGTGAACCTCGAAATCGCTGCCGGGGAAACACTGGGGATCGTCGGCGAAAGTGGTTCCGGCAAATCGGTGACGGCGCTTGCGGCCTTGCGCCTGCTCGATCGTGCCGGACGGATCGATGGCGGCCGGATCCTATGGCGTGGCGAGGATATCGCCCACGCCTCGCGCCGCCGCCTGCACGCCTTGCGCGGCGCTGAGATCGCCATGATCTTCCAAAATCCGCGCGCCGCCCTCAACCCGATCCGCTCCGTCGGCGCCCAGATCATCGACGCGCTGCGGGCGCATCGCAGCCTGAGCCACGCGGCCGCGGCGGCGGAGGCGCTGGAGGCGCTGCGCCAAGTCCGCATTCGCGAGCCGGAACGCCGCATGCGCGCCTATCCGCATGAACTTTCAGGCGGCATGTGCCAGCGCGTCATGATCGCCATGGCCATGGCCTGCAAACCGGCGCTGCTGATCGCCGACGAACCCACCACGGGCCTGGACGTCACCACCCAGAAGGCGGTGATGGATCTGCTCGGGGAACTCACGCGCGATCACGCCATGGCGTTGATCCTCATCACCCACGACCTCGCACTGGCCGCCCAACATTGCCGTCGCGTGACCGTCATGGAGCAGGGCAGGGTGGTTGAGACCGCAGCACCCGCAACGCTGTTCACAGCGCCGGCGCATCCTTACACGCAGCGGCTGGTTGCGGCCTCGCCGACCGCGACCTCGACGCTGCCGCATCGTGACAGCCGATCCGCGGGTCCGCAGCTTCTGCAGGTTTCACATCTGACCAAGCGTTTTGCCGACGGAACCCTAGGCGTCGACAACGTGTCCTTTACCATCGCCCAGGGCGAAAGCCTGGGTCTGGTCGGCGAATCGGGCTCCGGCAAGACCACCATCTCGCGCCTGGTGTGCCGCCTGATGGATGCCGACAGCGGCGAGATCCGTCTCGGCGCTGCGAATATCGGCGCTGTCCCCGCCTGCGACTTCTACCGCGCGCCCCAACGGCGCGACGTGCAGATCGTGTTTCAGGATGCCGGCGAAAGCCTCAACCCGCGCTTCACCGCGTTCGACGCCATCGCCGATCCGCTGCTGCGTCTGGGGGCCGACCGCAGCCGCATCAAGCAAACCGTGGCGGAGGGCGCCATCCGCGCCGGGCTTTCGCCCGACCTGCTCGGCCGCTACCCGCACCAGCTTTCGGGCGGCCAGAAGGCGCGCATCGGCATCGCCCGGGCGCTCGCAAGCCAGCCCAAGTTGCTGGTGCTCGACGAGCCCACCGCCGCCCTCGATGTCTCCGTCCAGGCCGTGATCCTCGAACTGCTCGACCGTCTGCGCGCCGAGCAGGGGCTGGCCTATTTGTTCGTGAGCCATGACCTCAACGTGGTCCGCATGCTTTGCGCGCGGTTGATCGTGCTGCAGCATGGACGCATCGTGGAACAAGGCGACGCGCAATCCGTGTTCCGGTCGCCGCAGAGCCCCTACACTGCCGAACTGGTCGCCTGCATCCCGCGCTTCGCCCTCTGATCCGGAAATCGTCATGACCGTCAACTGGCGCAACCACGCCGCCACTGTGTTCTCCTGCGAAAAACAGCCGGCCACCGGCAGCAAGGGCATGGTCGTCACCAACCACCCGCTGGCTTCCGCCGCCGGCGCCGAGATGCTGGCCGCCGGTGGCAATGCAATCGATGCCGCCATCGCCTGCCTGTTCACGCTGTCCGTGGTCGAGCCGATGATGGTGGGCCCGCTTGGCGGCGGCATTGGCCACATCCGGCTGGCCGACGGCAGCCACCGGGTCATCGACGGCATGAGCACCGTGGCATCGGCTGGGTCCGCCACCATGTATCGGCCAGTGCCCGATGGTGCGCCCGAAAACTACGACGTGCTGGACCGCGAAAACACGATAGGTGCCAAGGCCGTCGCCACGCCAGGTGCCTTGCGCGGCTGGTGCGAAAGCCTCGCCCGCTTCGGCACCATGGCTCTGTCCGACGTGATGGCGCCCGCCATTCGCTACGCCGTGGGCGGGTTCATCGTCACACCCTATCTGTCCGACTGCATCAACGACGCGGCACCCGACCTCGCGCTCGACCCGGTCATTTCAGCCCTGCTGCTGCCCGGCGGACGCAAGCTCACCGCCGGCGACCGGCTCACCAATGGTGCCTATGCCGAGTCACTCCGCCTGATCGCCCAGCAGGGTGCTGATGCCCTGCACGGCGGCCCGCTCGGCGATTACGCGGCAGACTGCATCCAGGCCGGCGGCGGTTTCGTCAGCCGTGCCGATATCGCCGGCTACACCACCCGCGAACGTGCCCCCATCCGCGGCACCTATCGCGACTTCGAGATCGTCGGCCCCCCGCCGCCCTCGGCTGCCGGCGTGCACATCCAGGAAATGCTCAACATCCTCGAAGGCTACGACATCGCAGCCTTCGGTTTCGGCAGCGTCACCACTGTCCATCTGCTCGCTGAAGCCCTCAAGATCGCCTTTGCCGATCGCGCCGTGGCCTCGGGAGATCCAGACTTCATCGCCGTGCCGATCGAAACGCTGACCAGCAAGGACTACGCGGCCACCCGCCGCGCCGAAATCGACCTCAACGCCACCAAGCAATGGGCGGCCGGCATAAGCGCAGGCCAAAGCCCGCACACCACTCACATCACCGTGGCCGACGCGCTCGGCAACGTCGTCGCCAGCACGCAGACCATCAACGGCCTGTTCGGCGCCCGCATCATGGTCCGCGAAACCGGCATGATCCCCAACAACTACATGAACAACTTCGACCCCCGGCCTGGCACGGCGCTTAGCATCGCGCCAGGCAAACGGGTTACCACCTCGATGGCCCCCACGATGGGGCTCAAGGACGGCAAGGTACAGTTCGCCCTTGGCCTGCCTGGCGGCAAGCGCATCTTCCCGAGCGTCATGCAGGCGATCGTGAACCTCATCGACCACAAGATGACCGCCCAGGAGGCCGTCGAAGCCCCAAGGATCTGGACGGAAGGGCCGATTCTCGAAATGGAGGACGCCTACTCCGAACGCGTGCTGCGCGCGCTCCGCAAGATGGGCCACACCACCCAACTCTCCCCCCATGTCGCCGGCGGCATGAGCTGCATCCAGTTCAATCCCGATGGTACTATGACCGGCGCCGCCTGCTGGCGCGCCGACGGCACCGCCATCGGCCTCGGCGGCGGCCTCGCCCGTCCCAACGTCCGGTTCTGGGTGTAGGCCTCGATCCGCCGGCGTCCGGCTGCGCCGGAATGGCCTTCGGCCCGACCAGGGCGAAGCCCTGGCCGCGCGGAGCGCGTCCGGCGCAGCCG
>JANXSM010000089.1 GCA_025352665.1 Rhodospirillales bacterium | reverse complement strand
CCGAGCGATCTTATCGACACTTCTGTTCCACGCGCTTAGGCGCGAGGAACTATGTAAGTTGAAAGTGCGAGATTTTCGGCATGCGCGCAAAGGTGTGCCGCATCTGCGAGTGTCCGGCAAAGGCGGCAAAACCCGCTATCTGCCACTTCATCCGGGTACCAATTCGTTGATCCATGACTATCTCGATGCGGCTGGTCATAGCGTCGACGACGCCGGCGCACTCTTCCGGCCAGTTCGAAATAATCGGACCGGTGAGCTTGCCGAAGCAATTACCGCGGACGGTGTTTACAAGTTAGTGCGGCGGTATTCAGCGCTGCTGGGGTTCGAGATCGGCGCCCATGCGCTGCGCGCAACGGCGGCCACCAATGCGCTGGATCACCAAGCCGACATTGCCAAGGTGCAAGAGTGGCTCGGCCACGCCAACATCGCGACTACGCGGATTTATGATCATCGGCGCACCAGACCAGAGGACAGCCCGACTTTTAAGGTATCTTATTGATTCGCTAGAGCAGATTCCGTTCATTCCGGCTCATATCCGGCTGCGGTGAAGTAGTTTGCGCATTCGTCTGGCGTGATGGTCGGAAGCGCATCCCTGATTGCATCCCACAGGCCGTCAATGGTCCGTGCCGCTGTCTTGCGGAGAGAGGCCTTGAGCTTGGAGAAGGCGTTCTCGATTGGGTTGAAATCGGGCGAGTAGGGCGGCAGGTAACGCAGCGTTGCCCCAGCGGCTTCGATAGCCCGGCGCACATCCGCCCCTTTGTGGGCGGGCAGGTTATCGAGGATCACCGTGTCGCCACGATGGAGCGTGGGCACCAGAACCTGTTCAATGTAGGCCTGGAACGCTGCCCGGTTCATGGGTCCGTCGAGCACCATGGGCGCGGTCATGCCGGACAGACGCAGCGCGCCGGTGAAGGTCGTGGTCTTCCAGTGCCCATGCGGCACCGGCGCTCGACAACGCTGGCCGCGTCCGGCCCGGCCGCGAAAGCGCGCCATCTTGGTCGAGGCTCCGGTCTCATCAATGAAGACCAGGCGCTCGGGATCAAGGTCAGGCTGAGCTTTGAACCACGCGCGGCGCCGGGCTGCGACGTCGGGGCGCTCCTGCTCGCTGGCGTGTGCCGTTTTTTTTGAAGCTGATTGCGTGCCGCTCCAGGAAGCGCCACAGCGTGCTGGGCGCGAACGACGCCCCGTGCTCACGGCGCAGCAGCTCCGACAACTCGACGAGCGTGATGTCCTTCTGCGCCTCGATCATGGTCAGGATGACCGTCCGATGGGCCTCGATGCGATGCGAGCGCGTGTCCCCGCCTTTGGGCATCGGGGCGAGGGCGCCAGTCTTCCGGAATACCGAAACCCAACGGACCGCAGTCGCAATTCCGATCTGGAACTGTGCCGCCGCCGCGTGACACGACAACCCACCTTCAACGGCAGCGATCACCCGCGACCGAAGATCAACCGAAAGCGTCTTCCCCATCCATGCTGGCCTCCGCTCCAGCATCAACGGTGAATCACATCACGCCCGCGTCGGGGAATCCCCTATCCGACTCTGGATGAAAAGAAGTTGCTCTAGCAGCCTGTCGGACTTAACGCGACGCGTGATGATGCGTTAGAATCGCAGCATTGCTTTCCCCTCTTGGCCGTTTGGATACCTGTTGGATGCGCAACTTCCGCCCGATTGACCGCGAGACCGGCTTTCTGATGCCGCCGTCTGTGGACGAGTGGCTGCCGCAGCGGCACCTGGCGCGGTTTGTGGTGGAGGTGGTCGAGCGGCTCGATTTGCGGGTGATGACTGGCAGTTACCGTGGCTCGGGTGAGGCGTCTTATCACCCGCAACTGCTGCTCGGCCTGATCATCTATGGCTATGCCACCGGTGTGTTTTCCAGCCGCAAGCTGGAACGTGCGAGCTTTGACTCGGTGGCGTTCCGCTTTATCGCGGCCAACGAACATCCCGATCACGACACGATTGCCGCATTCCGGCGGCGCTTTCTGCCGCAGATCGAGGCGCTGTTCGTGCAGGTTCTGGGCGTCGCGCGCGAGATGGGGGTCTTGAAGATGGGCACGGTGGCGCTGGACGGCACGAAAATCCATGCCAATGCCAGCCGCCACAGCGCGCTGTCGTATGAGCACGCGGGCAAGATCGAGGCGCAGTTGCGGGCCGAGGTGGCCGATCTGATGGCCAAGGCGGAGTCGGCCGATCAGGCGGACGTGCCGGACGGGATGTCGATCCCCGCGGAACTGGCGCGGCGCGAGCTGCGTCTGGCGGCGATTGCCGGCGCCAAGGCCACCATCGAGGCACGGGCGAAGGAGCGCCATGCGCGCGAACAAGCCGAGCATGAAGCCAAGATGGCGGCACGCGAGGCCAAGACCGCGGCGACGGGCAAGCAGCCCGGAGGCAGGCCTCCGGCGCCGCCGGTGGCAGGGCCTCTGCCCACCGATCAGATCAATTTGACGGACGAAGAGTCGCGTATCATGCCGGTGGCGGGTGGCGGGTATGAGCAGTGCTACAACGCGCAGGCAGCGGTGGCGGCGGGCAGCCTGCTGGTGATCGCGACCGATGTGGTGCAGGCGCCGAACGACAAGCGGCAGCTTGCGCCGATGCTCGGCAAGATAGCCGCTCTGCCCGACGAATTTGGTCAAGTCGAAACGCTGCTGGCGGATAACGGATACTTCAGCGAAGCCAATGTGAACACGTGTGCCGCGGCGGGGATCGAGCCGATCATCGCGATCGGCCGCGAAGCGCACCATCTGTCGCTCGCCACGCGCTTTGCCGCGCCACCGCCACCACCGCAGCACCCCACGCCGCTTGCGGCGATGGTCCATCGGCTCACCACGCCCGAAGGCAGGAAGCTGTATGGCTTGCGCAAGCAGACGCCCGAGCCGGTGTTCGGCATCATCAAGTCGGTGCTCGGGTTCCGCCAGTTCCTGCTCCGCGGGCTCGAGCGTGTCCGCGGCGAATGGAGCCTCGTGACCATGGCATGGAACATCAAGCGGATGTTCGTTCTGGCGGGCACGAATTGAGCCGGCTCGGGCCCTTCACATGCCCCCTGAACGCCCGCACCGGACGCCACCGCCCAATCGAGGCAGACAAAATCACATCAAACACCAATTCGACCGCCCTACGCCGCGCCAGAGAACGCAACCACCCCAATCGAGACCGTCGCCGACCAAATGACCAAATACCCCACTCCGACAGGCTGCTAGTCGCCGACAACCAAACCCGCCAATACATGGACGCGGTATGGAGCCTCAAGCACGCTTTGGTCATTAATACCTGGGGTCCGTTCGTCGACCCTCGGGTGGCGCTGTCGGCCTAATCCCACCGGCCAGATGCAGGCGGATCTGCTCCAGCGACGGCGCAATGATCGCCTCAAACGGCCGTCCCTGGCGGGCGAAATGGGGGTTGAAC
>JANXSM010000083.1 GCA_025352665.1 Rhodospirillales bacterium | reverse complement strand
GTCCAAAAGACCCGCGGGTATGAGCCCCCTCACCAAACAGAGACTCGCTTCAATGAGCGAGGTCCAGGGGCTCGCCCCTGGTAGGTGCAGGACGAAGTCCTGCTCGCGCGGAGCGCATCCGGCGCAGCCGGGCCCGGAGGATCAGGCGGCCTTGGCCATTTCGCGCAGCACATACTGCAGAATGCCGCCATGCCTGTAATAGGCGACCTCGTCGATCGTATCGATCCGGCACAGCAGCGGCACATGGTCGATGGTGCCATTGCTGCGGTGGACGGCCAGCGACATGGTCTTGCGCGGGCTGATGTCGTCGAGGCCGAGGATATCAAGCACTTCCTCGCCCGTGAGGTTCAGGTTCTTGCGGTCGACGCCGTTCATGAACGTCAGCGGCAGCACGCCCATGCCCACCAGGTTGGAACGGTGGATACGTTCGAAGCTTTCCACGATCACCGCCCGTGCGCCAAGCAGCATGGTGCCTTTCGCCGCCCAGTCGCGCGACGAGCCGGTGCCGTATTCCTTGCCGCCGATGATAACGGTGGGAACGCCCTCCGCCTTGTATTTCATCGCCGCGTCGTAGATCGGCATCTGCACGCCATCCGGCATGTGCAAGGTGATGCCGCCCTCGGTGCCCGGCGCCATCTCGTTCTTGATGCGGATGTTGGCGAAGGTGCCGCGCATCATGATCTCGTGGTTGCCGCGCCGCGCGCCGTAGCTGTTGAAGTCCTTGGCGAGGATCTGTCGCTCGCCGAGGTATTCGCCGGCTGGCGAGGCTTTGCGGATGTTGCCGGCGGGCGAGATATGGTCGGTGGTGATGCTGTCGCCGAGGAGAGCGAGCACCCGGGCGCCGACGATATCGGAAATCGGCTTCGGCTCCATGGTGATCCCGTCGAAATACGGTGGTTCTTGACGTAGGTGGAGGTGTCGGACCAGCCATAGGTGGCCTCACCCGTGGCGACCTGGATGTCCTGCCACTGCTTCGGCCCGGTGAACACTTCCGCGTAGCGCTTGAGGAACTGCTCACGGCCCAGGCTTGACTGCACGAGGTCGGCGATTTCCTTGTTGGACGGCCAGATGTCCTTGAGGAACACCGGCTTGCCGTCCTTGGAGGTGCCGATCGGGCTGGTCGTGATGTCCTCGCGCATGTTGCCGAACAGGGCGTAGGCCACCACCAGCGGCGGCGAGGCGAGGTAGTTGGCGCGCACGTTGGCGTGGACGCGGCCTTCGAAGTTGCGGTTGCCCGACAGCACCGAAACGGCGACCAGCTTGTTGTCCTCGATCGCGTCCACGATCGCATCGGCCAGCGGGCCCGAGTTGCCGATGCAGGTGGTGCAGCCGTAGCCGACCGTGTTGTAGCCCATCGCGTCCAGGTCCGCGGTGAGGCCGGACTTGTCGAGATAGTCGGTCACCACCTGCGAGCCAGGGGCCAGCGAGGTCTTGACCCAGGGCTTGGGCGTCAGGCCAAGGGCGCGCGCCTTGCGAGCGACCAGGCCGGCCGCGACCATAACGTAGGGGTTGGAGGTGTTGGTGCAGCTGGTGATCGCGGCGATCACCACGTCGCCATGGGTGATCGCATAGTTGGTGCCGGCGACGGGGACCGAGGTTCCGACGTCATTGGCGGGCACGCCGAGCGATTTGGTGAGCTCCACCTTGAACGCGGGGCCGGCGTCCTTCAGCAAAACGCGGTCTTGCGGGCGCTTCGGGCCGGCCAGGCTCGGCATGACCGTGGACATGTCGAGTTCCAGCGTGTCGGTGAACACCGGATCGGGGGTGGAGCTGTCGCGCCACATGCCCTGGGCCTTGGAGTATTCCTCGACCAGCTTGATGCGGTGCTCGTCGCGGCCGGACAGATGCAGGTATTCCAACGCGATCTTGTCGACCGGGAAGAAGCCGCAGGTGGCGCCGTATTCCGGGGCCATGTTGGCGATGGTGGCGCGGTCGGCGAGCATCAGATCGTCCAGGCCCGAGCCGAAGAACTCGACGAACTTGCCGACGACGCCCTTCGCGCGGAGCATCTGGGTCACGGTGAGCACCAGGTCGGTGGCGGTGGCACCCTCGGGCAGCTTGCCGGTCAGGCGGAAGCCGATCACGTCGGGGATCAGCATGGCGATGGGCTGGCCGAGCATGGCGGCCTCGGCCTCGATGCCGCCGACGCCCCAGCCGAGCACACCCAGGCCGTTCACCATGGTGGTGTGGCTGTCAGTGCCGTACAGCGTGTCTGGATAGGCGAAAGTGGTGCCGCCGACATCGGCGGTCCACACGGTCTGCGACAAATATTCCAGGTTCACCTGGTGGCAAATGCCGGTGCCCGGCGGCACGACGCGGAAATTGTCGAACGCGGTCTGGCCCCAGCGCAGGAACGAGTAGCGCTCGCCGTTGCGCTCGAACTCGACGTCGACGTTCTTGCGCTCGCTGTCAGGCGTTGCTGAGAAATCGACCATCACGGAGTGGTCGATCACGAGGTCGACCGGCACCAGCGGGTTCACCTTCTGCGGGTTGCCGCCCAGCGTGGTGATGCCATCGCGCATGGCGGCGAGGTCCACCACGCCGGGCACACCGGTAAAATCCTGCATCAGGATGCGGCTTGGCTTGAACGGCACTTCCTTGCTGGATTTGCCTTCGACCAGCCAGTCGGCGACCGACTGCGCATCAGCGACCATATAGGATTTGCCGTCTTCGAAGCGGAGCACGTTCTCCAGCAGCACCTTGAGGCTGACCGGCAGGCGGGACACGTCGCCGATGGTCTTGGCTGCTTCCGGAATGGAGAAGTAGTCGTAGGACTTGCCCTCCACATTCAGTGTCTTGCGGGTCTTAAGGGTGTCCTGACCGATCGATTTCATGGGATATGCAGCCTCGCTGATGCGCCGCGCCTCTGTGGGCGATCCGAGGCCGAGGTTGGTCGGCGGGTTTCGTCCGCATCAGCGGGCCAGATTGGAACGGTGACGCGTTTAACCATAGCCATGGTGGGACGTCCACTTAGGCCCAGACCGTTAAGGGGAGATGCGTGCTGGAAGTGCGAGGTTTGGCGGCGATCCGTAGCGACCGGCTGGTGTTCGGGTCGGTCTCGTTCGCGGTTCCCGCCGGTGGCGCGCTGTTGCTGGTCGGGCCAAACGGATCGGGCAAGAGCACGCTGCTGCGCCTGCTGGCCGGCCTTGGGCGGGCCGAGTTGGGTTCGGTGCTGTGGCAGGGCGAGGAGGTGCTGGCCGATCGCACCGGCCAGGGCGCCCGTGTGGCCTATGTTGGCCACCAGGATGCGGTGAAGCCGGGTCTTACGGCCGCCGAGAACCTCGGTCGCGGTGCGGTTCCCGCCCTGGCCGCGATGGGGTTGCAGCGCTTGGCGGATCTGCCGGCGCGCATGCTGTCGGCTGGGCAGAAGCGCCGCCTGGCACTCGCCCGGCTGGTGCTGCGGCAGGTGCCGATCTGGCTGCTGGACGAGCCGACATTGGGGCTCGACACGGCTTCGGTGGCACGCTTCGGCGTTATGCTGGCAGCCCATCGTGCCCAGGGAGGCGTCGTCGTGGCAGCAACCCATCTGCCGCTGCCGTTGCCCGAAGCGTCGGAGTTCGCGTTCGCATGAGCCTTGCTGAAATGCTTCGCCGTGATCTGCGGCTGTCCTTGCGGCATGGCAGCGACACGCTTGCCGCATTGCTGTTCTTCGTGCTCACCGCGTCGTTGTTTCCCTTGGCTATCGGCCCGGCGCCGGAAACGCTCGCAAGGCTCGCGCCGGGCATCGTCTGGGTTTGTGCGTTGCTGGCGGCTCTGCTGCCGCTCGACCGCCTGTTCGGTGCCGATTTCGAGGACGGCACGCTCGACCAGCTGCTGCTGTCCGGCCAACCGCCGGCGATGGTCGCGGCCATGAAGGCGCTGGGCCACTGGCTGACCACCGGCGTGCCGCTGCTGCTGGCGGCCGGCCCGGTCGCACTGATGCTGGGCATGCAGGCGGAGGTGGTGCCGGCGCTGCTGGCTGGACTGCTGCTGGGCACGGCGCTGCTGTCGCTGTTCGGTATGACCGGGGCTTCCCTGGTGCTGGGCGCCCGTCGGGGCGGCGTGCTGCTGCCCCTGCTGGTGTTGCCGCTCGTGGCGCCGGTGCTGATCTTCGGCGTTGCCGCAGCCGACGCCGTCGCGTCCGGTCAGTCGCCCCGAGCCCATCTGCTGCTCCTTGCCGCATTGTTGGCAGCAGCCTTGCCGCTGTGCCCGCTCGCCGGGGGGGCTGGGCTGCGCAGCGCTGCCGAGTGAACACATCCTGGGGCATGGCGCTAAGCGTTGCCGCCTATTTCCTGTTCTCCCTGCACGACGCGACCAACAAATGGCTGGTGGCGAGCCTTCCGGTTTGGGAGGTGATGTTCGTCCGCTCGACGGTCATTCTGCTGGTGTGCCTGGCCATCGGCCGTCAGCATCTGGTGGTGACGGCGATCGCCACGCCGTTGAAGCGCCCCATGGCGCTGCGGGGGCTGCTCACCTTGTCAGCCTGGCTTTGCTTCTATTCCGCCGCGCGCGACATGCCGCTGGCACAGCTGCTGACATTGTATTTTGCGGCACCCCTGGTGGTCACGGCACTCTCCGCACCGCTGCTGGGCGAGCGTGTCACGCCGGTGCGCTGGGCGAGCGTTGCCATCGGGTTTCTCGGGGTACTGGTCGCCAGCGACCCCTTCGGGGTACTGGTGGCCGGCGGCCACGTCGGCGTGCGGCCGGGCTGGGCGACGCTGCTGGTGCTGATGGCGGCGGCCATGTGGGGTTATACCGTCATTCTCATGCGCCAGGTGGCACGGCGGGAAAGCACGCTGCTGCAGATGGCATTCAGCAATTTGGTGCTTGCGGCAGGCTCCGGCGTGATGTGCCTGTTCCAGTTCGTGCCACCGAGCGAGGCGGACCTGCTGCTGCTGGCAGGCGTTGCCGTGTTCGGCGGCGGCGGCCAGTATCTGATGTTCGAAGCGGCGCGGCGCTCGCCGGCGGCCGTGATGGCGACGGTGGAGTATTCCGCCCTGCTCTGGGCGTTCATTCTGGGCTTCGTCATCTGGCACGACATTCCAACCCTCGCCGTGTGGCTGGGCGCCGTGCTGATTGTGATCGCCGGTGTTATATTGCTCGCCGGTGAACGACGCGCGGGCCGGGCGCGTGCGGTTAGCGCGACGTCCTCTGCCTCTCAGCCGTAGCGGCGGCGCCATGGTCGCCGGGTGTCGTCTGCGGCAGAACAGCGCATCGACTATCCACCCAGAAGGCGGGAGAAGAAGCCCTTTTTGCTAGATTTGCCATGCGACACATGCGGCGTGCGTGCGGGCGGCCGCAGGGCCGAGCCCATCAGGTGCCGGCCGGTGTCGCCCTGTGCGATGCGTGCGCGCTGGTAGTCGAGGATGGACTGGGCGCGTTCGTCGGGCGCGCCTTCGGCGATCAGTGCGGCGCATTCTTCCGCGGCGGCCAGCAGCCCGGCGCGGCGCAGGATGTCGATCAGCCGCAGCGCGCTGTCCACGCCGTCCGGCTCGCCCCAGCTGGCGGCGCATTCGCGGCGGTAGTGGATGGCGGCTTCGTCGTCCTCGGCGTCATCGGCGGTCCAGGCGGCCTGCAACATGGCGCCGGCGCGGTCGCCCTCGCGACAGATCATGGCGAAGCGGAGGAACGGCGTGGCCTCGGCCGGGCGTGCCGCGAGCGAAAGATAGGCCTCGCTTTCGACCACCTCGATCATCTGCGGCTCCAACCCTGCCAGGTCCGGCGCCACCGCGCCGCAGCCGGGGCAGGTCTGCACCCAGCGTTGCATGGTGGAGCGGGTCGGCTCGCCGGGCCGCATGTCGAGGTCAGGCGACAGCTCCGGCGGCGGCGGGCGATAGGGCGGGGGGCATTCGGTGGCGCAGAGCGCGCAGGCGCGGGTGTTCATGGCTCCTGCATATCACCCCCACAGCTTGAACCGGTAGAGGCTGGCCGATGTCGGCACCGCATGATGGTTTTTGGTCCGTCGCTTGATCTCGGCGCCTGATCGCTTCAACCGCGGATGATCAGCCGCAGGCCGAACGCCACCAGCGCCACCGTTGCGAAGGAGGCGATGTAGAGGCCGGCGAACCAGGCGAGGCGCCGTGCCATTTTCAGTGATGATACCCGGTGTCCGCGGTCACTTTCCCGCGGAACACCCAATAGGCGTAGAAAGTGTAGGCCAGGATCGTCGGGATCAGCACCACCGCGCCGACCAGCAGGAAGGCCTGGCTCTCGGGCGGGGCAGCGGCCTGCCAGATGGTGATCGAGGGCGGCACCATGTTGGGATACACGCTGATCCCGAGGCCTGCGAAGCACAGCACGAACCAGCCGAGCGCACACGCGAATGGGGTGACGTCATGGCACAGCCTGAGTCCGCGCCAGAATTGCCAGGCGAGCAGCGCCACCAGGATCGGCACCGGTGCCGTCAGCGCAATGCCGGGCCAACCGAACCAGCGGTCGGCGAACACCGGGTTGAGCATTGGCGTCCACAGACTGACGGCTGCGATCAGCGCCAACGTGGCGATGCCCAGAATTTTGGCGAGTCCGCGGGCCCGGGTCTGCAAAGGGCCCTCGGTACGCCAGATCAGCCAGGTCGACCCGAGCAGCGCGTAGCCGATGACGACGGCGATGCCGCACAGCACGGTGAACGGGGTCAGCCAGTCGAACCAGCCGCCGGCATAGGCGCGATCCACCACCTTGATGCCTTGCAGCAGCCCGCCCAGCGCCAGCCCCTGGCAGAGGGCTGCCAGCGTGGAGCCGGAGAAGAATGCCAGATCCCAAAGCCGGCGGCCGGAGCGGGTGGTCGCGCGGAAGCGGAATTCGAAGGCCACCCCGCGGAAGATCAGCCCAAGCAGCATGCTGATGATGACGGGATACAGCGCCGGCATGATGGTGGCGTAGGCCAGTGGAAACACCGCGAACAGGCCGCCACCGCCCAGCACCAGCCAAGTCTCGTTGCCATCCCACACCGGGGCGACCGAGTTCACCATCACATCGCGGTCGCCATCCTCGGGCTCGACGGCGAACAGGATGCCGACGCCGAGGTCGAACCCGTCGAGCAGCACATAGGCGAGCACGGCGATCGCGATCAGGCCGGCCCAGACCAGCGGCAGATCAAGCCAGGGAAGGGTGAACATCGGTCTACTCCGCGGCCATGGCGACAGGGCCCGGCGTGATGCCGGACGAGCGCATGGGCTGTTCCGGGGATGGCCCGGGCTCGCCCGGTATCGGCGGCCGCGACACCATGGTGAGCAGGAAGGCCACGCCGGCGCCGAACACCAGGAAATAGACCACGGCGAAGGCGGCCAGCGACGTCGCCACCCCCGGCAGCCCGATCGGCGAGACGCTGTCGATCGTGCGCAGCAGGCCATAGACGGTGAAGGGCTGGCGACCCACCTCGGTCACTGTCCAGCCGGCGAGAATGGCCAAAAAGCCAGCCGGCGCCATCGCCACCATGCCGCGTTGCAGCCAGACGTTGGTATAGATCCGCCCACGCCGGCGCAGCACCAGGCTGCCCAGCCCGAATGCCGCCATGAGCAGCCCGAGCGTCACCATGACGCGAAACGCCCAGAACACCACGGCAACCGGCGGGCGATCCTGCGGCGCGAAATCCTTCAACCCCTTGATCTCGCCGTCCAGTTTGTGGGTCAGAATCAGACTGCCGAGCTTGGGGATGGCGATTTCATAGCGATTGGTGGCGGCCGCCTGGTCGGGTAGGGCGAACAACACCAGCGGCTGGCCGGGGTGGGTCTCCCAATCACCCTCCATCGCCGCCACCTTGGCGGGCTGATGCTCCAGCGTGTTGAGCCCATGCGCGTCGCCCACCAGGATCTGCGCCGGCGCCACCAGGGTTGCCATCCACAGCGCCATTGAGAACATCGTCCGCGCCGCCAAGTTGCTGCGGTCGCGCAGCAGATGATAGGCGCCGACGGCGCCGACGAAGAAGGCAACCGCCAGGTAACAGCCCAGGATCATGTGGGGGAAGCGATAGAAGAAGCTGGGATTGAAGATGATCTCCATCCAGCTGGTCGGCACGAAATGCCCGTCGGCGGTGATCGCGTAGCCCTGCGGCGTCTGCATCCAGGAGTTCACCGACAGGATCCAGAAGCCGCTGAGCAGCGTGCCGAAGGCAACCACGCAGGTGGCGGCGAAATGCAGGCCCTTGCCGACCTTCTTCATGCCGAACAGCATGATGCCCAGGAAACCGGCTTCCAGGAAGAATGCGGTCAACACCTCGTAGCCCATCAGAGGGCCGACGATGGGGCCGGCCTTGTCGGCGAACGCGCCCCAGTTGGTGCCGAACTGGTAGGACATCACCAGTCCCGAAACCACGCCCATGCCGAACACCAGGGCGAACGCCTTCACCCAATATTGGAACAGGTCGAGATACACCCGTCGCCCGGTACGCAGCCACATGCCTTCCAGCACCATAAGGTAGCTGGCGAGGCCAATCGAAAAGGCCGGGAAAATGATATGAAAGCCAATGGTAAACGCAAACTGCGCCCGCGCCAGAACGACAGCGTCAATGCCTGCCATGTTAACCCTACCCGACTGCCAACCTGCAAATGGGCCGTGCAAGCCCCTGAAACAACCAACACCCCGCGCGATCCTGGTTTATCTATGTTAGACAGCGGAGCCGTGTGATTGAAATGTCGCCGCCCGTGCGCGAGGCAACCCCTCCACTGCGCCCAGCGACGCAGAACCGCATCACACCTTGCTGAACACCGACAGTCGGACCGCATCATGTTTTTGGGAATCGATCTCGGCACCTCCTCGGCGCAGGCATGCCGGCCCGCGCGGCCTTGATGGTCGCATTCAGCGCCAGCAGATTGGTCTGGCCGGCGATGTTGGTGATGAGCCCAAGAACAAGGCCGATCTTTTCAGCGCCCTCGGCGAGTGCCTGCACGATCGCATCCGTGAGCTGGGCGTCTGCCACCGCGCGGCGGGTGATTTTGGACGAATGGGCCACCTGGCGGCTGATTTAGCCGATCGACGAACTGAGCTGGTCGGCCGCCGCGGCCACGGTCTGTCACTTTGCCCAGCTCGCATCGAACCCCCGCATCAGACGTTCATGCTGGGTGCCGGCCGTGATAAGGCGCTGCTGGTCTCTGCGCAGCTTCTCGATCGTGGTGGTGCCTTCGGCGAGAAATGTCTGGTCGGCTGCGAAGCTGGCATTTGATCCCGCCAGGACGCTTACCAGCATCCGGGATTGCCGGGTTCGGTAGTCCTTCAGGGCCGTGCTGAGAATGCCCGGGCCTTGCGTGGATGGCAGCCAATTATTGCGAATGTCGACAGCACTTTGGTGCGAAT
This sequence comes from Rhodospirillales bacterium, assembly GCA_025352665.1. Classification (GTDB taxonomy): domain Bacteria; phylum Pseudomonadota; class Alphaproteobacteria; order Acetobacterales; family Acetobacteraceae; genus CAIQQQ01. The sequence goes on along the minus strand of JANXSM010000083.1, from coordinate 511 downwards.
GGAAAGGTCAAGCCAACGGCGCATTGGGGCCTCCATGTTCCGCATGGAACATTTGACGGGACAGGATCAGGCAACGCCGTCCAGGCGCCGAAATGCACGACTGAACTATCGTCGCCAATCCTTAACCCCCGGTGAAGGGTACTCTTGTTGTGTAAACCGACGCTTGGCGGCCAGGCAGGTGGTGGGTGGCGGCTCTGGCGTTACGTGTCATTACGTATTGCGTCGTCGGACGATTTGTTTCATGTTTAGTTCATGTTCGAGCTCGCCATCCTTTCCCTGACCGACCGCTTTTCGCTGGCCATGCATGGGCTGCGCGCGGCGGCGGCTGAGCGGATTGCGGGGAATTTGGTGTCGATGGCGTTGATCACGCTGATCTATAGAAAGCTGCAGCGGGTCGAGAATCGGGTTCTCTGGCTGATTGCGGCGATCCGCGAAGGTCGGGCCCGCGGCGGCTGGGTTTGCCCGGGGCGGGTTTCGGCGGTGCGGGGGGGGGGGGGGGGGGGGGGGGGGG
>JANXSM010000038.1 GCA_025352665.1 Rhodospirillales bacterium | reverse complement strand
CATGAACGCTCCCGTCGTCCCCGTCACCCGGCCGAAGACGCCGCTGCTCGATCGTGTTCGTGTGCCGGCCGATCTGCGCAATCTGTCGACCGAGCAGCTGGCGGAACTGGCCCAGGAACTGCGGGCGGAGACGATCGATGCGGTCAGTTCCACCGGTGGGCATCTCGGCGCCTCGCTGGGCGTGGTGGAGCTGACGGTGGCGTTGCATGCCGTGTTCGACACCCCGCACGACCGGCTGATCTGGGATGTCGGCCACCAGACCTATCCGCACAAGATTCTGACGGGGCGGCGCGACCGCATCCGCTCGATCCGCCAAGGCGGCGGGCTGGCGGGGTTCACGCGCCGGGCGGAGAGCCAGTACGACCCGTTCGGCGCGGGGCATTCGTCGACCTCGATTTCGGCAGGCCTCGGCATGGCCGTGGCCTCGGCCATGCAGGACACGCCGCGCAATGTGATCGCCGTGATCGGCGACGGCGCGATGTCGGCGGGCATGGCCTATGAGGCGATGAACAATGCGGGCGCCCTGAAATCCCGCCTGGTGGTGGTGCTGAACGACAACGACATGTCGATCGCACCGCCCGTGGGGGCGATGTCGGCGTATCTGTCGCGGCTGCTGTCGTCGCATTCGTTCCTGTCGCTGCGCGATATCGCCATCAGAATGGCCAAGCGGTTTCCCAAGGGCATCGAGCGCACCGCGCGGCGTGCCGAGGAATATGCCCGCGGCATTCTGACCGGCGGCACGTTGTTCGAGGAGTTGGGCTTCTATTACGTGGGCCCGATCGACGGTCACAACATGGAGCATCTGCTGCCGGTGCTGCGCAACATCCGCGAGGCCGACGACTACGGACCGATCCTTTTGCATGTGATCACCCAGAAGGGCCGCGGCTATGCGCCGGCCGAGGCGTCGGCGGACAAGCTGCATGCGGTGAGCAAATTCAACGTGTTGACCGGCGAGCAGGTGAAAGCGCCGCCGGGCCCGCCGACCTATACCAAGGTGTTCGCCCTCGCGTTGATCGCGGAGGCCGCGCGCAACCCGAAGATCGTGGCGATCACCGCGGCCATGCCGTCTGGCACCGGGCTCGATGCATTCGGCAAGGCTTTCCCGGACCGGACGTTCGACGTGGGCATCGCCGAGCAGCACGCGGTGACCTTTGCCGCCGGCATGGCGAGCGAGGGCATGGTGCCGTTCTGCGCCATTTATTCCACCTTTCTGCAGCGCGCCTACGACCAGGTGGTGCATGACGTGGCGATCCAGTCGCTGCCGGTGCGCTTTGCCATCGACCGCGCCGGGCCGGTGGGGGCCGATGGCGCGACGCATGCCGGCAGCTTCGACCTGGCGTATCTCGGCTGCCTGCCGGGCATCGTGATCATGGCGCCGTCGGACGAGGCGGAGCTGGTGCATGCGGTGGCGACGGCGGCCAGCATCAACGATCGCCCGAGCGCCATTCGGTATCCGCGCGGCGAGGGCACTGGGGTGGCGCTGCCCGAGCAGGGTCAGGTTCTGCCGATCGGCCGTGGGCGGATCGTGCGCCAGGGCAGCAAGGTAGCACTTCTCGCCTTGGGCCCAAGGCTTGCGGATTGCCTGACGGCGGCTGCGGCGCTCGAGGCCCAGGGCATTGATTGCACGGTGGCCGATGCGCGTTTTGCCAAGCCACTGGACACTGAAATGATCGAGCAACTGGCGCGCGACCACGAGGTTCTGGTGACAATCGAAGACGGCTCGGTTGGCGGGTTCGGCTCGGCTGTGATGCAGCACCTGGCGTGGTCCGGCCTGCTCGACGGTGGGTTGCGCATCCGGCCGATGGTGCTGCCGGACCGCTTTCTGGAACACGACGCACCCGCCCGGCAGATGATCGACGCCGGGCTGACCGCCGCCGATATCGTCCGCACCGTGACGACTGCTTTGACCTGATGGCAAAGCCGCGGGCCGACCAGTTGCTGGTCGACCGCGGCTTGGTCGAAAGCCGCACCAAGGCGCAGGCGTTGATCCTGGCCGGCAAGATCTACACGGGGGATCGCCGGGTTGAAAAAGCGGGCCAGCAACTGGCCGAGGATGCGCCGCTGGAGGTGAAGGGCCAGGACCATCCCTGGGTTTCCCGCGGGGGGCTGAAGCTTGCGCATGGGCTGGCGGCGTTTGGGTTTTCGCCTGAAGGTCGTGTTTGCATCGACGTCGGCGCCTCCACCGGCGGATTCACCGATGTGCTGCTGACACGGGGGGCTGCCAAGGTTCACGCCGTGGATGTGGGCCATGGCCAATTGGCATGGAAGCTGCGCAGCGATGCGCGGGTGGTTGTGTACGAGAAGACCAATGCGCGGCATCTGACGGCTGCGATCGTGCCGGATCCGATCGAGGCGCTGGTGTGCGATGCGAGTTTCATCGGGCTGCAGACCTTGCTGCCGCATCCGCTGTCGCTGTGCGTTCCCGGTGCCTGGGCGATCGCACTCATCAAGCCGCAGTTCGAGGCCGGTCCAGGGCAGGTGGGTCCCAAGGGCGTGGTGCGCGACCCCGCCATTCATCAGGAAGTCTGCCGGCGGATCCAAACCTGGTGGTCGAGCCTGCCGGGCTGGACGGTGGTGGGCATTTCGGAAAGCCCGATCACCGGTCCCGAGGGCAACCATGAGTTCCTGATCGGGGCGACTTTCGCGGGTTGAGGCAGATCAAGGACAACGGGCCCCGACTCTGGTCAATGTGGTGGCAGAAGCATAAAAGACGAACGGTGCAAGCCCGTCGGATGAAGCGGGACGATCAAAGCTATGACGTCAAGGATGGGAATTAATCCAATGCCCGACACGCTCTTTCCGGTGCTGCCGGAGATCGCAGCCCATGCCCATGTGAACGCGGCACAATTCGCGGCGATGACGGCGCGGGCGGTCAGCGACCCCGATGGGTTCTGGATGGAGCAGGCGCAGCGCATCGCCTGGATCAAGCCGCCGACCAAGGTGCTGTCGGGCGATTTCACCGGGGACGTGCGGGTGAAATGGTTCGAGGACGGCGTACTCAACGTGTCCGTCTCGTGCCTCGACCGCCATCTCGCCACGCGCGGCGAGCAGGTGGCGCTGATCTGGGAGAGCGACGACCCCACCGTGTCCACCCAAACAACCTATCGCCAGCTGCACGAGAAGGTGTGCCGGTTGGCCAACGTGCTGCGGACGCGGGGGGTTAAGAAGGGCGACCGGGTATGCCTGTATCTGCCGATGGTGGTGGAAGCGGCGGTGGCCATGCTGGCCTGCGCCCGGATCGGCGCGGTGCATACCATCGTTTTCGCAGGGTTTTCGCCTGAGAGCCTGGCGCAGCGCATTCAAGATGCCGGTGTGCGGCTGGTGATCACCGGCGACGAAGGCCGTCGCGGTGGGCGGAAGGTGCCGCTGAAGGCCAATGTCGACGCGGCCTTGGTGCATTGCCCGGATGTGACGGATGTTCTGGTGGTGCGAGTGACCGGCGGCGACGTGCCGATGATCGTGGGGCGCGACCACGACTACGCCGCCCTGACCGCGGCTGCTTCGCCGGACTGCGCGCCTGAGCCGATGGCGGCGGAGGATCCGCTGTTCATCCTCTACACGTCAGGGAGCACCGGCAAGCCGAAGGGGGCGCTGCACACCACGGCGGGTTATCTGGTCTGGGCCAGCCTGACCCATGAGATGGTTTTCGATTACCAGGAGGGCGAGGTCTATTGGTGCACCGCCGATGTCGGCTGGGTGACCGGGCACAGCTATATCGTGTACGGCCCGCTGGCCAATGGTGCGATTTCACTGATGTTCGAGGGCATTCCCACCTATCCGGATGCGAGCCGGTTCTGGCAGGTGGTGGACAAGCACCAGGTCAACATCTTCTACACCGCGCCGACGGCGATCCGCTCGCTGATGCGCGATGGCGACGGGCCGGTGAAGGCCACTTCGCGCAAGTCGCTGCGCATTCTCGGCAGTGTCGGCGAGCCGATCAATCCGGAGGCGTGGCTGTGGTACCATCGCGTGGTCGGCGATGGCCGTTGCCCGATCGTGGACACCTGGTGGCAGACCGAGACGGGCGGACTGATGATAGCGCCATTGCCGGGGGCCACGGCGTTGAAGCCTGGGTCTGCGACGCTGCCGCTGCCGGGCGTGCAATTGAAGCTGGTCGATCAGACCGGAGTCGAGCTGACCGGCGCGGCCGACGGGCTGCTGTGCATCGCAGCGCCCTGGCCTGGCCTGATGCGCACCGTGTTCGGTGACCATGAGCGGTTCATCCAGACCTATTTCTCGACCTTCCCCGGCCTGTATTTTACCGGCGACGGGGCGCGGCGAGACGAGGACGGCTATTATTGGATCACCGGCCGGGTCGATGACGTCATCAATGTGTCCGGCCATCGCATGGGCACCGCCGAGGTCGAGTCGGCCTTGGTGTCGCACCCCAAGGTGGCGGAGGCGGCAGTGGTCGGATTTCCGCATGATATCAAGGGCCAGGGCATCTATGCCTATGTGACGCTGAAGACCGGCGAGGAGCCGAGCGAGGCGTTGCGTCGCGAGCTGATCGCCTGGGTTCGCAAGGAGATCGGGCCGATCGCCTCGCCCGATGCCATTCAATGGGCGCCTGGACTGCCGAAGACACGGTCCGGCAAGATTATGCGCCGCATCCTGCGCAAGATCGCTGCGAACGAGACCGAAGGCCTCGGCGATACCTCGACGCTCGCCGACCCCGGTGTGGTGACAGAGCTCGTTTCGAATCGCGTGGGATAGCACCCGCCGGGCGCATCCGTTATGACGCTCTCGTGCCCGAGAGTGTCGACCATGACCGGAGATGTGACCCCCTTGTTGATCCGCAAAGCGAGTGCGGCCGATGCGCGCGCCGTGGCCGATGTGTATCTTGCCGCCCGTGAGACCGCACTTCCGTCGGCAAAATGGGCGCATGATGGGCCACAGGTGCGCAGCTGGATCGCCGAGTCATTGATCCCAGCCGTCGGCGTGCATGTCGCCTGTGTGGGTGACGCGGTCGCCGGGTTCATCGCCTTGCAGAACGAGTGGGTGGCGCAGCTCTACATCCATCCGGACCACTGGCGACGCGGATTGGGGTCGATGTTGATGAATTTCGCCAAATCCGAACACCCGGGCGGGCTGCGGCTGTGGTGCTTTCAGTACAATAAGCCGGCGATGGCGTTCTACGAGGGGCATGGTTTCGTTGCCATCGAGACCACCGATGGCCACGGCAACGAAGAACACGAGCCGGATATTTTGTATCAATGGGTCGGTCAGGGACCGGAGGCGAGGTAGCGGGCCACTTCCTCCTCGACGCCTGCGAGCAGGATCTGCACGCCGATACAGACCAGCAGGAACGCCGTCAGCCGCGACAGGCTGCGCCGGGCGGCGGCACCGATCCAGGCGCTGGCGCGTTCGGCCGCGGCGTAGAGCAGCCAGATCAGCAATGCGATGGCGGCGGCTGCGGCCGACACGCCCAGCATGAACATCAACAGTCCCCCGCTGTAGGCTGGCCGTTCCGCCCCCAGTGTGACCGCGACCGCGATGGTGCCGGGGCCTGTGGTGAATGGCATGGTCAGCGGAAAGAACGCCATGCTGTCGGACATTTCGGCGGAGCTGCCGGCCTGTTCGCTTTTGCGGGCCTCGTTGCGCTCTGGCGCGTTGAGCATCTCTAGCGCCCGCAGGGCCACCACGGCGCCGCCGGCGATGCGCAGGGCCGCGATCGAGATGCCGAAGAAACTCAGCACATAGGCGCCACCCCAGAGCGAGACCAGCATGACCACCAGTGAGTAAAGTCCCACCTTTCCCGCGAGGCGCCGCCGCTCGTCGTGGGTGAGCTCACCGGTGACCTCGTTGAAGATGAAGGCACCGCCCGGCGGGTTCACGATCGAGAACAGCGCCGGGAAGGCCAGCAGGAAGGCGGTGAGCGCTGTCACCCCCGCGGCAGTTCCTGTTCCACCAGGCTGGCCCAGAGCGAGGCGCCGAGGGGCAGGATGTCGTCGTTGAAATCATATAGCGGATGGTGGGCGGCGACCGCACCGCGCCCGTTGGCGACCTGGCCGACGCGTAGGAAACAGCCGGGCACGCGTTGGGCCATGTAGCTGAAATCCTCGCCGCCCATGCCAGGCAGGCGTTCGCGCAGCACGTTCTCAACGCCGACCACGCGAGCTGCCGCGCGTGCTGCTCGTTCGGTGGCCGCGGGGTTGTTCACCACCGGTGGGTAGCCGCGCCCGTAGTCCAGCACCGCCGTGGCGCCGTGCGCCGCGGCGGTTGCCTCGATCACCTGGCGCATCAGCCCTTCGATCTCGTCCTGCACCTCGGCGCGCAGGGTGCGGACGGTGCCGTTCAGCACCGCTTCCTCCGGAATGACGTTGCCGGCGCTGCCCGCATGGAACTGGGTGACGGATATGACCACGCTGTCGAGCGGGGAGGTGCGGCGGGACACGATGGATTGCAGGGCGAGCACGATATGGCTGCCGACCACCACCGGGTCGATGCTGCGGTGGGGGGCGGCGGCGTGTCCGCCACGCCCGGTGATGTGGACCCAGAACCGGTCGGCTGCGGCACAGACGCGGCCCTCGACGGCGGTGATGGTGCCGACCGGCAGCGTGGTGTCGTTGTGCAGGCCAAACACCATGTCGCAGGGGAAGCGGTCGAACAGGCCTTCCTCGACCATGATGCGGCCGCCGCCGCCGCCTTCTTCGGCGGGCTGGAAGATGAAATGCACCGTGCCGTCGAAATTGCGGGTTTCGGCGAGGTGGCGCGCTGCGCCGAGCAGCATGGTGGTGTGGCCGTCATGCCCGCAGGCGTGCATGCGGCCGGGGGTGCGGCTGGCGTGGTCGAACCCGGTCGCCTCCGTCATCGGCAATGCGTCCATGTCGGCGCGAATGCCGATCGCGCGCGATGAGGTGCCATTGCGCAGGGTGCCGACCAGGCCGGTGGTGGCGAGGCCGCGGGTGACCTCGATGCCCCAGCTCGCTAACTTTTGGGCCACGATGTCGCTGGTGCGGACTTCCTCGAAGCCGAGCTCCGGGTGGGCGTGCAGGTCGCGCCGCCAGGCGGTCATTTCATCTGCGGTGGCGACGATGCTGTTGATGGCGGGCATGGGCGGATCCCTTGGCACGAATGAGAGGCCAAGTGTCGGGGCAAGCGGGCGTTACGTGCAAGCCTAGCCTTCTTCGCCCTTTGCCCGCCTGCGGGCAGCGGCGGCGTATTCGCCGCGGGGGCGTTTGACCGCCACGTTGGGGCGCACCACCGTGTCGTAGAAATCATCCCAGTCTTCCGGGCGCATTCCGTCGAGGTCGGCGACGAGCTCGTAATCGTTCTGGGCACGCTCGTCGAGCGCCTCGCGGGGGATGACCTGGACCTGCAGGACCGGGAAATCCGACCGGAATTCGATCGGCGTGTTGGTCTTGGTCAGCCGCATGTTGGTGATCAGGGGGCCGAACCAGCGGTCGGTTTCGATGATCCCCTCATACAGTTCATAGGCGCCGGAGCGGGGGAGATTGGCGCAGGGGCGAATGAGCGAGGACCATCCGGGTGCTGTGCGGGCGATCAGGCCGGTCCAGAGCTGCACGAGGCCTGGCTCCTGCAGGGCGCCGACGAAGGGGGGGGAGAAGCCGCGGATCTCCTCGGGGGCGTGGGCGTCGAAATACGGGACGTAATCGGGGAATTGAGCGGTTTTTAGGGGGATCCAATCGTTGATCCCCTCGTACATCCAGACCACCTCGTGACCGTCCCACATCAGTTGGAAGCTGATCGGCGGAAAGACATAGTAACCGAAGGCAGACGCGGAGACGACCGGTTCGCAGTAACGGAAGGCGCGGGTGGGCAGAGTGCCTGCGGCGGCGCGGTCGGCACGTTGCGGCATGCGGGCCTGGGGGATGAAGCGGTAGAAGGTGATGCGCTTTTCGGTCAGGGCGTCGACGGGTGCGGTCTGGGTGTCGGTTGAATTGTCGGTCACCAAGCTCTCCGTTGGGTGGTCGTGCGTGGCCATCCGCGGGTCGCGCAGCAAGACCGGGCAGAGGCCCGGTCTTCCACCAGTCTAGCGCAGGAATATCCGCCGGCGAGAGGGAGCGGGTAAACTTAGAGCGACGGGCTCATGCCGCCGAGGCGAACGCGGCCGGTGTCCTTCGTGCTGGCTGGCAGAGCCGGGCTCATGCCACCGATACGGACCTTGCCGGCATCGGTTGTGGGCAGGGCGGGGCTCATGCCACCGATACGGACCTTGCCGGCGTCGGTTGTGGGCAGGGCGGGGCTCATGCCACCGAGACGGACCTTGCCGGCATCTGTGGTAGGCAGGGCGGGCGACATTCCGCCGAGGCGGACCTTGCCGGCATCTGTGGTGGGCAGGGCGGGCGACATTCCGCCGAGGCGGACCTTGCTGGCATCTGTGGTGGGCAGGGCGGGCGACATTCCGCCGAGACGGACCTTGCCGGCGTCGGTGGTGGGCAGGGCGGGGCTCATGCCACCGAGGCGCACTGCGCTTGAGTCACGGACAGAAGCGGAGGCAGTAACGATGTTGTTCATGGCTCTGTTCCTTCGGGGGCGTGCCCACCGGCGTTCCGCTGGTTGGCTGTTGATGACCAGAGTATCCAGAGTGAAGTAGAAAGTTCCGTATGATCCTCGTGAATAGCGCATTAAAAGAATTGATGAACAAATAATTAACGAGTGATCAATTTTTATTGCCAACCAAGTTAAGGTTGCAACGAACTATATTGAATTGGACGCAAAAAGCCTGGCCGCAACTTCACTATTGAAATTGCATGCATGAATATTACAACTTCAAAACGCACGCCGGCCAACGCCCGAAGCATCGAACGATTTCGGAATAGTAACCAGAAGGTATCGTGACAAGCGGGTAGAGTCACGATCCTTGGCAGAAAAGATGACGCAACCGTTAGTTTGCCGTACCGCCAACCGTCAGTCCGGATAGTTTCAGTGTCGGTTGGCCCACACCGACAGGAACTCCCTGGCCATTCTTGCCGCAGGTGCCGATGCCCGGATCCATCGCCATATCGTTGCCGATCATGGCAACCTTGGTGAGTGCGTCTGGGCCGTTGCCGATCAGAGTCGCGCCCTTCACAGCAGGTCCGAGGCGGCCGTTCTCGATCAGGTAGGCTTCGCTCGCCGAGAAAACGAACTTGCCCGAGGTGATGTCCACCTGACCGCCGCCGAAATTCACGGCGTAGAGCCCGCGAGACACCGAGCGGATCATCTCCTCCGGCGCGTGGTCGCCACCCAGCATCACCGTGTTGGTCATGCGCGGCATCGGTGCATGGGCGTAACTCTGCCGGCGGCCGTTGCCGGTGGCACGCAGGCCCATCAGCCTGGCGTTCATCCGGTCCTGCAGGAACTCGCGCAAAATACCGTTTTCAATCAGAACGCTACGGCTGGTCGGTGTGCCTTCGTCGTCCACCGTCAGACTCCCGCGGCGGTCGGGGAGCGTGCCGTCATCGACCACGGTCACCCCCGGTGCCGCAATCCGCTGGCCCATGAGCCCCGCAAAGGCGGAGGTTTTCTTGCGGTTGAAGTCGCCCTCGAGCCCGTGGCCGATCGCCTCGTGCAGCAAGATGCCGGGCCAGCCGGAGCCGAGCACCACCTCCATCTCGCCGGCGGGGGCTGCGACCGAGTCGAGGTTGACCAAAGCCTGCCGCAGCGCTTCGTCGACCGCCGCTTTCCAGACCTCGGGAGTGGTGATGCGGTCGTAGGCGAAGCGGCCGCCGAGACCGTGATTGCCGCTTTCGCGCCGCCCGTTGTGCTCGACGACCACCGAGACATTGAGCCGCACCAGCGGCCGCAGATCAGCCACGCGATGGCCATCGGCGCGGATGATCTGCACCGCCTGCCATTCTCCGTAGACGGAGGCCGAGACCTGGCACACCCTTGTGTCCTTGGCGCGGGCGTAGGCGTCGATTTCGGCAAGCATGCCGGTGCGGGCCGCGAAGCCTTCATTGGAGAGTGGATTGGCCGGGGTATAGAGCCGCGCGTTGGTCTCACGCGGGGCTTCCGACGCGGTGCCGCTGTGGCCGGAGGCGACGCTTGCGACGGTTGCGGCCGCGCGTGACAGGGCCTTCTCCGAAATTTCCCCCGCATGCGCGTAGCCGGCGGTTTCGCCTGCGACGGCGCGCAGGCCGAACCCGAGTTGCGTGTCGAAGCCAGCCGCGCGGATCTTGCCGTCGTCGAGGGTGATACTCTCGGTTTCGCGGTATTCGAGGAAAAGCTCGCCGTCATCTGCGCTGGCCAGGGCCGTCGCGGTCATGCGCTCGGCGGCTTCGCGCGACAGTTCGTGGCGGGTGAAGAACAGGTCGTCGGTCACCGCGAGGGCGGTACCTGGCATGCTGTTGGGCGTCATGACTATTCCTGTAACAGGGCGAGGGAGGGATTGGGCTCGATCAGCCGTGTCGCCGGTAGGGACACGATTGCGGTGGTGCCGCGGCCGAGCGTCGATTTGAGTGAGAGCGTGCCGCCCTGGGCTGCGACCAACGCGCGGCAGACGAACAGGCCGAGCCCGGCGCCGGTGGTGCGGCGGGCAAGGCCGCCGTCGGCCTGGGTGAACGGCTCGAACACGTGGGCCAGATGGTCCGGCGCGATGCCGATACCGCTGTCCTGCACCAACATCTGCAGGCCGCCCTCGGGATCGCGGGCGATGCGCAGCGACACGCGGCCGCCGGCGGGCGTGAAGGCCAGGGCATTGGTCAGCAGCTGGTGTAGAACCTGTCGCATGCGGCGTTCGTCGGCGGACAATCGGGCGGTGCCGGTGAGAATTTCAGCGGTCAGGTGGATGCGCGCCTTGCGGGCCGGTTCGGTGACCGCGCCGAGGCTGAGATCGGCCAGGTGGGCGATGTCGATCGTGTCCGACTGCAGTTTCAATCGGCCCTGCTCGATATGGGCCACGTCGAGCAGGTTGTTCACGAGCCCAAGCAGAGCGTGGCCGCCCGCGCGAATGCTGGCGGCGAACTCTGCCACCTGCCCGGCCGTCAGGTTCTGCTCGGACAGCAGCGCGTCAGCGAAGCCGATCACGACGTTGAGCGGCGTGCGCAGCTCGTGGCTCATCGTCGCGAGGAAGCGTGCTCCCTCGGGCGCGGCGACGGACAGGCTGAGGCAGCAGCCACCGTCGTCGAGTGGCAGTTGTTGGAGGATGAGGCCGGCCGAGCTGCGGCTGTGGGCGGCGATGTGCTGCTCGATATCGGCGCGAGGGGTGCCGGGTATGAGGGTCGATGCGGGCAGCAGGCTCAGGGCTGCGAAGCCAGGGCTCGCGCAGCGCAGCCGGTGATCCGCGCCGAAGACTGCAACCCCCGCCCGGTGTGGCTCGCCGCCAGGGTGGGTGATGGTCATGCCGCGGGCGCGCGCTGGGTGTGGCGCATCACCAGGGCGGCGGTGAGCACCAGAACGGCCAGAGCCTGGTGGGCGGTTGCGAGGCCGACCGGAACCACCGCGAGTAGGGTTGCGATACCCAGTCCATATTGGCAGAGCACCAGCAGGCCGAGTGCGATGAGCGCGCCACGGGCCAGGCCGATGGCGCCCTGGCACAGAAACCAGATAGCGGTCGCCAGGCCGAGGCCAGCAGTCAGCGTTGCCAGCAGCCGGTGGTCGAACTGCACGGCGGGAATGTTTTCGGTGAGATTGCGCCAAAACGGTGTCAGGGCGGCGTAGCCGTCCGGCACCAGCCGCCCGTCCATGAGGGGGAAGCTGTTGTAGGTGAGCCCGGCCTTGAGTCCGGCGACGAAGCCACCGGCCAGGATGGTCAGGCTCACCATGGCCAGCAGGATGGCGGACAGCCGGCTGAGGCCAGGCCGCACCGGTGCGGAGGCGGGGCCGCGATACAGGCTGAGGCCGGTCCAGAGGATAGCGGCGTACAGGGCGAGTGCCAGGGTCAGGTGCATCACCAGGCGGTAGGGTGAGACGGCGGTGCTGTCGGCCTCGAAGCCGGAGGCGACCATGAACCAGCCGACCGCGCCCTGCAGGCCGCCGAGCGCGAACAACGCCAGCAACCGCGGCCAAAGCCCGCGCGGCAGCCAGCCGCGCACCCAAAACACCAGCAGCGGCACGGCGAAGGCAAACCCCATCAGCCGTCCCCACAGCCGATGTGTCCATTCGAGCCAGAAGATATGCTTGAAGCCCGACAGGCCGAAGCCCTCATGCAACAGACTGTACTGGGGAATGCGCTGGTACAGGGCAAACAGGCGTTGCCACTCCGCATCGCTCCAGGGCGGCAGCGCTCCCATGATCGGGGCCCATTCCATGATCGACAGGCCGGAGCCGGTCAGCCGCGTGGCGCCGCCGAGTGCCACCATGACCAGGATCATCCCAGCCAGTGCCAGCAGCCACAGTGCGACGATACGCTGGTGACGGCCGGTGGTGCGGGGGATTTGGAACGCGAGGACGTCGAAGGGCATGCCTCCTTATATAGATAGGGTTCACGTCGCGGCCAGAGGCTGCCCCACGGCAGGCCACCGCAACTCCGGCCTTGTCACGCTGGCGCAACGTGGCCAATCTCGCCCTGTCAACGACAGACTGGGTCGACCCAGCGTCACAAGGGGAGTGTCCGATGAAACACCTGATGTTTCCGTTGCTTGCCGTGGGACTGATGGCCGCGGTTCCTGCGTTCGCCCAGCCGTCGCCGACGCCTGCGTTGGACGTGATCCCCGACAAGATGCCGTTCGATATACCTTATGGCGCGCCGATCACGCTTGAGCGGGCGCAGGTGGTGGTGGCGGCCGCGGTGGCCGAGGCGAAGAAGCATGATTGGAAAATGGTTGTCAGCGTGGTCGATTCGGGCGGCAACCTGGTGGCATTTGCCCGCATGGACGGCGCGCAGCTCGCCTCTGTCGCGATCGCCGAGCACAAGGCGCGCACGGCGGCCATGTTCCGCCGGGATACCAAGCTGTTCGAGAACGGGGTGCAAGGCGGGTTGACGTATCAGCTTTCGCTTGACGGGGTGATCGCCTCGCGCGGCGGAATTCCGCTCATCGAGGACGGCAAGCTGATCGGCGCCATCGGTGCATCCGGCGGAGCTGGCTCGCAGGACGAGGTGTGTTCCAAGGCCGGGGCAGCTGTGGTGAACAAATGACAGGTATCATCCGGGGGGGGAGGGCGTCTGGGGCGAAATTAGGTCAGCACACTTGACATATGCGGTGGGACTCCCGTTATGTTGCAGCGCAGCAATTGCTGCACTGCAACAGGAGATTTTCCATGGCCCAGCTTCTGAACGGTTTCGGCCGCGAAGCCAGCCCCGCCGCCATCGCCAGCCTCAACCCCGCCCGTGGTGTGCTTTCCCGCCTCGGTGCCTGGATTGCAGAGCGTCGTCTTCGCATGGACACGATGCATGAGCTGAGCATGCTCAGCCCCCGCGATCTGCATGACCTTTCGATCACGCCGACCGATTTCCCGGCGATCGCCAAGGGTACCTGGAAGCGTTGATCCCAACGTGCCTCGGCTAGAGCGTGATGGCGTCTGACAGGCGACGTCACGCTCTAGCTCTTTGTTTTATCGCTTGATTCAGACCTTTCGGTGAGTCCACCGTCGGTCATCACGCTTTAACCCGCGCCTGACGATCAGTGTTAGCAGGCGCGTTTGAGCATCCTGGCGGTGGCGAAAAAAAGGCACCACCGCCCGACGAAGACTTAGATCAGTGCAGCTGCATCACATGATCGATACGGCGCCATTCGCTGGGGCTGACCAGGGTCGTCGCCTCCACGCGAACCGAATGCAGCGGCCCGTCGATCTGCCGAGCCCAGAAGTCGAGGAATTTGCGCAGCACCGGAAATTTCGGTGCGATGTTCGAGTCCTGCCAGACGAAGCTTTGCAGCACTGCGGGATGATCCGGCAGGTGATACAGGATCTCCGCCGTGGTCAGTCGGTAGCCGCGCAGCCGTCGCTCGATGAGCGTTTCGATATGCATGCGTGTCTCCTGGGGATGATCCGGTGTGTGGTCCTTTCACGTGACCTTGCGGTGGTTCGTGCAGCTGCGAGCGCTGAAGCCTTTCGCGAGGCTGCCATCATTGTGACAGACGAAAAGCTAATGAACCAATAAACACCGCGCTATTTCAATGCGTTGGCACTCACGCGCGTGGAGTGCTGCCGAGTGCTTGACATCTCCGGAACGGACTTCTAGATCATCGGCACTCCCCGCGGGGGAGTGCTAACGAACCGGCCGACCGGCAGCTTCGGCGTGTTGTGGCGCGCTTGCCAGCAGCCGTTGAAACCTCCGATCGGTCGCTGTCATCATCCACCTGGAGCGATCCATATGAAATTCCGTCCCCTGCACGACCGCGTGGTCGTTCGCCGGATCACCGCCGAAGAAAAGACCTCTGGCGGGATTATCATTCCTGACACCGCCAAGGAAAAGCCGATGGAAGGCGAGATCATCGCCGCCGGCCCAGGCAGCCGCAACGAGCAGGGCGCCATCGTCGCCCTGGACGTGAAGGCCGGCGACCGCGTTCTGTTCGGCAAGTGGTCGGGCACCGAAGTCAAGATCGACGGCGAGGAGCTGCTGATCATGAAGGAGAGCGACATCATGGGCATCATCGAAGCCCCTGCTGCCTCCACCAAGAAGGCTGCTTAAGCTTTTCGCTGAGATTATAAGGAACAATTACCATGGCAGCTAAAGAAGTTCGCTTCGGTTCAGACGCGCGCGCCCGCATGCTGCGCGGCGTGGACATTCTTGCCGACGCCGTGAAGGTCACGCTGGGTCCCAAGGGCCGCAACGTGGTCATCGACAAGAGCTTCGGCGCCCCCCGCATCACCAAGGACGGTGTGACGGTGGCCAAGGAGATCGAGCTCTCCGACAAGTTCGAGAACATGGGCGCCCAGATGGTGCGTGAAGTGGCCTCGAAGACCAACGACCTGGCCGGCGACGGCACCACCACGGCAACCGTGCTGGCGCAGTCGATCGTGCGCGAAGGCTCCAAGCTGGTGGCCGCCGGCATGAACCCGATGGACCTGAAGCGCGGCATCGACAAGGCGGTTCTGGCCGTCGTCGAGGAGCTGAAGAAGAAGTCCAAGAAGATCACCACCCAGGCCGAGACGGCCCAGGTCGGCACGATCTCTGCCAATGGCGAGAGCGAGATCGGCAAGATGATCTCCGAAGCCATGCAGAAGGTCGGCAACGAGGGCGTCATCACGGTTGAGGAAGCCAAGGGCATCCAGACCGAGCTCGACGTGGTCGAGGGTATGCAGTTCGACCGCGGCTACGTGTCGCCGTATTTCATCACCAACGCCGAGAAGATGATCGCGGACCTGGATAACCCCTACATCCTGATCCACGAGAAGAAGCTGTCGGGCCTGCAGCCGATGCTGCCGCTGCTCGAGAGCGTTGTGCAGTCGGGCCGTCCGCTGCTGATCATCGCCGAGGACATCGAAGGTGAGGCTCTGGCCACACTCGTCGTCAACAAGCTGCGTGGCGGCCTGAAGATCGCTGCCGTCAAGGCGCCGGGCTTCGGCGATCGTCGCAAGGCGATGCTGGAAGATATCGCGATCCTGACCGGTGGCCAGGTGATCAGCGAAGACCTCGGCATCAAGCTTGAGACCGTGACGCTGGCGATGCTCGGCAAGGCCAAGAAGATCCTGATCGAGAAGGAAAACACCACGATCATCGAAGGCGCTGGCAAGAAGGCCGACATTACCGGTCGTTGCAGCCAGATCCGTGCGCAGATCGAGGAGACCACCTCGGACTACGATCGTGAGAAGCTGCAAGAGCGCCTGGCGAAGCTGGCTGGCGGCGTTGCCGTCATCCGCGTTGGCGGCGCCTCGGAAGTTGAAGTGAAGGAGCGCAAGGATCGCGTGGACGACAGCTTGCACGCCACGCGTGCGGCCGTCGAAGAAGGCATCGTTCCGGGCGGCGGCGTCGCCCTGGCCCGCGCCTCGCTGAACCTCGCCAAGGTGAAGGTGGACAACGACGACCAGCGCGCTGGTGTCGAGATCGTTCGCCGCGCCCTGCAGACGCCGATGCGCCAGATCGCCGAGAACGCTGGCGAAGACGGTGCCGTGATCGCCGGCAAGGTGCTGGAGAAGGACGAGTACAACTGGGGCTTCGACGCGCAGAGCGGCGAGTTCAAGGACATGGTCAAGGCCGGCATCATCGACCCGACCAAGGTTGTCCGTTGCGCCCTGCAGGATGCGGCTTCAGTCGCCGGCCTGCTGGTGACCACGGAAGCCATGATCGCCGAGAAGCCGGAGAAGAAGTCTTCGGCGGGCGGCGGTGGTGGCGGCATGGGCGGCGGCATGGGCGACATGGACTTCTAAATCCAGTCTCCATTGCTTTGATTTATGTGAAGGGGGCAGGCCGCAAGGCTTGCCCCTTTTTCGTTTTTATGGCGTTCTTCCTCACTCAATCTCGAAATACCGATGCCGTTTTGTTTGACTCGGGCGTTGGATTCTGCGCCAGTGGTTCCGCAATCGCGTTCTGGCTTGCCTTGCTGCGTTTCCGTCGTGTTGCTCCATTCGCCGCACGTCTTCCACGGGTGCATTCAAGAAGACCATCGACCCGGTTGTCATACGCTTCGCGCCTCTGCGCGAAGAACTGACGGAAAGAGAAACGCAGATGGCTAACGGTACGGTTAAGTGGTTCAATACAACCAAGGGTTTTGGTTTCATTATGCCGAGTGACGGTGGCAAGGACGTGTTCGTCCATATCACCGCGGTTCAGGCAGCAGGCCTGCGTGGCCTCGATGAAAATCAGGCTGTCAGCTACGAAGTGGTTATGGAGCGCGGCAAGGCCGCAGCGACCAACCTGAAGCTGGCCTGACCCAGCACGCATTCCCCCATAGGTTTGGCCGATTGCACCCCGCCATACCCATGGTGTTGCCTTACGCAAGGCGTGGTGGCAGCCGGCTCGCCAAACCTATGCCCGGGACCGAAAGTTTCGACGTAAGGTCGGGCCGGCGCAGCCTTCCTGTCCTTCAAGTCGATCTCGCCCGACCGGGACATTCACCCCGCAACCAAATCCACCCAGCCGCGGGAACCCGCGTCTGACTTCAGGAGACACTCACCATGGCTATCGGTACCGTCAAGTGGTTCAACGCCACCAAAGGCTTCGGCTTCATCATGCCGTCTGACGGCGGCAAGGACGTGTTCGTGCACATCACCGCCGTGCAGGCCGCAGGCCTCAAGGGCCTGAACGATGGCCAGAAGGTCAGCTACGAAGTTGCCATGGAGCGCGGCAAGGCTGCAGCCACCAACCTCAAGCTCGCCTGATCACGCTTCGGCTCAACGAAAACCTCTTGGGGTTTGCGTGAAGGCTTGATCGTTTGAAGGAAAGGCCGCCGGGGCAACCCGGCGGCCTTTCTTGTTTTGGCGTTCATGTGCGGGAGCGGACATGGAGCAGATACTTTGGGCAGGCCTGTTGCCGGGCCTGTCGATCGCAGCGCCCGTCGGGCCGATGGGGCTGTTGTGTATCAACCGTACGATCTCACGCGGCTGGGCGGCGGGCATTGCCATCGGCGCGGGTATTGCCACCGGCGATGCGCTGTACGGGGCGCTGGCCGCATCGGGCACGAGTGCGTCGGCCCGCTTTCTCGTCGCCTGGCAGACGCCGTTGCGTTGGGTGGGTGGTGCATTTTTGATCTGGTTGGGCGTTGCTGCCCGGCGGGTGGGCGGGCACGCACGCAGTGCGCGTTCCGTGGGCGGGGCAGGGCTCGCGCGATCCTACTTTGTGGCGGTCGGGCTCACGCTGACCAATCCGGCGACGATCCTGAGCTTCGTGGCGGCGTTTGGCGCGCTTGGCCTGGCGGCGGCTGGCGGGGTGATGACGCTGGTGGCCAGCGTGTTCATGGGATCGGCGATCTGGTGGTTGGTGCTTTGCACGACCGTTGCCGGGGCGCGCAGGGCGGTGACGCCGCGGATCATGCTTTGGATCGACCGGCTGTCGGCGCTGGTACTGGCGGGCTTCGGAACGGCGGCGATGCTCGGACTGCTGTGAGCGTCAGGCTCAAGCCGACACTGGTTTACCTCGTACTCAATGCGGCGATGTTGCACCCTGGTTGGATGAACTGGTGTTTGTCGTCCGGGGCGCTCGTGAGACACGGACCATCACCCTCCGTCGCCTGCCTGCTGGCTTGCGTGGGGACGCTGCACGCGGCATGAACCCCGGCGACCCATGGGTGGGCGCTGGGAGCAATTGATGTCGCTGTACTTCGAGGACCTGGAAGTGGGGCAGAGATTCCGGGCCGGACCCATTCTGATGACCGCCGAGCGGATCATGCAATTCGGCGTCGAGTTCGATCCGCAGCCGGCCCATACCGACGAAATTGCGGCGGCCAATAGCATTTTCGGCCGCCTGGTGGCCAGCGGATGGCACACGGCTTCGGTTACCATGCGGCTGCTGGTCGATGGCGCCAGCCCGCCGGTGGTGGGCGGGATCATCGGGGCTGGGATCGACGCGATTTCCTGGCCGGCGCCGGTGCTGCCGGGGGACGCTTTGTCGGCGGAGACGGAGATCGTCGAACTGCGGCTCAGCCGGTCACGGCCGGATCGGGGGCTTGCCAAGCTGCGCACCACGACCACCCGGCAGGATGGCACGGTGGTTCAGATCGTCACGGCGAATGTTGTGATACCGTGTAGGCCGGTGTGATGCCTTCGCTGGCCATGTCGTGCGCCACCAGTTCGGGCAGCAGCGGCAGCAGGGTTTGCAGATGCCGCTCTGCCTTGCAGACGAGGTAGTGCACGCTGCTGGCGGGAAGCTCGTGTTCGGTGTCGAGCGGGGTGCCGTCCGGGCCGATGCGGACGGGTGACAACCCCAGGTCTGCATAGATTTTGAGCAGTTTGGGGCCAGCGCCCCAGATCGCGGGGTCCAACCCCTCCTGGGTGGCGAGGTCGCGTAGGCGCCAGATCGCCGACGCATAGTCGCTGGGCGCTCCCGCGGGGTCTCCGAGGCCCAGCAGCACGCCGCCGACATGGCGGTAGGGAATCGCGGCGCGCGCCGCTTCCCCCCACACCACGCCATCAGCTTCTGCGGGGGGCATGGCGCCGAGCGCTGCGTAGCGCAGGCGGCTGTCGGCGGACCAGCCGACAGGACGCACCTTGCCCGGGTGAAGCAGCCGGGCAAGGGCCACGGCACCTATGCCCACGGTGAAGGCGACCGAGGCGCGCAGCGAGTTCGGCACGTCTGGCGAGAGGACCACACCCCACCAGCTGTCGTTGTCCAGCCAGCGGACATGCGGCTCGAAGGCAGCCAGCGCGAGAATGCAGACGCAGAAGAAGAACAGCGGCACCGCGGTCGAGGTCTGCATGGGACCGCTGAACAGGTGGGCGCGACGGTAGAAGGCGGTGCGGAAGGGCAGCAGCAGCAGTGCGCTGAACGCCAGCACGCTAGGGATCCACCAATGTTCGCCTTGCACCACGGCGAACACCGCGGCGACCAGCAGCAGCACGATAGTCGCACCCCACGCCAAGGCCACGCGCTGCGCCATCTTGATGGCGA
The DNA here is from genome assembly GCA_025352665.1 of Rhodospirillales bacterium. Taxonomy (GTDB): domain Bacteria; phylum Pseudomonadota; class Alphaproteobacteria; order Acetobacterales; family Acetobacteraceae; genus CAIQQQ01. The sequence continues at coordinate 21,972 of JANXSM010000038.1, read as the reverse complement.
GCACGATCAGGGCGGCGCCGATCAGGGAGGGGATGAACTGGCTGGCGGTGGCGGCGACGTCGGCGAAGTCGGGATCGATCCAGGAGAAGTCCGATGGGGTTTCGATCACGCCGATGCAAAGTAGCAGCAGGCCGCAAAGGCCGACGGCGCCAGTGGCGGCGGTGACTGCGAAATCAGGCGTGACTTCCTGCAGCCCGCCCAACCTTGCCGCTTGAGAGAGGAAACCGCGGCCGCGCAGCAGCACTTCGTTGCCGGTGAACAACGACCCGGCCAGGAACAACGGAATGATGTAGTAGTACAATCGGAACACTACGATGGCCCCGATGATCTGCGGCGGCGCCAGATAAGGTGACAGGCCGTAGAGCAGGGCCGTGTCGAACACGCCTAGCCCGCCGGGCACGTTGGCCGCGAGGCCCGCGGTGTAGGAGGCGAGGTAGACGCCGAGGAAGGTGAGGTAGTCGAGCCCCGCCGCAGGCGGCAGCAGCGCGTGCATGATCGCAGCCGTCACGGCGACGTCCACGGTTGCCAGCAGAACCTGCAGCAGCGCCATCCTCCAGTTCGGCAGTTCCACGGAGTGGCCGAACACGCGACGCGAGCCGAGCAGGCGCGACAGCAGCACATAGGCCACCACGATCGCCCACATCAGCCCGCCCAACGCATACATCAGCGGCACCGGCAGCCAGTTGCCGAAGAACGGAACCGCCTTGGGGTTGTGGAACAGCACGATTCCGCCCAGCACCATGGCGCCGAGGCCGAAGGTGAGCGAGCAGAACGCCACCACCTTGCCGATCTGCAGCGGCGTCAGGCCCCAGTGCGCATACAGCCGGTAGCGCACCGCAGCGCCTGAGACTGCGGCAAATCCCAGGTTGTGCGACAGCGCATAGGCGCAGAACGAGGCAAAGGCGACGCGGGCGTAGCTGACCACATTGCCCGCATAGATGGTGCCGAGCCGGTCGTAGAAGGTCAGCACGCCATACGAGGCCACGGTCCACAGGAAGGACCATACCAAGGCCATGCGCGGGATTGCGTCGAGAGCCTTGGAGATGTCGGCGATCTTGAGGTGACGGAACTCGCGCTGCACCACATAGATCGCACCGCCGAGAAGCAGTACGCCCAGCAGGGCAGGGATGTGGCGCAGGATCTTCTTGAGAGTGGGCATACGTTAGACCGGGAGCAGGCTGCGGGTGAGCGCCGTGTCGATCAGGGCAATGGTTTCCGGCACCCCGTAGAGCGCGATGAACTGGCCGAAGCGGGGCCCTTCCTGCTGGCCCAGCAGCACCTGGTAGAGGCAGGAGAACCAGGCGCGCAGCTCGGCGAAGGGCTGGCGCTTGCCGACGTCGTACAGCAGGGTCTGCAGGTCGTCGGCGCCGGCCTCGGGCGGCAATGCCCGCAAGGCGGCGGCGAGATCCTCCAGTGCCGGGCGCTCCACCGAGTCGGGTTGGCGGAACTGCTTTTTGGGCCTGACGAAATCCACGTAATAGGCGATGGCACAATCCACCAGTCTTGCGAGGAACGGCATATCCTCGGGGGTGGCACCTGGCGTGTAGCGTCGGATGAAGCCCCACAGCAGCTCGGGGGTTTCCGCATTCACCACGCTGGCGAGGTTGAGCAGCATGGCGAACGAGAGCGAACTTGCGGATGACTGCGGCACCTGGCCGGCGTGGATGTGCCAGGCCGGGTTCACCAGCTGCGCTGCCGGGTCCTGGCCGTGCGCCTTTCCGGCGTTGGCCACGTATTCGTCGACCGCCTTGGGGATCACGTCGAAGAACAGCCGCTTGGCCCGCTGCGGCTGGTTGAACATGAACTGCGACAGGCTTTCCGGCGGCGCATAGCGCAGCCATTCGTCGACCGTCAGGCCGTTGCCCTTGCTTTTGCTGATCTTCTGGCCGCCGTCGTCGAGGAAATGTTCGTAGGTGAACCCCACCGGGGGCGGGCTGCCCAGAATGCGGCAGATCTTGCCGGACAGGCGCACGCTGTCGATCAGATCCTTGCCGGACATTTCGTAATCGACGCCCAGCGCCGCCCAGCGCATGCCCCAGTCGGCCTTCCACTGCAGCTTGCAGGCGCCGCCGGTGACCAGGGTTTCGTACCAGGCGCCGTTCTCCGGGTCTTTCCAGGAGATCGTGCCGGCGTCGGCATCGGTCTGTTCGACGCGCACCTGCATCACCACGCCGGTTTTCGGATGGATCGGCAGGAACGGCGAGTAGGTCGCGGCACGTTCGGCGCGCAGCGAGGGCAGGATGACGGCGACGACCTCGTCGTGCAGGGCGAGCATGTGGCGCAGCATCGGGTCGAACCGGCCGGCGCGGTAGTATTCGGTCGAGGAGGCAAATTCGTAATCGAAGCCGAATCCATCGAGGAAGCGTTGTAGCTCGGCGTTGTTGTGTGCGCCGAAGCTCTCATGCGTGCCGAATGGGTCTGGCACGCACGTCAGGGGTTGGCCGATGTGGCGTTCCAGCATCTCCTGGTTCGGCACGTTGCCGGGCACCTTGCGCAGGCCATCCATATCGTCGCTGAACGCCAGCAGGCGGGACGGCAGGCCAGTGAGTGTGGAGAACGCATGCCTTACCCAGGAGGTGCGCGCCACTTCGCCGAACGTGCCGATATGCGGCAGTCCGGAGGGGCCATACCCGGTTTCGAACAGCGCATGCGCCTTTCCGGACGCGTTCAGCCGCGACGCGACCTTCTGCGCCTCCTCGAACGGCCACGACTTCGGAACAGTTGGAGCGGGAATGGGGTCTGACCTGTGACTGAATGTATCGGACATTCCGTCAAGCTAGAAATGGGGGATGGCTTGGTCAATCGCTTGAACCGATTATACCTGTGTCATGACAGGTTTTACCGCGCCCAAACCGCCCGCGATCCTGCTTCCGCGTACGGCGTGCGTCGCAGCACGGGTTGGGCGCGCACAGATGCTGACCGCCGACGGCGAATTGTTGGATCTGGCGGCACCGGAGGCCGCACGGATGCTGCGCGCCGGATCGCCGCCGATGCTGGTTCACGCCCCCGCCACCCTGCGGCGGCTGGGCATGCGTTCGATGCCGGCGCTCGACCTGCTGGAGCTGTTCGCCTTTGCGCGGCCGGCCCGATCGGCGGCACCCACGCCGCTTGGCCTGGCGCTGGCGCTCGACCTGCCGCCGCCGGCACCTGGGGCGCTTGCGGCGTGCCTGCCGGATATCTGCCGGGCACTGCTGGCGCATCTGTCCGCCGGTCGTGACCTGCCGATCAATCGCGACGCGGCGGGCCTGGCCGCACGCATGGGCGAGGCCGGCTGGGGTTGGACGCCCTTCGTGCTGGCAGCGCTCGGGCGAACCGGCGAACGGCCGCAGCCCGATGCTCTGCGGGTGTGGAAGCGTCTTTCGGAGTGGGAGGAGGAGGCGGTGCCGCCGGCGCCCTCCGCCTTGCCGGTCAGCGCCGCCGAAGCCCGCACCCGGCTGGCCAGCATGCTCGGCAGCAGCGCGGAACAGCGCCCGGGGCAGGCCGACTACGCCGGCGCCGCGGCCGCCGCCTTCGCCCCGCGGGCCACGCGCGGCAGCCCGCATATGGTGCTGGCCGAAGCGGGCACCGGCACCGGCAAGACGCTTGGCTACATCGCGCCCGCCAGCCTGTGGGCCGAACGCAACAAGGGCGCCGTGTGGATCGCCACCTACACCCGCCATCTGCAGCGCCAGATCGACGGCGAGCTGGCCCGTCTCTACCCCGACGAGGCCGAGCGTCGGCGGCGAGTCGTCGTGCGCAAAGGCCGTGAGAACTACCTTTGCCTGCTCAATCTCGAGGATGCGGTGGGAGCTGCCAACGCCGGTTCCATGCCGCTTTCGGTGATACCGCTCGGGCTGATCGCCCGCTGGGCGCTGGCCACCGCGGATGGCGACATCCAGGGCGGCGATCTGCCCGGCTGGTTCTCCGAGGTGTTCGGCCCCGGCGTTGCCGGCGGGCTCGCCGACCGGCGCGGCGAATGCATCCATGCGGCCTGCCCGCATTGGCGCAAATGCTTCGTCGAGCACACGATCCGCCGGGCCCGCGGGGCGGACCTCGTGGTCGCCAACCACGCCCTGGTCATGGCGCAGGCGGCGTGGGGGGGGATCGACGATAACTCGGTGCCGATTCGCTACGTGTTCGACGAAGGTCATCATCTGTTCGACGCGGCCGACAGCGCCTTCGCCGCCGAGCTGTCCGGCATCGAAACTGCCGAGTTGCGCCGCTGGCTGCTCGGGGCTGAAGGAGGGCGCAGCCGGGCGCGCGGCTTGCGTCGGCGGTTGGAGGAACTGGTCGCCGCCAACGAGAAGCTGCTGGCCCCGCTCGATGCCGCCTTGCAGGCCGCGCAGGCTTTGCCGGCGCCTGGCTGGAACGCACGGCTCGGTGGCGCTGTGGCCGAACTTGTGCCCGAAGCCGGTCGCCCCAATCCCACCGAGGCGCTGTTGCAGGCGGCCCGCCGGCAGGTGCTCGCCCGCGTTGGCGGCACCGGCGATCCCGGCCCGGGCGTTCTGGAATGCGATCTGCATCCGGCGGTCGATGAATTGCCGATGGCGGCGCTGACCCTGGCGCGGGCGCTGAACCGGATCGCAACCCCGCTCAAGACCTTGCACGATCGTCTGGCCGCTCGCCTCGAGGACGAGGCCGAGGAGCTCGACTCGGCCATGCGCAACCGGATCGAAGCAGCCTGTCGCACGCTCAAGCGTCGCGCCATCGACAGGCTGGGCGCCTGGGCCGCCATGCTGCAGGCAGCCGCCGAATTTGCCCCTGAGCCCGGCACGCGGCCGACCCATGTGATGTTCCTTCGCCTCGACCGTCGCGCCGACGGAGACCGCGACGTGGGCCTGCACCGCCATTGGCTCGACCCCACGATCCCGTTCGCCACCACGCTGGCGCTGCCGGCGCATGGCGTGCTCGTGACCTCTGCGACGTTGCGCGATACCGGGGAGGCTGACCAGGAAGTCGCCTGGGAGATCGCCGAGGGTCGTGTCGGCGCCTCGCATCTGCCGGCGCCTGCGCTGCGTGTGGCGGTCGCGAGTCCGTTCGATTACGCGGCACAGACCCGTGCCTTCATCATCAGCGACGTGAACTCACGCGAGATCACCCAGCTTGCCGCTGCATACAAAGCGTTGTTTCTGGCTTCCGGCGGCGGCGGGCTCGGCCTGTTCACGGCCATCTCCCGCCTGCGTGCCGTTCACGCCCGCATCGCGCCCGACCTTGAACTCGCCGGCATCCCGTTGCTTGGCCAGCATGTCGATGCCATGGACAACGCGACGCTGGTCGATGTGTTTCGCATCGAGACGGACAGTTGCCTGCTTGGCACCGACGCGATGCGCGACGGTGTCGATGTGCCCGGTCGGGCGTTGCGCCTCGTGGTGTTCGAGCGCGTGCCGTGGCCGCGGCCGGACATACTGCACCGCGAGCGCCGCACCCATCTCTCCGGCGGCGATCCCACCGGCTATGACGATCGTGTCGTCCGTTTCCGCCTGCGCCAGGCGTTCGGTCGCCTGATACGCTCGGCAACCGACAAAGGCGTGTTCGTCTTGCTGGACCGGCAGACGCCCACGCGGTTGCTGACGGCCTTTCCTGCTGGCGTCGAGGTCATCCGCACCGGCCTCGCGGATGCGGCCGCGCGGGTCCGGGATTTTCTTGGTTCCCCATCGTGATGGCCAGCCTGCTTCGCATTGCACCGGAGCCTGGTATCGTGCGCCGGGCTGGCCGACGTCATCTCGCGCTATTCGGCAACCAGCCTGGCGACGGTATCGGCCAGCTGCCCTAGGGCTACGCTCATACCGGCGACGTGGGCCTGAGCACTTGGGTCGGCCAGCGGGACGGTAAGCCGGACGGTTTGTGCCATTGCCGTCGCACCGTCTCGGCGCACGGCGATCTGCGCGAGCAAGACGATGACGCCGCTGGCGTCTGCGTCCAGGCGCTGGACGTCGATTTCGAGGATGATGTCGGGTTTGGTGGAGATGGCGCCCGACTCGGCGAACACCTGGGCGTTGGGCAGGCGGGTGACGAGGTCTTCAGTCAGCACGCGGTCGAGCATGCGGCCAAGCGGTTCCCCCCAACGGTCGATATCGTTGACCTGCAGACGATATTGATTGGTGCCGCGCACGATCTCGGGACGGTCGAGGTAGCCTGCAAGGCCGATGCGGCGGAGTTCGACGCTGCGTTTGCGGGTGGGCACCGGTGCGCCCGCCTGCGCCTGCAGGGTGAACAGGTTGGGGTTGGGCGACGAGCACGCGGCCAGGGTCAGCAGGAGGACGAGCAGGGCGTGTCGCATCTTGGGCAATGCCATGGTCAGCCTCCTTTGCCGCTGCGGCCTTGGATCAGCGCTTCGGGGTGTTGGGTCAGGAAATCCGCCAGCACGCGGACGGAGCGGGCGGCGTCGCTGACCTGGGAGAGCACGCGTTCGAGGTCGCGCTGCACCTGGGAGTTGCCGCCGTAGCCGGTGTCTGCGGAGCCGACCAGCTTGTTGGCGCGATCGAGGGTGGCTTGCAGGGAGCTTGCGATCTCGGGCAACCGTCGGAAGGCGGGGCCGGCGCTGGCGTCGAACTTGCGGACGACCTCCTGCACGCTGTTGAGGGTTTGGCTGAGCGAATTGAGGCTTTGGGTAAGCTCGGGCGCGTTGGCGATCTTGCCGGCACCGCGCAGCAGCCCATCGAGATCGGTGGCCAAGGCCTCGAACGGGATCTGCGAGAGTTTCTGGGCGATGGCGGTGGCACTCGAGGTGAGGCTGTCGAGCCCACCGGACTCGCCGGGCAGCGCGATGGTGCCGTCTGCCAGCTGGGTGACGTTGGCGGGGGCCGCGTTGGGCACGAAATCCATGCCCAGGAACATCTGCCCTGTCAGGTAGTTGGCCGTGTGCAACTGGATGCGCAGGCCGCGTTTGACCAGGTTGCGGGCGACCTCGAGCGGTGATTGAAGATCGATCTGACCGCTGTCGAGGATGCGCTCCGGCTGGATTTCAAAACGCACGTCCACATGCGAGTCGCCGCCGATCGGGTCGAACTGCAGCTTGATGTCGGTCACGGTGCCGATGGTGATGCCGTAGACATTGACGGAGGCGCCGACCGCGAGGCCGCGCACGGAGGTGTTGAAGCGGGTGACGAATGGGATGCGACGCTTGTAGCCGGCAGCCGACGCGGTGTCCTGGTCGCGATAGAGGCGGAAGACAGCGCCCGGTTTGCTGATCGGCGTGGCCCGGGCGTCGACGGTGGTCTCAAAGGTTACCGCGCCTGACAGCACCGCCTGCAGGCTGTCGAGATGCAGTTGTACGCCGTTCGCGCCAACTTCGAGCGCCAGGCCCGAGCTGTTCCAGAACTGCGTGCCTTCGTGGACGAACTCGTCGAACGGCCTTCGCACGAAGATGGTCACCAGGAAGTCCTGGCCTTGCGGCCCAAACTCCCAGCGCAACACCTCGCCCACCGTCACGTCGCGGTACAGCACCGGGGAGCCGCTGCCGATGCCGCCGATGCGGGCGGCGCGCAGCGTGAAGGTCTGCCCCGGTTCATCCGACCGGATGGCGGGCGGTTCTTCGAGCCCTTCGAATTCGCGGCGCTGTTCGGCGCCGGCGAGTTCGGCGGGCAGCCCGGGATCGAGCTCGATGAAGGCACCGGAGACCAGGGTATCGAGGCCGGAGATGTTGGTGCCGGTCAGCCGGGGGCGCACCACCCAAAAACGCGCGCGGTCGGTGAGCTCGGCGATCGCGGCACGCTGCATCTGCACCTTGACGATGACATGGCTGAGATCGCCGGCCAGGGTGATCGATTCGACGACGCCCAGATCGACTGCCTTGTGCCGCACCTTGGTCTGTCCCGCGGTCAGCCCGTCCGCGGTGCGGAAGGTGAGGGTGACGACAGGGCCACGCGCGTCGATCGTCTGCCAGGCGAGATAGCCGGCAACGATCGCCGCCACCAGGGGGATGAGCCAGATGAGCTGGAAGCGCGGCATGCGTTGGACGACAGCGGAGGCGGGAGCAGGAGGGGAAGGTTGCACGGACGGCGTGTCGGTCATGCGGGGCTATGCTTCGCTGGTTGGTTGTCCACATCCCACATCAGCCGCGGATCGAAGCTGTGGGAGGCAAGTATGGTCAGGATAACCACGGAACAAAAACAGATGACACCTGGCCCCGGCGTGATGCTGGCGAGCTGACCCATGCGGACGAGGGCGGTCAGGATGGAAACCATGAATACGTCGATCATTGACCAACGGCCGATCGCCTCGACAATTCGGTACAGGAGCGTTCGTTCCCTCAGATGCTGGGTGGAGCGCCGCTGGGTGGTGACCAGGAGTACGACGAGCCCCAGGAGCTTGAGCACGGGGACGGTGATGGAGGCGATGAACACCAGGGCCGCCAGCGGCCACTGCCCGGCGGTGGCAAGTTGTTCGACGCCTGACAGGATGGTGTCCGGGCTGCCGCGGGCAAGCTGGATCACGGTCATGACCGGCAGGGTGTTGGCGGGAATGTAGAGGATGGCTGCGGCCAGCAGAAGGCTCCAGGTACGCCACAGGCTGTTCGGCTTGCGCACCCGCAGCCTCGCCCCGCAACGCGGGCAACGGTCGATATGGTGGGAGACGAGGCCGCAGGCATCGCAGCCGATCAAGGGCCCGTTTCCGTCCGGCGGCAGCGGGTTGTGCGCCTCGATCTCCTCCCACACCGTTCCGTGGTCCAATGCCGCGTCGGTGGCCGCCATCGCGAGCATGATGCCGCCAAGGGCATAGACGGCGATGCCGACATGGACGGAGGCGAGATCGGTCAGCTTGGTGTAGGCGACGAACACGCCGAGCATGAAAACCTCGACCATCGCCCAGGGACTAAGCCGCTCCACCCACAGGAACACGGTGGCCAGGCTGCGCGGCGGATTGGCCAGGCGCAGGCCGAGCAGCACCCAGGCGGTGGCGAGCAGTTTCAGCACGGGAGCAATGGTGGTGGTGGCCAGCACCACCAGGGCCAGTTCGCCCATGCCCTGGGCGTTGAGGGCTTCGGGCCCGGCGAACAGCCCGGTCTGCCGGGTCTGGCCGCGCAGGTCGAGCTCCATGAACGGCTGGGTGGCCGCCAGCAGGAACAGCATCAGCGCGGTGGTGGCGAAGGCGAGCGAGCGGCCGGCCGGATCGGTGCGGCTGCTGCGCAGCGAGGCATTGCAGCGCTCGCAGCGCGCGGTTGTGCCGCGGGAAAGTTTCGGCACGGCCTGGAACAGGCCGCACAGCGGGCATTCGCGCAAATGGGAGGCGGCCGGGCCGGCCGATACGGTCGCATCACTCATCCCCTCTATGTAGCGTGTCACGCGGCGGTTCACAGCGGTTGGTGTTCTGCATGGACGGGTGCGGCCTTGGTTGGCATAACGTGCCGAGTTTGCGGGGGTGCACGGGCTTGGCCACGGTAACGCTGGAACAACGGGCCCATGTCATCGTGCTGGGCAACGAGAAGGGCGGCTCCGGCAAATCCACCGCTGCCATGCATGTGATCGTGGGGCTGTTGCGCGACGGCTACACGGTGGGCGCGATTGACCTTGACGCGCGGCAAGGCACGCTTTCGAACTATCTGGCCTCACGCGTGGCGTTCACCCGCTTGCACGAGGTGGTGCTGCCGCTGCCGCGGGTGCAATCCGTGCTGCGCGCCGAGCTCGACAGCAGGGTTGCAGCCGAGGCGGATGAGCGCTGCCGTTTCGAAGTGGCGTTGGCCGAGCTGTCGCGCGATTGCGAGATCGTGGTGATCGACTGCCCAGGCTCCGACACCTATCTGTCCCGCCTCGGCCATGCCCAGGCGGACACGCTGATCACGCCGATCAACGACAGTTTCGTGGACTTCGCCATGCTGGCCAAGGTGGACCCCGAGAAGCTCGATGTGATCAATCCCAGCGTCTACAGCGAGATGGTTTGGGAAGCCCGCAAGCGCCGCTTCGCCCGCGACCGCGGCCGTATCGACTGGATCGTGATGCGCAACCGGCTGGGCGCCAGCGAGGCCCGCAACAAGCGCGATGTGGGGACCACGCTGGAGGCCTTGGCCAAACGCATCGGCTTTCGGACGGTAAAGGGCTTCGGCGAGCGGGTGATCTTTCGCGAGCTGTATCTGCAAGGCCTGACCTTGATGGACGTGCGCGAAGCAGGCGTTGGCATTTCGCTGGGCATGAGCCACATCGCCGCCCGCGCCGAGGTTCGGGTCTTGCTGTCGGCCATCAGGAAGCCGCCTCCGCGTCTCACCCTCACGTCGCCGGTTGCGTGAGACAGTTGCAGCGGCGCCCCTGGCACAGTATGACGCGCCCTGTGACCGACTTCGCTCAGCGGCATGGCCGGGATTGCCAGGTTTGCCAAGCTGAGCGGACGGCGGGTAGGTTGACGTGACGTGACTGAGAGTGCCGCTTTAGCTCAGGGGTAGAGCAACTGATTCGTAATCAGTAGGTCGTAGGTTCAATTCCCACAAGCGGCACCATCTTTTCAATGGTTTATAGGTGACGGCGAGGGCGGACGAAATAAATGTCCGCAAGGTTTCCGCGATTGTAATTTTGACCAAACGTTCCCCAGGGTCACCGTAAACGGCCCATGAACTTTGGACCCGTCCTGAGATCGCTATGTGGTCGTGCTGGATGTGCCATAGGATCTCAGCCGAGCATCAGCTGTGCCGACCACGAATAGGGCTGCCGCAGCGAGGCTGGCGGAAGGAACTCGGTGGACGCGTCGGACATGCGGACCTTGGTCCAATCCTTCATGCCACGCAGGTAGTTCAGCGCCGCAACCAGCGGCTGGCCCACAGGCGTCGCACCGAGCGTGGTCCACCGCAGCAGGGCAGAGAACAACCCGTGCACACGCCGCCGATGCGGGCGGAGTTCCTGGCGGAGCGGAAGGCGGCGCTGGAGGCGTGGGCGGGGTGGGTGTCGACATCCGTAGGTTGAGGCGGGGCGATCTGTTCGAACGGCGGAGGGCTATGATGGAGGAGTGGGCGGGGTTTGTGGGTCCATCTGCGGCAGCGACAAAAAACTAAATTGTGGCTCCCAGTGGCTCGACAGCTTGGTACGAGGACGCGCCGGGTTGCGAATGGTCGACAGAGTGAGGCGGCTACTGGTGCAGCGCTGTATCACCCGGCTTCTCGGGTTTGGACTGACTACTGGCAGCGGTGACGACCCTTTGATGGGTGTCAGTTCCGCTTTTGCGCTGGCCGGCGACATAACGAGGGGCAGATGGCGTCCCTGGAACCCTACCCGATAGAAAAATCAAACCGATCAGAGTTGTGCCAATCACATGCGCAAGAAGGGAAAAATATCCACCACAAAAGGCTATTCGAAGCCAATAGCGCCACACTTCGTTGGCACTGGCGTGCAAAGTGCTCGCCGCCGAAATCGATATCGCACCGCACAAATACAGAATTAAGCTAGAAAGCGCTAAGTATGAAAACAAAAAGCATAAAAATTGCCGGCGAGTTAATACCTCATCATCAAGTGTTGCTTTTTCTCCATCAAAAATTTCGTCTATTCTGTAAATTTTTCCATTAAACGTGGCAATTGCAGCCAGACTCGTAATAAAAAATCCAGAAAGTATTTGCACAAGACCATTTACACCCACGGCGAGCCCAGACGAACCAAATAAGTTAAACGTCGACCAAAGGCTAATACAACCAACTGAAATGGCACCACCCCAAATCGGAAACCCAAAATCAACCGTCTTCTTTAGCGGGTGCTTAATCCGCAAATACGATAATGGCGACAGGAGGGCTGGGATAGCTGACACTTTTCCAATCTTTCTCTAGGTTGTTCTAATCCTATGTCGAACTCTGGCTCTCTCCGGCAGGCAGTTCTTCATTTCCGCAATGAGGTGCTTGGTTATCCTTTTGGTCGCCTCCTCGACCGGGGGATCAAGCTTCACTAAAGTTCGCAACTGGAAAGCGCTTAACAGAGCATCTTGTTTGTCGCGGTTTACTGAAACTGACCTTTCGCGCCCTCCGGACTCTTCTATGCGTATACGCATTTCAGGATAATCCTCAACGGGCGCAATAGCAAGAATGTCTTTTATCATATTAGTTGCGAATGAACCTCTAACAGGAGATACTGGTCTATATTCTATAAGTCGAATTTTCTCAAAGAAAGCGACTCTTCTATCTATGTTGCTATTTTTTGTATTTTTTATTACATCTACTGCAAGAAGCCGTGCGTCATTTAATTGCTCAGAAATCGGCTTATCTGGGACGATGCTGTCTACCAAATTGGCAATGATATTCAGCTCGTCGCCATCACCGTTCTCTTTTGAGAAAGGCACAAATTTCCCGATCAACCGCCGTAGGTAAGGTATAATTCGACTACGGCTAAGTCCTTGAACGTCTTCTAAGACGGCATTGTGTCCTTTCAGCCCATTGTCTGACTGCAAGTCTATAAGCAGGTGTGCTGAAACGGCACCGCCTTCGTCGTCTGATTTTGCAGCAGACCTGAGATCAAGGGTGTTGATATCCCCATAAATTGCCGCAGCCCTGTCTTTGTCGATGCCCAGGAACAGAAGTGCTGCGGATGAAGTGTCCGGTTCGATTTGTAGTTCAACTAATTGAACTATCCACCTATCGTCCCGATCTATAACGTCAAGCGTTCCAACCACATTTTGCTTTACCAGAGAACTCAGCGCATCCGGCAAAGAAAGTGATTCTTTGGGCCAGCCCTTTATGTGCAGATTCAAATAGATATGGCTTACCCATCGTTCCTGTTTAGAAACCAAAATCGTTCCCCCATTTAGACTCGCGCCAAGCCCAGGAAGATCAAGAATTTTGATCTTAACAGCAACAATTTAATTTTTTAATGTCCAGAAAACCAAATTCTCTCCCCCAGCCACCTCTCCAACCATCCCATTCGTCCGCTGTTACCGGAGCGCCATATCCACGCGCTTCCGCTCTATCAGACGCGTCCAGGTAAGAGTCTCGAGAGTCCAGAGCGTCACGTTCGAACCGCCGGCCTCGATCTTGGCGATCTGCTGCTGTGAAATGGCAGCGGCATCGTCGATGTCTTGCTGATTCAGACCGGCCGTCAGCTTCGCACAGCGGATCCGCTGGCCGCCAAAGGCCAGGAGATCGAGGTGCGGCATGGGTGTTGGCCGGTGTGCTTAGGCGTGATCCTCTCACAGCCCTGCCCTGGTCGCATTGCAAATACCGCGCCTATACAAACAAACCCTGCAGCTCTTTAGACCCGGCCATACCGCGAAGCGATCGGTCCGGTCGGCAGGCTGTAATTGAACCCGCAGCTGCAACACCGCTTGCAGCCCAGCCGTCCATGCCTTTCGGTAATCGGTCCAGGTCTCGGTTCGAGCTATATCATGAGTGTCGCATGCCGGCAGGATATCCGGGGCGATATCGTGGAGCGCCGCCACATCAACGTCACTTCCTGGCTTGTGCGTGCCTGCCGCCCGACTGCCGTACAGGTAGGCTCGACGGATCAGAGGCTCTTTGGCCGCCCAGGTTGCCACTGCTGCTTGGATCTCAGCTAAGGTCATGCGTCGGGCTGCCACAGACGCACGCCAACACCGTCCTGTTCACAAAACTTAACGCCGGCGTCTTCCAGTGCATGGCGGAGAGCGACTAAACGGCGTGCCGTAGTCCCCCAAGGGCGCGGCGGGATCAAGCGGCCGGCTGTGCGCATCATCTTGTGGTCAGCCAAAACGACCTGACCACGCCGCCGCCTGGACCGTTAGGATAATATGTTTCCGGTCTGTTTTAAGTGCGGCCAGGTGCGCCTGCTCCCTGACTGAGCTGCTGCCGGTTTCGCGGACACAGTCTTTAAGCCACTGCTGCGATCCGCTCGAATTCCATGGGGCTGACATAGCCAATGGTCGAGTGTCTTCGGTTCGGGGTGCGGAAGCGTTGGATAAATTATAACCGCCGCTCTGTACACTCTGCCATAAAATGCATATTTTCGGTTGAGAGATAGAAAAATATCTGATATTGTCGTTTCAATAAGGGCTAAAAAAGCCCGTACAGGGAGCCCAATGGTCGAAGCTCTGCCATCAATCATCAGCATGCGCGGGATCGTGAAGTCCTTTGGCGGCACGATTGCCGTCGATGCTGTGGATTTCGACATTCGTGAAGGTGAGGTGCACGCGCTGCTCGGTGGCAACGGGGCAGGCAAGTCAACGCTGATCAAGATCCTGGCCGGCGTCCATCGGCCCGATGCGGGCCGAATCCTGCTGGGCGACCGAGAGGTAGACCCCCAGGCGAACAAACTGCCCGTGGCCTTCATCCATCAAGACCTGGCCCTGGTCGACTGGATGAGCGTCGCCGAAAACATCGCTTTGGCCGCCGGATTTCCACGCCGGCGCGGCCTGATCGGCTGGAACGCGGTGGCCGACCAGGCCCGCGCCGCGCTGGATATCATCGGTTGCGCGCTCGACCCGCAGGGAAGGGTCGCTGATCTCTCGCGCACCGACCGCTCCATCGTCGCCATCGCCCGCGCGCTCGCCACCGACGCACGGGTGATCGTGCTCGATGAACCCACGGCATCGCTCCCCGAGGCCGAGGTCGCCCGCCTGTTCGATGTGCTCGGCCGCCTGCGCGCCCGCGGCGGCGGCATGGTCTATGTCAGCCACCGACTCGACGAGATCTTTCGCATCGCCGACCGGGTGACGGTGATGCGCGACGGGGTGGCGGTGGCCACACGCGCCATCGCCGATACGTCGCCTGGCGAATTGGTCGAACTGATCGTGGGTCGTCGTCCGCGCGCCATCGCCGCTCGCGCGCAGGTGCCCGCCTCCGCAGCGTTGCTGGAGGTGCATGGCCTGGTCGCCGAGGGTGCCGGGCCCGTGGATCTCGCCATCCGTCCCGGCGAGATCATCGGGCTCGCCGGCCTGCGCGGCGCCGGCCAGGAGGAGATCGGCCGCGCCCTGGCCGGCGTGCTGCCGCCATCCTCTGGCCATGTGATACTCGCCAATCGGCGCGTGGTGCTAGATACGCCGGCCGATTGCGTGCGCGCCGGCATCGCCTTCGTGTCCAGCCGGCGACAGGAGGAAAGTCTCGCGCTCAACCTCGCCATTCGCGAAAACCTGTTTATCAACCCGATCATCGAGGGGCGGAGCACATTCCACGCCATGACGCCCAAGCGCGAGGCGGACCACGCGATGAGCCGCCTGCGCGACGTCGGCGCGCGACCCTTGGTCAGCGAGCCCGCCATTCATACGCTTTCCGGCGGCAACCAGCAGAAAGTCGTGATGGCGCGCTGGCTCGGCGGCACCATGCGCGTCCTGGTGCTGGAAGAACCGACCATGGGCGTGGATGTCGGCGCTAAGGCAGACATTTATGCGCTCCTCGACCGCCACGCAGCCGACGGCGGCTGCGTCGTCGTGGTCTCGACCGATCTCGAGGAGGTCGCGGCCATCTGCCACCGCGTGATGATCTTCGGCAACGGCCGCATCGCCACCGAACTCGCCGGGGAGCGCCTCACCATTCCTAGCCTGATCGCCCATGTCGGCGGTTCTGGAGCGACTCACCATGCATAAGCTGTTCCGTCTCGTCGCCAACCAGGCGCTGCTGCTGCTCACCTTGCTGCTGATCGGCGTCTATTCCTTCCTGATGCCGTCCACCTTCCCTACGGCGCTGACGATGCAGTCCATCCTCAGCGACAAGTCGATCGTGGCCTTCCTGGCACTGGCAGAAATGACAGTCATCGCCGCCAACCAGTTCGACTTGTCGATCGGGTTCATGATCAGCCTGCTGCATTCCCTCGCCATCGGGCTGATGGTGAACATGCATCTGCCCTGGCCACTGGTGATGGCGATCGTGCTGGCCGTGGGCCTCGCCATCGGCGCCCTGAACGGCGTGCTGGTGCGCTACGCCAAGATCGACAGCTTTATCGCAACCCTGGGCGTCGGCACCATCGCCTACGGCATATCCGGCTGGTACACCGGCGGCGAGCAGATCATCGGCGACGTCCCGCATGGCTTCTTGCTGCTGGACCATACCCGCATTCTCGGCGTGCCGCTGCCGGCGCTGCTGGTGCTGGCGCTGACCGGCGTGATGTGGATCGTGTTCGAATTCCTGCCAAGTGGCCGTTATCTTTACGTGATCGGCGCCAACGAGCGCACCGCCGAACTGACCGGCATTCGCGTCAACCGCTACGTCATCGGCGCGTTCATGGTGTCTGGCGTCATTACCGCCTTCGCGGCCCTGCTGGTGGCGGCCCGCATCCAGGTGGGCCAAAGTGGCGTGGGTCAGGAATACATGCTGCCCGCCTTTGTCGGCGCATTGCTCGGCTCCACCACCGTCAAGCCCGGCCGTGTCAACGTCTGGGGCACTGTCGTGGCTGTGCTGATCCTGGCGGTCGGCATTTCCGGCATCCAGCAGATGGGCGGCGCCTTCTATGTCGAACCTTTGTTCAACGGCGTCACTTTGGTGATCGCCGTGGGCATGGCCGGCTGGGCGGCACGCCGCCGCCTGCGCGCCTCTCGCGAAACGCCGAAACCCGAAATCACCATAGAAGCCGTCAACAAGGCGGCCTGATCCGGAGGACACACTATGAAGCTGCTCCCCATCCTGTTCGCTGCCACCTGCCTGTCGACCGCAGCTCATGCACAGGACATCACCGCCGAAGCCAAGGCGCGCATCATCGGTGCCGTGGCCCCGGTCACCACCTGGGACGGCCCAACCACCGGCCCGCGCGCCGCGACCGGCAAAACCGTGATCTACATCTCGGCCGATCAGCGCAACGGCGGCGTACTCGGCGTGTCCATCGGTGTCACCGAAGCAGCAGCCGCCATCGGTTGGACCGTCAAGATCATCGACGGCCAGGGCTCGGTGCCGTCGCAGACCGCAGCCATTGGCCAGGCCATCGCGCTGAAGCCAGACGGCATCATCCTCGGCACCGTCGACACCGTGGGGCAGCGCAGCACCATCGAACGGGCGCTGGAGCAGGGCATCAAGATCGTCGGCTGGCACACCGGGCCGAAGCCGGGCCCCATCGAAAGCCCATCGGTGTTCGCCAACATCACCACCTCTCCCGAGGCGATTGCGCTGACGGCGGCGGACTACGTGATCGCGCAGAGCGACGGCACCGCCCAGGTCGCCATTATGCGCAACTCCGAAACCCTCATCGGACGCACCAAGGGCGACCTGATGCGCAGCCGTATCGAGGCGTGCAAGGGCTGCGGCGTGCTGTCCTTCGACGTTATTCAGATCTCCGAGACCTCCACGCGTGTCACGCCGCTTACCTCCTCGCTCATGCAACGCTTTTCCGGCAAACTCACTTGGATGCTGGCAATCAACGACCTTTACTTCGACTTCGCCGTGCCCGCCCTGCGCGCGGCGGGCGCCTCCGAAAGTGGCCCACCCAACCTAATCTCGGGTGGCGACGGCAGCGTCTCGGCTTACGGACGGATCCGCTCCGGCATTTATCAGGTCGCGACAGTCCCGGAGCCGCTCAACCTGCACGGCTGGATGGCGATCGACGAGCTCAACCGCGCTTTCAACAACCAGCCCTGGAGCGGCTACGTCACCCAGGTCCATCTGGTCACGAAAGCCAATGTCGACGCCGATGGCGGCAAGGACAACCATTTTGACCCCAGCAATGGCTACCGGGACAAGTACAAAGCTATCTGGGGTGTGAAGTGACAGGTAGCTTCACCCTTCTCGGCCACACCGACCAAGGTGGTCGGCCCGACGGCGTGCAGCTTATGCTGCACGCCGGCCACGCCTATATCGGCCACATGTTCAGCGATGGGATTTCCGTGGTGGACGTGCGCGACCCGCGCGCGCCCACCACCGTTGCTTTCCTTCCCTGTCCGCCCAACACCCGTGCGCATCATCTGCAGGTCGCCGACGGGATCATGCTCGCGGTCAATTCCGCCAATATCTGGGCGATGCAGAACTACCAATCGCAGCAGGATTACTTCACCGCCCCCCTCGCCGACAGTTTCACAAGGCGCGAACGCAATTTTACTGCTGGCCTCAGGGTCTATGACCTGACCGACCCTGCGGCGCCGCGCGAGATCGGCTTTTGCGCCGTCGAAGGCATTGGCCTGCACCGCATCTGGTGGACCGGCGGCCGCCACGCTTATGCGTCATGCCATTTCGACGGTTGCTCCGATCATATCCTTGCAATTTTCGACGTTCTCGATCCCACAAAGCCAACTCTCGCCGGCACCTGGGCTTTGCCAGGCATGCGAGCCGGCGAAGTGCCTCTCTGGCAAAAAAGCAAACGCTGGGCGTTGCACCACATGATCGTGGCGGGAAGCCTCGGATACGCCGCCTGGCGCGACGGCGGCATGACCATCCACGATCTCATCGATCCCGTTGCCCCCAGGCTGCTGGCCCACCGCCTGCTGTCACCGCCCTTCGCCGGCGGCAGCCACACGCCGCTACCGCTCCCCGGACGCGGGTTGCTGCTGCTGGCCGACGAAGCCACCAGCAACAACTGCGCGAACGGTCTTGCCCATACCTGGATCTTTGACGTGCACGCGCCGGAAAACCCTGTTCCCTTCGCCACACTGCCACAGCCGAACGAAGCCGATTACTGTGCGACCGGCGGAAAATTCGGCCCCCACAACCTGCACGAGAATCGTCCCGGAACCTTCCAGAGCGAGACACTGATCTTCGCCACATGGCACAATGCCGGCGTGCGCGCCTTCAACCTATCCAACGCCTTTCGCCCCGAACCCGCCGGACACTACGTGCCGCGAGCGCCCACACGCCTGATTGATATTCGCCCCGGCGCAGTGCCAGTCACGCAATCCTGCGACGTGCTGGTGGACCAGAACGGCATCGCCTACGTCACGGACACCAATGCCGGCCTGTCCATCTTGCAGTACAGAAGCTAATGCAAGACGGGCCCACCACACTGTCCAGTGCAGCTTATGCACGACTGCGCCACGATATTCTCGAAGGCGCCCTCCCTCCCGGCCGCAAGCTGCGCATCGAGGACGCCTGCGCCCGTACCGGTGCCACCAGCACGCCGGTGCGCGAGGCCTTGAATCAGCTCGCCATGGAAGGCTTCGTCGAGCGTCGCGCCCAGCGCGGCTTCGTGGTGGCCGAAGTCAGCGCGGCAGAACTGATCGAGCTCACCGACACCCGCTGCTGGGTCGAAACGATAGCGTTGCGCCAGGCGATCGCCCACCGTACCCAGGCCTGGGAGGAAGCGGTGGTGCTGAGCTTCCATCGCCTCGCCCGCACCGAACGCTCTACCCAGATCGACGTTTTCCGGGAAAACCCTCAGTGGGAGGCCGCCCACGCCACCTTCCACGCGGCGCTGATAGCCACATGCCCCTCGCGCTTCATGATCGATTTCTGCAGTCGCCTATCCGACCACGCCATCCGCTACCGCAGACTGGCGATGTCCACCGCCTACCCCACGCGCGACATCACCGCCGAGCATCGTGCGCTGATGGACCTCGCCATCGAAGGCCGAGCCGACGATGCGGCAGACAGCCTGATCCTGCATTACCGTCGCACCGCCAGCTTCGTTCAAGCGGCCGATCCCACATTCCACGGAGACGCAGAAACATGAAGCTGATGAGCTTTTCGGCCAATGGCCACACCGGATGGGGCGTCGTCGACGGCACCGATGTCGTCGATCTCTCCAGTCGCGCACCTAGCCTGCGCGCGGCGCTGGCAGCCGGCATCGACCTCACATCCGCAGCCGGCCTGCCTCGCCACAAGCTATCCACTGTGACTTACCTGCCGCCAATCCCAGACCCCGACAAGATCATCTGCGTCGGCCTCAACTATCTCAACCACATCCTGGAAGGTGGGCGGGACATTCCGAAACAGCCCACCATCTTCACGCGTTTCGCCAACAGCCAGATCGGCCACGGCCAAGCCATCATCCGGCCCAACGCCTCGAACACGCTGGATTTTGAGGGTGAGCTGGCGGTGGTGATCGGCAAGCGCGGGCGCCACGTCACCGAAGCCGACGCACTCGCTTACGTCGCAGGCTACTCCTGCTACAACGACGGCTCGGTGCGGGAATGGCAGCGCCACACTTCCCAGTTCACACCGGGCAAAAACTTCCCGTCCACCGGCGGCTTCGGCCCCTATCTCGTCACGCCAGACGAAGCCGGCGACGTCTTCAACGCAAGCCTCGTCTGCCGCCTCAACGGCGAGGTCATGCAATCCGCCACGCTGGACGATCTTGTGTTCACCATCCCGGCCTTGATCGCCTACTGCTCCACCTTCACTGTTTTGGAGCCTGGCGACGTCATCATCACCGGCACCACCGGCGGCGTCGGCGCCTATCGCACACCGCCGGTCTGGATGAAGCCCGGCGATATCGTCGAAGTCGAAATCAGCGGCGTCGGCACCTTGCGCAATACCGTCGCCCAAGAATCCTGATGCGGGAGCCAGGCGATGCATGATCTCGACCAGACCACAATCACCCAGGCCGTGCTGGACCAGATGGCCACCACGACCGATCCCCGCCTGAAAGAGATCATGGCTTCGGCCGTCAAACACCTGCACGCCTTCGCGCGGGACATAAACCTCACCCCCGCCGAATGGCTGTTCGGCATCGGCTTCATCACCCAGATCGGCCAGGCCTGCACCGACAGCCGCCAGGAAACCATCCTCCTGTCGGACACGCTCGGCCTGTCCGCCCTGGTGAATGCGTTGCACGACAAAACCCGGCTGGACGATGCCACCGACACCAGCCTGCTCGGCCCCTTCTACCGCGATGCCTCACCGGAGTTCGCCAACGGAGACTGCATCGCAGCCCATCCGGACAGTCCCGAAATCGGCTTCTACGGCCAGGTCCACGACCTCGAAGGCCGCGGCATCGCCGGCGCCCGCATCGAGGTCTGGCAGACCGACGAACACGGCTTCTACGACATGCAGAAATTCGGCAACGAAAAGTCAGACGTTCGCGGCACCTTCACCGCCGACGCCCTTGGACACTTCAACTTCCGCACCGTCCGCCCGCTCGGCTACTTCATCCCAATGGACGGCCCCGTCGGCAGCATGATCAAGGCCCAGAACCGCCACGGCTGCCGCCCTGCTCACATCCATTTCCTCATCACCGCCCCTGGCTTCCGCGAACTGGTCACCTCGCTCTACCAGGGGGACGACCAGTATATCGACAGCGACGTGGTGTTCGGCGTGTCGTCATCCTTGGTGATTCAGGCAAAGCGCAACCCTGCGTCGCCGTTTCCAAGCCTGGAAACGATCCATTATGATTTCGGCCTCGCCCGTGCGACCGAGTCAGGCGAGGCCCGGATCGGCGCTGATCCCTCCAAGCTTTTGAAAGCACCAGGGTTGGTCGGTGGCGCATGAGACCTGCAATCGTAGCCAAAAACGCAAAAAAGCCATGGGACATCCGCTGTTTGAGCCGGATCAGTCGGCCAGTTTGATACCCTGCGACCGGATCAGGCCGTTTGTAACAAGGTTGAGGCACCTAGGGCCTGTTGAGAATCGGAATTCCCACGACCACGCCGGTTGTGACTCAAGCTCTTGAAAGGAGTTTGCCATGGACCGGTTCAGTCTGACGGATGCGCGATGGAGGAAGATGGAGCCACTATGCCTTGGCAAATCGACTGATCCCCGGCGGACTGGTGGGGATGGCCGCTTGTTTCTCGAAGCGGTTCTATGGATTGCTCGGACCGGTAGCCGATGGCGCGACCTTCTGCCGCTGTTTGGCAAGTGGAACACGGTTTTCAAACGCTTCCGCGACTGGATGAAGGCTGATGTATTCGAGCGAATGTTCGACGCGGTGTCGGACGAGCCGGACATGGAATACGCCATGGTTGATGCGACGATTGTGAAGGTCCACCGCCACGGTCAAGGCGCAAAAGGGGGACTCAAAGCCAGGCTATTGGCCGTTCTAAAGGTGGCATGACGACTAAAATTCTGGCGCTGGCGGATGCGTTGGGCAATCTGGTCCGCTTCAGATTGCTGCCAGGACAGCGTTACGACACGGTGGGCGTTGCCCCGCCGATTAAAGATGCGGCGTTCGATGGTCTAGAGCGGAATCCGATCAGTCTAGAGCATGATCCGCGCTGATAGGCGCGCGGATCATGCTCTAGACTTTTGTTTTAGCGAGCATCTTTATCCGAACG
>JANXSM010000093.1 GCA_025352665.1 Rhodospirillales bacterium | reverse complement strand
TGCCCATCCGGACCTCGCTGGCCATGGCCCACTCGCGGCCGGGGTGCAGGACGTCCCAGGGGGATTTCTTGTTCCGTCTAGTCTGGGCGTTGTCGCCGTGCTTCGAAATCCCAAAGCAGATTTTGGTCTCGCTGTTCCACGCCGGACGGAAGGTGCTGATCAGGTGACGCTCCGCCACGTGTAAAACAGCGTGCAAATCTTTCCAGGTTCCGGGGGTAAACAGCGTCCAATAGTTTCCACCCTGGTCGTGCGATCATCCGGCGTTTGCGCTGGAGAACCTGGGGTTGTTGTTGGCCCGCGCGTATGAGCGGTACGGTGTACTGTCATAAGGCTATGCGGAAGTCCTATTCGGAACTAGGTTTCCTGAGTGGGTGGAGCACGCCTTCTGCGATGGCCTGCGGGAGGTCGAAGGCGTATCGGCCGAGGAAGTTGATGTGCTTGAACAGGAGCGGCGATACCCTTGCGATGTCGGCATCGCTGATACTCCAGCCCTCCTGGATGAGTTGGTCGATGGCAGCTTGGATGTAGGTCGAGTTCCACAGCGCGATTGCGTTCAGGGTCAGGCCGAAAGCGCCGAGCTGCTCTTCCTGTTCGTGCCGATGAGCTTTCCTGCCGCCGTCCGGACTTCTCGACGCCCTCCACCCTGCGATAGAGCGTCGCACGCGATATGCCGCGGTCCAGAAACGGCCGCACCATCGGAGCGATCGAGAACCCCGGGCCAGATCGCTCGAGCTCCGCCAGGACAGCGGCTTCGACCTCCGCGCGGATCGCCAGGATATCGCTTATGTTGATTCTTCCATCAAAATCTCACCGAATCTCACCGTCTCATCCCTGCTCTGTCATGAAGCCAAACACCTGGGCTGTTCTTGGTGCCGGTGGCGGCCTGACCGCTTCGCCCACCATGAGCCCCGGCGACGACGCTGAACCGCCCTACCAGCCTGGTAAACACCATGTGTTGGGGCGCAGGGCAAAGCTTCGCAGGCTCGCATGAATGGATGGTGGATCGTAGGATAAGTTCGGAATACGTGTAAAAATTGGTCACAAGGGCAGAAATTACCAAAACTCGGGGTTTAATCAAAGGCTTAGTGGTTCCCCTTGGCAATCCGAAAGGCTCGCTTTCAGCCCACGCCGTCCTCAGCCTGCCCGAGTGTCCGGAAATGGGTTCGCCGATAATCGTAAAAGAAGTTAGTATTTTCAATAAGATAGAAGACCGCCTCCGCTGTCCGAAAAGGTAAACCTTTCTGGACGCAAGCGCCGCCCTTCAAAGGGCCAGGAGGGGACACGCGCCGCCCTCTACCTGCGGGTCTCAACCCCCGACCAGAAACCCGACCTGCAATTTGACGGGCTGCGTGCTTACGCGTCGCGGGCCGGCCTCGATATCGTACAGGATTACTGCGATGCGGGCGTGTCAGGTCGCCGGGAAGGCCGCCCTCAGCTGAATGCTCTTATGGCCGCAGCAAGAAACCGAGAAATCGACTGTGTTCTGGTCTGGAAGTTTGACCGCTTCGCGCGCAGCACACGCCACTTGTTGGCAGCCCTCGAAGAATTCAATCACCTCGGCGTGCGCTTTGTCAGTGTCCAGGATCAGATCGATACCGACAGCCCCATAGGACGTGCGATGTTCACGATTATCGGCGCCATGGCCGAACTCGAGTCATTGCTCATCAGCGAGCGCGTGACCGCAGGCATGAGAGCCGCCGAGACCCGAGGGAAGCATCTTGGTCGGCCGGCGTTACCTCGGCGCGTAATTACTGAGATCGAGACGCTTGCCACGTCCACCGACCTCAGCATCCGTCAAATTCAGCGTAAGATTGCCGGCCGAGCGAGCCGCGGGATAGTCGGCGAAGTCACCAAACGTGCTCGCGCAGCGCAGCGGCCTGCCTTGTGACCACTTTTTACACGTATCCTCAACCTACCCCGAGGAAGGCAAATGCCCGGAGGCGACGCTGCATCGACAGGTCAAGTACCTCAACAACATCATCGAGGCCGACCACGGGAAGCTGAAGCAGCTGATCCGGCCGGTCGGGGGCTTCAAAACGCTGAAGACGGCCTACGCCACGATCAAGGGCTTCGAGGTGATGCGCGGGGCGGCTAAGGAACACGCGGTCGATGGGGCCGTCCCGGATCACTTTGTCGGCGTTGGTGGGTATGCCGAGGTTCCAGCTGGTGCCGACGGGGATGTCGACTTCCTTCTTCACGCGCGCGGCGCGGCTATGAGAGCGATTGCTTCCGCGCAGCGCTGGGCGCATGTGGCATCGCACTCTGCATTCCGCCCACCAAGAACCGCACGGTCACGGCGGGCTACGAC
>JANXSM010000068.1 GCA_025352665.1 Rhodospirillales bacterium | reverse complement strand
TCCTCACGCAGAGACCCGCTTCAATGGGCGGGGTTCAGGGGCATGCCCCTGATAGGTCCAGGACGAAGTCCTGGTCAGGCCGAAGGCCATTCCGGCGCAGCCGGAACCGGGGCTGATCGAGTCTCGACCAGCGTTCAGTTCGCCAGCGTGACGCCGTTGAAGCGGAGCAGACCGTCAGGCACCGGCACGAAACCGTTGACCGCCTTGCGCATGCCCACCGTGTTGCGGTTGATCCACAGATAGGTCAGCGGCAGGGTGTCGCGCTGCTCTTCCCACACCTTGTGGTAGATCGCACGCCTGCTGGGCACATCCGCCACCTTGCGCGCGTCGTCCAGATATCCGTCCATCGTCGGCGTGCTGTATTTGCCGTAGTTGAACGCGCCGCCGGTGTGCAGCATCTGGTACATGTTGCCGTCTGGATCGGAACGGCCGGACCAGCCGATCAGATAGGCCTGAAAGTCACCGCTGTATCCCGCCTGCAAGCCGGAGGCGAATTCCATCGCCTTTACCTTCAGGTCGAACCCTGCTTCGGCGACCATCGATTGGATAACCTCGGCCACCTGCATCGTATCAGCCGAGTTCGCGACCATCAGCTCGACCGGCACGCGGCCGGTAACGCCCGCCAGTTTCAGCAGCGCCTTGGCCTTATCGATATCGCGCGCCGGCGGCTGAATGTCCTGGAAAAAATACGGCGAGCTCGGCGAGTTCGCCTGGGCCACCGGGATATACATGCCGTTGAATACGACATCGACCAGCGCCTTGCGGTCGAGCGCCAACTCGAAGGCCTGGCGCACCAACTTGTTCTGCCCCAACGGATTGTTCGCGCGCGGGCCGCTGTTGGTGTTGAAGGTAACGCCCCAATAGGTGATGCCGTCGCCGATCGCGAGCTTCAGCCGCGCATCCTTCTCCGCCGCCGGGACATCGGACGGGGTGATCACGTCCACCATATCGACGGCACCGGCCTGCAGGTTGGCGAGCCGGACGGAGGGCGCGATGAACGGCTGGTAGATGACCTGGTCGAAATGGATCTCCTTGGCGTTCCAGTAGCCCGGAAAGCGCTTCAGCACGATGCGGTCCTGCATCACGCGGCTGTCGAAGGCGAAGGCGCCGGCACACACGGGTGCGAGGCCGAATTTGTCGCCAGCCGCCTCGGCCGCCTTCGGCGCCATCATGATGCCGGCACGATCGGACAGCTGGGCGATCAGCTGCGCCGCCGGCGCCTTCAGCGTCAGCTTCAGGGTCAGCGGCCCGGTAACGTCCACCGACTGGATGGAGTTGATCTCACCCGCGCGCATGCTGGCCTTCATGGTCAGATGGCGGTTGAGCGAATATTTCGCCGCCTCGGCATCGAATGTCTCGCCGTTCTGGAAGGTGACACCGTCGCGCAGGGTGATGGTCAGATGGGTCGGGTCCTCATAGCTGAACCCAGTCGCCAGTTGCGGCACGATGTGGAGCTTGTCGTCGAGGTCGAACAGCTTGTCGCACATCGCGGCATAGACGATGCGGCCGTAGAAGCTGGAGCCCAGCGTGGGGTCGAGCAGATCCGGGTCGGCGCTGAGGCCGATCTTGAAGGTCTGCGCGCTCGCTGGCAGCGCCGCCGAGATGAGCAACGCCGCGGCCATGAGGGTTCGACGCATGGTGTGGTCCTTTTTCAGTGAGGGCGCCCGTCCCCGTGCGGGGGCTCATCAACACACTGTGCGATTGCCAGGACGCCACCCGTCAAGCCCTGGCGGAGCCCGTAAACCTTGCGCGAATAAGTCATACTATAACGTGGCGACCGCTGGCCTCTCGCCGATGACCATGCTACCGGTGCTGTCTCGGGCTGCCAAAGAGCGGTGTTGGCTTGCGAAAATGCCCGGGAAACCGGCGGAAACGGGGGAGGAAATGATGAACCAGATCAATCCGACTCCAGTTCAATCAAAAGGCGTTGTGCGGCCGCGTCATCCCAACCCGCGCCACAACAGCCAGGTCGACGTTACCCGTGCTCTCGGCGTCGACATCTGTGCGCATCGCTACCGCGAGGGTAACGTCATTCCTCGCGAAGCCGCCCTCATCGCCAAGTTCGCCATCTCCCGCACCGTGCTGCGCGAAAGCATCAAAACACTGTCCGCCAAGGGGCTGCTGGGCAGCCGCGCCCATGTCGGCACCTGGGTGCGCGAGCGCTGCGACTGGAACATGTTCGACCCGGATGTGCTGGCCTGGACGCTGGAATCGGGCATCGACCAGCGCTTCCTGCGTGACCTCGCGGACATTCGCCTCGCCGTCGAGCCGTGCACCGCGGCATTGGCCGCCGCGCGCCGGCCGGACACGGCGATTGCAGGCCTGCGCGAGACCATCGCCGAACTGCACGCGCATCCGTCGGAAAGCCGCGAGTTCGCCAATGCCGATCTGCGGCTGCACCTCGATATCGCGACCTTGTCGGGCAACCCGTTCATGCGCTCGATGGGTGCCGTGATCGAAGCCGCCCTGCGCGCCTCGTTCCGCCTCAGCGCGCCCACCGAGCCTTGCGAGCGCAACGCCATGATCTCGGCGCACGAAGCCATCGTCGATGCCATCGCCATCCGCGACACCGCCACCGCAGAAGCCGCAATGACCCACGTCATCCACAACGGCCTGCGCCGCCATGGTGCCGCGGGATGAAGGAGCCGACCACGATGCCAATCACGAGCCCCCCCTATCGCGGTGTCTTTCCGGTGGTGCCGACCATCTTCGACGAGGCCGGCCGCCTCGATCTCGATGGCCAGAAGCGAGCCGTCGACTGCATGATCGACGCGGGCTCGCACGGGCTGTGCATCCAGGCCAATTTCTCCGAGCAGTTCGTGCTGACCGATGCCGAGCGCGACGAAGTGCTCGACTGCGTGATGGTCCATGTCGCCGGCCGCGTGCCAGTGATCGTCACCACCACACATTTTGCCTCACAAATATGTGCCGAGCGATCGCTGCGTGCGCAACAGGCCGGGGCCGCCATGGTGATGGTGATGCCGCCCTATCACGGCGCCACCTTCCGTGTGCCGGAGCCTGCGATCTACGGGTTTTTTCAGGCGGTGTCGGATGCGATCGACATTCCCATCATGATCCAGGACGCGCCGGTGGCGGGCACGCCGCTATCGGCAGGTTTGCTGGCTCGCATGGCGCGGGAGATCGAGCATGTCAGCTACTTCAAGATCGAGGTGCCGCAGGCCGCCGCCAAGCTGCGCGACCTGATCGCCCAGGGCGGCGATGCGATCGTGGGGCCATGGGACGGCGAGGAGGCGATCACCTTGCTGGCCGATCTCGACGCAGGTGCCACGGGAGCCATGACCGGCGGCGGTTACCCGGACGGTATCCGGGCAATCATCGACCCGTATTTCGCCGGCGACCGCGGAACCGCCATCGCCGCTTACGCGCGCTGGCTGCCGCTCATCAATTACGAGAACCGCCAATGCGGGATTGGGGCATGCAAGGTGCTGATGCAAGCCGGCGGCGTCATCCGCCACGACACGCAGCGGTTGCCGCTGGCGCCGATGCATCCGGCAACGCGGGCCGGTCTGCTCGAAATCGCGGCATCGCTCGATCCGCTCGTGCTGCGCTGGGGGCGCTGACATGGCCGGTTCAGAAACGCCGCTGCGCATTGCCATCGTCGGACTGGGCAAGATCGCCCGCGACCAGCATGTGCCTTCGATCGCACGCACGCCCGGCGTGCAACTGGTCGCGACCGCAAGCCCCGATGGTGGGCTTGCGGATTTGCCGAGCTTTGGCTCGCTCGAAGCCTTGCTCGCGGATGGCCCAGCGTTCGACGCGGTTGCGATCTGTACGCCCCCGCAACTGCGCCGTGGCATTGCCGAGACCGCGTTGCGGGCCGGCAAACACGCGCTGCTGGAAAAGCCGCCGGGCGCCACGCTGAGCGAAATCGCTCCTTTGGCCGCGCTGGCGCGTGAGGTCGGCCGCACGATGTTCGTCACCTGGCATTCGCGCTTCGCCCCCGCCGTGGAACCGGCGCGGGCCTGGCTTGCCGCACGGCACATCAAAAGCGTTGTGGTGAACTGGAAGGAAGACGTGCGGGTGTGGCATCCCGGGCAGCGCTGGCTGTGGGAGCCAGGTGGTCTTGGCGTGTTCGACCCGGGCATCAACGCGCTGTCGATCCTGACACGGATCATGCCGTCGGATATTTTCCTCACCGAAGCGATGCTGGATATGCCGGCCAACTGCCATACGCCGATACGCGCGGAACTGGTGTTCACCGACAGCCTCGCCACCCCCATCACCGTCGCCTTCGACTTCCTGCAGACCGGACCGCAATTCTGGAACATGCAGTTCGAAACGGACGCCGGCTCCCTGACACTCGACGATGGCGGCAACCGGCTTGTTCAGGGCGACCAAGTGCTGGTCGACCAGAGCAACGACGAGTATCCCGCGTTGTATCAGCGTTTGCAGGCGCTGGTCGCGGCCGGGGCCTGCGATGTCGACCTGTCGCCGATGACCCATGTCGCCGACGCGTTCCTGCTGGGGCGGCGACGGATCGTCGATGCGTTCTACGACCCGCCGCAGACCTGACCCAGTGCCACCAACAAACCAATCCAAGGGAGACACCACATGAAACTGACCAGACGACTGCTGAGCGCCGGGCTGCTTGCCGGCACGGCCTTCCCAGGTATGGCCCTCGCCCAGAGCAAAGGCACGGTGGGGATTGCGATGCCCACAAAATCCTCTGCTCGATGGATCGACGATGGCAACAACATGGTCAAGGTGTTGAAGGCCCGTGGCTACGGCACCGATCTGCAATACGCCGATGACGATGTGCCAAACCAGCTCTCGCAGATTGAGAACATGGTGACCAAGGGCGTGAAGGTGCTGGTGATCGCCGCCATCGACGGCACCACGCTGTCCAACATCTTGCAGCAGGCCGCCGCTGGCGGGGTCAAGGTGATCGCCTATGACCGACTGATCCGCGACACCCCCAACGTCGACTACTACGCAACCTTCGACAACTTCCAGGTTGGCGTGTTGCAGGCGCAGACGCTGGAGACCGGCCTCAAGCTGAAGGACGCCAAGGGCCCGTTTCACATGGAGCTGTTCGGCGGCTCACCCGACGACAACAATGCCTATTTCTTCTACAACGGTGCGATGTCTGTGCTGAAGCCGTATATCGACAGCGGCAAGGTGATCATCGGCAGCGGCCAGATGGGCATGGACAAGGTTTCGACCCTGCGCTGGGACGGTGCGACCGCCCAGGCGCGCATGGACAATCTGCTGAGCGCCTATTACTCCAAGAACAAGGTTGATGCGGTGCTGTCGCCCTATGACGGTATTTCGATCGGCATTCTCTCCTCGCTGAAAGGCGTCGGTTATGGCAGTGCGGATATGCCGATGCCGTTCGTCAGCGGCCAGGACTGCGAAGTTCCCTCCATCAAGTCGATCCTGGCGGGCGAGCAGTATTCCTCCATCTTCAAGGACACCCGCGAACTCGCCAAGGTGACCGCGGATATGGTGGACGCCGTGCTGACCGGCCAGAAGGTCGTGGTGAACGACACCACCATCTACAACAACGGCAAGAAAGTGGTTCCGGCCTACCTGCTGAAGCCGGTCATCGTTGACAAGGCCAACTGGAAGCCAGTGCTGGTCGACAGCGGCTACTACACCGAAAAGCAAATCCACTGACCATGCGCTCAGCCGTGGGCACCCCGCCCGCGGCTGGGCCAAAGGAGTATTCCTAAAGGAGCGTTGATGGACGTTATGACCGAACCCCCGCCGATCCTGGAAATGCGCAACATCTCCAAGCGTTTCGGCAATGTCGCGGCCCTCTCCGATGTCACCCTCGCGGTGCGGCCCGGCGAGATCCATGCCGTGGTGGGCGAGAACGGCGCTGGCAAGTCGACGTTGATGAAGGTGCTGAGCGGGGTTTATCCGCACGGCAGCTACGACGGTGAAATCATCTACGAAGGTGAGGAAAGACGCTTCTCCACCATTAATGATTCAGAAGCGCTGGGGATCATCATCATCCACCAGGAGCTGGCGCTGATCCCGCTGCTATCGATCGCCGAGAACATCTTCCTGGTCGGGCCCCCGTCTCGCTTCGGCGTGATCGACCGCAGCGAGGTGCATCGCCGCACGCTGCAGCTGCTCGCCAAGGTGGGGCTGTCGGATGCGCCGGACACGCTGATCACCAATATCGGCATCGGCAAGCAGCAGCTGGTGGAGATCGCCAAGGCGCTGTCCAAGCAAGTGCGCCTGCTGATTCTCGATGAGCCGACTGCGAGCCTGAACGAGACAGACAGCGCCGCGCTACTCGACCTGCTGGTGGAATTCCGCAGCCACGGCATCTCGTCCATCCTGATCTCGCACAAGCTCAACGAAATCTCCAAAGTTGCCGACCAGATCACGGTCCTGCGCGATGGGCGCACCGTCGAGACGCTGAATTGCCACGCACAGGTGGTCGAGGAAGACCACATCATCCGCAGCATGGTCGACCGCGATCTTGAAAGCCGTTTCCCCAAGCACACACCTCGGATCGGCGAGACCATCCTGGCCGTGCACGGCTGGTCGGTCTATCACCCGCAGCATGTCGGGCGGCAGATGATCCGCAACATCAATTTCCATGTCCGCAAAGGCGAAATCGTGGGCATCGCGGGCCTGATGGGCGCCGGGCGAACCGAGTTCGCCATGAGCCTGTTCGGCCGGATGTATGGCCAGAACATCACGGGCCGCGTCGAGATTGAGGGCAAGGCCTGCGATGTCTCCACCGTGCCGCGCGCCATCGCCGCGGGCTTGGCCTATGTCACGGAGGACCGCAAGCATCTCGGCTTGCTGCTGGGCGAGGACATCCGCAAGAACGTCTCGCTGGCCAATCTCGGCGCGGTCTCGGCCCGTGGCGTGATCGATGACATCCGCGAACTGCGCGTGGCCGACGGCTATCGCAGCCGGATGCAAATCCGCTGTTCCAGCGTCTATCAGGAGACCGGCAAACTATCCGGCGGCAACCAGCAGAAGGTGGTGCTGTCGAAATGGCTGTTCGCCGACCCAAAGGTGCTGATCCTGGACGAGCCGACGCGCGGCATCGACGTCGGTGCAAAATACGAAATTTACACCATCATCAACGAATTGGCTGACAGTGGCCGCGGGGTTGTGGTCATCTCCTCGGAAATGCCGGAGCTGCTCGGCATCTGCGATCGTATCTGCGTAATGAACGAAGGCGTCTTCGTGGGCGAATTCGACCAGGCCGGAGCCAGCCAGGAAAGCATCATGCGCGCCATCATGCGCAACCGGGAGCAGGTTCTATGAGCGAGATTTCCCTCAAGCCCGCCGGCACGCCGACCGGAAAACCCGCGGGTGACCGGCCCGCCAGCCACGGCATCGGCTTTCTCACCAACAATCTGCGCCAGTACGGCATGCTGCTGTCGCTGTTCGTCATCATGGCGTTCTTCCAGGTCGTCACCGACGGCACGCTGCTGCGCCCGCTCAACCTCACCAACCTTGCTTTGCAGAACAGCTACATTGTCATCATGGCGCTGGGCATGCTGATGGTGATCGTCTCCGGCCATATCGACCTGTCGGTGGGCTCCGTCGCAGGCTTCATCGGCGCTCTCGCCGCCGTGTTGATCGTGCAATACAACATACCGTTCATTCCGGCCGCAATCATCTGCCTGGTCGCCGGCGGACTGATCGGCGCGGCCCAGGGCTATTGGGTGGCGTATTTCAAGGTGCCATCCTTCATCGTCACCCTCGCGGGGATGCTGGTGTTCAAGGGGGCCATGCTGGCCATTCTCGGCGGCCAGTCGGTGGGCCCCTTCCCCGTCACCTTCCAGCGCCTGTCGTCGGGTTTCATCCCTGAGCTGATCGGCGACGGCACCGGATTGCGCCAAACCTCGGTGTTGATCGGCGTGGTCGTGGGCCTCGCCCTCGTGTGGCTCAACATGAAGGCCCGCGCGCGCCAGCAGAGCCACGGCATCGAGACCGAGCCCAGCGGCTTCTTCATCGCCAAGAACGTCATTGTGTTCGGCGTCATCACCTGGTTTTCCTGGCTGATCGCCTCCTACCGCGGCTTGCCCAACGTGCTCGTCATCATGCTTGGGCTGATCGGCCTGTATGCCTTTATCACCAACCGCACCATCATCGGCAGGCAGATCTATGCCATCGGCGGCAACCGCAACGCCGCCAAGCTTAGCGGCATCCGCACCGAACGGCTCACCTTCTTCACCTTCGTCAACATGGGCGTGCTGGCCGCCCTCGCCGGCCTGGTGTTCGCAGCAAGGCTCAACACCGCAACGCCCAAGGCCGGCCTCGGCTTCGAGCTCGACGTGATCGCCGCCTGCTTCATCGGCGGCGCCTCCGCCTATGGCGGCGTGGGCCAGGTGACGGGTGCGGTCATCGGTGCATTCATCATGGGCGTCATGAACAACGGCATGTCCATCGTCGGCATCGGCATCGACTACCAGCAGGTCATCAAAGGTCTCGTGCTGCTCGGCGCCGTCTGCATCGACGTTTATAATCAGAAGCGGTAGCGCCGGCGGACTGGACAATGCCGGCGTTGCAGGGCTTGATCGGTCGGTCAACGGAGGTTTCATTGATGCGCTGGATGATCGCAGTTCTCGGCTTGCTTCTGATCGCACCCCCGGCCCATGCGAAAGACGATCTCGTGATCGGCATCGCCGAGTTCCCGTCGTCCTTGCATCCCTCGATCGATCCATTGCTGATCAAGAACTACATCCTCGGCTTCACCATGCGCACCGTCACCACCTATGACGGCGACGGCAAGCTGATCTGCCTGCTGTGCTCGGAGGTGCCGACGCTGGACAACGGCCTCGCCCGGTTCGAGGATCGGCCCGGCGGCACCCGCGGCATGGCCGTCACCATCAAGCTCAAGCCCGAGCTGAAATGGGCCGATGGCGCCCCGGTGACCGCCGCCGACCTGGCCTTCACCTGGCGCGTCAGCCGCGATCCCAACGCAGGCTTCAGCAACGCCAACCCCTGGACTCGCGCCGACAAGATCGACGTGATCGACGACCACACCGCCGTGCTGCATCTGCCCAAGGTCAGCGTGTCCTATGCGCAGTGGGACACCATCCTGCCCGAGCATATTGACGGTCCCGCCTACGAGGCCGGCAAGTCGGCGGATGGCTACATCAAATCCACCGTCTTCAACCGTGCGCCCACCACCGTGGGGCTATGGGACGGGCCTTACGTCATCAGCGAATACCAGTCCGGCAGCCAGATCGTGCTGACGCCGAACCCCTACTGGTCTGGCACCAAGCCGGGATTCAAGCACATCGTGTTCCGCTATATCGGCGACACCGCAGCGCTGCAGGCCAATCTGATGTCGGGCGATATCGATATCGACAACAACATCACGCTCGACCAGGAAATCGCCCTGCAGAAGCAGGACCCGGATCGCTTTCAATATCTCTACACGCCCAGCCTCACCTACGGCCATATCGACGCGGCCCATGACAACAAAATCCTGGCCGACCCGCGCATGCGGCGTGCCATGCTGATGGCCATCGACCGGGGCACCATGAACAAGCGGCTGTTCGACGGGCGCCAAACCCTCGCCACCAGCTTCGTCAGCCCCCGCAATCCGGAATTCGACCCCAGCGTCCCCGTCGTGGAATTCAACCCGGACGCGGCGCGCAAGCTGATCGCAGCGTCCGGATGGACGCCGGGACCCGACGGCATCTGCCGCAATGCCCAGGGAGAGCGCCTGTCGATCGATTTCCTTTCGGCCTCGGGCTTCAAGATCAACGAATTGGAAATGACGATCTTCCAGAGCCAGTGGAAACAGGTCTGCATCGAGACCAATCTGCGTTACGAACCCTCGCGCACGCTGTTCGGGCAAACCACCAAGCATCGCGAGTTTCACGGGCTGGTGATGTACACCTGGACCAGCAATGTCGGCGAAAGCCCCGCCATCACCCTGGGTTCGGAGTTCATCGCGACCGAGGCCAACAACTGGGGCGGCTCCAACTTCACCGCCTTCAACAACCCCAAATTCGACGCTGCGATCGCTGTGGCCGAAACCGAGTTGGACCCCGCCAAACGCCACGCCGCCTGGGTGGAGATGCAGCATATCTACGCCGAGGAACTGCCGGCGCTGCCGCTGTTCATCAGCTCGATCCCTGGGGTGATCCCGAAATGGCTGAAAGGTTATAGCTCCAGCGGCACCGGGCAACCTTTCAGCCAGCGCGCCGAGGAGTGGCACCCCGAATAGGCTGAACGGGGGCGCATCCGTGCTACGACGCATGGATGGAAACCAAACCCCCGATCCCGCTCGCCGTCCTCGTCGGCATCCAGACGCCTGAGGTCACCGACGTCGCTCACGCGGCGAGCCTTGAGGAACTGGGCCGGCTGGTGAAAACCTTGGGCTACGAGGTGGTCGGCAGCGTCTCGCAACGGCGCGAGGGCACTGGTGCCGCAGCACTGCTGGGCAGCGGCAAACTGGCCGAGCTCGCGGCGATCACCGGCGGCACCGGCGTGGTCGGCTCCATGGCACCGGCGCCAAAAACCAAGGCGCGGCTGCGGTTCGATGGGGCTACAGAAACTGCCGCCACGCCCGAGCCCGATGCGGAGGCCGCCCGCAAGCCGGAATTCGTCATCGTCGACCACGAGCTATCGCCAAGCCAGATCCGCAACCTGGAGCGCGCCACCGGCGCCCAGGTGTGGGACCGCACCGGCGTGATCGTCGAGATCTTCCACCGCCACGCCAATACCCGCGAGGCGAAGCTGCAGGTGGAAATGGCGCGGCTGAAATACGTGGCCCCGCGCCTGCGCGAATCCTCCGCCGGCGGTGGTCGCCAACGAGGCCCAGGTGCCGGCGAAACCACGCTGGACCTCGATCGCCGCAAGATCCGCGACCGCATATCGGAGCTGAAAGACCAGCTGGAAGCGGTGCAACGCGACAGCGACCAGCGCCGCACCGCCCGCCGCGACCAGTTGCGCGTGGCCCTCGTCGGCTACACCAATGCCGGCAAATCCTCGTTGATGCGGGCACTCACCGGCAGCCAGGTGCTGGTTGAGGACAAGCTGTTCGCGACCCTCGATACCACGGTGCGGGTGCTGCAACCGGAAACACGGCCGCGCGTGCTGGTCTCCGACACCGTCGGCTTCATCAAGCAACTGCCGCACGATCTGGTGGCCTCGTTCCGCTCCACCCTGGCCGAGGCGCTGGAAGCCTCGCTGCTGCTGTTCGTGGTCGATGCCTCAGACCCAACCTACGAAGCGCAGCTCGAGGTCAGCCGAAGCGTGCTGCGCGAGATCGGCGCAGACAAGGTGCCCTCCCGGCTGGTGTTGAACAAGATGGACCGCGTGAGCAGCACCGATCGCGCCATCCTCCTTGAGAAACACCCAAACGCCATCATGCTCTCCGCCCAAAACCCGGAAGACGTGAGCGCGCTGCGCGACACCATCATCACCTTCTTCGAGGAAGCCATGGTGGAAGACGAACTCGTCCTCC
This sequence comes from Rhodospirillales bacterium, assembly GCA_025352665.1. GTDB lineage: Bacteria > Pseudomonadota > Alphaproteobacteria > Acetobacterales > Acetobacteraceae > CAIQQQ01. The sequence goes on along the minus strand of JANXSM010000068.1, from coordinate 278 downwards.
CCTACGCCAAACAAGGGCTTATCGGCGAAATCTACGAAACCGCCCGCGTGCTCTCAGAAGACTACAACGAAGCCGGCCGCGTCCTAAAACTACGCGGCCTCCCCAGCGCCCTCACCCGCCTGCGCCGGAGCCTGGGGGAGGCGTGAGCCGTTGTCCTGCTGCACCGGAAAGGCCTTCGGCCCGACCAGGGCGCTGCCCTGGACCTGCCAGAGGCAGAGCCTCTGGACACCAATCGTTTAAGGCATGTCTCTGAGTGAGGCGGCGGTCATGCCCGCGGG